>CALROI020000015.1:0-114254 GCA_943369765.1 Phycisphaera mikurensis NBRC 102666 | reverse complement strand
GGCGTAGACCTCGGCGACCGGGGGCTTCCACCCGCGGTTGGACATGATGAGTTCAAAGTGCTGGATAAGCCCTTCGATCGACCCGTAGACGTCCTTTTTATTCGGCTTGGTCACCTTGCTGTCGGCGAAGGCATCGACGGGCCCCTGAGGGATCTTGTCGATCAATTGCTCGATGATCTTGAGGCTCTGCTTGATCTCTTCGCAGCGGACGAGGTACCGGGTGTAGGCGTCGCCCTCTTCGGTGATGGGGACGCTGAACTTGACCGCTTCAGCCCCGTTCCCGTCCCAGTTGTCGGCGTAGCACAGGTAGGGGTCGTCCTTGCGGAGGTCTCGCTTGACGCCGCAGGAGCGGGCCATCGGGCCTGTCATGCTCCAGGCGATGGCTTCAGCCTTGGTCATCACACCGATCCCACGGGTGCGGTCCATGAAGATGCGGTTGCGGTTGAGGAGATTCTCAAGGTCCGCGACGGCGGAGGGGATCTCGTTGTGGATGAGGTTCTTGACCATCCGCTTGAAGACGTCGTCGCCGTTGGCCGCGCAGGGCAGGTCCTGCATGAGGCCGCCGACGCGGGTCCAATCCGGGTGGAAGCGTTGGCCCGAGACGTAGTCGACAAGGTCGTAGATCTTCTCGCGGACATTGAACGCGTAGATGAAGCCGGTGAACGCGTTGAGATCCAAGCCCGCCGCGCCGACGCAGAGCAGGTGGTTCTGGATGCGGGCGATCTCGGACATGATCGTCCGGAGCACCTTGCAGCGCGGGGTGATGTCGATGCCGAACATCTTCTCGACCGCGTGGTGCCACGCGATGTCGTTGGCGATGGGCGAGAGATAGTCCATCCGACTGACGATCGTGACGTATTGGTTGTAGTCGAGAGCCTCGCCGAGCTTCTCAAAGCCCGAGTGCAGATACCCGATATGAGGGGTGCAACGGGCGATGCGTTCGCCGTCGAGTTCGAGGACGAGGCGGAGGGTTGTGTGCGTCGCGGGGTGCTGGGGGCCGAAATTCAGGACCCAGCGATCGCCGGTATCGACGTGCTTTTTGAGGTATTCGGTGTTGTCAGCGTCGACGCCGAAGGCCTCGGCCGGCTTGATGGTGTATGGCACGCGGTGGACCTCAATGAAGCCGCCCCTATCAGCGGGACGCGAGTATAGGAGAGGATTCGCCGACCCCACGGCGTGCGGACCGGCAACCCCCATCAAAGCTGAGGGCTGCCGGTGCACCGATATCCGGGGAGTCTAAAACAAAATCCGGACGCCCACGCCAATCCCGAGATCGAGTTCAGCCCTTTCGCCCAGGTCGTTCCAGAGCGGGAACTGAGCCATGACCTCAAACCCGAACCGTCGGCCCTCGTACATGAACCCGGGCGACCAGCGGAGTTCCACGTCGCCGTTGGTCTCGTACAGGCCGTTGATCTCAGCGGTGACGTACCACGCCCCTTGGCTGTCGGCCGTGTAGGCGACGGGGTCGATTCGGTAGACGTACGCGGAGTTGAACTCGAGTGCGTCGTCGGGCCCCTCGCCGCCGCTGTTCTTGCCCGGGGTGCCGCCGGTGTTGAACGTGTAGATGAGGTCTTGATTGAATCCGTGTCGTCCGATGACTTTGGTAAAGACCGCGCCGATCATGGGGTTGACGGATTGACTGGCAAAGTCGCGGTTATCTCCGCTGGTGACGTCAGCACCGCCGAGGATCGCGATCCTCGTGGTGTCGACACCGCCCGTGTTGTCCATGTAGACGCGGTACTTGAACATGATGTCGATGTCCTCAACGCCGTAGTCCCACTCGCCATCGCCGGTCGCGAGGGTGGTCTCCTTGACGACGACGGGGACGGTGATGGTGACCGCCAGGGCGCGGGCGAGCCCGACGCTCAGGCTGTTCTCGAGGACGTACAGATCTTCCTGCTTATCGCCGGTGACGGGGTTCTGGCCGTACTGGAAGAAGTGGATTTGTTCGCGGATGATGAAATTGCCCGGGGCGGGCATCGTCGCCGCCTGGGTGTACATGGCCTCCTGGGCCGAGGCTGCGCCGCAGGCTGCCGCTGCAGCGAGAATCGCCGCGAGGGTGGGGTGCTTCATGGGAGTGCCTTTCCGGGCTTAGTGTGTGCGGATCTTGACGAGAGTGAACCCCGCGTCGGCGACCTTGTTCTTGAGTTCGATCGGACTCGGCTTGCCAGCGTCGCCTTGCAACTGCATCTGGACTACCCCGTGGCCGAGGTCGACGTACATCCACGACACGCCGCGGACTTTGGCGAGCGTGAGGTCGATGTTGGACGCGCACTGCGGGCAACCCAGCCCGTTGACGTAGAGGGTGGCCCACTTGGTGGTGATGGGCGTTTTGTCGAGAAGGGCAGCAGCGTCCGCCTCGGTCGGAGCGTGCTGCCAGTAGACTTCGCTTCCCTGGTCAATGCGGGTTGCGCCGGACATGTCGACTTCGGGAACGTCGGACGGACGGGCCGCCGTGCTGCCGGCGCAGCCGCCGAGACAGACGATGGTCGCGGTCGAAAGCAGAAGAGAGGAAGCCACGATGGCGAATTGGATACGCATGGAATGAGCCTTTGGTGTGTACAGCATCGGGTGCTGTGGTGTGAATGAAGAAACGCAATGACACATCGCTGTTGGAAGCGGTGTGATTACGTCACCCAGACACACAAGGCATCACGAGTGGGAGCGGGCGGTCCCCGCCAGTGGCGAAGAATGGTCGGAGTCTGTCGCGAGGCGAGCACGCTGATCGCCCGGATCGAGAAAGCAGGACTGTCATCGCCGGGCCATGGCGACTGACGCGAAGAACTTCGCTTTGACGCCCCATGGTTCGCGAAGACTTGGTCCGTCACCGTGCCGGTCGTGGTCCGCTCCTGCTTCGGAGCGCACGGACAACGTGACGAGTTGTGGACCGGCTGCCTGTTGCTACAGCAGCACTGTCCGCCGGAACAGCACGAGGCACGGGATTCGGAGCGCGTGATCGGGCTTGGCGCGACCCACGGCATCACCGTGGCGTTGATGAACATCGCGAGGATGAGCCAGATCGTGCGGGTCACTTCAAAATCATCGGCTATCCGGACGTGAACGTCAACTCTCATGCGCGGAATTGGCACGTACAGGATGCGAACAAGCCCAGAGGCCGTTCGGGCACCTGCGGAAACCTCGATCAGCACCCGGTTTCAAAGGCCGTGGCGTAGTCGCTGTAGTCAAAGAAGTCGACGAAATCGTCGCTGTTGAAGTCGGCGGTCCGTCCATCGGGGCAGGTGCCCGTCTCGAAGCACGCGACAAAATCGCTGTAGTCGAAGAAGTCGAGAAAGCCGTCGGCGTTGAAGTCCGCCGGGCAAGCGGTCTCGAACCGCAATTCGACCATCGAGCCATCGAGTATCTCGCCGTCGTACCCGTCACCGGGCGTCGCCGCGCCGAATCGACGAGCGATCACCGTGCCGTTGTGCGACGTCACGATCTCGTCGATCTCGAAGAGACCGACGCCCGACCATCCGCGGTCGAGCCCCGACTCGAAGACGACCGAAGTTGCGCCGGGGTCCGCGGCAACGGGGACCAGGAGATCGGTTGTGAAATCGGCCGCGTCACCCGCGGTAACCTGAAGCCTGAGCACGATCCGAGTTGAGATCACCCGACGTCCGACAGCCGGGTTGTCGGACCCGATGAACGCGCTGTACGACGTCCCGACACGAGCGAAGGAGAGCTGAAGCACATCGTCAGCATGAGCCGCGGTTGCGCACGCAGCGACGGCGAGAAGCATCGGCATCACACTCTTGACGGAACGCATCGAGATGTCCTTTGGTCATGAACGAGGAGTTACTTGACGCCGCTACCCTTGGCCTCGACACTGGCCTTGTGGCTCGGGTTGGATCCGACTTTCTCAATGAGGGCGTCCACACTCGCGGGCTCGGTCGAGGCGAGCGTCACGTACGCGCGTCCTTCGGCGAAGACGACTCTCGCGTCGGTGACGCCGGGCATGCTCTTGAGTTCGCCCGTGACGTCCGAGGCGCACCCTTCGCACGCGAGCCCCTCGACCTTGAAGACCACCTCGTTCACGGCGGGCACCGGCGCGCCCAGCGAAGCGGGGGTGATCTCAACGGACGGGGCATCGGCCTTGGATGCGGAGTCGACGGACTTGTACCACGACGCAAATCCGATGACGCCCGCAGTGGTGGCGATGGCAACGGCGGTCCAAGGCAACGAGCAGGAGCATGCACATTTCATGCGGAATGCTAGGAGGCTGAGGGGGCGGTGAGGATCCGCCGACCACTTGGCTGGCGGTCACATTCTGTTCGGCTAACGCACCCTGATCGTGGCGAGTGCGAGAACGACGCAGAGGATGGTGATAACCCAGAATCTCGCGACGATCTGCGTTTCGGGCCAGAGGGCGAGGTGCAGATGGTGGTGGTAGGGGGCGCAGCGGAAGATCCTCTTGCCGCCGGACATCTTGAAGTACCCGACCTGCAGGATGACCGAGCCGATCTCGACGAGGAAGATGACGCACATGAGGCCGATCAGAATCTCTTGTCGGATCACGACAGCGATGTACGCGATCAGCGCTCCGAGCGCGAGAGACCCGGTGTCGCCCATGAACACACGGGCGGGGTTGCAGTTCCACCAGAGGAACCCCATGCACGACCCCGCCATCGCCCCGGCCATGACTGCAAGTTCGCCCGCGCCCTCGATGCGAGGCACGAGGAGGGTGTACGCGGTCGCGCCGGCAGCGATGAACGCGAGAACGAAGATCCCGACGCTGACGATCCCGGAGATGCCGGTCGCAAGGCCGTCCATGCCGTCGGTGATGTTGGCCGCGTTGGACATCCCGGTAATGAACATCGCGCCGAGGATCACGAAGAGCCACGTGGGCATCATCACCAGGTCCGGCTCGGGCACCCCGCCGCTCCCGGGCTCGTAGCTTCGCTGGAACGGGAGGTTGAGGACCGTGGCGAGCGGGCTGGCATCCTGGCGTGAGCAGAAGTAGACGACGATCGCGGAGAGGCCGAGCTGGAAGACGAGTTTCTCCCAGGGGTAAAGCCCCTGGCGTGCGCCCGTGCCACGTCGCTTGGCCGTGAGTTTCAGCCAATCGTCCGACGCACCGACGGCGGCGAAGAGGATCACGACGATGAGACCCGCTTGGACATAAAACGTGGAGATATCGGCGAGCAGCATCGTGCTGACGACGAGCGAGCCGATCAGCAGAAGGCCGCCCATGGTCGGGGTGTTGGCCTTGCTCGCGGCTTGTGCAGCCAGGGCCGCCGAGTCGGTAAGCCCCGCATCGCCGATCTTCATCCTCAGAAGCCAGTTGATCGTGCGACGCCCGAATCCCAGGACGAGCGCGAAACTGAGCAGAGCCGCGGCGAGCGCACGAAACTCGGTCTGGTCGAGAAGCCGAAAGAGCGGGTAGAGGTCAACCTTGTTGAGCCAGTCGGTGAGTGATCGAAGGAGAAGGTAGATCATCGGTGGTTTCGACTCCTCCTGTTAGTGTGCGGCCGCAGCGGATTTGGCGGGGACGATCGTGGTGGGGGGATCGGATTCCGGGTGCAGCCGGCGCAACGCCCCCGCGACCCGATCCAGAGCCATCCCCCGTGATCCTTTCAGCAGCACCGCGTCACCCGGATGAAAGGTGCGGGCGATGGCCTCGCAGGTGACGAGCGTTGCTTCGGCGAAATGACGCACGGCAATCCTGGCGGAGCTGTCCATGATCGCGCGGGCGGTCTGCTCGGAGTGGGGACCGACGAGCATCGCGACGTCCGCCGCCCCGCAATCGGCGACATGCGTGCCGATCTCGCGGTGCAGGGAGTCCGACTCGGGTCCCAGTTCCAGCATGTCGCCCAGCACCACCACGCGCCGCGGGGCGGCCACAGCGATCTCCGCGAAGGTCTCGATCGCGGCCCGCATCGATTCGGGATTCGCGTTGTACGCGTCGTCCAGGACGAAGATCCCGCCGATCATGAGCCGCTGCAAACGGTGCTCCGGCGCCTTGACCCTCGCGAGCCCCGCGTTGATGGTGTCGGTGTCCAACCCCATTCTTCGCCCCACCGCGACCGCGGCCGCGGCGTTCCCCGCGTTGTGACGCCCGATCATCGGCACGAGGTAAACCTCGCGATCGTTGATCGTGACCCGAAGCCCTTCCATGCTGTGCCCGATGTCGGTCAGTCGCAGGTCCGCATCCTTGCCCGTGCCGAACGTCACAACCGTCACGTCGCGTCGTCCGGCAAGCATGGTTCGCGCGAGGCTCAGAAGGTGCGGCGCATCAGCATTGAGGATTGCTGTGCCGCCTTGGGCGAGCGAGGGGAGGATCGCCGCTTCTTCCCGTGCCACACCCTCGATCGACCCCAGGCCCTCGAGATGCTCACGCCCGATGCTCGTGATCACCGCGACGTCAGGCCTGACGAGGCTGGCGAGCGTCGCGATCTCGCCCGGAGCGTTCGTCCCGACCTCGGCCGCGACAAACGCGTCACCCGGCAACGCGTTGAGCAGCGTGAGCGGGACGCCCAGAGCGTTGTTGAAGCTCTTGGGCGACGCGGACCCCTGCAAAGACCCGGACAGCACCGCCTCGACAAGCCTGGTCGTCGTGGTCTTTCCATTGGACCCGCCGATAGAGATGACCTTGGTCGTCTCCATCGCGGATCGTGCGGCGGTTCCGAGCCTCAAGAGCGCGGTCGGCGTGTCCTGGGTGACCAGAATCCCCATCTTCCCGTGGAACCGCGAGAGATCGCCCGACGCCGCGGGAGCGTCGACCACCGCGAGGCTCGCCCCGCGATCAGCCGCCGCGTCGAGGTACCCGTGGCCGTCGACATGCTCTCCGCGCAGAGCGAAGAAGATCTGCCCGGGGCGCAGGGTGCGCGTGTCGATCGAAGCCCCGCGCGGGGTCGTTCCTTCGCGAGCGCGTGCCGCCCAAGTCCCGCCCGAGGCTTGCTTGATCGAGTCAAAGGTCCAGAACGTCATCGCCATCATCCTCTCGAGTCGTCGGCTTTCCGTGTTGATTCATCTCTTTGACTTCCGTCAGAACACCCCTCCGCGCCGCGAGGACGGCTGCCGCATGCTCGCGGTCATCGAACGAGATTCGGTAGGTTCCGCCGTTCCCGTCGGGCAGGATCTGCTCAGCCTCGTGCCCCTTGCCCGCGATCACCACGACATCGCCCGCGCGGGCCGACGCGATCGCGAATTCGATGGCCTTGGCCCGATCGGCATGGACAATCACGCCGGCCCGTACCGTGTCGGGAATCCCCTCGATCACTTGCGAGATGATGTCTCCGGGACGTTCCGACCTCGGATTGTCCGAGGTGACGACCAGCCTGTCCGCTAGGTCCGCCGCCGCCCTGCCCATCTTGGGCCTCTTGCCGGTGTCTCGATCCCCGCCGCACCCGAAGACCACCCACAACTCACCGGCGCTCTCGGTGCCCATCGCTCCTCGAACCGCGGTCAGCATGGAACGCAGCCCGTCGTCCGTGTGCGCGTAGTCGACGTAGACCGCCACTTCGTCGCTCAAGTCGCCGACACGTTCAAGTCGACCACGGGGGGCGGTGATCGATCCGAGCCCGTCGACGATTCCCGCCGTCGAGACGCCGACCGCATGGGCCGCGACGACCGCTTCGAGGATGTTCATCGCGTTGTACGTTCCGATCAGCGGCACGGTTGTGGCGATCGACCCGAACGCTCCCGCCAGTTCCAGTCTCATCCCGCGCATCGATGTCCCGACGATCCTGACCTCCGCGGTGGCTTCGCCGCCGCACGGCGTTCCGCGGACCTCTCGGCACCGGATCACCCGGGCCTTGGTCCCCTTGATCATTCGCGCGTGCCCGGGGTCGTCCGCGTTCACGATCGCGGTTCCGTCCGCGCCGAGGGTCTCAAACAGCATCGCCTTGGCGGCGGCGTAGTGCTCCATCGTCCCGTGGTAGTCGAGGTGGTCCTGCGTCAGGTTGCTGAAGATCGCGACCCGGAAGGGGAGCGCCCCCACCCGCCGCTGGTGAAGCGCGTGGCTCGAGGCTTCAAGCACAACCGCCTTGCACCCGCCCTCGACCATGTTCGCCAGCGTGAGGCTCAGTTCGACCGCGGGGGGCGTGGTCATCGTGGCCGAGGCGACCTCGCGACCGTCGTCGATCACGACCGTCCCGATGAGCCCGCACCGAATCGCAGCCTTGTTCAACAGTTGCCAGATCAGCCAGGAAATCGTCGTCTTTCCGTTGGTGCCGGTCACTCCGATGATCCCAGCCATGGACGCGAGGGTCCGGGCCGGCCCGCCGTAGAACCGCTCCGCCACCTGTGCCGAGGCCAGCATGATGTCGTCTGTTCCGGCCAGTGCCGCGGCCGGGCAGGCATTCCCCGTCTTCAGAGGCTCGGGGTCGTCCGTCAGCACCGCCACCGCCCCGGCCGCCACCGCGTCCAGCACGTACCGCCTCCCGTCGGCCTTTCGCCCTGAGCGAGCGATAAAAAGCGATCCCGGCATGGCGGTTCGGCTGTCCTCGGTCACGTCCGTGATCCGTACCGACGCCGCACCCGGGGTGAGCAGGCGGACACCAAGGCCTTGAGTGAGTTCTCCGAGGAGCATGCGGCGCACCTGTGCCACGCCTTCCGCGAATCCATCCGCATCCGGCGCGTGGCCCATCGTATCGACCAACCCGCTCGCCGGGAGACACAGATTCCGATGCGTGTGCCAACCCCACCGAACCTAAACGATCAGCATCGCGTCGCCGAAGGAGTAAAAGCGATACCCGTCGCGGAGAGCCGCCCCGTACAGCCCCTTGAGCCGAAGCACCCCGACGCCGGGTTCGGCCGAGATCCGGGCGGCCACCATCGCCATCAGGGTCGACCTTGGCAGATGGAAATTCGTCAGCATCCCATCCACCCACCGCCACCGGTACCCGGGCGTGATCAGGATCCGGGTCGCCAGGCTCCCCGGCATGATGCCTTCCGCGGAGGCCTGCGCAAAGGCCTCCAAGGTCCTCGCGCTCGTGGTTCCCACCGCGATCACCCGCCTGCCCTCTCGCTTGGCCGCCAGCACACGATCGATCGTCGGCGTGTCCATCGAGCACCATTCCGCATGCATCGGGTGCTGCTCGATGAACTCGCTCTCCACCGGGCGGAAGGTGCCCGTCCCGACATGGAGGGTCACCTCAGCGGTCTCAACCCCGCGTCCGCGGAGCGAGTCGAGCAATTCCGGAGTGAAGTGAAGCCCCGCCGTCGGTGCCGCCACCGATCCCGCCTCGCCCTTGGCGTACACGGTCTGGTACCGATCATGGTCCGACGCTTGCAACGCATCCGCTCCCGAATGCTCCCGGGCTCGCAGGATGTACGGCGGGAGGGGCGTCAGCCCGACGCCCTCCAGCACATCCGCAGCCGTCCCGCTCACGGGCGACCCATCGGGCATCCGCGGATCAAACAGCCACGCCCCGGGCTCCTCGGCCCTCGGCTCCACCGCGAGCAGTCGCAGCCCGACCTCGCCCGGCCGTCCTTCCACGGTGATCTCGACCCCGGCCCGAATCCGTTTGAGCCGAGCGAGGCACACCCATCCCGTGCGCCCGTCGGGCAACGGAGCCTCGGCCAGAAATAGGCCCTCCGCCTTCCCGCCCGTGTCCGCCCGATACCCCACGAACCTCGCCCGCAGCACCCGCGTGGCGTTGAAGACCACAAGGTCTCCCGCCCGGAGCAGTTCGGGGAGGTCCCGCACGATCCGGTTCGACGGTGCCTGGGTCGAATCGAGGGGCGCCATCAGCAGGCGGGCCGAATCACGGGGCGTCGCCGACGTCGTGGCGATGCTCGATTCCGGCAGTTCGTACTCAAGGTCCGCGGTCCGCAGCACGCTGTCTCCTCGCCTCAGGCGGTTGTTCCGAGTGTTGATTCGTCGCATCACCACGACGCCGGCGATCCCAACAGCACAGGCGGCACACACGTCGCAGCCGTTGCCAAGCCGCCGCTCCACGCCGCGATGACGGTTCTTATAGGCCGCCGCACGCCATCGGCACGGCGCCGCCGAGGTTTCTCAGCCAGGCATCTCGTTCGACATGGGATTCTTGCCATGTCAAGAATTGAACCGATTTCAGTCTGCCCGGCGTTTGCGTCCGCGATGGCGGGTGAGCGAAGGACCTTCGCCGAGAGTCTCGCCGCGACCAACCTTCAACGTCAACCGGCCCCGCCCCCCGTGGCGTACGACCTTGTTCTTGCAGCCCAAAACGAAGAGTTCTGGCGCAGCAAACGCCAAACCAAGCCCGCGCCGAACGTGGGGCGTCTGATCGACCTCATGGCGTAATAGCGACCTCGAGCTCGAACGTGGATCAGGCGGTCTCGGCCTTGCCGACCTGCCACTCTTCGAGCTCGATCGGAGCCTGACGGCCAAAGATCGTGACCAGCACTTTCAAGCGGCCCTTCTCGGGATCGATCTCGTCGACCGTGCCCTCGTAGCTCTGGAACGGGCCTTCCTTGATCACCACGTGCTCGCCCTTCTCGAACGTCAGCTTGAGCGTGGGCTCGTCCTCGGGCTTGCGGCTGTCCTTCTGCATCTTCTCGATCTCGTGCTCGAGCATCGCCGTCGGCCGCCCGGCGGTCCCGACAAAGTCGCCCACGCCGGTTGTCTCTTTGATGAGAAAGAACACGTCCTGCGGGATCCGGCCGTCGGGCTCGAGACGCATCTCGACGAAGACGTACCCGGGATAGAGCTTGGTCTCGGTGATCTTCTGCTTGCCGTTTTTGATCGTGCGGGTCTTCTCGGTCGGGACCAGAAGTCGGTTGACCAGGTGTGCCATCCCCTCGATCTGCACCTTGCGGAGCAGCGTGTCGCGGACGTAGCTCTCTTTGTTGCTGGCCACGCGGAGCACAAACCAGTCCATCCCCGGCGTTCGCAGCGGCTCATCGGTGCCCAAGAGGCCGACGCGCTCGGTCGTCTGGATGACGGGAGAATCCTGATTGATCTTCGCTTCCTTCATGGCACGCTCCTGATACACCCCGCCGAGGGGTTGCAAAACTCCGGTTAATGTCGTCGGCGAGTGATGTCGTCGGACAGTGCCCCGTTGATTGGGAGCCCGTCCGACACGCCGAACCTCCGACAAAGACGCCCGCGTCACCACACCTGTCCCGCGGATCCGATTCTAGCCCCGCCCGGCCGATCCGGCCCGGCCCGCCCGTTCACCGGTGCAGGACCTTGATAAAGGCGAAAAACCACTGGAAGGCGATGTCGATCGCGTAGATCAACGCCGCAATCAAGACCGACGCGCCGACCACCATCCACGTCGAATCAATGATCGTCTTGCGGGTCGACCAGTTGACCTTCTTCATTTCTGCGTCGGTCGCGATCAGGAAGTCGACCGATCGGGCCCGGACGCCGACGAACCAGTAGGTCAGCCCGGCACCCAGCAGAAAGAGCGAGGCTCCGGAAGCGATCTGCAGCCACGCGAGTTCAAACACCCTGATCCCGGTCGTCGAATCGACTTTCAGAGCTTCAGCAGCCGTCGAATTGCCGAATGAAATCACTTTCCCCGACGCGACGGTCGAGTTTCCCTCGGTGTAGGCGATCTGGTCAAGAAAGACCGTCTTGCGACCTTGGGCGATCGTTTCGACGTTGGTCACTTTGGCGGTCGCGATCACTGTGGGCTGCTTGCCTTCGACGGTGTCGGAGAAGACTGTGGCCGAGTCTCCGGAAGCGAGATTGCCCTGCACTCCTGAGACGTTCAGCTTCCACGAGCTGATGGGGATCGGGACGAGCTCGCACTGCTTGACGATCCACGCGACGCCCGAAAGCAGGAGCAGCAAAAGGCCGATCGCCGTTCCGACACGAGTCCAGTACCCCTGGCCCGGCTTGTACAGCCCCATGCCATGCTCGCGCATCGTCGTCGGTTGGGCGCCGATGGAGTCGCGAGGGTCCATTTCATTGGACTCGGTGTTCTGGATGGCACGATCGGTCATGGGTGGGTCCTAAGGCATCGACTTCAAGGTCGTCGAGATCTGAACACGGCGGGAGGGACTTGAACCCGCAACCTGCGGATTTGGAATCCGCTGCTCTACCAATTGAGCTACCGCCGTACGGGCAACCACCGCCCCTGCGCCGGACGATCGAGAGACTTGCGTCCCGACGATTCCCGGCGGGAAGCGATTACTTGCGCTTGACCTTGTGCATGCTGTGGCGACGCAGCTTGGGGCTGTACTTGCTCAGCCCTTCCTTGAGCCCCTCGGGCATGCCGCCCTTGGTGTTTACCTCGGTGCGGTAGTTGAGGTCGCCGGTTTCCGTGCATTGGAGCCAGCAGTACTCGCGGGCCATCGATTTTTTCTTTGCCATGATCCACCAAGCTTTCTTCGCGTTCCCTCGGCATCGGCCTCGGGCTTCCGCGATCCAAATTCCCTGAAACAACCGTCCGGGCCTTTCGACCCGGACGATGTTGATCTCACAGTGGACGATCCTAGGTCTTCGCCCGGAACCATCCGAATCGACCGGATCTTACTTAATGATCTCGGTGACGACGCCCGAGCCGATGGTCTTACCACCTTCACGAACGGCGAAACGAACGCCCTTCTCCATCGCGACCGGCTTGTCCATCAGATCGATTTCCATCTGGACGTTGTCGCCCGGCATGCACATCTCAGCCCCGCCGAGGAGCTTACAGGTGCCCGTGACGTCCGTCGTGCGGAAGTAGAACTGGGGACGGTACCCGGTGAAGAACGGCGTGTGGCGCCCGCCCTCTTCCTTGGTCAAGATGTAAACCTCGCCGTTGAACTGCGTGTGCGGCTTGATCGAGTTGGGCTTGCAGATGACCTGCCCGCGCTCGATGTCGTCCTTTTCAACGCCGCGGAGCAGAACGCCGACGTTGTCGCCGGCCATGCCGCTGTCCAGAGTCTTCTGGAACATCTCGACGCCGGTGACGATCGAGGCCTTGTTCTCCTTGCGGAGACCGACGATCTCGCACGGATCGCCGACCTTGATCATGCCGCGCTCGATACGCCCGGTGGCGACCGTACCACGACCCTTGATCGAGAAGACGTCTTCCACGCTGAGGAGGAAGGGCTTGTCCATCTCGCGGGTCGGCTCGGGGATCCAGCTGTCGATCGCGTCGAACAGGTCGTCGATGGGCTTGCAGGCCTTGTCGTCCTTGGGGTTCTCGAGCGCGAGCTTGGACTGCCCGCGAACGATCGGGGTCGTGTCACCCGGGAAGCCGTACTTCTTGAGCAGATCGCGGATTTCCATCTCGACCAGGTCGAGCAGTTCCGGATCGTCGACCAGGTCGACCTTGTTCATGAAGACGACGATGTAGGGCACGCCGACCTGACGGGCAAGCAGAACGTGCTCACGAGTCTGGGGCATCGGGCCGTCGGCAGCGGAGACGACGAGGATCGCCCCGTCCATCTGGGCCGCACCGGTGATCATGTTCTTGACGAAGTCGGCGTGGCCCGGACAGTCGACGTGGGCGTAGTGACGCTTGTCGGTCTCGTACTCGGTGTGCGAGGACGCGATCGTCACCGTCTTGTTGGAGTCACGCACCGTACCACCCTTGGTGATTTCGGCGTACGACTTGATGATGCCGCCGAAACGGGCCGCAGAGCGGGCCGAAAGGGCTGCGGTCAGCGTGGACTTGCCATGGTCGATGTGACCGATGGTGCCAACGTTGACGTGCGGTTTATTCCGATTGAAAGTGCCTTTGGCCATGACGAAAACTCCCGACAGAAAGACCAGACCAGACGCCTCGAGGGTCAGGCTCTCCAGCCTGATTCCCTGTACCAGGCGAGCCGTGAGGCGAACAACACGAATTAGGCCGACCGTTCGGACTGCTCCGAACCACGGACGGAAAAGCCGCTAGTGGGATTTGAACCCACGACCTCACCCTTACCAAGGGTGCGCTCTACCACTGAGCTACAGCGGCAACCGGTCGGGTCCAGTCCCAACGCGACGCTCGTCCGAGACCGACCTCGGGCGAGCGGAGATGGTAGCGGGTGCCCCTCAGGGGTCAATGCCACACCGATTCTCCCGCGACACCCTTATGCCCAATCAAAATACGAACAAATTGCCATCTACGCCTTCCCTTTCACGCGTTAGGATTATGAAAGGTAGATTTCTCTACCGCTTCGTCGTCGAAGACGCCTGATTTGACCGGGGCTCGTGTATTCTCATTCCATGCACGCGAACCTGTTCATGCTGATCCTCTTGCTCGGGAGTGCACGATTCTCCACGGGGCAGCCCGAATCGGTCCCCATGCTCGACCCGCAGAACCAATCCGCCAAGCCCGACACGAAGGAGGTCGAGTCGGCACGGTGGGCCGAGCAGAGGGAAGAAGTTGTTGACGCCGTCGGAAGAACGCTCGACCGACGTGCCTACACGATGGGCGTTGATTTTTCGATGTGGGGCAAAAGGGCCGCGGAAGCTCGCGAGCGTTTGGATCAAGCCCGGACCCCTTCGCAGCTCGCGTCAGAGGTCAACCGTGTGCTCGCATCGTTCGGGATCAGCCACGTGAAACTCAAGGCTCCTTCGGAAACCACTGGAGACAAAGCGCCGGGCTCCCGCCAGCCAGAGGAATCACCCGTCTCGGCACCATCGCGCGACAATCAGACGCTGACCTGGGAGCCCGGCGATCTCGCCGTGCTCAAGATCCGCAGCTTTGACGACGACAGATACAGCCGGCAGGCCATCGAGGGGTTCGTCGACGAAATTCGCCCCAGAGCCAAGGGCATCGTGCTCGATCTTCGCAACAACGGCGGGGGTGCCGTGACCGCCATGTCGCATCTCCTGGGCATCTTCCTCGAACGAGGAACGGTCCTGGGTGTCTACGTGAGCAGGGATATTGCAGCAGCATACGAACGAACGCACAGCATCCCCCCAGCGACGGCGGCGGAAGCGGCCGAATGGACCGACCGCAAGTTCCGAGTCCGCCGAAACGCCAGAGAGCCCCTCGTCCTCCCGATCGCGGTCCTCGTTTCACGGAGTAGCGCGAGCGCCTCTGAGATTGTCGCCGCCGCTCTCCGGGACCACGCCAACGCCGCCATCCTCGGGCAGCCCTCAGCGGGCAAGGTGCTCCTCTCGGTTCACGCAAAGTTGCCCCATGGTTTCGAGTTGCAATTCCCCACCGCGGACTACGTCACCAGTAAAGGGGTACGCCTAGAAGGCTCCCCGATCCGCCCGCACATTCTGATCCCCGGCGGACGCGGGATTGGAACCAAGGCCGCGGTTCAAGCCGCTTCCGAGCTGCTCCTCGAAGGGCTCTAGAAGCGCGAAGAGAATTCTCGGAACCGACGCGCACGTGGACAAATCCGGTGGCTCTCTATGGTGTAACCCGCCGGTGGTGCGGGTTCGTTTGGGCTGGGGCGACCGCGGAAGTGTTGGACTCCGAATCAGGACGATCTCGGTTCGGAGGGAGCTGAGACGCACGGCCGATCAAGGGGTTCGGGACGGACAGCCCGGACCCCTCGGCCGTTTTTTCTCTTTCCGCCCGCACGACGCGGCAAGAATGCCCGCCCGGCGAACACCGCCCCTCAGCTCACTCCCAACAGAAGAGCGGCTCGCCCAAGCAGAAGAGCCCATGGCTCCTGAACCGCCGCACCCAGATCGAGCAGCGCGTTGCAGAGTTCTTCGTGCGGCAGCGACGTGATCAGCCGATTGTGATGGACCGCCGCAGCCGCGATCGCCAGGTAGTACCCGCCCGTCGCGACAAGGCGGATGTTGGCATCGGTGTTCGTGAAGGCCGCCTGCTTGCAACGCTCCTTGGCGGCGTCCAGCGCAGCCAACGTCAGTTTCCCGCGAACCAGGCCGTCCTCCGGCTGATCCCCGAAACCGCACTGCGGCAGCCGCAGCCCGTCGACAAGCCACGACGTCCCTCCCGAATTGGCAAGGCGCTCGATCAATCGATCGATCGGACGCCGCGCGTCCGCGACGCCCATCTTGAGCATCTCCTGAGCCAAGCCGGGATCAAGCCCCACGCGAGAGCCGAAATCCACCGCGGGCTTGCCCGTCCCCGGAAGGGACATCATCGGGTCAAACGGTGAGTCGGACGGCATCAGTAGCCCTCCAGCAGTTGGCGGATCTCCGCATCGAGATCCGCGGAGTCGGTTTCCTTGCTCAGCAGAGCACGCAGCGAGGCCTGAAACTTCTTCTTCGCCGTTCGTGCCATCACCACAGCCCGAGCCGGATCGATCCCCAGATCGTCCACAAACTGGTCGTAAGGCCTCCCCATCGCGAAGTGCATGGAAAAGACCTGCCAGTGCGCGCCCAGCCCCTGGGTGTTGCAGGACCGCTCAGCCTCCGCCAGAGCCTGCTGAACGATCGAAGCGATGTACGCCTTGTCCAATTCACGCAGATCCGTCGGGCTGATCTCCGGTTCACCGGCCTGGGCCAGGTCCTCGTGCGAATGCCGGTGCCTCGAGCGCTTCATCTCGCGAAGATAAAAGCAAAACGCATTGATCAGCCAATGCCTGAGCTTCAGCCCGCTCGCCCGCCAATCCGCGATGAACTGCGGGCGTGAGAGTCGATCCGCGAAAAAGCCGTCCACCACATCCTCCGGCTCCCCCAGCCAGCGGTCCCGCGTCCCCATGAAATACACACGCAGCGGCCAGCGATACACCTGCATGATGTGCCTGTTGATCTCCGACCTTCCGCTTGGCCCCCGCTCCATGTTGTCGTCGATCCACGACACCTGTGTCGCCGGGAAGACATCGCCGGGGGCCCGAGGAGGTTGTGGACCGGTCGTGCTCACACCTCAAGTGTACCCGAATCACCGCCCGAGTGCGTCACGGATTGTCACATCCGCGCGATGCGCCCGGTGTGTCCCGCCGCCGAGATCCACAGGCACGTAGTCGATCGCTCGAAGCCAGGGCGCGATGAACATCTGATCAAGATGCCACAGCGGCACCTCGTACGGCCACGTCCCGAACGGCCCGCGCCCAGCCTGGTCGTACACGGGGTCAAGCCCGGACACCAGAGCATCCAAAGAGCCGGACCCGCGAGGGATGTTGAGATCTCCCATGATGATGTCCGGCCGAGGCAGGCCCGCCTTCTCAGGAGTCGTTCGCGTCCAGATTCCATCCGGACCCACCACCGTCACCGCGCCCGGATAGGAGGCAAGCGAGCGAGCCGCTTCCTCCGTCACCACGCGACGGTGCAGGCTCACATCAGAAGGAAGATCAAGACACCAGACGATCAGCGGGCGGCCCAGAACGGCGGTCGTGTCCAATTCGAAGTACATGACATGGCCCGGATCCGACCGTCGAACAACGCGATCCCCCTCGCGCGGATCCAGCCCGGCACCAAGCGAAACGTCCAATGGAAACAGCGCCGTACGCACCACGCGGTACTTCGAGAAAACGGTGAACCCGAACCGAAACAGCGGCTCTCCGAACGGCCGATACCTCTCGATCATGGACTCCCACGGTTGGTAGCTCGCCGGGTTGATCACGACCAGGTCCGGATCCTGCGCGATGATGCGATCGGCCCAGACCTTTCCGATCTGGCCCGTCGCGTTCCAGTGCAGAACTCGGAATCTCGTCGAGCTCTCCGCCGGGCTTCCCCGAAGGAACCGCCATTCGACGACGCTCGCATAAACCAAGCCACCCGAAATCAGCAGGATTGTCGCGACACCGGCGCGAAGCTCACTCCGCCCCGGGACCCGGCGCCCGCCCGCGATGCCGCGGGAAAGCGATCGCACCCCCATCCCCGCCGCGGCGCAGCATGCGGCGGCAGGGAACGTGAGAAGACTTGGAAGCCAGTAGCAGTACTGCGACCAGTGCCAGCGATCGGTGAACGCGCGGCCCGCGATCCACGCGAGGACCAGCACAAGACCGCCGATCCACGCCAGCGTGCCGAGCCATCGGAAAGTTCGTGCCAATTGCGTCCTCAAGACTGCCGTGACTCCGCGATCAAGTGATCAAGGCCACCCTTCACCTCGTCCACCCCGATCGATCGCATCGTACCGTCTTTGGCCTCCAAGATGCGAACCAACCGGCCCACCGGGGCCCACCGCTCCGGCGAAGTCGGGCCGAACAGCGCAAGCGTCGGAGTCCCGAGCTGCGCCGACAGATGCGAAGGGCCGCAGTCCGCTCCGACGAACGCCATGGCCGGACTGAGCAGGTCCGCCATTTCATCGACCGCTTCGATGAACCTCCCCCCCGCATGATCGAACAACGACTGTTCCGCGCCGCTCCACCGTTCCCGCTCGGACTCGCCCGCGATGAGCTCGACCCCATGGCCATCGAGAACAACCAGATCCGCGAGGCCGACCCAGCTCGTCAAAGGCCACTGCTTGGGCACGCCCCCCGATCCCGCGTGCAGCACAACCCTCCGGTTCGGGACATTCCTCGGCAACCCGTGGATGTCAGGCCCGCTCTCGCCCGCGAAGCGCGAGGCCAGTTCCAAAGCCAGCACGCGATCCAGCGTCCCCGTCTCGACAAGCACTCGAGCCCTCGGAAACAGGTCCTTCGCCGCATCGATCCACGACGTCGGCCTCTCCCCGAAGGCGATCACCAGTGAAACACCCGTGTCTCGCGAACCAGCGGGCGCATCGCCCGCCCACAACCTAGGCCACGGCGTGAGATGGTCCGGCAAAGCGATCACGTCCAGGCATTGTGCCGTGAGTTTCGCCCGTGACGCCGCAGACACCATCCCGACCCGACGCCCTGCCGAAATCAACGTGCGGACCACAGGCCAGCAGAGCACAAAGTCCCCCAGCGCGCCACCCGGGTGCACCACCAGCGTGTCCGGTCCCGTCGTCATGGCGAGATCCCGCGCGCCAGCGCCAGGCCCAGCCGAATCGCCACCCGCTCCGCCCGGGGCATCGAGATCCGCGACCATCCAAGCCTCGCCCCGACCTCCGTCTGCGTCAGGGGCCTCTCCCCAAGCCAGCCGAAACGCAGCCCGAGCAAGGTCGCGCTCTCCTCGGGCATTTTCCCGAGCACACCGCGGACTCTCGCGTCGGGCTCAAGCCACGCCTGCCACACCGCGACATGAAGGGTCCAGTCTCGCACTGAAACTCCAGCGGGAAGCGTCCTCACGGCCCGCGGAACTCCCATCGCGGACTTGGGCTTGGGGTGCAGCTTCACCCACCGCGACGCAGCAGTGCTGAGCCCGAGAGCCGCCGCTCCAGCAAGACGCCCCGTGCCCGCCGGGTCCGCATGGTCGACCGTGTCCCGGATGACATCGAGCTGAATCGTCATCAGCTCACCAGCGTCTTGGACGCCGAGTGTCTCAAAGGGGGCCCCGATGACAGCCTCTACCGTCTCGACCGCCAGCGTCAGAAGAGGCCTGATCAACTCCGCTTTCAGACGCGCAGCCCATCGAAGAGCGGTCTCCGCCTGATCCAGCGCTTCCGATTGCGGGTTGGCCGCAGGCGTCGAGCGGGCCCACGCGTCGGATGCCGCTCGAAGCGCGCCGTACTGGATCAACATCGCCCGCTCATCCTTCGGCCCGACGACCACCCGCGTTCGCGAAGACTCGATCAACCGAGCCAGGTCCGTCTCCCCGGATCGGCCGAACGTGGGACGGATCGACTTGCCTGGTACCTCCAGCAGCGGCATCGGCACCGGGTCGGCGATGATCGGTCCGGCCGTCTCCTGAAGCGGCACCCCAAGAATCCTCGCGTGACGACAGAGGTTGATCGCCCGCTGAACCCCGGCGCGAGCACACCCAGCTCGCTCAGCGATGTCACCCGGCTCAGCACCGCGCCGCCACGCACGCTCCATCCACCGCCCCGCCCTCTCGTCGAGCGGCGCTCGTTCCGAGAAAATCACGGGCTGGCCGACCGCGCGGCGACGAGCTTCTTCCCCTCGCAGCAATTGCCGGATCCCTTCTAGGCTCCGCACTTCCCGCTCTGCGATCGCCTTGGCCGTCTGATTGAGCGAGCACCCGAACCTCCGCCGGTATCGCTCCGCGATCCGTACCAACCTCGCTCGCTCATCCTCCGTCAATCGTGTCGTTCGCCCCGCCTCGGAAAGACGATCCGCGAACGCCGCCCTCCCCCACGCGATGATCCCGGGCATCAGCACCAGCACGACCTTCCCATCCTCCCGGATGGCCCGCCGAGAGGTCAGCCCTTCGCCCCGCAGACGATCGAGGGTCTTCTCGCTGACCCCCCACGATCTCGCAAGCTCCGCCCGCGTCACGCCACCCGCAGCCTGCGCTTCTCCCAGGGTCCACGCCGCCTGATGGCAGAGAAAGTCCACGAGCGACGACAAGCCGCCGCGCAGCTCGGCACCGCTCGCGGTGGACAACTCGGGGTCCTCCGGCCAACGCTCGGGCCTGTACCCCGTGATCTTGAACACAACCCATTCCGCGGGCATCGTCGCCGCGGGGTCGAGGGTCGCGATCAAGGCCTCAGCCCGCTCCACCGCACGCAGCAACGCAGGCCGCGGCGCAAAGCGAAGCTCGCGCGCCAGTTCCGCCAGCATCGGCACACGGATCCGTGGCAGAGGAGGCATGCCTCAGCCCCCGCCGTTCCACGTCAGCCGCGCCCCCGAGCGACCCTCGCCGAGATACCCGTGCGAGGCAGCCTCCGTGATGAACAGATCCGCCGCTTCGCGCTCGCGTGCCCCCAGGTCGTACCGCAGCAGACTCCCAAGGTAGTTCGCCGCCAAATCTCTCGGCCAGCCCGCCGCTTCCGCACGCGCCGCCACGATCCAATCAAGCCTCGTCCTGTTGTGCCGCCGCTGACGATCGAGGAGCGCCGCCGCCCCCTGAATCCTCGCGTCCCCGGCTTCCGCACTCCGACACGCCCACGCCGCGTACACAAACGGCAGCCCCGTCGCCTGATGCCAAGCCTCCCCAAGATCCAAGTGGTGCGAGTACCCAGCCGTCGCCGCCACGTCCGTGACCACCTTGTCTCCGATCAACAGAACCGCCCCCGGACGCCCCGCCTCAGGCCGATACGGCACGATCGACACCTCTCGACCAAACAGCCTCTTGAACAAAAGCCGGCACAGAACCACCGACGTGTGACTTTCCACATCCGCGTGAATCTCCCGCACCGCCTCAAGCGGCCCCTGCGAGAACACCCGCACCGTCAGCGTCGGCCCGTCGCACCCGATCATCCCCACCGGCAACACAGTCAGCGGAACTGCTCCCAGCCCGCCACTCCCTCCCGCGAGGTCCACAATCGACGCCAACGCGATATCCACCGCGCCAGACCGCAGCATGTCCGCCAGCCCCGCCGGCACCGCAGGCACGATCGTCAGCCCGCTCACGCGGTCTAGGCCCTCAATCAACGGGGCTGTGTTGAGATACCGGACCACCCCGATCCGAACGCTTTCCATGCGCAAGTCTAGTTGCAGCCAACCCCCGCCGCGCGTCCGATAGTGACCCCATGCCCGATTCGATCGTCATCCTGGGCGGGGGAGGCCACGCCCTCGTCGTCGCCGAGGCCGCCGCCCTCGCGGGCTTCCGCGTCGTCGGGCTTTACGACGACCATCCCGATCCGGTCGCCGCTCGGCTCCTCCACATTCCAAGACTCGGCAACCTCGACGAGTTCCTCGCCAGCCGGGAAACCACGCCAGCCATCCTCGCCTTCGGAGACCTCGCGTTTCGTCGCGACCTGCTCGGCCGACTCCACGCGAGAGCGAACCACTTCGCGCGAGCCCTCGTTCACCCCTCCGCCGTCGTTCACGCTTCCGCCACGCTCGGTCGCGGCGTCTACATCGGTCCCACTGCCGTCGTCCATTCCTTCGCGGTCATCAGCGACCACGCCATCATCAACACCGCCGCCGTGGTTGAGCACGAATGCCGCATCGGCACCAACGCGCACCTCGCCCCCGGTGCCATCCTCGGCGGCCGCGTCACCATCGGCGATGGCACCCTCGTCGGTCTCGGGTCGCGCATCCTCCCCAATCTCTCCGTTGGCAACTCCGCGATCGTCGGCGCCGGTGCCATCGTGACTCGCGACGTCGCCCCAGGCCTGACCGTCGTCGGCTCCCCCGCCCGAGATCGAGCCCTTACCGCCCCGGTGCCGCCGAACTTCCGCCCGTCTCCGCATTCGTCTCCGCATTCGTCTCTTGGGGCGAAAGCCGCGATTTGAGTGCCTTGGCCCGCTCCAGCAGGTCCGCCTCGAACGCCGCCCGGTCGCCGGTCCGCTCCAGCGCAGGCCGCATCGCAAAGTTCCACGCCACGCGCGTCATGACCCCGCCCCCGCTCCCGTCAAGACCCCCGAACGGCACAGCCTCGGTGATCAGGTCCGCGCCCACAAACTCGTACCACGGCGCCTTCGCCTCCGCGCTCGTCGCGATCGGCTCGTACCCGTCAAGCCTCAGCCTGACGTCGTACATCCCGTAGTGCGTGAAATTGGCCTCCACAGGCGTCCGCCCGACCTCCACGTCGTTCACCCACACCGTCGCCCCCGCGGGCTCCGACGTGATCGACAACCGGCGCTCCGCACACCCGCCCGTCATGAGCCCAGCCGCAACGACGAGAAACCCCACGACCGCAGTCATCCTCTTCATGGCTTTGCTCCAGGCGGCACATCGTCAAACTCGTCCCCTCGGAACAGCCCGCCCAGATACGCCTGCTTCACCCGTGGATCGTTGATCAGTTCCTTGGGCGTTCCCCGGAACAGCACCCGTCCGGAATCCACGATGCACGCCGAGTCGCACACCCGCAAGGTCTGCTGCACATTGTGATCGGTGATCAAAAACGCGATCCCCGTCGCCGCGAGCGTCCGGATCTCCCTCTGGAGGTCCTCGACCGCGATCGGGTCAACGCCGCTGAACGGCTCGTCCAGCAGGATCAAACTCGGCTTGGTGACCAGCGCCCGGGCGATCTCCAGCTTCCGCCGCTCGCCCCCCGAGCATGTCCGCGCCGCGTGCCCCGCCTTGTGCGAAAGCCCGAACTGCTCAAGCAGGGCCTTCGCCCGTGCCGCACGGTCACGCCCCGAGAGCGGCTGGGTCTCCAAAATCGCCAAGAGGTTCTGCTCGCACGTGAGCCGCTGAAAAACGCTGGGCTCCTGGCTCAGATATCCCATCCCGAGCCGTGCCCTGCGGTACATCGCAAGCCCCGAGACGTCCTTCCCGTCAAACACCACCCGGCCCCCGTCGGCATCGATCATGCCGATGGTCATCCGGAAACTGGTCGTCTTTCCCGCCCCGTTCCGCCCCAAGAGCCCGACCACCTTGGACCGCTCAACCGAGAACGACACCCCGTCGACGACCGTCCGGCCGGCGAAAGACTTCTTCAGTTCATGGGCTTCAAGGAGTGCCACGCGATCAGTCTACGCCGCTACCGAATGAACCGCAGGCACATGGGGTACCGGAACAGTTCGCCCCGTTGGGCCGCCCCCGCCCCTCGGATCAGGGCGATCACTGAGACGATGTACAGCACGATGATCATCGGGAACCCGACCAGGATGAACATGAGCGGGACGCATAACAGCCCGTAGATCAGGAACGAGATCTGGAAATTCAGCACCTCGCGCCCGTGATCATCGACGAACGACGACTGGTCCCGCTTCATCAGCCACAGGACGAGCGTCGCACCGATCGCCAGAATGTGCCCGACGCCGGGGGCCAGGGCCAGCACGAGTGTCAGTTGTGTCCACAGGGCGTGGCTGCGCTCCCACTCAAGGGTCGGAACCGCGCGTGCGTCGTTCGAGATGGCTGAGGGGTTCGGCACCGGCAAGCTCCACGCCGCCCCGGGCAAGGCCGAGTCGGACCGAATCATATTGGGAACCCCCGTCCGGAAGTTTCAGAACCCCGGATCAAAAAAGAAGAAGCCCCGGGGAAGGCCCGGGGCTTCTGAAGATCCACAGATGGAGATTCAAAGACGCGGCAGTCGGATCAGCGATTCCGCTGGGAAAGCTGCTTGATCGCTTTCTCGACCTGCTCAACCCACGCCTGGTACTCTTCCTCGCCGCCGAAGTTGAAAATGGTCCAGTTCGGGTTGTTCTTGACCATCGCCTTGATCTGGTTGAGCCACTGGCGGGCCTGACCGACCAGCTTGCCTCGGTCCGCCTCGTTCGCCCCGTTGGCGAGGTTGAGGAAGTTGTTGAGGTTGTTCATGTACCGGTTGAAGTTCTCCTGATCGATCTTGGTCTTCTTCCGGAAGTCGATCATGAACTGCTCTGCCTTGCTCACCGGCCAGATGAACCGCTTGTCCGGCTTGCCGACCCACTCAACCTCAGTGAGGCCCATCGCCTTGCCAAGCTCTTCGAGGTTCGCCGCGGTCCCCTTGGAGAACTTGACCTTCTCCGCCTCGAGAGCGTTGAACGTCAGGACGTGCACGCCGCCCTTGGGGTTGAGCACGATGCTCCCCGAGGTTGCGTCCTGGTAGAACGTGACTTCGCCGGTGTCCTCGTTGACGTTCGCGGACAGAGCGCCCCATGGGGGGGAGATCTTGAGCTCTTCCGACTCTTCCGCGATCGCGGAGATCTGCATCGCCCGCATGATCTTGGGGTCGTACCCGCCTCGGACGGAGATCTTCTCCATGTCCATCAGCACGCGCTCAAGCCCGGGGCCCTTCATCGCGTTCAGACGCCCGGAGAAGCCCGTGCAGGCACCGTAATTCGCCTGGGGCGTGAAGTAGATCTCCTCGAAGCAGTGCGCGCTCATCGCCGCGGCCGAAATCGCCGAGTCGATCCAGGCGACAAGCCGGAAATCCTTCTTGAAATCGAAGTGGAACACGTCCGACAGCTTCTGGATCTCGAGCAACGCTCCACCGCCGGACTTGAATCGGACGACAACCACGTCGACCTTCTCATCCTTGAGCATCTTGATGGTCTGGCGGAACGAGTCGGCGGTCGCGAAGATCCCCACCATGTGACCGTTCTCTTCATCGCCGAACGTGATCACGGCGGCCTTGGTCTTGCCGTCCGTGGCCCGGTCGTCCTTCGCTTCCTTGGCATCCTTTGCCGGAATCGTCGTGGCCGGGGCGACGCCCGGCTCCGCCTTCTTCTCGGGCTGCGACAACACCGCCGACGGCATCAGCGCCACGATCGGGAGCGCGGCACCCTGGACGGCCTGAGTCGCGAACATCAAACCCGCAAATCCTGCGGCGATCAAACGTGCTGCTTTCATTGGTCAACCTTCCCTTTCAGCATGACTTGAAACTCTGAACGGCGGGCTCGGACCTTTGGCCGGACCCCCGAAATGACTCTGCGTGCGAAGACCCCACTCTTGGCGAACTAGCGGCCTTCGGGCTTGTCGAGCAACTGCTCGGTCTT
Source organism: Phycisphaera mikurensis NBRC 102666 (assembly GCA_943369765.1). Classification (GTDB taxonomy): domain Bacteria; phylum Planctomycetota; class Phycisphaerae; order Phycisphaerales; family UBA1924; genus UBA2396. Next base: position 89,178 of record CALROI020000015.1, on the reverse strand, counting down.
GATGTTGTCGATAATCTGCTTGAGGTTCGCGTTCGGCGGAACACGGTTCTGCCCGCGCCACTGCGGCGAAATCGCCTCTTCGTACTTCTCAAGGATCGCGAGAATTCGCTCGATCCGGTTCTTGCGGATGCCTCGGGCCTTGGTGCGGGCCTGGTAGTCGCCCGGGGCTTCGACGCGAACATCAAGATACTCGTCGATCGCTCGGCGGATCCCCTTCTTCGCCTCGACAACTTCCTTCTTCCAGCCTTCCATGATCGACTTGGACCGACCGGCCACGATCGATCCCGTCCGCTCGTACCCGAGATTGAAAATCAACTCGTCGATCGTTTCCACGGTGCCCTTGGACACCCGGATGTCCCGCGCGACCTTCGGCGTGAGCGTCAGGCAGTCGTTCCCCTTGTTCTCCAGGGTTTCCTTGATCGTGTCACGGTTCGAGCCCACGCCATCGTCGGTCAGCAGGACCTCACCCTTGAGCGGGTCCGGCATGCGTTCAAAGAACTCAACCTTGTCGCCGGTGATCTTGTAGCTCATCACGTACGGAGCGGCCGCCATCGCGTTGATCAGGTTCGGGTTGTACCCGCCCGTGTTGGCCCAACCCTGCGCGTGCCCGATGCGGAGCGAGTACTGCTTGTGCTGCACGACCGCGTTGCCGACCCCTTCAAACTGCGAGGTCAGATACCCGATCCCTCCCCAGATGGCGTCCTTCGACATGTAGACTTCCGGGCAGACGAACGGGAGCATCGCCGACCCGCCGACCGCGTTCTTCACCCAGAACACCACGCGAGGCTTGGGCTTCCAGTCGCGGGGAATCTCCTCGACAAAGATCGGGGTCACCACCTCGGACCGGAAGATCTCGTCGAAACGCTCCTCCGCCGAAGCGGGCGTGCCGTTGTCGTCCGCGGGCTTGCAGTCAAGCACGCAGATGATGACCTCGGCCTGGTTCCTCATCGCGTCTTTGACCGCGGCGCGGATCGGGGTCTGTGTCACGTCCACGCCGAACTCGCCCGACATGTCGATGATGTAGATGTTCTTCTTCTTCACGTCCGTCGACGAGCCGTCCGTCTTGGCCGGCTGGGTCGGTGCCGCGGACGGAGTCCCGGGAACAGCCGCGGGAGCGGGCTTGGCCGCATCGCCGCCGGCCTTCTTGCCCCGCGTGATCGAGACCAGATCGCTCTTCGCGAACTCCTTCTCAATCGTGATCCCGGACATCTTCCCCTTGAATGTGATCGTCGTGGTGGTCTCGGAGAGGATCTCGCCTCGGATCTCCATGTTCCCGTTCTTGAGAACAATCACGTCCTCCTCATCACCCATCGCCACAGAGGCAAGTGTGCTCGCGGAGAGTTGGCCAGCGGTCATGACGCCGACGCACCCGCCGGCCGCAAACGCAAGTCCCGCAAGCCCGCGCCAGAAGCGACCACCAAGAACGTTGCTTTGAATCCGAGTCTTTTTCATAGGCGACCTCGATTGCCCCCTGATTGGGGATGTTTATCCAACTTCTTGCCGACTTGGCGCACGAAGGCGCACGAAACCGGCACTGCCGAACTGTAGTCGAAACCCCAAGGCGAAGGAGCTTCATCGAGTCGTTGCGGTGCGACCACGCACCACACCGCAACGACGTCTGGTTCAGACGAACCATCGGGCGGCAAGTTCCATGGCCGCCGCTTTTTCTCTGATCGTCCCCTCCAATTGCGCGTCATAGACCCGATCAAGAACCTGACGAAACTGAGGACCGGGACGGAATCCCGCAGCGACCAGGTCGTCGCCAACCACCAGCGGCAATGGGGCGAGTCCGATGCCGTCGTTCGCGAGTGCTGCCACCTGACGAATGATCTCGGTCGCGGCGGACTGGTTCTCGCTTGTCAGAACCTCGCCCGCATCGGCAAACCCGGGCCCCGATGCCTGCCTCTTTCGCGACGCGATCGACCCTGTTGCCCAGTTCAGGCGGAGAAAGGTCAGGCGATTCAGGGTCGCGGTAAGAGCCTCGTCTTCGGCGTTGCTCAGGCACAGGGCTTTGCGCACCACGGTGACTTTGGGCCGGATCTCGCTTGCGGAAAGCGTCACGCAGAGATCCTCGCACCAAGCGGCCAGAGCGGCGCACGGGCTGGCCGCGGCGGAAAGGCGCCGGACCCGCTGGAACGAGGGCGTCTGGCCAGAATCCCGGTTCCTCAGGTTGATGACGGACTCTTCGAGCCCCAAGCCGTGCATCAGAGCGATGGAGGTCGCTCGGCTGGGGGATTCAAGAATCGCCCGCACCTCGTCTCCGATTCGCTCGCGGCTCACCCCGGTGAGGGCCGTCGCGTGCCGGCGGATCGCGTCCGCGGTCCTCGGATCGATCGAGAACCCGAGCTTTCCCGAAAGCCGGACCGCGCGGAGCGCACGGAGGTGGTCTTCGCGCAGCCTGGCCTCGGGGTCTCCGACGGCTTTGAGCACGCGGCGCTCAAGATCGACGAGACCGCCGACGTAGTCGACCAGCCGTCCGGCCGGGCGTTCGGCGGTGTCCAGCGGGTCAAGAAACAGGGCGTTGACGGTGAAGTCGCGCCGGGCGGCGTCCTCTTGGGGCGAACTGAAGCGGACCGAGTCGGGGCGGCGGGCGTCGGAATAAGCGCCGTCGGACCTGAACGTCGCGACCTCGATGACCTGCCCGGCGTGCTTCACGAGGATGACACCGAACGAGGCACCGACCGCCTCGGTCTTGCGGAAGAGCGCGCGCACGCGCTCGGGCACCGCGTCGGTCGCGACGTCGTAGTCGCTCGGGGTGCGCCCAAGGAGTTCGTCACGGACGCACCCCCCGGCGAAGTACGCGAGGTGCCCGGCGTCGCGCAGGGTCCGCACGATGTCGACGGCGGCATCTCTGGCGGTGTTGGTGGGGGGAACAGTCACGCTGCGGAGCGTATCGCGCCGCTCGCGGGTCCATGTCCGAGAACGAGAAAGTTCCGGGCCCGGGAACCGTTCGGAGACGGGTGCGGATGGGATTGGGTCCGCGTTCTGCGGGAAATGGTCGCGTTTGCGCGACGTTCGGGGTGGTTCCATCCCGGATTTCGAGTATTCTGAAGTTGCTGGATGTGTCGGAGAGATTGAACCGGAGTGCCGTTCGGAGGTGCAGGATGCGTCGTGGATGGACTGAGAGCGTGTGCCGTGCGTTGATCGTGGCGGCGGTGGGAGCAGCGACGGCGGTGGGGGGGACGGCGACGGCTCAGGCGCCGATCGTCGCGACGCCATCGGCCCGCGGCACGATCCAGGTGCCGGTGAATCTGACCGAGCTTCGAACGTTGCGCGTGACGCCTCGCGGAGTGTCGGACGGGGGGTTTGGCGATCGGGCGTGCAACGCGCTGGCGAGCCACACTGACGCGGATTTCAGTGGCGGATCGTTTGTCGCGCAGGCGGGGTTCGCGCAGGGGGAGATGTTCGCCGCGACGTACACGGTGCCCGCAGCAGAGTGGCCGATCAGGCACAACCAGACCGAGGTGATCGTCGTGACGAGCGGGGCGATCGTGACGACGGTGACGCAGTGGTCGCTTTTGTTCTACGAGGGCGAGCCGACGACGGGGACGCTGGTCGCGACCTTTTCGTCCGACGGAGACATTCTGCCCCACATCACGATCCCGCCGGGGACCAACGGCGTGAATCTGCAGTTTCTGATTGATCCGGGTGACCCCGAGCAGCTGATCCTGAACGACAACGGTTCGCGCAAGTTCACGGTGGCGTTCCGGATCGACCGGCACAACAGCCCGCCGGCCAACCCCTGTTCCGCGAGTCCGAACCAGCAGCGCAACGCGTTTCCGTGTACTGATGTGTCTGGGCTTGCGGTTCCGACGGCGAACTGGTTGTTTGGTCTCAACTGCGGTTCCTTCGGGTGTCCGCCCAATGGCGGGTGGGCGAAGTTCAGTCAGTTGACGCAAGGGATTTGTCGTCCGACGGGGGATTGGGTGAGCAAGACGACGTGGTCGAGCCTGAATTGCACGCCGGGCGTGGGCGCGTGCTGCCTGCCCGATGGTTCGTGCGTGACGACGACGACGGGGGAGTGTGCGGCGGCGGGCGGGACCTTCCAGGGCGACGGGACGACGTGCGCGGGGACGAATTGCCCCCAGCCGACGGGTGCGTGCTGCTTCGTCAACGGGTTCTGCGTCTCGGGGCTTACGGCTGAGCAGTGCGGCGGCGCGGGGGGCAACTTCGCGGGCGCCGGTACGTCTTGCGGTCCCAACAACACGTGCCCGACGGGCGCTTGCTGCCTGCCTGACGGGTCGTGCATCACGACAACGTCGGGGCAGTGTGCGCTTCAGGCAGGCACATTCCGCGGGGTTGGCACGAACTGTGCGAACGCGAATTGCCCTCAGCCGACGGGCGCGTGCTGCTTTAGCAACGGGTTCTGTCTCTCGCTGACCAACGCGAGTTGCAGCGGCGCGGGCGGGACATGGGCCGGGGCGTTCACGACGTGCGCGGACGGCAATGGGAACGGCACGGCGGACGTGTGCGAGCCGCCCTGCGCGGCGGACTTCAACGGGGACGGTTTCCTGGATTTCTTTGACTATGACGACTACGTGAACTGCTTTGAGACCAGTATCTGCCCACCGGGTCGTACGGCGGACTTCAACGGGGACCAGTTTGTGGACTTCTTCGACTATGACGCGTTTGTGTTACAGTTTGAGTCGGGGTGCTGATACCTCGTTTGTGAATGTCGTGCGAGAATCGGTGTGTTTCACAGGCTGCGGGGTGACCGCGGCCTGTTTCTTTCGGAGGATCTCATGCGGAACGGCTCCATCGCGGCGTTGATCACTGGTCTGGTGTCGGGTCTTGGTTGCGTGAGTTCCGCGATGGGGGCTGAGCCTCGGCATTGGGTCTATCTGGCGGACAAGGGGTTTGAGTCCGCCGCCCATGAAGCGGCGGCGGTGGCGGGACTCCCTTTGTCAGCGGACCCGCGTGCGGTGGCGCGGCGCGAGCGTCGGCGGAGCGTGCCGGGGCTGTTTGATGCGCGGGACCTCCCGGTGGCGGCGAGATATGAGTCGGCGGTGGCGGCGACGGGGGCGCGGGTGCATCAGCGGAGCCGATGGCTCAACGCGGTGAGTGTTGAAGCGACGCCGGAGCAGTTGGCGGCGATCTCAGCCCTGCCGGGCGTGACGCGGGTCGTGCCCGTGCGTGGCGGGCGCGTCGACCGGCCTCAAGAGACGACGCTGACGCCCGGCGACTTTGGCTCGCGGGATTTCTACGGGGCATCGTCGGCCCAGTTGACGCAGATCGGCGTGCCGACGGTCCATAGCCGCGGGGCACGCGGAGAGGGCGTTGTCATCGGGATTCTCGACACCGGGTTTGTCACGACGCACACCGCGTTCAACGCGCCGGGCAGGCCTTTGGACGTCATCGCGTCGTACGACTTTGTCCGCAATGACGCGAACGTGGCGATCGAGCCGTCGGACCATCCGGATCAGCACCGGCACGGGACGTGGATCCTCGGCTGCATCGGGTCGTACTGGCCTGACACTCTTGTGGGCGGGGCGTACAACGCGTCGTTTGTGCTGTGCAAGACCGAGGACTACGCGAGCGAGACGCCGGTCGAGGAGGACAACTACGTTGCAGGGCTCGAGTTCGCCGAGTCGTTCGGGGCGGATGTTTGCACCAGCAGCCTCGGATACATCGACTGGTACACGCAGGCGGACCTGGACGGTGCGACGGCGGTCACGACCCTCGCGGTGAACATCGCGACGGCCAACGGCGTCGTGTGCGTGACCGCTGCGGGAAACGAGGGGCACGACGGGAACCCCGCGACGAGCAGCATCATCGCGCCGGCGGACGCGCTCGAGGTGATCACGTGCGGCGCGGTGGATGAGTTTGGAAATATCGCCGGGTTCAGTTCCGACGGGCCGACAGCGGACGGTCGCGTGAAGCCCGAGGTGCTTGCGCGGGGCGTGAACACATTGACGGTGTCGAGCCGGAGCAATACCGACCTTGGGCAGGTGAGCGGGACGAGCCTGAGTACGCCGCTGGTGGCGGCGGCGGTGGCGTGCATTGTGGGCGAGCACCCGTGCTGGACGGTGGGGCAGATCCGCACGTCGCTCTTTGGCACCGCGAGCCGCGGGGGCGTGTCGGACCCCGTGTTTGTGGAAGGGTTCGGGATCATCAACGCAGCGGCAGTTCCGGGGGCGGCCACGTGCCCGGGCGATTTCAACGACGACGGGTTCCTCGATTTCTTCGACTACGACGCGTATGTGACGTGCTTTGAGACCGAGGTGTGCCCGCCTTGCCGGTCGGCGGACCACAACCGCGACGGGTTTGCGGACTTCTTCGATTACGATGACTATGTGCGGGACTTTGAGGTTGGGTGCTAAGAGCGGCGACGGTGGGTGGGGTTACTTCCCGAGCTTCCACCGCAGCACCGACCAGCCGCAGAGGCCTACGAAGAACGCGCCGATCAGCGTGAGGGTCCGCCAGAAGACCGCGTCGGTGAGGTTGACGGCTTTGGCTTCGGCTTCGGCGATCTGTTTCTTGCCCAGGGCGTCGAACTCGTCGAGGCGGGATTGCCAGGCGGGGGAGGTCATGAGGCCGCTGGTCGACGCGACGAGCGTGTTGAGTTCTTGGACCGCGACGGTGAGTTGCTGGGCGGCTTGGGTGTACTCGGCGATCTTGAAGTCGGCTTCGGCAGGCTGAGGGGCGGCGGGGGCGTCGCCGGGCTTGGGTTTTGGGGTTTCGAAGCGTGCTGCGATCTTGTCGGCGGCGTTGACGGTCTCGGTGAGGGCTTTGGTGAGTTCTTGTGCGCTCTTCACGACGGTGTCGACGTTCTTGACGACCTGCTCGGTGTTCTTGAGCATGGGCTCGGTGTCGGCCAGGAGTTTGCGGCTTTCTTCGACGGTGCCTCGCACTTCGTGGACGATGGAGCCGAGGGTCTTCTCACGCTGGTCGAGGGCGAGGATGAGGGCTTCGCGTTCGGCTTTGATGTCGGCGGGGAGCTGGGCGGCGGCGCGGCTGATGCGATCGGCGGAAGCGGCGAGGCTGGTGTCGCCCGAGAGGGCCTGGGCGATCTCGGGGCGCGAGAGGATCTGGTCGACGAGCCCTTCGGTCTGCCAGGAGAGCAGTTGCGGGGCGCGGAGGCCGACCCACATGCCGCGTTGGCCGAGCTGCTTGAGTTCTTCAGCGACGCGGGTGGCTTCGTCGATGGGGGCGAAGAGCCCCGACGAGCGGATCTGCTGGCGGATGTCCGCAGCCCGGGCGGCGGCGAACTCGGAGAAGCGGACGAACTCGACCGCTCGGATGTCGGGGTTTTTGTCGCGCCAGTCGCGGATGGTCTCGGTGAGCAGGTCGTACTGCTCGCCGTTCATCGCGTTGATCGAAGTGACGCTGATGTCTTCGTAGAGGGAGGTGATCGCGTCGGTGAGGATGGGGGCGCGGTCGCCGAAGAGCTTTTCAGCGAGGCCTTCTTTGACCCACACGCGATGTTCGAGCGAGGCGAGCACGACCATGTCGAGCAGTTGCGTGAGCGGGTCGTTGCGGACGGCGATGTCGTAGACGGAGGAGATGGAGGCGGACTTGAGGGCGAGGGCGGCGCGGCGTTGCTCGGGGGTAGAGTTTTCGTCGATCAGGCGCGTGGTGGCGTCCTGGATGTACGAAGCCCAGCGGTCGGCGAACGCGTTGGTCCAGGCGTCGATCTGGCGGATGGTGATTTTGGACCGGCCGTCGTCGGCGGTGCCAGCGGGGGCGTCGGGGTCGGTGGGGGTGGGAGTGTTGCCGAGGCGGTCCTTGAAGCCGTCGGCGCTGTTGCTGTCGGCGATGCCGGTGACGCTGCTGGGCAGGAAGCACCCGGTCAGCGGGACGGTGAGGCCGGCGAGGGAAGCGAGGAGAATGGCGGTGATTTTGCGGCGCATGGTGACCCCTGCGGACGGGCGGCCCACGACCGCCCTGGTGGAGGTTACGCGTGTCGGGCTCCGGATGTTTGGAACCGCTAAGATCGGCGGGCGTCGGATTGGTTGGGAGGCGGGAACACAGGGAGCGCACGATGAACAGCGGTAGGAATTGGTTCGGGCGGCCGGTCAAGATCGCGGGTGTCCTGTTGGCTGCGGCGGTACTGGGCGGGTGCAAATCCGGGTATGTGGCAGACGTGCGGAACAATTCGCCCGAGCCGCTGTACGCCCAGCTGGTGCGTGCGGGCGGGGCCGGGAAGAACGTGGTGGTGGCGGAGGAGCGGATCCCGCCGGGGGACCGCAAGGGAGTGTCGAAGTACGCGGTGCCGGACGATTGGGCGTTGTACCTGTCGATCGATTCGGTGGGGAATCCGGGCTCGCCTCAGCAGATCAACTTGACGCCGGGCACGACGATCGTGACGGTGACGAAGGACGGGTCGGGAAAGCTGCGGGTGGATTGGGTGCCGAGGCCTTGAGACGGGCTCACACTCGTTGATGGAATGAAAGGCGAACCCGTCCCCGACCCCCTCCCTCTGGGAGTGGGCTTTAAAGACACGGGCTGGAAGCCCGTGCTACCTTTGGGTCTATGGCTTGGATCACGAAACCATCGGGCAGCATGCAGATCGAGCGGCGGGCGGAGCCTTATCTCACGCCGGCGATGAAGCAGAAGATCGCGCAGACGATCCTGCCGCGGTACGAGAACAGCATGGGGGCGATGCTGCCGTGCCTGCACGAGGTTCAGCATGCGTACGGGTGGATCCCGCCTCAGGCGATGATCGAGATCGCCGAGGTGCTGAAGGTTCAGCCCAGCGACGTGTACGACACCGCCAGTTTCTACGAGGAATACTGGCTTAAGCCCAAGGGCAAGCACCTGATCGCGGTCTGCCGCAGCATCGCGTGCGAGTGCCATGACTACGCGAAGATCACCGACACGTTGAAGGCGAAGCTCGGGATCGACGTGGGCGAGACGACCGACGACGGGCAGTTCACGCTGGTCGAGGTTGAGTGCCTGGGGTCGTGCGACTCAGCCCCGGTGGCGTTGTTTGACGAGAAGCTGGAAGAGTGGCTGACGCCGGACAAGGCTTTGAAAGCTCTGGAAGCGACGAGGCACGCCAAGCACGACCACCACTAAGGGTGGTCGACGGAGGTGGGCGCAATGGCCGAACCGAAAAAGAAGCCGCTGGCCCGCTCGATCGGGGAGTTTGTCGGCATCATCGCGGAGGCGGTGAAGACGGACGTGACCGCGCCCAAGCCTGTGGTCGTGCGTGAAGAGGTGCACGAGCAGGTGGTCGAGACCGAGGCGGGGAAGATCACGCTGAGGCGGCGGGTGGTTGATGAGGTGGTGCCGGGCCCGCGATTGCCGAAGTCGGACTGACGCAGATCGATTCGTTTGGTTACTGCACGCTGCAAAGGGCGGCATGTGGATCTTGCCGCACCTTTTCGATGAATGTGAGGCCCGGGATCAGCGAGCCATTGTCGGCGACGACGTAAACCCCACGCCTCGCAACGCAGGCTTCGCATACGGCACTGAAGAGGTTCATGTCTCGCGTGACGAGAACCCATCCGCGAAATCGGCCGATCCGCCACCACAATCTCAATCGGGTGACCAAGTTCAAGGAGCAGGGAATGTTCTCCGTATCCTCAAGCAAACTGACGCAGGTCGTCTGAGTTGAATACCGCACACCGGTGCTCTCAATCCAGGCTTCCGTCAACCCGGACCTCGCCTGGACGCGAGCGAGCTGGTCCTTCAGTTCAGTCGATGCCGACTCACAGAAGTACAGCACGTCCGTCATCGGTCAGTTCCCGAACAGGTTCTTGTCCGCGAAGTAGCCGTTTTGTTCGAAGTATTTGAGGGCTTCGTCGACGCTGGCGAAAATCTTGGTCGCGGTTTCGGTGATGAACGGGCTGGGTGGCTTTTTGGGTTTCCAGACGACGAAGACTTCTTTGGTGTGCTCGAACGCGTGGTGGAGTTCGCGTTCGACGCCGCTGGAGAGTCCCGGGATGCCGCCGCCTTTGCCGTCGGGGATTTCGGGGATGTAGCTGACGATCATGTCGGACTGATCGACGAGGCGGAAGTCCCGCATGTAGATTTGGCCGTCGATGTCGCCGGCGATGTCGAGGATCTCGCGGACGCGGACCTTGATGGGCTCGGGGGCGACCTTGGACCCACCGAAGGTGTGCGGCGTGACGTCGAGGAACTCCTTGCCCTCGCGGGCAGCGACGATGCCGCGGTCGAGGAGGAGCTTTTCGTCGACATCGCCCGGATCAAACGTGATGAAGTGATCAGCGAGGGCAGCCCGGAACCGGTCGATCTCGGCCATGATGTCCGGCATGTCCATCACGTGGCTCATCGGGAAGGACGGGTAGACCTTCTTCATCTTGGGGCGGCAGATCAGGCGGAACATGGTGCGGGTGGTCAGGGCGTGGCGGCCTCGGGCCATGATGTAGAACTGGCTGCCCGGGATGGACTTGCTGAGCAGTTCGGTGGCGAGGATTTCCTCTTCGCGCCAAACCATGCAGTCCTTGAGGGTCGCGTCGATGTCGTGCTCGCGGTGCAGGCGGTGGTGGACGACCTCGATGTTGTCGACGAGGCAGATGAAGACCTCGGGCTGGAGCTTCTGCACCTGGTCGTAGTCGAAGGCGGAGAAAAGCCCGTGCCGCCAGCGGAAGGTGGCGTGGGTGTTGACGATGAAGTTGTCGAGCGGGGTGCCGTTGGGCCCGCCGGTGGCGGTCTCGGCGATGATGTCCTTGAACGCAGCCCGGCGGAGGGAGTTGAGTCGCGAGATGGGGAGGTCCAAGATGCGTCCGGCGCGGACGTCGGTCCCCTCGGCGTACATCATGTCGCCGACGTGGAAGAGCGAGAGGGGCTCACCTTGTTGGCCCGCGAAGCGCACGATGGCGTCGAGGTAAGGCTTTTTTTCCATCCCGATCTGTCCGGTGACGATTGCCCGCATCCGTCGGTCCTCCTGCGTTGGTCCCACTGGGGCTTGCGATCAGCCCTCTTCCGAACAGCTCCCTGATAGAGCGAGCGTGTCGGAAGATTGTGAGGGACCAGTTTAGCCCGGGTTGGGTGGCTTCTCGCACTGTGCCTGGACCGTCGGTCCTTTGCGGACCTGCGCCGTCACCGAGCGAGTCGTCACCATGTCGAACAGATCAGCCATGCCAGAACAAGTTCCGAGCTCAGGGGTCTTCCAGCGTGAGCGGTTTCCAGCCAGGCTGGCGGACCTTGAGTTCTCGATGGACGTGGCCGCGGACTTTGTTCGCCCGCCGTTGCCTGACGACGACGTTGATTTCAACAATTCGGTGGTCTCCGCTCCGCTGGCGATCGTTGCGTCGCCTGTGGCGCTGGCGTTGGTCACGGTGGCGGCCCGGCCGGTGTACGAGACGGGCAGCGTGCTGCAATGGATCCGGTTCCTGGCTGAGTTCTACGGGATGGCCCTTCGCAACGTCCGCACGGGGACGGTGGGGGGCGTTCACCCGGCGATTCTGGCGGAGGCGACGCAGGACCAGGACGGAACACAGCTTCGGTTCGCGGTGGTGGCGTTCGAAGATGGCGGGCGATTGGTGACGGCGCACGGGATGTGCCCGGAGGTGCTCTGGCCGAGCTTTGGGCCTGCGTTGACGCGGGCGGTGCATTCGGTCGAGCTGACGCGTCCCAAGGGGCCGACGCGGGACCTGGATTCGACGACCGCGATCGGTTGGCGCAAGGAGGACGCAGCGACGCCGGCGGAGATGGATGCGTTCCGGGCGGAGTTGGCCGCCAAACGCGAGGGTGCGCTTGGGCATGCGGAGCAAGCGCTCGCCCGCAGTCAGTTCGAGGAGGCTGAGCGGGCGATCATGGAGGTTGATCCGTCGATCACCGGCGCGGTGGAGATCTCGCGGATGTACGAGCGCCGCTTGACGGCGATGGTGAAGGCTGGCGGGGTCAAGCGGGATCGCGCGGGCGTGGAGCAGGTGTTCCGGCGGGCGCTGAGCTGGGCATTGAACACGTATCCCGAGCCTCACACCGAGATCGAGGCGGAGCAGTATGAGAAGGGGCGTGCGGAGGATCGTGCGAGGCTGACTGGCATTCTGGGGTACGAGCCCAGCGATGCGTAGCGGGTTGATCCCATGGAAGGCGAGACGATGACGTATGTTCTGGCGATTCTGGCGACCATCGGCGGTATGGGCGCGTCGGTGATGCTCTTGGTTCTGCTGGTGGCGAGTGCGCCCAACAGCAAGCCCGAGATGCTCGCGCAGATCAAGGGGTGGATGCTCGCGATCGCGATCGTCACTATGGTGTCGGTCGTATCGGCGGTGTGGCTGATGGTGGTGGGTCGTCCGTGGCAGGCGGCGGGGGCGGGGGGGTTTCCGATGCTGTTTAACGCGGTCTCGTTCATGATCATGCTTCGGACCATGAATTGAGCGTGGCGGGTACGCTGACTGCGGCACGCGCGGCCCTGTCTTTCGGTTGGGACGCGGGCCGGGAGTTGCTGCATGGTCCAGTTGCGTACATCGAGGCTCACGGTTCGGCTGCCGCGTTTGGACGATGCGCCCCGGATCGCGGCGTATCGGTCGGACCCGGTGGTGGCGTTGTACGTTCCTTGGGAACCGCCTTACACGGTGGAGCGTGCGACAGCGATGGTCGCTGCGATGGCTGGAAAGCGGTTTGAAGAGCCTGGGGACGGGCTGATCATGGCGGTGGAAGCGGGGGGGGTGCTGATCGGGGATGCGATGATCAAGCATGATGTGGCGGGCGGTGTGGCCGATCCGCGGCAAGGGGTGATCGGGTACGTGATCGCGCCCGAGCACGCGGGGCGCGGGTACGCGACGGAACTGGCCCGGGGGCTGATCGGGAGGTTTTTCGAGGCGTCCGGGGCCCATCGGGTGACGGCGTGGTGCGATGAGCGGAACGTGGCGAGCCAGCGGGTGCTGACCAAGGCGGGGATGAGGCGGGAGGCCCTCTTTGTGCGGGGGGTGTTCGCCAAGGGGGAGTGGGTCAATGAGTGTGTCTACGCGGTTCTCGGAACAGAGTGGCGCGGGCGACCGTCCTGACGGTCTTTTCGATGGGCTTAGCCTCGAACGCGAAGGTACACGCACTGCGGTTGTCACCCAAACCAACCCTTTGCAGGAATATGTGCCGTATGAAGACGAACACGAAGATGATGTCCCTTTCGCTCGCCCTGCTCGCCGGGACCGCCGGCATGCTGATCGCAGGCCCGCTCAACCCTCCCGCGGGGTCGGTCGCGTCGACGTATAAGACGCTCGGGGATGTCGAGCCCAGGATCGCCATCAACGCGACCAACACGCCGAGCGGGGGCGGCCTGTACCGTATCACCCAGCCGGGGTCGTACTACCTGACCGGAAACGTAACCCTGGGAGGTAGTTCGATCGGGATCGTGGTCGCCGCAAGCAACGTGACCATCGACCTCAACGGGTTCACGATCTCCGGCGGGTCACGAGGCGTCGAAGTCGATGGCACGTTCGTGAACCTCACGCTCCGCAATGGGACCGTGCGTGGCACGTCATCAACGGCCATCTATGCGGCAAGCACAAGCCAAGCACGATTCGAGAAGTTGACGGTCGACCTCGCAGGTGGTACGGGGATCTTTGCCGGAAGTTCGTGTGTCGTCGAGGGATGCGTCCTGAAGGATGGCGGCGGGATAGTTGTCGGCTCGTACAGCACGATCCGAAACTCCATCGCCCGCAACACGACAGCAGATGGGTTCACAATGGGGCAGGGGACGCAAGTCTTCGACTGTCTTGCGCATGGGTGCGTTGGGTATGGGTTCGATATCACGGGTGAGGGCGTCACGCTGGCGGGGTGCTCCGCGCAGTCCTGTACGATCTACGGGTTCTACGCCACCGCGGGGAGCGCTGTGTTCGAGAAATGCACAGCCCGCGCCAACGGCTCGCAGGGATTCAACATCGGTGACAACTCGACCCTGCGCGACTCGGCCTCGTTCGAGAACGGGGCCCAGGGCGCACTCGTCGGCGCTCGCTGCACCGTGATCGGGAGTTCGTTCCGAGGCAACGGCGTGAATTCCAACGCTGCCGGGCTGTATGTTCAAGGTTCGGGTAATCGGATCGAGGGCAACGACATGTCGAGCAACGACTTTGGCCTGTGGGTCGACGGGGTGGACAACATCATCATCCGCAACACCGCCACCTCGCACGTGGGAGCCGCCTTCACCGTGGTCGCCGGGAACGAGTTCGCACCGGTCGTGACCAACCCCGGCGGGAACAATTTCACCACCGCGACGTACTTCAGCAATTTCTCGCACTAAGCCCGAGGCAACCCGCTTTGCCGAACATGATCGCCCTCGCCCCTCGGCGAGGGCGTTTCCGATGCGCACATGCCTGCTTCCGCAGTCGCCCTTCCATCCTCAATTGAATCGTGTCGGTGCCGCGGCCGGTGTTGCAGGTTACGGAATCAACTTGCTCGTGATGTTGAGGACCAGGCAACGGAGTTCGAGGCGTGCTCCAACGCCGCGCATCGATCCGAGATGGTGCTGCTCTCGACGAGAAACTCATCGAATCCCAAACCTTGACCATCGTGCTGTTCGCACTGTGTGTACCTCAGGAGACCGGAACATGAAACGCAGCACCGCCCTCGTTGCCCTCACCGCTTTCGTTCTTACAACCACCGCCGGGCTTCTGATCGCCGGGCCGCTGAACCCGCCGGCGGGGTCGGTCGCGTCGACGTACAAGACCCTTGGCGAGGTCGAGCCCCGGATGGCTTTGAACTCGACCAACACGCCCGGCGATGTCGCCAACCAGTTCAAGATCACGCAGCCGGGGTCGTATTACCTCACCGGCGATATGACAGTGTCCCCGGGAGCGAACCCCTGCATCTTGATCACCGCGAGCAATGTCACGCTCGACCTCAATGGTTTCAATGTGCGAGCCGTGGCTGCGGAAGGCATCCGCATCGGCGGCGATCGCGTCACTGTTCGAAACGGCTCGATCTCGCTGCCCGCGGGTTCCGCGGACGGCGTGTATGTCCTGAGCGGCGCGGATGGGGTTCAACTGCTCGGGATGAAGATCGGCGCCCCCTCCGCGTGCGTGCGGGTTCAGTCCGCGGTCGAGTCGATCGTCATCCGCGAATCCGAACTCATCGGCGGAGCGTTCGGGGTTTCTCTCAGCGGCACGAGCACGGCTGCGACGCTGGTTGCGGTTGAGTGCCGGGGTCAGTCGAATGCATCGCTCAATCTCAGCGATAGCGCGTTCGTCGACGGTTGCACCATTCGAGGCACGGGAAACGCCGGTGGTGCCAGCGGATACTCCTTGTACGTGGGCAGCGGGAGCACGATCAGGAACACGCTTGTGTTCGACAGCGGCAGCACCGGGGCCGATCGAGCGATCCTGACCGGTGCCGGCGCCACAATCGAAGGCTGCACGGTCTATTCGCGGGGTTCCATGGGGATCCGCGTGTTCGATACGGCCGTGCTACGGAACAACCGCGTCACCATGCTTAGCGCGGCCGCGGTGGGTATCTACGCCTCCGGCGGCGACTGTTTCATCGCGGATAACTCCGTGAGCGCTCCTTCCGGTTCGGGCATCGCTCTGAACACCGGCACTGGATCGACCGTCGTTCGCAATCACCTCATCAACGCGACGACGCCCATCACAGGAAGCAATCTGAGCGGCAACATCATCGGGCCCACCGCGTCCAACGGCAACCCGACAGCCAGTACGAATCCGCACGCCAACTTCGTGAATTGAGACCAGTCCACCCAAGCAAGGCGAGATGGACGTGCACTACAGGGGAGCGGATTCTGACCAGTCATCGATCGTCCGAGGTCAAACGGGCTTGGTTATCGGGGCATGGGTCCGGGACGAGTTGCGGAAAATGGAAACGGGTGTCGACCGACGTCGCGGCGTCGGCCGATCGCAAAGTCCTTGCAATCCGGGGTCGATCTGGTACATTCCCTGCGCCGGCGGGGTCATGCTGAGTCTCTTGGAACACACCGCTAGACAATTCACATGATTTCTCCCCTTGTCCGGCAGGGAGATCGACCATGGCCAGCACGTTTCTCGGGCGGATCGCTTTCACGCCCACCATCCTCCTCGCCGGCTCGCTGTTTGCGGTGGCCGGGGCTTTGGTCGTGGCCGGTCCGCTGGACCCGCCCGTCGGGCCCGTCGCGCCGACGTTCAAGACGCTCACCGAGGTCGAGCCGAGGATCGCGATCAGCGCGACCAACACCCCCGGCGACGCCGACAGCCTCTTCAAGATCACCGCCCCCGGCTCCTACTACCTCGCCGGCAACGTCACCGGCGTGGTGGGCAAGCACGGCATCGAGATCGTCGCCAGCGGCGTCACCCTCGACCTCAACGGCTTTGACCTCGTGGGTGTCCCAGCAATGGGCGCGTTCGATGGCGTGAGCGTCACCGTGGGCAGCCTGACGAACATCGCGGTCATCCATGGCTCGGTCCGCAACTGGGGCCGCGACGGCGTGGACCTGAGGACGAGTAACGCGGCCAACTGCCGCATCGACGGCGTGCTCGCAGGCGGTAACGCTGGCGACGGCATCCGCACCAGCACCGGCTGCATGATCTCGAACTGCTCGGCATCCAGCAACGGCAGCAACGGCTTCTTGACCAGCAGCGGCTGTACGGTCTTGAACTGCGTGGCGACCTTCAACACCGTCTTTGGCATCAACGCCGGCCTCGGCTGCGCGGTCTCGAACTGCTCGGCGACCTCCAACACCGGCAGTGGCATTGTCACCGAGATCGGTTGCTCCGTCACGAACTGCTTGGCCTTCAGCAACGGCGGCAACGGCATCTCTGCCACCAGCGGCAACACGGTCACGAACTGTTCGGCGTCAGGCAACGCCGGCAGCGGCATTTATGTCTTCAGCGGCACGACGGTCGCAGACTGCACCGCCCGGTCCAACATCCTCGATGGCGTCCAGTGCGGTTCCGCTTGCGTGATCCGCGGCAACACCTGCTCGGAGAACGGTATCGGCAACGGTGGCGTCGGCGCGGGCGTCCGCGCCACCGGCGCCGACAACCGCATCGAGGGCAACAATTGCTCCGCTGCCGATTACGGCATCAGGGTTGACTCGCTGGTCAACCTCGTGTTCGGCAACTCTTGCCGCGCAAACACATCCGCCAATTACAGCATCGTCGCGGGAAACACCGTCGGCGTCATCATCATTCCCCCTGCGAGCGGGGCCATCAACGGCAACTCCGGAGCCGGCGGGATGGGCACAACCGACCCGTGGGCCAACATCGCGTTCTGAACCAATCCATGCTCGGCTTCGCCGATCTCAACGCCAACTCCTCGTACAAAGTGCCTTGATTCTCACAACCCAACCGCCCTCAGCCGGATTTTGAAAGTCTCATCAGGGAAGGCCATCATGTCGCACTTAAACCAATCCGTCCGCTCCGGTCTGTTCCTCTCCGCCGCTGCCCTGCTCATCACGGGCGGCGTGCTCGTCGCCGGGCCGCTCGACCCGCCCGCCGGGCCCGTCGCGCCGACGTTCAAGACGCTCAGCGAAGTCGAGCCGCGGATCGCCATCAACGCGACCAACACCCCCGGCGACGCCGACAGCGTTTACAAGATCACGCAACCGGGGAGCTATTACCTGACCGGGAATGTGGACGCTCCAGCAGGGAAGTCCGCGATCGAGATTGAGTCCGCGTCAGCGGACCAGGTCTCGATCGATCTCAACGGGTTTGGGCTCTTGGGAACAAGCGCGACCTCGCTCAAGGGAATTGCGTCCAACGTGGGCACGCGGGTGTGGGTGTCGAACGGCTCGATCAGGAACTTTAGCCAGTCGGCGGTCGTGGCCGAGGGCACGAGCGTCATCATCGACAAGCTGCAGGTTGTCAACTGTGGGCATCCAAACATCCACGCCTACGGCAGCGGGATCGTGCGTGACTGCACGGTTGAGGGCGGGACGGGCACGGGCTTTGACATCGCCGGGGTGTTCACGGTCGAGCGCTGCTCGGCGACGCAGGTTGGTGGGTACGGCATCCTGGCGATAGGGGTGTGCGTGATCAGCGATTGTGCCGCGTTCGAGTGTGCGTCGGTCGGCATCAACACGGGCGACGACATCAGCGTGAGGGGTTGCCGGGCGATCGGGAACCTGAACGTTGGGGTCAGCGTCGGCAAGGGGTGCAGCGTGATCGATCTGGAATCGTCGGGCAACTTGGTTGGACTCATCGCCGGCGACGATACCCGGTGCGAGAACGTCGTTTGCCGCGGGAACCAAGCGGGCATCAGCCTGCAGAACGCGTGCAGGCTCCGCGGGTGCGTGTCAATCGGGAACACCGGGCCCGGGGTGCAGGCGGGGGCAAACTTCACCGCGATCGACTGCGTGTCGTCGCTGAACACCTCGGTGAACGGCGATGGGTTCAGAGCAAACGTGGACGCGACATTCATCAACTGCGTCGCGACGGACAATGCCGCGGACGGATTCGAGTGCGCGGACAGTAGCACGTTTTCCGGCTGCACTTCCAATGACAATGGCGGGCGAGGAATCTTCGCGTTCAACGCCTCCAAAGTCTCGGGGTGCAGCGTCAACAATAACCGCGGCGTGGGCATTTTCGGTAACAACGGATGCCACATCGAGAACAACCTTGTCCGCAACAGCCAGCAGGACGGGATATCCGTGAACTTCTCATCCGTGGTGATCGGGAACAACTGCAACGGCGACGGGGCGGCGGCGGGAAACCATGGCGCAATCCGCGTGACCGGCCAAGCCAACCGCATCGATGGCAACAACATCTCGTACGCCGATCGAGGGCTGTACCTCACCTCGGGCGGCAACGTTGTGGTGCGCAACAGTGTGAAAGGATGCACCGTGAACTTCGATATCGTCGGCGGCAACGACGTGGGACCGATCGGAAACGCCGCAACCGCCACCAGCCCGTGGGCCAACATTCAGTTCTGAACGACACCCAAGGAAAAACTTATGAACGCCACCCCCATTCTCTGCACGTCGATTGGCGCACTCGGCTTGTTCGCGTCCGTAACAATCCTCTCCGCCGGTCCGTTGGACCCGCCCGTTGGGCCCGTCGCGCCCACATTCAAGACGCTCACCGAGGTCGAGCCACGGATCGCCATCAACCCGACCAACACGCCCGGCGACAACGACAGCACCGCCAGCCTCTTCAAGATCACCCAGCCCGGCTCGTACTACCTCACCGCCAACATCACCGGCGCGGTGGGCAAGCACGGCATCGAGATCACCGCCAGCGGTGTGACGCTTGACCTCAACGGCTTCGACCTCAACGGCGTCCCGGGCTCGTTCAGCGGCGTGAATGTCACCGTGGACAATCTGGTCAATATCGCGGTGGTCAACGGCTCGGTCCGCGCCTGGGGCGTCGGCGGCATTGACCTGACAAGCGGGAGAAGCTGCCGCGTGGAGGGCGTGCTCGCCAGCAGAAACACCGCCACGGGCATCCGCGCCGGCGTTGGCAGCACGATCACGAACTGTTCGGCATCCTTCAACACCGGCGGCGGCATCGGCACCGGCGACGGCAGCACGATCACGAATTGCGCGGCGTACCTGAATGGCGGCGATGGCATCAGCGTCGGCAACGGCAGCACGATCACGAACTGCTCGGCGAGCCAGAACACCGGCAGCGGCATCAGGGCCAGCAGCAGCAGCACGGTGTCGAACTGCTCGGCGAGCCAGAACGCCCGCAGCGGCATCGTGTGCGCTTCCGCTTGCGTGATCCGCGACAACACCTGCTCGGGCAACGGCAACGGCGGCGACGGCGCGGGGATCCATGCCACGAGCGAGCGCAACCGTATCGAAGGCAACAACTGCACCGGTGCCGACCGCGGCATCGACGTGGATATCGCCGGAAACATCATCATCCGCAACACCTGCGCGAATAACACCAACAACTGGGCTGTGGTCGCGGGCAACTTCCTTCTGGTCGTCAACGCCCCGGCCGCAGCGGCAGTCAACGGAAACTCGGGCGGCACCTCTCTGGGTTCCTTTGACCCCAACGCCAACTTCACGTACTGAGCCGCGGCCTCATTCACCAGATTTACACCTCGCCCCAATCCCCGTCGCCAAGGACCACCACCATGACTCGCAAAACCACTACCACCAAGTTCGTCCTTTCCCTCTCCGCCCTCACCCTGATTATCACCGGGACCGTGCTGTACGCCAGCCCGCTCAACCCGCCCGCCGGCCCGGTGGCTTCGACGTTCAAGACGCTCTTCGAGGTCGAGCCGCGGATCGCCATCAACGCGACCAACACGCCCGGCGACGCCGACAGCCTCTTCAAGATCACCCAGCCCGGCTCGTACTACCTCACCGGCAACATCACCGGCGTGGTGGGCAAGCACGGGATCGAGATCGTCGCCAGCGGCGTCACGCTCGACCTCAACGGGTTCGACCTCGCGGGCTTCGCAGGGATGGGACCCTTCGATGGTGTAAGCGTCACCGTCGGCGGTCTGAGCAACATCGCGGTGGTCAATGGCTCGGTTCGCAATTGGGGTGACGAGGGCGTGAGCCTAGGGACAACCGATGCGATCAACTGTCGGGTTGAAGGTGTGCTCGTTGCTGGCAACATGGGCCTCGGCATTCACACCGGTACTGGTGGCATGGTCTCAAACTGCACGGCGTACCAGAACACCCAGAACGGCATTGATGCCGGGTCCGGTGGATCGGTCTCGAACTGCAAATCATCCTTCAACACAGGCGTCGGCATCGTGAGCGGCAACGGCTGCACGGTCTCGAACTGCACGACGTTCTACAACGCCAGTTTTGGCATCGTGGCCGGCGCAGGGTGCACGATCTCGAACTGCACAGCGCATCAGAACGCAATCAGCGGGATTGCCGCCTCCTTCGGTTGCACGATCTCGAACTGCTCGGCGTACGTCAACACCGGCGCTGGCATCACTACCAGCGCCAATTGCACGATCTCGAACTGCACGGTGTACGGCAACACCGGCCCCGGAATCAACGCGTTTGACGGCAGCACCATCACGAACTGTTCCGTCAATAACAACCACGGTCGCGGCATCAGCGCGGGCAACGGCTGCCAGATCACTGGGTGCTTGACCCGCAACAATCAGTCCGACGGGATCAGCGTCAACTTCTCCTGCACCGTCAGTGGCAACACCTGCAACGGCGACGGCACCGCCGCGGGCATTCAGGGCGGCATCCGCGTGCTGGGACAGGCCAACCGCATCGAGGGTAACAACGTGACCTATGCCGACAGCGGGCTGCTGGTCGAGTCGGGCGGCAACATCATCGTCCGCAACACCGTCAAGGGCTGCACGCTCAACTGGAGCATCGTCGCCGGCAACGCCTACGGGGCCATTGTGGCCACGCCCGCCGGGGCGGCCGTCAACGGCAACGCCGCGGCGGCGTCTCTTGGTTCAACCGACCCCAACGCCAACTTCTCGTACTGAGCCCTCCACCCCGCGTCCCAAACCCCGTTTCCATGGAAACTCACCATGATTCGCAAGAACAGCCTCCCCCGCACCGTCCTTTCCGTCTCCGCCCTCGCCTTGGTTGTCACCGGGGGCCTGCTCTACGCCGGTCCGCTCGACCCGCCGGTCGGGCCGGTGGCACCGACGTACAAGACCCTCGCCGAGGTCGAGCCGCGGATCGCCATCAACCCGGCCAACACACCCGGCGACAACGATGCGTCGCCCAGCCGCTTCAAGATCACCGCCCCCGGCTCCTACTACCTCACCGGCAACATCGCAGGCGTGTCGGGCAAGCACGGCATCGAGATCGCCGCCAGCGGCGTCACGCTCGACCTGAACGGGTTTGATCTTGTGGGCGTCACCGGCTCGCTCGATGGCGTGAGCGTCACCGCGAGCAGCCTCACCAACATCGCCGTGGTCAACGGCTCGGTCCGCAACTGGGGTCTCGAGGGCGTGGACCTTGCGGCCTTCTCCCCGGCCAACTGCCGCGTGGAAGGCGTTCATGCGAGCGAATGCATCGGTGCAGGCATCTTGACCGGCATCGGCGCCAAGGTCACGAACTGCACGGCGTCGAACAACATCAATCGAGGCATCAGCACCGGCAACGGCAGTACGGTCTTGAACTGCACGGCGTACAGCAACAATGGCGACGGCATTCAAGCCCTCAACGGCAGCACGGTCTCGAACTGCTCGGCGTATCAGAATGGTGCCGACGGCATCTTCTCGAGTTCCGGCGGGACGATCTCGAACTGCTCCGCGTTCGACAATGGCAGCGACGGCATCCTTGCCAGCAACGGCAGCACGGTCTCGAACTGTTCGGCTGACGAAAACTCCAGCCACGGAATCTCCGCCGGCAATGGCAGCATGGTCTCGAACTGCTCCGTATCCACCAACTCAGGCATTGGCATACTTCTCTTTGATGCCCTCGGCAGTTCGAGCGGAAGCACGGTCTCTGGGTGCACCGTCAGCAAAAATGCGATTGCGGGAGTTACTGTTCAAGGACGCTCCTTGATCCTGAACTCCACTATCAGCGCCACCACCGCCGGCCCGGGCGTAACTTCGGACAACCAGGGCCTTCGCATCGAGGGCTCGACGCTCAATGGCAACAGCACCTTCGGCGTGTTGGTCAATGCCTTTGACAACATCGCCGAACTCGCCGTCGTCGGCTGTACCATCAACGGCAACGGCACCGGCGGCCTCAGTTCCGAGGCCAGCACACAGGTGCTCGACTCGCACGTTTCCGGCAACACCGGCCCGGGCATCAGCATCACCGGTTCCGGCCTCATCCGTGGGTGCACCATCAATTCCAACACCGAATCAGGCATCGAACTCATCGGCAACGCCAACGTCGTGCAGAACAACACGCTCTCGTCCAACGCCGTTGTCCTCGCCACCGCAGCGGGCATCCTTGTCCAAGGCACCGACAACACCATCGACGGGAACCGCTTGTACTCGAACACCCAGGGCGGAATCAAGCTCAACACGTCGGGCAATTTGGTCCTTCGGAACTACTTGGCCCGCACAGGCGCGACGATCACCGCCGTCGGGGGCAACGCCGTCGCTCAGATCCTCACCCCAGTTGCTGGTTTTGTCAGCACCGACCCCAACGCCAATCTTTTGTACTGAGCATCACCGTCCCCTCCTTTTCAGTCGCGTCAAAATCTAGCACGATTCACTGCATCAAGGGTCTTTCGAATGAAACTCTCCCGCACCGTCTTCTCGCTCGCGGCCCTCGCCCTGATCATCACCGGGGCCGTGCTCTACGCCGGGCCGCTGAACCCGCCCGCTGGGCCGGTGGCTTCGACGTACAAAACCCTCGCCGAGGTCGAGCCACGCATCGCCATCAACGCGACCAACACGCCCGGCGATGCCACCAGCGTCTTTAAGATCACCGAGCCGGGTTCATACTATTTAACCGGAAATACAGGAACCATTCCCGCCGCCAAGCACGGCATCCTCATCGCCGCACCAAACGTCACCCTCGATCTTGGTGGCTTCCTGATCTCAAGCTCCGGCTTCCCTGGGAACGCTCTCGATGGCGTGAGCGCGGCTGCCAGCACCAGCAACATCGTCGTCCGCAACGGTATCGTGAGAGGCATGAACGGGATGGGAATCAATCTGGTCAATACGACAAGTTCCCGCATTGAGAACATCCAAGCGTTCGCGAACAACAACGGCGGCATCGCGGCCGGAACCGCCTCTCTTGTGGATTCATGCGTCGCTTACTCCAACTTCGGCGACGGCATCAGCATCAGTCGTGGCGTGGTCTCCAACTGCACGGCGCAGTATAACTTCGGCGACGGCATCAGCATCAGTTCCGGCGGCACCGTCTCGAACTGCGCATCTTTGAACAACAACAACGCCGGTATTTTCGGTGGTAGGGGAATCACGGTATCTGATTGCTCGGCATCCGATAACACGAGAATTGGCATTCTGATCCAAGGCGGCGAGGTCACGAACTGCTCGGCGTACCAAAACGGCGCCAACGGCATCGAGACGACCACCATTGGCAGCACGGTCTCGAACTGCACGGTGTACTTCAACTCCGGCATTGGCATCGTGACTCGCGAAGGCAGCACCGTCACGAACTGCTCGGCGTACAACAACAACAGCCACGGCATCTCCACGATCGGCGGCTGCTCGGTCTTGAACTGCACGGCCAGAGCCAACTTGCTTCACGGCATCGAGTGCTCTTCGACGTCTGTGATCCGCGGCAACACCTGCTCGTTCAACGGCTCCGGCGGCGTCGGCGCGGGCATCCACGCCACCGGCACCGACAACCGCATCGAGGGCAACAACTGCACCACCGCCGACCGCGGCATCGACGTGGACAACGCCGGCAACATCATCATCAGGAACACCTGCTCGGGCAACACTACCGACTGGTTTATCGGCGCCAACAACGTCGTCGGGCCCATCCTCGACCGCCGCGCCCCCGCCAACGCCTCCATTAACGGCTTCTCCGCGCCCAGCAGCCTCGGCACCACCGACCCCAACGCCAACTTCTCGTACTGATTTCCTAGCCCCCTCCAACCTCCCGCTCGCACTGATCTTGGAATCTGTCCCGCCTTTCCGACAAGGATCCCAGTCATGAAAAACCTTCTCGCCATGCTTCCCGCCCTTGCCTTGGCTCACGCAGCCCTCGCCCAGACCTCCAACATCGACCCCGCCCACAAGTTCTCCTGGGGCGAGAACATCGGCTGGATGAATTGGCAGGCCGCCGGCAGCCCCTCAGGCTCCCAAGGCGCCCTCATCAACCCCAACATCCTATCGGGTTGTGTTTGGTGCGAGAACGTCGGCTACCTCAACCTCGGCGACGGCACCCCCGCCAACGGCTTCGCCTACGCCAACCTCAACGGCACCGACTTTGGCGTCAATCTCCTCGGCGATGACCGCCTCTCGGGCTTGGCCTGGGGCGAGAACATCGGCTGGATCAACTTCGGCCCCCACGCCACCCTCCCCGCCGGTCAGCAGGCCCGGTACGACGGTGCCTCAGCACGGCTCCGCGGGTACGCCTGGGGCGAGAACGTCGGCTGGATCAACCTCGACGACCCGACGCACTACGTCGGCACGACCTGCCCGGCCGACTTCAACTGCGACGGCTTCCTCGACTTCTTTGACTATGACGAGTTCGTCAACACCTACGAAGGCGGCACCCCGCCCCCCTGTCGCACCAGCGCGGACATCAACGGCGACGGCTTTGTCGACTTCTTCGACTACGACGATTACGTCGCCCTCTTCGAAGCGGGTTGCTGAGTTCGCCGGTCGTAACCAGACCTACTTCCCCTTCGCCGCGTCTTCCTTCGCGAATCGCGCCTCAGCCTCGATCGCCTGCTGCATCGCGGGCGCGCCCCACTGCGTGTCCTTCAGGAACAGAGCCCACTTCTTCATCCCCGCCGCGTCGCGTCGCTGCTCGCACAGATCAAATCGAAGCGTGGCGACCTGCACAGTCTCCGGTGCCTGCTCGCCGAACGTCGCCGAGGTTTCCCCAAAGAGTGATTCAAGCTCAAGGTCCGCCTCGGCGAACCGCCTCTGAACGATCAGCGCGCTTGTGAGCATTCCCCGTGCAATCAGCGTCGGCTTGCCCGTCGGACCGTCGGTCACCGTCGCGATCTGCGCCTGTCTTCGAGCCACTCGCTCGCACTCCTCGTGCTTCCCCGCCGCGAACAGCGACATCATCAGATCACCCCGCCGTCGAATCGTCGACCGGTTCGTCGGCCCCCACACTCGCTCGGAACCGACCACAACCCGACGCTGCAGTTCGAGCCCCTCGTCGAACTCCCCCGCGTTGCACAAAAGCCCGCCAAGGTTGCTCATCGCTACCAGCACCGACGGATGCTCCTCCCCGAGGTTCTTCACACGCCACGCCACGCTCGCTCGCATGATCGGTCCCGCCGCCGGATCGCCATACTTCATGAGCGTCACCGCGTGGTTCATCCGCTCACGGTCGGCCTCTTCCGAATCCGGCCCATAGTGAGCCTCGAACTTCGACACCGCTCGACGCTGAATATCGAGTACCTCTTCGCGACTCAGGCCATTGGCTTCCGACGCTGTCGTCGCCAGTGACGAGTGGAGGTCCACCGTGATCTCGTTCCCAGGCCCGAGGATCCGCTCCGCCCGCTTCATCAGCACGTTGCCCAGTTCCCACGCCTCTTGATGACGCCCCACCGCGTACATCGGCCACACCGTCAGCATCCGCGCGTGCAATCCCTCGCTCGAAGTCTCGCCATGAAGCCGCTCGCGTAGATCCGCAAGTTTCAGGTAGTGCGCAAGAGATTTCTCCTGCTCGTAAAGCCTCTCGTAGATCTGCCCGAGCACGTGGTGTAGGTTTGCACGCACCCGCGGGTGCATATCCGTCGCCTTCTCCAGCATCCCCTCAGCCCGATCCACCGCGTCACGCATCGTCAGATCACGCCCCTGGGCCACCTCGGGCGTCGCGAACTGCATCATCTCCGTCAGAAACACCATCGAACTGTTCGCGTCCTCCGCCTGCGCCCTGGCCTCACGCGCCTGCCACGCGAACGCCACCACACCACCCGCCAGCGACAGCATCACCGCCCCAAGGGACGCCACCAGGCCGCGATGACGCCTCGCGAACTTTCCCGCGTGATAGAACGCGGTGAGCGGCCTCGCCGACACCGGCTCGTGCCGCAGGGATCGTCGTAAGTCCTGCGCCAGGTCCGCCGCCGACGCGTACCGCCGGTCCGGATCCTTCTCGAGCGAGTGGGCCGCGATCGCCTCGAGGTCGCCCCTCAGCGTGTTCACACGCCGCCCCAGCGGGATCGGTTCGCGCTGCCGCACCGCACTCGCCGCCGCCGCGAGCGACATCCCCGCTACCTCGATGGGAGCGACACCGGCCAACGCCTCGTACATCAGCACGCCCAAGGCGTACACATCGCTCCGAAGATCGATCTGGCTCGTCGTTCCGTCCAATTGCTCCGGGCTCATGTACCCGACGGTGCCGACGATCTGCCCGATGTGCGTTTCGATCGTGGCCGGCCCGACGCGGTCGGTCAGTTTCGCGATCCCAAAATCAAGCACCTTCGGCTGCCCGCTCGGCCCGACCAGGATGTTCCCCGGCTTGAGATCCCGGTGGATCACCCCTCGCCGGTGCGCATGGTCCACCGCGTCGCACACCCGCGCCAGCAACTCAACCTTCGCGTCCACGGTCAGGCCCGTGCACGCCTCCGTGAGCGGCCGTCCCTCGACCAATTCCATCGCCATGTACGCGACGCGAGCACCCTGGGTTGTCCCGTCGGGCATCGTCACCGAGTCAAAACCCGCCTCGAACAACTGCGCAATCGCCGGATGTTGCACCGACGCCAACGCCTCAGCCTCGTGCTCGAACCGGCGTGTCGTCGAACGCCCGATCAACTCGGGCCGGATCACTTTGAGTGCAACGCGACGCTTGGGGAAATCCTGCGTCGCCTCGTACACGACACCCATGCCCCCGTGCCCCAGTTCACGCACGATCGTGTACTTCCCGATCGAGGCCGGCACCGGCGCGGGACCCATCGGCGCGAGCCGGGCCGCTGCGGCGGGCGCACCCTCGTCCAAGAGCCCCGAACCGCCCTCGTGGTACATCAGCAGCGACTCAACCTCCGCGCACACGGTCGGCGCCAGACTGCGAGCCTGCTCGAGCAACGCCCGTCGCTTCTCTCCCTGAACAGCAAGCACCGCCTCAAACAGCGCCCGCGTCTTGGCTTCCGCACTGTCCGTCGTGACGCCCAGTTGATGTTCCATCGTCGGTTCAGCCATGCCCGCGCTCCACGCGACCCATCTCCCGCAGCAGCCACGCCCTCGCGTACGACCAGTCCGCCTTCACCGTCGAGAGCGCCAGGTCGAGAGTCGACGCGATCTGCTCGAACGTCAGCCCAGCGAAGTACCGAAGCATCACCACCTCGTGCTGCCGATCGTCGCGTGCCTTGAGCGAATCGAGAGCGACATCGAGCGCGACCAGTTCATCCGCTGCGCAATCGGGCTGCGTCTTGCTGTCAAACGCCGGCATCATCGACTCGTGCAATTCCGGGCCGCCCTTCTCCTTCGCCGTACGAGAGCGCCGGGCCCGGTCGATCAGGATGTGCCGCATCGCCTTCGCCGCTGCTGAGAAAAACTGCCCCTGGCTCTTCCACGTGTGCTCGCCCGGCCCCAGCAACCGCACGTACGCCTCGTTCACCAACGCCGTCGGCTGAAGCGTGTAAGGCCCCTTCCCCCGCTCCCGCGACATCATCGCCGAGGCTAGCCGGTGCAACTCCTCGTACACAATCGGGAACAGTTCGTCCGTGGCGAGGTTGTCCCCCGTCGACGCCGCGGACAAAAGCGTCGCGACTCGCGTCTGGGCCTCCCGTGTGTCGGAAGCCGATGCCGAGGACGAACTGAATCGATCATCAAGTGACACGGTGCCCCTAAGGAATACACGGAGCGGCAACAAATGCGCCCCTCCAACGCCTGCTCTC
Source organism: Phycisphaera mikurensis NBRC 102666 (assembly GCA_943369765.1). Taxonomy (GTDB): domain Bacteria; phylum Planctomycetota; class Phycisphaerae; order Phycisphaerales; family UBA1924; genus UBA2396. The sequence continues at coordinate 60,952 of CALROI020000015.1, read as the reverse complement.
CAAGATACACGCTGCAACACCATTTTCAAACATTCGGCGCACCACTTTATCGCCCGCCCTTCCCGCGAAATCGCTTTCTCGGACTTCGCGAAGAGCGATTCGCACCCGTGGCGCGTATATGGCATGTGTTAGGTGACGGGCCGCTCGGTGCTCGCACGGGGCCGACCCGAACCACACTCCTCCACGTCGCCGATCATGCCTCGTGCGCGATCAAGACTTTGTCAGCACTCCAAGAAGGTTGGCACAAGTTCCGCTCGCCGCGAGGCGCTGTGCGCAGTTCTCATCAGATGTTCGCGCGATGCAGACACGTCGCGTATGCCTCTCCGAGTACCGTCGCACGGCTCGGATCGGTGTGCCGCGTACGCGGTGCAGACGAGTCGGTGTTCAACGGGAGAATGCGATGAAGTACTGTTCAGCAATGTTGGCAATGGTCGCCGGCGCGACGACGGCGATGGCCCAGGTTCAAGGCCCCAGCACGACCCGCGGGCCAGAGTACCTCCCCTCCGCCGCGGGCGTCGTCACTGTCTCGATCGCCAGCAACGGCAACGGCAACGGGATCTTCACCAACGAGCTCTACACACGCCTTTCCTCCGGCGCGGTTGATTATCGCCTGGTCGGACTCCCCGACGGGATGGGCATTTTCCGCGACGCCACCGACCTTCAGGGAGGAACGTTTTCCGCTCTCGTGAACCACGAAGGCGGCAACACAACCGGAATCGTTCGAGCTCACGGCAGCCGCGGTTCTTTCGTCTCCCTTTGGAGGATCAAAGCCGACGCCTCCGACCTGCGGGTCATCGGTGCTGACGATCTCGCAACGACCATCAAGCTTTGGAATACCGGAACCAACGCCTACGAAACCTATGACTCCTCGCGTCCGATGCCCACCTACGCGAACAACGTCATCGCCGACTACAGCACGCCCGACCCAAGCCGTAATGGCCTCTCCCGTTTGTGCTCCGCCGACCTCGCCGAACCGTCCGCTTTCCGCTTCGGTGGCCTAGGGACTGACGCCCGGATCCTCCTCAACGGCGAGGAAGCCGGCCCTGCCGGGCGTGCATTCGCCTTCATCGCCTCCGGGCCGGAGACCGGCACCGCCTACGAACTTCCCGAGCACGGTGACTACTCCTGGGAAAACAACCTCGCTTGCCCCTTCCCCCAGGCCAAGACCGTCTGCATCGGTACCGACGACGCAACCCCCGGCAACGTCTACATCTACGTCGGTAACAAGCAGGCAACCGGCAACGAGGTCGAAAAAGCCGGCCTGGTCAACGGCCAACTCTTCGCCATCGTGATCGACGGCGTCACCATCAACGGCGGCGGGCAGTCCATCGAGGACCGCGCTTTCGTCCTCGGCAACGCCGCCAACGGTCGCCGCGAGTCCGCCCCCTTCCGCACCATCGAGATCACCGACGCCAAGAACCGCACCGGTGCCTACCTCCAAGGGCTCGACGCCCAGGGCCAGATGAACTTCGCCCGCCCCGAGGACGGCGCGTGGGACCCCCTCGCCAAGGACCGTTTCTACTTCGTTACCACCGACGCCTTCTCCGGCAACAGCCGAATCTGGGTCATGACCTTCAACGATATCGCCAACCCCCAGAACGGCGGCACCGTCACCATGCTCGGCGACGGGTCAAACCCCGCCTCCTTCGCCGGCGGCATCATCTCCGCCAACGGCCTCACCGATGTCCGCATGATGGACAACATCTGCATGACCAAGAACGGCCTCGTCGTCATCCAGGAAGACGTCGGCAATCAGGCCCGCCTCGGACGCATGTGGTCTTACGACACCAAGACCGACACCATCCGCGAGATCGCCGGCGCTTCGTCCAATCTCTACCTCACCGGCGCACCCAACTTCCTCACTCAGGACGAAGAAGCCTCCGGAGTCGTCGACGCCCGCGACATCCTCGGGCCCGGCTGGTTTGTCTTGAACAACCAGTCCCACTTCTCCATCCCCGGCGAACTCATCGAGGGCGGCCAGTTGCTCGCCCTCTTCGACCCCGCCGCGGTCCAGCTCTGCCCCGCTGACTTCAACGCTGACGGCTTCCTCGATCTCTTCGACTATGCCGCCTACGTCGGCGCCTTCGAGACCGGCACCGCCGGTTCTGACTTCAACGCTGACGGATTCCTCGACTTCTTCGACTACAGCGACTTCGTCGCCGCCTTCGAACTCGGCTGCTGATCGTCCCAGGTCTGGAAACTCGCAATCACTCCAGGCCCGGTGTGCTTCGCACGCCGGGCCCTTTCTCATGTTCTATCGGGGCTCGAAACCGGCCTGAAGTCGGAGGTGAGCCTTAAGCCTCGTCGAGCCGTTTGATGATCGCAAGCGCCTCGTCAAGATCGGGCACCTGCCCCCCGTCGGCGAGGCCCACGCGGAGCCCGGGAACGCGCCCGCCGTCGTCGCAGGCTTCGAGCAGCATGAGGTCTTCAAAGTCCGGGTGGGCCATCAGGCGGCGGTGGGCCTTGAACGCGATGGTGCCCGCACGCACCTCGTGCGCGACCATGTGGTGCTCGATAAGCCACGCGGTGCGATCGGTGATCGTGCCTTCGAGTGCTTCGAGACCCGCCGCGACATGGTCGGAGGGATCAATCGCTTTCCCGACATCGTGCAGCAGCGCGGCGAGCAGCAACTCCTGGTCGTACTCCCGGGCCCGCCGGGCCAGTTCGAACACCTGCAGACTGTGAAAGAGAGCGTCCCCCTCGGGGTGATACGCGGGGTTCTGTTCGACCTTCTCCAGAGGCCTCAGGAGCGACTGGTAGTGCTCGTACGCGTCGACGAGCGGCCTGTCGGCACGTGCAAGCTCGAGATCCGGGTCAAAGTCCGGGTCCTCGGTCCGCAAGAGTTCGACCAATTGCTCCTCATCCGCCTTCTCCATGAGTTTGCCGGTGATCGAGCTCTTGAACGGGTAGTTCGCCTTGTCGCGGTCATAGACCGTCAGTTCGATCCCGTACCCGGCGGCTGCCGGGTCGACATGAATGTGCGTGAATACGCGTTCCTCGTTGTGTTTGAGAACCCGCTTGCGTTCGAGCTCGCACGGGTACCCCTCGCGTTCGAGGAGCTCAGCCACCGTGTGAGGCTGGTCGCAGAAGACGTGCAGGTCGATGTCGCTGCCCGCCCGGATGTGCCCGGTGAGGACGCTCCCGATAAGACGCGGACGCCACGCGACCAGCAGCCGGAGAAAGCGCAATGCCTGGATGCGCATCGCCTTGAGATCTCGGAACCGCTGGTCTCCTTCGGCGAGCTGGGCCAGGGTGAGCAATTGGTCGCGGATCTCTCGGTTGGAAGGGAGGTCGCGGACATGGTCCGCGCCTCCAAGCATCCGGGCTGCTTTGCGCTTGGCGGTGAAGTACTCCGCGACCTCGCGCGTGTACATGAGTTGTGCCGCGCGGAGCGCGATCTCACGCCGAACTCTGGGGTCTGTCATGTGGGAAAGTGCGTCGTAGCCCGATATCAATGCGACGCGGGGCAGAGCCGTGGCTCCGGACAAGCCTACGCCGGTGCTTTGAGGCGGTCCAGCCAGGAAGCCGACTGATTCGTGTTCCCGCCCGGCCTACGTTCCGCCATGCCCGCGCTCCTGTCCGCCAGATCCCTGACCAAAACCTTCGGCACCCACACGCTTTTCACGAAGGTCGCCCTCGTCGTCGAGGAGCGGGAACGCCTCGCCCTGATCGGGCCCAACGGGTCGGGGAAATCGACGCTGCTGAAGATCCTCGCGGGGCTCGAAGCCACCGACGAGGCGAGCAACCCGGACATCTCTATCTTGAAGGGTGTCCGCGTCGCGTACGTCGCTCAGTCCGACCGCTTCCCCGAGGGCACCACCATCCGCTCAGCCGTCGTGCGGGCGGTGACGGCCAACCCCCCGTCTCACTTGCACGACGAGCACGAGATCGATCTGGCTGTCGACATGATGCTCGAACGCGTCGGCTTCACCGACCTGTCGCAGCCGACGTCCTCGCTCTCGGGTGGGCAGCGCAAACGGCTCGCCGTCGCGCGCGAACTCGCTCAGGAGCCCGACCTGCTCCTCCTCGACGAACCGACCAACCACCTCGATGTCGAGGGGATCGACTGGCTCGAGTCGATCGTCAAGAGCGGCATCGACACCATGCACGGCCGTCACCAGTTCGCCTCCGTGGTCGTCACCCACGACCGCATGTTCCTCGAGTCCGTCGCGTCGCGCATCGTTGAGCTCTCGCCCGCGTATCCCGGCGGAACGTTCTCGGTGAAGGGCAACTACTCTGAGTTTCTTCGGCGAAAGCAGGAGTTTCTCGACGGTCAGGCCAAGGCGGAACTCGCCCTCGCCAATCAGGTTCGCGAGGATCTGCGGTGGCTGGGCCGCGGGGCGCAGGCCCGCCGGACCAAGAGCAAGAGCCGCATCGACGCGTCGTACGAGCGGATGGACGTGCTCGAAGACCTACGGACGCGCAACACGCCCGGCAAGGCGGCGGGCATCGATTTCACCGCCACCGAGCGTCTCACCCACAAACTCCTGGTCGCAAGGGCCATCACCAAGTCCCTTGGCGGACGCCGACTCTTTACCGATCTGGACATGGTGCTCTCACCCGGCGAGATTGTCGGTCTCCTGGGCCCCAACGGTTCGGGCAAAACCTCGCTCATCAAAGTCCTGACCGGCGAGATCGAGCCCGACGCGCCGACACCCGAGGCCTTGCAGGAAGCCGCCGAGGCGGTCAATGTCCCCGCTGGTACGCCCGCGCCGGGAACGATCCGCAAGGCGGACAAACTCAGAATGGTCCTCTTCTCGCAGCACCGCGAGGGTTTGGACCCCGGCCAGTCGCTCGCCGAGGCGTTCAGTCCGCACTCGGACGCGGTGATCTATCGCGGGCAGATGATCCACGTGAACACATGGGCCGCCCGTTTCCTCTTCACCAAGGACCAGCTCAAGAACCCGGTCCGCGCTCTCTCGGGCGGCGAGCAGGCCCGCGTCCACATCGCCAGGCTCATGCTCGAGCCCGCTGATGTTCTGATCCTTGACGAGCCGACGAACGACCTCGATATTCCCTCGCTCGAGGTGTTGGAAGATAGCCTCGAGGACTTCCCCGGCGCGGTCATCCTCGTCACCCACGATCGAGCGATGATCGCTCGTCTCTCGACGCGGATTCTCGCCTTGGACGGCAGGGGCGGATGCCGATACTTCGCGGATTACACTCAGTGGGAACGCCGCGTCCAATCAGAGCCCGAGGCGCAGGCGAGGGGGAATCGGCCGACTGCTTCCGAGACGCAAGCGGCCCCGGCGGCACCCCAACCCCCCGCTCAAACCAAGAAAAAGCTCTCCTACAAGGAGCAGCAGGAACTCGCCGGAATGGAAGCGGCGATTAGCACCACGGAGAAAGTCCTCGCCGAGACGCAGGCGTTGATGAATGACCCGAAGGTGATCGCCGACCACAAGCGCTACACCGCCGCGTGCAACGCCCACGCCGAGGCCCAGACGCGTCACGACGCGCTCTTTGCCCGTTGGGGCGAGCTCGAAGCGAAGGCGTAGCCGCTCGAAATCGTCGGCCCCGGCATCCGATATACTTGCATCGGAGAACTCACATGGTCCGTCAAGGGCAGTCATCCAATCTCGCCCCGCTCATGCTTCGGCTTGCCCTGGGGCTCACCTTTCTCTGGGCCGGTCTCGGCAAGTTCAACGCCTACGACGATGTCAAGGGCGAGCAGGCCGCCCGACTCGCCAACGTCGGCGCGCTCGATCGGCCCAAGTCCGCCGAGCCCAAGGGCGACCACGCCGGGCCCGAGTCCGGAACACAGCCCGGCGTGCCCGCCTCGAACCCTGCAGCCGCGACGCCCACGCCGAAACTGATGTACAGCGAGGCGGACTTTCCCGAAACCGTCCGCGTCAGACGCATGCACACGAGCGTCACGCTCCGCATCCTCGAAGCGGCGGAACCCAAAGCCGCCGACCCCGGGCAGCCGGTCCGCAAGATCTGGCCGGCCTTCGCCTCGGGGTCCAACGCGATCATGCTCGCCTGGGTCGTCGCCATCACCAACATCGCGGGCGGCGTGTGCCTGTTGCTCGGGCTCCTCACGCGACTCTGGGCGATCGTGCTCGCCGGCCACATGGCGGTGGGCATGTGGCTGATCTTCGTCGGCCCCGCGTGGCAGAGCGGGAACGCGGTCCTCGGCTTTCTCCCGCGACACGATGTCTGGGACAACGCGTTCTGGATGTACCCTCTGTGGATCCTCGCGCTGTTCGCGATGAACCTGGCCCTCGTCTTTCTCGGCGCTGGGTCCGTCTCGCTCGATCGTCCCCTGCTCGGCGAGGCGGTTCGTCCGCCCGCCAAAGCCTGATCACGCCTGGAATCCACGATGACGCGAGCAAATCGGGGAAAGCAGCTGACCGATCGGGCCATGCTCGCCGCTGTCATTCTCTCCCTCTCTGTTCACGCGGTCGGGCTGCTGGTGCTGACCAAGCCCCAAGCCATTCGAACCCCGACGACCGATGTCGTCGGCGACTCGGCTGAAGTCGAACTGGGGCTTGATCTCGCGATGGTCGAACCGGTCGTCGCTCCACCCGTGGTCGCGCCCGAGCCCACCCCACCCAAAGTCGAACCGCCTCCGCCACCAGTGCCCGAGGTGACGCCGCCGCCGGAGCCCGCGCCGGTCGAGACGCCTCGCGTGGCCGAGCTTCCAACCCCCGATTCAACGCCCGCAGCCGTCGCTCCCGTCGCGATTGCTCCGACATTCACCATTCCCATCGAAGCGCCCTCCACGCTCCCTCCGGCCCCCGTTGTGCCGAGCACGCACACCACGCCCGTCGATCCTCCCAGGCCCGTGGACAAGCCCGCTCCTTCGCCCGTCGCGGCCTTCGCGGGTGTCCGGGCCGATCGGGCGTCGCGGGTCGTCTACGCGGTGGACGTGTCGGGCGTGATGGTCGGCTCGCTCCCCTTCGTCATCGAAGAGCTTCAGCGGTGCGTGAGCCGACTCGGCCCGGATCAGGAGTTCCAGGTCATTCTCTTCCGCGACCCGCCCCCGCCCGCGCGCTCGGCCTCGGGTGAGAACACGGACAGCACGTCGACTTTAACCGAGCACAATCCCACATTCGATGGCGTTCAAGCCGCTTCTTCGGCTCCGCTGCCCCCGATCGCCGACCTTTACCCCTCAGCCGTGTGGGTCGGACGGACGAAGGCCTCGGCCGCAACCCAACCGCCTGCCCTCCTGCATGTGAATGAGACGTCACGCACGTCGCTTGCAGCGATGCTCGCCGATATGCAATCCGACGGCGCGTCCAATCCGCTCACCGGGCTTCGCCTCGCGCTTTCGCTCAAACCGGACGTGGTCTTTCTCCTGACTCGCGGGATCAGGCGGAGCGGCACGACCTGGGGCCCGGGCGAAGTGCAGGTCATGGCTGCGCTCGATGAGGCCAACCCCAAGGACGCCTCGGGGCGGCGGGCCACCACCATCCGCACGATCCAGTTCGTCGGAAAGGACCCTTCGGGCCTGATGGACCGGATCGCGAAAGAGCACGGCGGCGGCTCGTCCACGGTGCTCACCGTTTCGGACCTCAAAGCCGCCAACAAAGCGCAAAAGCAAACCACCGCACCCCGGCGTTGATTCATCCGAGGCGTTCGCCCCGCCTCGGCTACACTGGCCCCCGTGAGCGACCTCGCCTCCATCACGAACGAACTCGCCGGCAAGCTGTCCGGTAAGTTTCTCGCTTTCGAGGGTGCCGACGGCTCGGGCAAGAGCACCCAACTCCGCCGCTTCGTCGACGCCCTGACGGCTGCGGGCGGCACGGTCTGCGAAGTCCGAGAGCCCGGCGGAACCGCCATCGGCGAGGAGATACGCAAGGTCCTTCTGCACACCAAGGAGGAGATGACCCTCCACTGCGAGATGCTTCTCTATATGGCGAGCAGGGCGCAACTGGTCGAGCAGAAGATCCTCCCCGCCCTCGCCGCCGGTCATGTTGTAATCGCGGATCGGTTCCTCAGTTCGACCATCGCGTACCAGGGCGCGGGGGGCGGAGTTCCCATCGAGGACATTCTCGCGGTCGGCAAGGCCGCCACGCGCGGTCGATTCCCTGATCTGATCGTGATCTTCGATGTTGACAAGGAAACCGCCGCGAGGCGGACGCGGGGCGTTCCTCAAGCGCCCAAGAGCCGACGCCGGTCCGCTCCGGGGGCTGCCACCGTCACGCTCTTTGACGACCGGATCGAGCAACGCGGCGACGACTTTCATTCGCGTGTCCGCCAGAGCTACCTTGAACAGGCCTCGGCCGATCCCGCGAGGCATCTCGTGATCGACGCCCGTCCGGACCACGAAACCGTCTGGAAGTCGCTTGTTTCGGCGGTTGCGGCACGCTTGCGGTGCTGACCGCGGATTATCGGACAGGGGGACTGCCCCCTCATTTCCAGAAGGAGCCGGGGCTTCGTCGATGCCACAGTGTGGTTTCGCGGACGCCTTGGTGGCACGATCGCATGGTGTGCGACGATCGTGCGGGCGAATTGCGTGCCACCCACCGGTGAGGTGCGCCATGGTGCTGTCCAACACGCTGGGTGATTCCGACTCTACAGGGCCGTGGGCGTATGTCTTCCCGTCGGCAAGGAGTACCGCCGTGAAACCCACCTTGCGATTGCACAGCGACGAGCCCGAGAACATCCCGGTGACGCTTCGGTTCCAGCCAGTCGTCCCGAGCGTGCGCGACACGGATCAGCGATCTTCCTCGAGCGAGACGGTGCTGGGTGTCGAGCATGCGATCGAAGATGCGCAGCGCAAGCTCGACGATCTTCGCAAGCTGCTTTTCCCTGAACGTGACGATGACGGGCCTGCCGCGGCCTAGGGCATTCCGACGCGCATGACCACGAGTGTCTCATCGTCGGCGCGGCTCGAAAGCCCCGTGAACCGTCGCACCTCCCAGTGCAGCAGGTCCAGGATTCTCGCCGCAGAGGCCTCGGGCTCCGACGACAGGATCGAGAGCAGCGCTGCCCGGAACCTCTTCTTCCCGAACTTCTCCCCGCTGAACGAGGTCGCGTCGGTGACGCCGTCGGTGTACGCGATGAGCACGTCGCGGGCCTGCATGTCGTAGACCGCGCGCTGATATCGCTGCGAGCGATCGATCCCCAGCACCATCCCGCCCACCGAGAGCTCATCGATGTCGGCCGGTGACGGTGCACGGTGGGCCGGCACACGGATGACAATCGTCGGATCGTGCCCCGCGCAGCAATACGTGAGCCTGAGGGTGACGGGGTCCAGCACGCCGTACCACAGTGTTGCAAACTCGTTGTCGAGCGTGTCGCGGCACAAGGCCTGGTTCACCTTCGAAACCACCGCGTCGATGTCGTAGACCTCTTGCGCGTGCGCACGGAGGGCGGATCGCACGGACGCCATCAGCAGCGCGGCGGCAACGCCCTTGCCGACGACATCGCCCACGACGATGCCGAGGTTGCCGTGGAGTTCGATGAAATCGTAGAAATCGCCGCCGAGCTCGAAACTCGGAACGTACCGGGCGGAAAGGTCGACGCCCTTGAGCTGCGGGAGCCGCGAGGGGAGCATGCGCCGCTGCACGTCTGCGGCGAGCTCAAGCTGCCTTTGGATGCGACGTTCTTCTTCGCCCAGTCGCAGGAGTCTGGCCTGTTGAACCGCGACGGCGGCCTGCTGGGCGATGGACCGGACCAGACGCCGCTCAAACTCCCCGAACGTGCGTTTCTCTCGGGCGTAGAGCCTCAGAACGCCGAGCGGTCGGTTCTGGAAGATCAGCCCGGCGTGCAGAGCTGCGACCAGCCCTTCTTCAGCGGCTTTGTCGGGGATCTGCACGCGCGAGTCCGCCTGGAGTTCCTCCGAAGCGACCACTTCGCCGCCCAGCGCCATTTTGTCGAAGAGTCGGTCCTTGGACAAAGGCTGGGGCCACTCTAGCCACGCTTTGGAAAGGTTGCGGCTCGTCGAGAGCGAGAGGTCTTCTTCGGTGCTCCCGCCGATGACGCCGTCGGCATCCTCTTTGAGGAGCATGATGGACCCGGCGTCCATTTCGAGCACGTCAATCGCGGCCTCGAGCGCAACCTCGAGCACGCGTTGCATGCCCGAAGCCTGCGCGAGCAGCGACGTGAGCCTGAAGAGCGCGCCCAGTTCCTTGACCTTGTGCTGCACTTCGCGTTCGTGCTCGCAGAGCTCGGCGCTCGTGCCCGCCAGGTAGCCGAGCACGCGTTCGAGCGACGACCTGGCGTCGCTCGGGAGCGCGGGCTGCCCTTCGCTCACGACAAGCGATCCGATCCGCTCGCCCCCGACCCTCAGCGGGAAGCTCATCCCGCTGGCAAGGGCATTGCTCGCCGCCCGGTCGTCAATCACGGACCAAGACCCGGGCGAGTCATCGCGCTTGACGATCCTCCGCCCATCCGGGTCACGCAGTTTCACCTCGACCCCCATGAGCCTCGAGAGCTCGTCGCACAGCTGGATGAGCGAGCCGTCCGTCAGGAAGTCCGTGATCGAGATCGCCGCCCCGGTACGCGGGGCTGCGGGCTTGACTGAATCTGGGGCGGGTGTTCCGGGGGCGAGTGTCATGGTTTCGGCGATTCGTCGGGCTTACTTGGCCGGTGCTGCGGCGGGCTTGGGGGTTTCTGGCTTGGGTGCTTCGGTCTTTGGTGCTTCGGGCTTTGGAGTTTCGTTCTTGGGCGTTTCGCCGCTCTCGGGCGTCGGCGCGGCGGGCATCTCGGTGGGAAGCTCGCCGAGCCACACCGCTCGGAGGTATCGCTCCACGCGACCCGCCAGCTTGTCGTCGTCCGTGGTCGCGGGCAGGCCCGCCACCGCCGCAAGCCCCTGCTTGACCGCGTCCTGATCGTTCGCATGGAACCCGACGTACGCGAGCATGAACCCGACGTCTCTCACGCCCAGCGACATCGCAAGGGTGTCGGCGTATTCCGTGCCGTTCAGTCTGGTCCGGAGCGTCGTGATGATCTCCGCGAGTCTCGCGGGTTCAGGGAGGAGCGAGGGGTCGTACGTGGAAACCGCTGTCTCGGGGCTGATGACGAGCAATTCGCGGAGATTGACCGACGCCGAGAGGTACATCCCCGCTCCGAGCTGGGCATGGACACGTCCCGCCTGGGCCGAAGGGTCGCGGGGGCGTGCGGCCAAGGCGCGGCTGAACCGATCTTCCGCGTCAAAGTATCGCTTCTCAGTCAACGCCTGCTGCCCCCCGGCCATCGCTCGCGCGTACAACGGGAGCGCCGCACGAGCGTCCGGGACCTCGAGAAGCTTGGGAACCTGCATGCCGCTCTCTTTGATCATCCGAAGAGTCTCAGGATTCAAGAGCGTGACGGCGTCGTCTGTGCTGAGCGGGTCTTTGTCCTTGTCGGTGATGTCGCGAGGGGGTAGCCCCAGAAGGTGGCGTCGCAGCGCGCCCACGCGGCGCTCCCAAGGCAGGACCGCCTTGTCATCGACCGGCTTGGCGTCGCCGGACGGATTCGGCTTGGGCTCTTCCCCGGGCTTGCGCCAGGCACCCAATCGTTCCGCAAGAGTGTCGTACGACGTGCTGTACTCGGGCACCGCCGTGGTCGGCCTTTCCTGTGGCTTGGATCCGTCGGGCGACGTCGGCGTTGGCGTTGTCGGATTGGTCGGAGCCGGTGCCACTGCGGGCTTGGCCCGGGGCACCTCGACCTTCTGCACGCGGAGCCCCAGCAGCGGGGACGACATGAGTCGGTAGTACGACTGATCGTCGCGAGGGCGCTCGCCGAGCGCGGTCGGACGCAGCGCCCGCGAGGACGAGTATGAAGCGGTCGAACGGACCCAATCGGAGCCGGTCACTTCGTCCCTTTCGCGCGGATCGCGCGGGAGGGTGGATCCCGATTCGCCCGGCCTCGCGACGCCGAGGGTTCCAAGGATCGCTCGCGGAGCCGCGGACCCGGTCGTCATCGCAAACTGATACTGAAGCGCCTCGGTTCCACGGATCCCTTGCCCCGAAAGTCCAGAGTAAAACGAGTCGCGACGGAACGAGTAAAGGTCGTCCGATCCGACCGTATCGCGGAATCCGCTGGGGGACGAATACGGTGTGATGCCACGGAAAGACAGCCCGCCCGGCGCGCCGCCCGTCACGATGGAGTTTCGAAATCGAACCTCGGCGGCAAAGTCTCGCCCGCCTTTGGGCTGGTTGCCTTGCGGCTGAGGCCGAGCGGTCGTGCGCTCAAGCCCACGCCCCGTTCCGAGCGCATTCTGGGCGCTCGCCGGGGAGGACAGTCCCGCCGCGACCAACAGCCCCAGGATTCCGACGTTGCTCATTGGCGTGCCCATGGTTCGCTCCGTACCTCGCCCTGCTTCTACGACCTTGGACCAACTCTAGGTCGTCTGCAAGAAAGGAAAGGGACCCATTTACGCCGTTTGATCGGCTTTGTTCCGAACTTTGATCGGTATCGGCCTCACGGATCCCCCCTACACTCACACCCATGACCTCGTACATCACCACACCCATCTACTACGTCAACGACCGCCCCCACATCGGGCATTGCTTTACCACGCTCATCGGGGACTGCCTTGCCCGCTTTGAGCGACTGATTCAAGGCGACCCCAAACAGGTCTTTTTCCTCACCGGCACCGATGAGCACGCCGACAAGGTCGTGACGTCCGCCGCTGCCCACGACATGACGCCGATCCAGTGGGCCGATCGAAACGCGGCCCAGTTCAAGGACGCCTTCGCGTTCATCCAGTCCTCGCACGATGATTTCATCCGCACCACCGAGGACCGGCACAAGACCAAGGTCCTCGAGTACATCCGCAAGCTCAAGAAGCACGGGGATGTCTACCTGGGCGACTACACCGGCTGGTGGGACCCCTCGCAGGAAGAATATCTGACCGAGTCGGTCGCGAAAGACAGCCCGCACGGCGCCTTTACCAGCCCCGTCACCGGCAAGCCTCTCGAGAAGCGCACGGAGAAGAACTACTTCTTCCGCCTCTCCGCGTACGAGGCGCGTCTCAAAGCCCACATCGACGCCAACCCGTCGTTCATCCTGCCCGCCTCGCGTCGCAACGAAGTGCTCGGACGCCTCCGCGACGGTTTGTCGGATATCCCCATCAGCCGCGCGGTCACGAGCGACCCGACGACGCAGTGGGGCATCCTGATGCCCGACGATCCGTCGCATCGGATCTACGTCTGGATCGACGCGCTCTTGAACTACCTCACGGTCGTGGACACGCCCGAGCGGCGGCACCATTGGCCCGCCTCCGTTCACACGATGGCCAAGGACATCCTGTGGTTCCACGCAGTCATCTGGCCCTGCCTGCTCATGGCGCTCACCGAGGAACTTCCCAAGACCATCTACGTTCACAGCTACTGGGTCCGCGACGGCAAGAAGATGTCCAAGAGCCTGGGCAACTTCGTCGATCTCGGCGTCCTCAAGGCGTACGCCGACCGTTACAGCGTCGACGCGGTGCGTTGGTACCTGCTCACGCAAGGGCCGACGGGGAACACCGATGCGGACTTCAGCTACGCGAAGTTCGTCGAGGTCTTTAACGCGGACCTGGCCAACAGCTTCGGCAACTGCGCAAGCCGCGTGGGCAACATGATCGAGAAGTACTTCGGCGGGATCGTCCCCGAGCCGCCCGCCCATACCTTCGGCTGGGACGGGCGGGCGATCTGCGCGATGATGACCGACAAGGTCCTCGGCGCGGTGAAGAACGTCGACGTTTCCCAAGCGCTCGCGGACGCGCTCGGCATCATCCGTTCTGTGGATATCTACATCAACGACACCGCGCCGTTTAAACTCGCCAAGACCCTCGACACGGATCCGACCGTGAAGCCAAAGCTCGCGGAGATCCTGTACAACTGCGCCGAAGCAATCCGTGTCGCGTCGGTCCTGCTTTCCCCCGCGATGCCGACGAAGATGGCGGCGTTCTGGACGCTCTGGGGCTGCACGCCCAAGGTCGGGGTTCCGCTCGCCGAAATCGTCGCGTTCGGCGGGCCGCACCGGCTCAAGCCCGGCAACCCCGTCACCAAGGGCGAGCCGTTGTTCATGCGGGCGGACGCAAAACTCCCCGAACCGGCGTAGATTGCAAGGTGAACCCGCACGGGTTGAGTGAAACGTCGTTTCGGCGCGTCCGATTGCGATCATTCTCGCAATCTTGTGCAACGATCGTGTTGGCGCACCGAAAAACCCATGTATGCTGGGACGCGGGTTGCGTCACCCGGGGAGATCGCCATGCGCCGAATCCGTTCTGTGTTGTCCGCAAGCACCATGCTGGGACTTTCGATCGCCTCAGGGCTGACGCCCGGTGCGCGGGCCGATGTGCCACCCGGCTTTGTGGACCAGGTCGTCGCCACCGGGTGGAACCAGGCGGTGGGTGTCACGTTCGACGCAGCTGGCAACGCGTTTGTCTGGGAGAAAGGCGGGCGGTTGTGGCGTGTGGTCAACGGCGTGCGCCAGACCGAGCCCGTCCTCGACATCTCCGAAGAGGTCGGCGACTGGCGCGATCTCGGGCTGCTCGGGTTTACGCTCGACCCCAACTTCGCCACCAACGGGCACATCTACCTCCTCTACACCGTCGACTACCACCACCTGCGCTACTTCGGCACCGCGCAGTACAGCCCGACCACCGACGAGTACTTCCGTGACACGATCGGCAGGCTCACGCGATACACCTGCGAGGAGCACAACGGCAGCGTCCACGCCCACCTTGACACTCGTCGCGTGCTGATCGGCGAAACGATGTCGACGGGCATCCCCTGCGCCCACCAATCGCACCACATTGGGACCGTCGCCTTCGGTGCGGACGGCTCGCTGCTCGTCGGCGCCGGTGACGGGGCGAGCTACGAAGAAGTCGATAACGGCGGCCCACGCAACGGGTCGAGCAACACCGCCCTGGCGGACGGGATCATCACCGCGGCTGAGAACGTCGGCGCGTTCCGCTCCCAGTTGCCTGATTCGATGGCTGGGAAGATCCTGCGCATCAATCCCGAGACCGGCGACGGGCTCGCGGGCAACCCCTTCTTCAACGCGGCCAGCCCCCGGTCGCCGCGATCGCGCGTCTGGACGCTGGGGTTCCGCAACCCCTTCCGCTGGAGCGTCCGCCCCGGCACCGGCGGCCCGGGCGTCGGGCCCGGCACCCTTTACATCGGCGATGTCGGGTGGTACCTCCGCGAAGAGATCAACGTCGTGAAAGGCCCGGGCGAGAACTGCGGCTGGCCTCTCTTCGAAGGCCTCACGCCCGCACAGACTGGGTACGTCGCGGCTTCCCCGTTCAACCGCACCGCGTTCAATCCGCTCTTCCCCGCCCAGTGCGGCGATCAGTTCTTCCGCTTCCGCGATCTGCTCGTGCAGGACACCCTTGCCGCGCCGTCGTGGCCCAACCCGTGCAATCCCGGCGTGCAGGTCCCCGCCAGCATCCCGCGCTTTGAGCACACCCGTCCTGTGATGGAATATGGGCACGGCGGGGCGACGCGCGTGCCGATCTACGCCGGCAACAACGCGGCTGAGATCGACATCACCAACCCCGCCTCACCCGTCGCGGGCGTGAACTTCCCGGGGGACTCCGTCACCGGCGGTGTGTGGGTCACGGGCAACGGCTTCCCCGCTGAGTGGCGCAACCGATACTTCGCGGCGGACTTTGTCGCGGGGCAGATCCACGCCTTCACCTTCGACGCCACCGACCGCCTGATCGACACGCGGGCATTCCAGACCACCGCGGGCAACGTCGTCTGCCTCGCCCAATCGCCCGACGGCTGGCTGTATTACATCGCCTACGACCAGGTCGGCAACGCCAACCTCCGCCGAATCTCCTTCGGCACCAACGGCGCCCCGGTTGTCCGCATCGCCGCTACACCCAGGTTCGGGCCAGCCCCGCTCACGGTCAATTTCTCCAGCGCGGGCACGTCCGACCCCGAAGGCCAGCCGCTGACGTACATCTGGGATTTCGGCGACGGCTACTACAGCAACCAGCCCAACCCCCAACACGTCTACACGGGCGACCGCGACATCACCGCCCAAGGCACGTTCGTCGCACGCGTCAACGAGTTCAACCCGCCCGGGCCTCAGGGCGGCGGCAATCGCAACCCCGAGATCCTCCGCGACAACTACTACCCGCCCGTCGGCAGCAACGACAGCAGCACCCAGTACGACACGTTCCACTTCAACGACCAGAGCGGAGGTGGCGGGCCGGGCGGAGGGGCCGACGACTGGATCGGCTGGACCTTTGACCAGTCGTGGAGGTTCACCTCCATGTACTTCCAGGAGGGCATCCACTTCTTCGACGGCGGCTGGTTTGATTCGCGCCGCGTCGAGGTCCGCGGGACCGACGGCGTGTGGCGGCTCGTGCCCGGGCTGATCTTCAGGCCCACTTACCCCGGCAACAACGGCGTCAACTGCGAGTCGTTCCTGGTGACGTTCGAAGCCCGCGAGGGGACGGGTATCCGTCTCCGCGGCAACCCCGGTGGCAGCGCAAACTTCCTCTCAGCGGCTGAACTCCGCGTCTTCGCCCAGCCCATCAACAACACCACGCCGCAGCGGTACGACCCGGTGCTTTACGTGGTGGACAACGTGGGCCAGGTCTCCACCGCGACGACGATCATCTCCCCCAACAACACGCCTCCGGTCGTCAACATCACAAGCCCGGTCAACGGCTCGCTCTTCAACGACACCGCGCCGCAGATGATCCCGCTGACGGCGATCGTGACCGACGCCGAGCATTCGGGCGCGGGCTTGCAGTGCCGCTGGGACGTGCTGCTCCGCCACGACGACCACGCCCACCCCGAGCCCCCGATCTTCGACTGCGCGAGCGAGACACGCATCGAGGGGCATGGCAATGTCGGCGACACATTCTTCTGGCTCTTCAACCTGACGGTGACCGACGCCCAAGGCCTCTCGACGACCGCCACCGCCCGCATCGACGCTGCCGCCTGCCGGGCCGACTTCAACGCGGACGGGTTCGTCGACTTCTTCGACTACGACGGGTTCGTGGCCGCCTTCGAAGCCGGATCACCCTTCGCCGACTTCAACCGCGACGGGTTCATCGACTTCTTCGACTACGACGCGTATGTGGGGGTGTTTGAAGCGGGGTGCCCGTAGGCAAAGCACAAAGCACACATGAAAGGCAACGCGCCCTGGCGTTGCCTTTCTTCATCTGTCTTCCAGCCCGCAGGGCTGAAAGAAAGTAGCCGGGGGCACCGCCCCCGGTCAGATGCCACAATCACAAACGACCCCGCCGGGGTCGGATCTCTCCATTTGTCGGCCTCCGGTACACTGCCCGAATGGCCCAAACCCTCACACGGCTTCTGGTTCATGTGATCTATTCAACGAAGAATCGCGAACCACTCATCACCGACGCGGTCGCGCCCGAACTTCACAGATACCTCGGCGGCATCGCTCGCAACCACGCTTCGCCCGCTCTCACGGTCGGCGGCGTTGCGGACCATGTCCACCTGCTGATCTCCCTCGCCAAGACCATCGCGGTCGCGGACCTGCTCATGCACCTCAAACGCGACTCGTCAAAGTGGATCAAGACCAAAGGCCCCCAGTTCGCGGACTTCGCCTGGCAGGAGGGCTACGGCGCGTTCACGATCGGCGAGAGCCAAGTCGAAGCCCTCGCGCGATACATCGAGACCCAAGAAGAGCACCACCAATCGCGCTCGTTCCAGGACGAATTCCAAGCGATCCTTACCAAGTATGGCGTCGCGTTCGACGAAGATCTCGTCTGGGGCTGAGCCATCCGACCCTTGCAGGGTCGTGCCCTCGTCACTCGCGGACCGGGGGCGATGCCCCCGGCTACTTTCTACCAGCCCTGCGGGCTGAAAGGCATGCCGTCCTTCTGCGACAGGTCCGGAACCGACGGCCAGCGGCAAAACTGAGCCCGGATTTCGTAGGGAACCCGGTACAATGAACACATGCCCGAAGAAACGCCCCGATCAACATGGAAGTATGTGGGCTGCACCTTCGCCGTGCTCGTGCTCCTCTTTGGCGGGTGCATCGTCGGTGTGGGAGGCGGGGTCCGGCTCCTCTCTCCGCCACCGGCGTTCCACAACCGGGTTTATCGTAACGACAGGATGCTGTTCCACAACTGGCAGCTCGACGGGGAGATCACCGATGGGAAGGGCGCGGCGATTCTCGTCGACCTGCATCGCGAGTATGTTCTGTGCATGCTCTCCGGCCCTCTCGACCTCGGCTCATCGTCGAGCTACAGGATTGATCATCTCGCATACTCAATCGAGATATCGGGGGGAGGAACCGTGGCGGGCGTCGTGAAACAGAGAACGCTCGAGGTGGTTGATCTCAAGACCCGCAAGCGCACCACCACCATGATGTCGGCGGGCGATGCGTACGAGTGGAAAGCCGCGATGGAGCGGACACACTTCGACGGCAACGCCCTGATCGATTATCGAGCCATGCTGATCGAGCGCGGCATCGCCTTGCCCTGAGACCGCTTCATTCCCCCCGCCTTCCTCCGTGCCTCTGTGTCTCCGTGGTAAAAGTTCTTCTCTGCGGCCTCTGCGGCCTCTGCGGTGAGTCTTTTCTTCCGCCGACCTACCCTCCCGCCATGACCGCGAAACCGAGAATCCTCACCGGCGACACCCCCACCAGCACCGGGCTCCATCTGGGCCATCTGGTCGGGTCGCTTGAGAACCGCCTGAACATGCAGGCGGACTATGACTGCTATTTCCTGATCGCTAACGTCCACGCGTTTACCACGCTGAGTGAAAAACCCGCCGACATCCGGGCCAACACGGTCGGGATCGTCAAGGACTGGCTCGCCGTCGGGCTTGACCCCGAGCAGAGCACTTTCGTCCTCCAGAGCGAGATCCCCGCGATCGCGGAGCTGACGTTCCTCTTCGCCATGCTCATCTCGTTCAACAAGGTCATGCGCAACCCCACGCTCAAGACCGAGATCGAGAGCAAGGGCTTGGGCGACACTTATCCCTTCGGCTTTCCGATGTACGCCGTGGGCCAGTGCGCGGACATTCTGACGTTCAGGCCCGAGCTTGTGCCCGTGGGCGAGGACCAGGAAGCCCACATCGAGATGTGCCGCGATGTCGCCGTCAAGTTCAACCAGCTCTATTGCGGCGTCGGCAACCGCGTCGAAGCCAAGGACCACGCGAAGGCAGGCGGAGTCTTCCCCGTGCCCGCGGCCAAGATCGGACGCGTCGGCAGGCTCGTCGGCACCGATAGCGTCAACAAGATGTCCAAAAGCCTCGGCAACGCCATCTTCCTGTACGACACCGAGAAGCAGGTCCAGAAGAAGGTGGGGGGGATCGTCACCGGCCGCCCGACCCTCACCTCACCCATCGACCCCAAGAACGCGTTGATCCAATACTGCGAAGCCTTCTTGCCCGCCGCCCGCGTGGACGAGATCAAAGCCAAGTACGCCAGCGGGGCTGAGGTCATGGACGGCCACATCAAAGCCGAGGTCGCCGCCGCGATCAACACACTCATCAGCCCCATGCGCGAACGCCGGGCCAAGCTCGACACCCCCGAGGGGGACCAGCGCGTCCTCGACGTGATCAAGGACGGCGTCCGCCGCGCGAACAAGGTCGCTGAAGAAACGCTGTACGCGGCGAAGAAAGCGATGAAGCTCGACTTTGTGACGCGCACCATCGGGTAAGGCGTCCTCGATCGTCAACCTCCCATCACCGGAGCCCCCATGCGCCAGCAAGACCTCATCGCCGACTTCCTCGAGAACAACAAGGGGTTCGTCGCCCGCTATTGCGCGGGGTTTGACGACACCAACCGCACGACGCAGGCTCCAAGCCTCCCCAACCACGCCGCGTGGAACCTCGGGCACATCGCTCTCACGATGCACCGCGTGCGTGCGATGGTGGACTCCCAGCCCTTGCCGACCGAGGACTTTATCGAAGGAGCGGACCGTGGCGACGCGACCCGTTTCGGCACCGGCGCCGTCGCGTTCGGCAGCGCACCCACCGCCGACCCCGCTGCGTACCCGAGCTGGGCCCGCTGCCGCGCGATCTTCGACGCCTCGATCGACCGTCTCGCCGCTGCGGTTCGCGCCGCGAGCGACGCCAAGCTCGCCGAGGTCGTCGAGTGGGGGCCTCTCAAGATGCCCCTGGGCATCCTTGCGATGCGCATGGCTGTCCACAACGGCATGCACACGGGGCAACTCGCCGACCTTCGCCGGGCACTAGGGTTCAAGTCCGTCTTCTCATGAGCCTTCGGGGCGTGGGGTTCAACTCGATCAGAGCGGGCTCGGCCCCAGGATCTCAATCCCGTGCTCCGACGCGTGCTTCATGATCCGCTCGATCATCTCCTGATCGCTCGGTACCCCACCCCCCGACGATCGAGCCCCGATCTTCGCGTAGAACGCCTCGAAGTTCCCCGGCGGGCTGACCATCAGCAGCATGCGGGCGTTCGAAGCCCCGCGATTCTTGAACGTGTGTGCGGTGCCACGCGGCGCAAAGACAAACGTCCCCGCTGGTGCGTCCGTTGTTGTGCCGTCGGCGTGAAACGACACCACGCCTTCGAGGATCCAGAACCCCTCATCCTCGTGCGCATGCCGGTGAAGCGGCGGGCCCGCCCCGGGCACCACCGTGTACTCGGCAAGGGAGTACGTCCCGCCCGACTGGACGGCATTGAGCTTCTGGACCGAGAGATCTCCACCTGGTGCGTAAAGCACAGGGCCGGAGCCGGGCTGGACGATCATCGCATGCGTCATAGACATCTCCCATTCTTGGTCCGCCCAGCGGTCCCGGACACCGGCGCGAAACCCGGACCGTGCATCCGCCGAAGAAGGCTCTAGGTATACCATCCGGCACGCCCCGGCGTTTGGGGTCTGTCAGAGATTGAAAGGGATCATGATGCTCTTGAATCGAGTTGGTTGTTGCTCCGCCGTTCTCTCGATGGCTCTCTTGGCGGGCACCGCCCTCGCCGATCTTCCCGCCGCCCTTGACCGCGTCCCCAAAGGGTCCGCGGTCGCGATCGGCGTCCGCAATGTGCAAGCGGCCCGCTCGACCGTCGAGAAGCTGCTGAAGCAAGTTGACGAGAATGCCGTCGATGAACTCAGCATGCTCGACGCCCTCACCGAGGCCGATGGGTTCAACAAGGCCGGCTCGTTCGCGATGGTCATGCTCGGCCATCCGAACAAGGAAGACTTTGGCCCCGACAACATGGTTCTCATTCTCCCGGTCTCGGACTGGGCGAAGTTCAGTGCCGCGATGGGCGGCGAGGCCGGCAAGAAAACCACCAACCTCCCCAATCTTGACGAGCAGGTGATGGCACGCGACCTCGGCGGCGGGTTCATCGCCATCGGGCAGGAAGAGCAACTCGCGGCCTTCAAGGACGCGACCGGCCAGATCGCCGAGCACAAGGCTGTTCTCGGCAAGACCGGCGTCGCCGTCGCCGACAGCGCGGACGCGGTCCTCATGGTCGACGTCCAGATGTTCTCCGCACAGATCGACGCGATAGCCGAGATGGGCAAGCAGCAGGCCCAAGGGGTCCTCGACATGGCCGCCGCGGGCAACCCCGAGGCTGGCAAGGTCTTCGAGGACCTCATGATCGGGTTCAACCAGTTCACCCGCGACGCCCAGTCCTTCGTCGTCGGCATGACCGCGACCCCCGGCGGGACCGCGATGGACGTCGCCGTCCACTTCAAGGAAGGCACCGCCTCCAGCACACGTTTCACGCACACCGGCGGGCTCGCGTCGTCCCCCAGCATCCTGGGCGCGATGCCCAAGATGCCCTTCCTCACCGCCTTCGCGATCGACATGTCCCACCCCTTCATCCGCTCCACCTTCGCCAAGATGACCGAGATGTCCAAGCAGAACGGCGGCATCGGCGTCGGGCAGATGATGCCCGGGCAGATCGAAAAAATCGACGCCATGGGCTTCCTGCTCGGGTCCAACCCCGCCCTGATGTCCACCGGGATCTTCGCCAAAGCCCTGACCTTCCAGCAGACCAAGGACCCGGCCGGTCTCCTCGCCGACACCCGGGCCGCGATCGGCAAGATGTCCATGAATCAGGACGGGATCAAGATCGACGCGAAACTCACGCAGGACGCTGTCGAGATCGCCGGGCAGAAGGTCGACAAGATGAAGACCACCATCGAGATCGACCCTGACTCGCCCATGGCTCAGGCCCAGCAGTTCCTCACCATCTTCACCGGCACCTCCGGGGAGATGGGTGGGATGATGACCCAGACCAAGACCGGCGTGCTCGCCACCATGAGCGCCAACACCGACATGATGACTAAGGCCATCAACGCACAGAAGGGCGAGGGGGCCCTCTCCACCGACGCCGACTTCAAAGCCGTCGCCGCCGCCCTCCCCGAAGGCCGGGTCTTCGAGGGTTACCTCGGCGTCAAGGGACTCTCCGACACCATCGCCGGCGTCCTCCAACTCTTCGGCCAGCCCATGCCCGTTGAGATCAAGGAAGAGCTCCCCCCCATCGGCATGGGTGTCACTGCGGGAACCGGCGGCCTCCGCGCCCGCATGGTCATGCCCGACAAGGTGTTCGCCACCTTCGCCGATATGGCCAAGAAGATGCAGGAAATGCAAGACGGTGGCGACGCCCCGGAACCCGACAAGCCCGCGGATCAGCCCGGCGAACGTCGCAAGCCCAGGCTCTAAGGCCAGATTCCAAGGTTCGTCATGAAGGAAAACTCACGCGCCCCGCGTCATCACGACGCGGGGTTTTTCTTGGTGGTCCGTGGGGCCGCCGCCGTCCAGCGAAAGACGCCCGCTCGCGCGGAACAATCAAGTCGGCGATTCGTCGCAGCTTCAATTCGTAGTCAGGTTCAAGGCTTGCGGCCGCCGGGGGCGGGCACGTCCATGTCCTCGAACAGCTTGCTCGAGAGTTCCTGCATCTCGGCCAGAACCTTCGCCTTCGCAGCCGCGTCGAGGTCGTTTCCCGCCAGCTTTCGCTGCAACTCGAAGATCTTCTGCTGGAACTCCTCGATGCGTTTCATATCACGCTGTGGAGCCTGAACACCGAGCCCGCCGATCGCGCGGTCCCAATTGACCGTTAGCGTCGGCCTTGAGTCCCGGTCACCGCCCCCCGACTCCCGGGGCGAGCCCCCGGCGGTCAGCGTCAGATCGCCCCACGGCATCGTGGTCGGATCAGGCGAGGTGTTCCCCGGCCCTTGGCGCAGCCGTTCCCATCCCGCCGCGTCAACGCCGACGTCGAGAATCGCGTTCGATTTCGATTGCTGGCGGCGCTCCTCTTGCAGATCGGACGTCCGCAGCTTCCACGCCCGCTGGCAATCTTCAAAGGTCACGCTGTCGCGCCACCCGCGCGATGGAAGCGCATCAAAGTCTCCCAGTTTTAGCCGGAGCGTCAGAGGCCGCCCCTGCCGAACCACGCGCATCGTCACGTCGGCCCCAGGCGAGTGCATCACGATCGCCGGGCGAAGGTCTACCGGCGAATACACCTGGTGCCCGCCGACCGACACGATCTGATCCCCGACTTGCAGCACCCGCTGAGAATCAAACCCCTCGTGCATCTGCCCGACCTCGAGAGACGTCTGCGAGAACGTGATCCCCACCGCCGCCCGGGGCGTGTGGTACAGCACGCTCGGCCCCAATCGCTCAAGCCGCAGCCTCTGCTCCGGCGACGCGGTCGGATTCTGAATCGCTTCTTCCAGCTGGGCCTGCGTCATCGCAATCCCGGAAAGGCTCCTCTCAGCCTCCTGCCGAACAGTGATCGACGGATCGTCGAGGTTTGCGATCAGCGAAGCGACGCTCTCCCGCGCGGCGGCAGCGACAGCTTCGGGCTTGGATGCCTTGATGCGCTCCGACAAAAGCTCGATGGGTGTCTTTCTCGCTTCGGGCACCGGCACCAAGATCTGCGCGGACGCCGCATGGGTCGCGACCGAAGCCGACACCCCAGAGAGGATCACCGCGAGCCGCGTTGCAGCCTTCATCGCCGATCTCCTTGCCGCCGTCAAAACACCGGACCGCGGCTCACAAGCCCTGCCTACCCATAAACCCCTGCGCAACCTGCGCTTACCGCCCGACGAATCATACCCCACCGGCCTCAGGCGGGATTCACCCCCGGGCGAGCCTTCCAGTGGTTATTCGACGTTGGCCGCTTGCTCTTTAATCCGATCGATCGCCCCTTTGATCTCCACTGTCCATCTCGACGTGGCCGCGTCGGGTGACTTGCTCGCGATCGTGTTCGCCTCCCGGAGCATCTCCTGAGCGACAAAGTCGAGCGTCCGTCCGATAGGTTTATATTCGGGTTGACAGACCAGATCGCCAAACTGCTCGAGGTGCCCGGTCAGGCGCTGGGTCTCCTCGGCGATGTCGATCCGCTCAGCGTAGATCGCGATTTCGCGGATCAGGTCCGCGACTTCAACCTTGATTTCCGCTTCGCGCAACATTTGCTCGATCCGCCCCTTCAGCCGCTTCTCGTATTCGAGCACGACCTCCGGGGACCGCCCTTGGATCTGTCCGAGTCGGTCCCCGATGATCTTCAGGTGGGCGTCCAGGTCTTTCTGAAGGGCCGCCCCTTCGCGGTCGCGCATGCCGATGAATCCGACGAGGGCTTTGTCGAGCAGCCCCAGAAACGCCGCCCGAGCCTTGTGCAGGCGGTTTTCTTCCTGCGTGGGTGGCTGCAAGACTCCCGGCAGCCCCAAAAGTGCCGCGGCGTCCATGGTCAGTGTCGGGGCGTCTTTGCCCAGAGCCGCCCGGGCTTCCTGGACCTGGGCCACATAGGCCTGGAGCACGCTTCGATTCACCGTGTACGCCGCCGAGGCCGACTCGTGGGTGCAGGTGGCCGTCAGGGTGACCGTGCCGCGATTTACGCGTTCACGCAAGCGCGATTCGAGCTCGGCCTCGAGCGATTGCAGCTCGTCGGGGAGGCGGATGACGCCCTTGAAATACTTGTTGTTGAGAGACCGAACCTCGAGAAAGTAGTGCACGCCATCGACGTGAATCGAGGCCTCACCGTAACCGGTCATGCTGCGGATCAAGCAAGGCTCCTGACCAAAGGGAAAAGACCAAATCCCCTGCGGGTGATGACCACGGAAAGACCGCCCACGAGCGCTCGTGGCGGAGAGGAAGTAGTGTATCGGAAGTCACCCTTCAGCGCGGTGCGGGCTCGCCCGGCCCGGGCGCGGGCGCCGGGGCCGGGTTTGTGGCCGGCGGAGTCTGGGGTGCGTTGGTGGGTGGCGCCACTGGGGCTGGCTTCTCGACCGGAGTGTTCGCAGGATCAGAGGGATTCGTCGGCGTGTTGGCCGGAATGCCCGGGGCCCCGGCGGGTCCCGTGCCGGGAGCGATGGCGGAGGCGGGCGTCGGAGTCGCGGTTGGGGCCGGGGCGATGCCAGCGGGCTCAGCGGGTGAGGTGGCCGGCGTCGCGCTGGGCCTGACCGGCGCGTTCGAATCGGGCCTGCCCATGATGTTGAGAGCGACCGCAAAGCCGAGCCAGACTACGAAAATAAGGATGGTCGCGACCGTGAGGGCGTCTCCCGTCTTGGTGCCAAAGGCCGTCTGGCCCGAGCCGGAACTGGCTCCGAAAGCAGCGGAAAGTCCGCCCCCCTGAGGCTTCTGAATCATGACGGTGAGCACGAGCACCCCGCACACAAACAGGAAGAGCATCAGCATCAGGTTGAACCAAAACCCGGACAACATCGCGAAGAGCAGCATGAAGCAATCTCCACCAAACCCCCACATCCCCCTCCCCGCCGAGGGGCGTTTGGGCGAGGGGGTGACGGCTTGGAACCACGATGATAGGTGGGGAAGAGGCCGGATGAATGCCGGAGCGAATGATGGCAGTCGCAACCCCGACCTATTCTTCCACCAGAACAGGAAGCAGTCCACTCGTATCAGTCATGCCAAAGTCGGGCCTCGGCGGTCATGGGTGCCTTCGAGGCTGATGCCGCAGCGGGACTCCCCGGGCTTGAGGGGCCGACTGCTGCCAGAAGCTGATTCGGGTACGCTGACGACGACCGACTTTCGAGAGCAAACATGAAAACCGGCTCATCCGCCTCTCCTCAAGACGACCGGTTCAACACGCTCGAAGCCCGCCTTCGGCAGATTGAGGAACATCTTGGGCTGAAGTGGGTCGAGCCCAACCCCGAACCCGAAGCGCCAATCGAAGCGCCGACCTCGGGATCGACGGGTGCGGCGGAGGTGACGGAACAAAGTGTGGAGGTCGGTCCGGTCGCGGATCAGAACCCCGCCACGGCCGAGTTGCTCGATCGTCGCGAGGCGGCGCGTCGGTGGCTCGAGGGGCAGCGAGCCAAGCAACAGGAGCAGCAGACCGATTGGGCGAGCCTTGAGCAGAGGGTCGGGCAACGTTGGGCGTCGATCGCGGGTGCGCTGACGTTCATCGTGGGCATGGGGCTGCTGTTTGCGGTCGCGTGGCGGCGCGGGTGGTTTGAGGCGATACCGCCGGGCGTGAAATGCGCCATGGGCGCTCTGGTCGGGTTTGCGATGCTGGTCGCGGCGGAATTCGTGCGCAAGAAGATGACCGCGATGGCGGCCATCGGTCTCAACGCGGCAGGCCTCGGGGTCGTGTACCTCTCGGCGTACGCCTCGTTCGCGATGTTCGATCTCGTCTCGCCGGGCGTCGCGTTCGGTCTCCTCGCGAGCGTGGCGTTCCTGGGCATCGCTATCGCAGCCCGCTCGAAGTTCGCGTCGGTGGGTGTGGTCGCGCTCATCGGCGGGTACCTGACGCCGTTCCTTGTGACGGCGGACAATCCTTCGCCGTGGGTGATGCCGATTCATTTGACGGTGCTGCTGGGGCTGGCGGTGGGGCTGACCGCGTGGCGCGGGCCGATGTTCGTCGCGGTGCGGACGACCGCTCTCTTCGGCACACTTCTGATCGGGGCGTTGTGGGCGTTGGAATCCACACGCCTGCCGCTGACGCCGGTGCTGATGTTCGTGGCGGCGGTGTGGGCCCTGTTCAATGCCGAAACGTGCAAGGCCGTGACGAAGTGGGCCTTGGGCACACACGAGGCGACGGTGTCCGCCCATGCGTCAATCGTGGGAGCGGTGATCGTCACCGCGTGGTCGCTCGGCGTCGCGGTGGCGTCGCTGCAACGGGCGGAGGGTGTCGCGGAGTCGCTGGATTGGACAGTCCCCTTGGTGCTGGCGCTGGCGTCGGGGGCGTTGGCGTGGCGGCTTGTGCCTGACGTGCGGAGGCTGCTCGACAAGCCCACGTCGCTCGTGGAGAACTTCGCGTGCGTGCTGACGTTCGAGTGCTTCGCGCTCGTGCCCATCGCTGTCGCTCTGGGGCTCTCGGGTTGGCTCAGGCTCGGCGCGTGGGGCGTCATGGCGGTGGCGGCGGCGTTCGCGGCGAGGCGCACGAAACTCTGGCCTCTGGCGGTCTACGCGGTGGCTCTGCTGGGGGTCACCACCTTTCAATTGGTGGTGTTCGAATCGTGGCGGAGCGACGTGCTCGGCGTGGGCGTGCTCGTCCAAGATATCTACTTCAGCCGGTGGATGGCCATCGCCGCGGTCCTCGCGGCCGCGTGGCTCGCGGTGGCGCGACTGGTCGGGCTGAGCGCCGACGCTCCATCGCCGCTTTCTCCCGCGTGGCGTCTTGAACTGGCCAGGGTCGCGGCGGTCGCGGGCGCGGCGTTGTGCCTCGTGCTGTGGTTTCACACCAAGACCGAGTCCCGCGCGCTCACGTTTGTGCTGCCGGTGGTCGCGGCCGCGCTGCTGTTCGCCCGAGGGTTCTGGCCGCGGCTTTGGGTGGATCACGCCGCGTCGGTGGGCGTCAAGTTGATCGTGGGGTTCTGGCTCGTGGAGTATGTGAGCGACAATTGGCTCGGCGATGGATCGGCCGCGTTCATGCACGCGGGCCTGTGGTCGTCGTTCCTCGTCGCTGCGGCCGCGCTCATCGCGGCGTGGCTGACCGAGAACCCGGGTTGGTCGATGCCCCCGCGTTCCAACCGCACGATCGTCGGCTGGTCGGTCGCCGGCGGAACGCTGTTCATCTCGACCAGTTTCGAGATCGCCCGCGTGGCCAAGATCGTCTTTGTCGATGCCACCGCGAGGTCCTCCGCCGTGAGCGTCTGGTGGGCTTTGGTCGCGATCGGGCTCATCGTGCTGGGGTTCGCGATTCTCAGACCTTGGCCCCGGCGGGTCGGACTCGGGCTGCTCGGGCTCGCGCTGGCCAAGGTTGTGGTCTACGACCTGGCCGCCCTGTCGCTCGAATGGCGCACGGTGAGTTTCCTCGCGCTCGGGTCGGTCATGCTCGCGGTGGGGCTCGTTTACGGCAAGGTTGCGGCCAGACTTCAGAAGGCCGCGGAGCCAGCGGCATCCGGCACCGAGGACCCGCCGACGGGTGACGAGCCATAAACGCCCAAGCCGCCAGGGTGGCGCGGGTGGGCACGACCGGCTGGTCGCCGGAGGGAGATTCAGGAATCGGTCAGACGCAGGCTTGGACGATGGCCGCGAACTCGGGGGCCTTGAGGCTCGCCCCGCCGATGAGGCCGCCGTCGACGTCGGGCTGCGAAACGATCTCGCGGGCGTTGGCGGGCTTGAGCGATCCGCCGTAGATGATGCGGGTCTGCTCGGCCAGATCGCTGTTGTACAGCTGGCTCAGGAGCTTGCGGATTTTGGCGTGGACGTCCTGCGCGTCGGTCGGAGAAGCGTTCTTGCCCGTTCCGATCGCCCAGACGGGCTCATAGGCGATGACCACGCGGCTCATCATGTCGGCTGTGACTTCGGCCAGACCGGCCCGGACCTGGCGCTGATTGACAGGGTCGGTGTGCCCGGCCTCGCGCTGGTCGAGGGTCTCGCCCACGCAGAGGATGCAGTCAAGCCCGGCGTCGAGGACCGCCTTGACCTTGGCGTTGATCAGTTCGTCGTTCTCGTGGAGGACGTGGCGGCGTTCGGAGTGCCCGCAGAGGACGACCTGCACGCCGCAGTCCTTGAGCATGTCGACCGAGACCTCGCCGGTGAAGGCGCCGTCGGGTTTGTGCGAGGCGTCCTGGGCCCCGAGTTTGACTGCCGACCCGCGGTCTCGCAGGATCGACTTGACCGCCAGAAGGTAAGGGAAGGGTGGGAAGACCGCCGTTTCGACCGAGGTAGTGGTGCGAAGAGCATCCACGACGCCGCGGGTGAGGTCCGCGGAGGTGGTGCGGTTGGTGTTCATCTTCCAATTGCCGCCGACATAAGGCTTACGGTCCGACATGCGGTGTGGGCTCCGGGGAGTTGTGGAGCCAGAGCGTAGCCCCCGCCACCCCCACCCCGCACCCCGGGGTTCTTGCTGGTACGCTGACCGGCGTGTCCACGCCAACCCAAGTCACCGTCCATCGTCTCGCGCCGGGCCTGAACCGGGAGGAGTGGTGCCGAGGGTTGGCCGGCCTCGACTTGGACTCGTGCGAAACTCTCAAGCGTGACGGCGATTCTCGCGTGGTCTCAACGTCGATCGCGGGGCGTGCGGTGGTGATCAAATCGCACCGACGCCGT
This sequence comes from Phycisphaera mikurensis NBRC 102666, assembly GCA_943369765.1. GTDB lineage: Bacteria > Planctomycetota > Phycisphaerae > Phycisphaerales > UBA1924 > UBA2396. The sequence goes on along the minus strand of CALROI020000015.1, from coordinate 31,667 downwards.
GGAATGGTGCGTGGCTTGCGGTCCTGGCTCGGATTGTCACGGGACGATCGCCAATGGCGCGGGGCGGAGCTGCTCCGGGACGCGGGAATTCCGACCGCCGAGCCGTTCGCTCTGGTGACAAGGTCGGCCCCCGGCTCGCCGCCGGAAGGGCTGCTTGTTCTCGAACGGCTTGCGGGATCGACGATGCTCGAGGTTCTGTCTCGGGGAGGGCTGACGGTCCAGCAGGAACACGCCCTAGCCCGCGAGGCGGGGCGGATCGCGGGTCGGCTCTGCCTGGCCGGACTTTCCAATCGAGACGCCAAGCCTTCCAATTGGATCGTCACGTCGACCGACCCGAGGCACCCCGGCTTGGCGATGATCGATACGGCGGGTGTTCGGCGCGGGCGAGATCCGATTGGGATGCTCGCTTCGATGATCATCGAGGCGATCGGCACCGGGTGCCCACCCCGACGATCGCTCGCGATGCGATGTGTTCGGGCTTGCGTCGAGGTCACCCGCCCGATCGAAGCCTCCTCCCTTTGGACGCGCCATGCCGTCGCGGCCGAATGGACGCTCGTCGCCGACTCCGTCCGGTCACACGGCGATCCCGCGCCTCGGATCAACCCGCTGGGTCCGCCGCGATCTGGAACGTGAGCGCGAATCGGCGGATTGCGCTATGCTGGGTCGATGCCCCCGTCCCCCGCCATCCCGGGCCAGCGCAAACGCACCGCCAAGGCCCACGCCGCGTCGAAAGACGCTCCCAAGCCCAAGGTCTCTCGGGCGAACGAGAAGCCCCTCTCGATTCCAGGGAAGGACGGCGGGCCCGACGCGACGGTCCATGTGGGTGATTGTCGGGATGTGCTCACGACGATCCCCGAGGCGGCGGCGGGCAAGGTCGACCTGATCTTCGCCGATCCGCCGTTCAATTGGTCCGCCACCTACGACCGCTGGGAGGACGACCTTCCGCACAACGAGTATCTCGATTTTACGTATGCGTGGCTCGCGGCGTGCGTGAAGGCATTGCGCCCCGGCGGCTCGCTGTGGGTCAACATCCCCGACGACTGGGCGGCGGAGATCGTCGTCTACCTCAAGGGCAAGTGCCGGATGGAGCTTGCGAACTGGTGCATCTGGCATTACCGGTTCGGGCAGAACACCCGCAGCCGGTTCATCTCGAGCAAAGTCCACGCGCTGTATTTCGTCAAGCCCGAGAGCGCGAAGGGCAAGCGCACCTGGAACCACCTTGAGATCGTCGAACCCTCGGACCGTGCCACCACGTACGGGGACAAACGCACGCTCTCGAAGCGCGATGGCGTCCCCCCCGGCATGCGCGTCCCGATGGACGTCTGGTACGGGAAGTTCTGGGGGAGGATCCAGGGGAACAACAAGGAAAGAGCGGCCCGGCATCACAATCAGCTGCCGGAGATCTATCTGGCCCGCGTCATCCGCGCGTGCAGCAACGAGGGCGACGTTGTGATCGATCCCTTCCTCGGCAGCGGCACCACGGGCGTGGTCGCGCACAAACTCAAGCGGCGGTTCATCGGGATCGAGTTCTCTCCCGAGAACGCGGCCAGCGCAGCCGCGCGTATCAAAAAGGGCCCACACCGGGACCCGTCAGCACCCTTCGAGGGCTCGCCGATCTTCAAGACCCGGCGTTCACTCGATCTCGAGAGCGAACCCTGATGTCCTTTGTCGTCCCGGGCGATCGCGCCGGCGAGATCCGCATCGCGATCAAGGCGGTGCCCGGTTCACGCAAGGACCAGATCGTGGGACTGCTCGGCGATCGGCTCAAGGTGAAAGTCGCGGCGGCACCCGAAGACGGGAAGGCCAACGCCGCCATCTGCGGGCTGCTCGCCTCTTCGCTCGGGGTGAGGGTCCGGGACGTGATTCTGGTGAGCGGGCACGCCAGCGCCGAGAAGGTCATCAGCGTGTCGGGCGTCAGTTGCGACCAAGCCAGGTCGCTGCTGGGAATTCTCTGACTCGCCGATCGCATGTCCGACAAGTGAACGGAGCGGCCCTCCGACCGCCCCGCCACGCCTCTCTCTCTCGACCGCGGGGCGCTGGGTGAATCACTCACGAGCGTTCCCACACGAGGTGTTGTTTTCGGTCCCTCCGGGGCGCGAGTGCGTCCCACAAGAAAGACGCGGAGCGCACTCGCAGATTGCGTGATTGTGCGAAAAATGTTGCGTGCAAACGTATGGAACCGCCATGGATACTCGTGCGTAGCGATCGCGACGCGAAGGCTACCGGACGCAGCGGATCGTGAACGCGGGTGGCGTGTTGCCCCACACCGAGCGGCCGCGCGTGATCGATGAGAAATATGTCGGAAGAAGTTTCCGAAGGCGCCGGCCCGCGGGCATGATGAGACCCGAGTGATACGCGAAGGTCACGAGCTGCCCGCCGGGCTTGAGCACTTTCATCGTCGCGTCCAGAATGCGGATCTGCAGGTCGCGCGGGAAACTCGCCCAGGGCAGCCCGCTGACGATCGCGTCGAGCTGCTCGACGCCCTCGTCACGGCAGAATTGCTCGATCTCTTCGACGCTCCCCTCGTGCAGGTGGAGCGTCGGGAATCGTGCGCGGAGTTCGCCCGCGAGCGCCGCGTTGCGCTCGACGGCGAAGAACCTGGCGTCGGGATGAAGCCTCTCGAGAATCGCTCGCGTGAACGAGCCGGTTCCCGGGCCGTACTCGGCCACCCGAGCCCCGGGGCCAAGGTCGATCGTCTTGAGCATCTCGTCAGCGAGGGCGGCCGAACTGGGCGCGATGGCGCCGACCATGCCGGGCTTGGCGATGAACTGCCAGAAGAACCGCGCGTGGGCTTTGAGCCCGCCGCCCGCGTTCTTCGCGACGGTCGTTGAGGGACGAGGAGTCAGGCGCATTCTCCCGGGCGGCGTTTACTTCGCGTCGGACTTGATCGTCGGCTCAATTGGCGCGGTGGCGGACTCTTTGAGCGTGACGGCCATCACGCGGGGGCCGCCGGTAATGTAAACGGTCTTGCCGTCTGCTCCGCCGAAGCAGAGGTTGGAAGCAAGAGGAGCCAGGACCCGTCCGATGCGCTTGCCCTCGGGGCTCAGGACCCAGATGCCGCCCGCACCGGTCGTCCAGACGTTGCCCTTGTTGTCGACCTTGACGCCGTCGGGCGTGCTGCGGCCTTTGAGCTCAGGATCCTTGATCTCGGCGAAGACACGTCCGTTGGCGAGGTCGCCCTCTGTGGTCACGTCATACGCCATGACCTTCGCATCGCGGTAGAGAGCCACATAGAGGGTCTTCTCGTCGCGAGAGAACGCCAGCCCGTTGGGGGAGACCACGTCCTTGGTCAGGAGTTTGAGCGTGCCGTCTGGGGCGATGCGGTAAAGCCCCGCGTGGTCGGCGTGGTCGCCCTTCCCCGCGCCAAAGTCTGTGAAATAGATCGCCCCGTCGCTCTTGACCACGAGGTCGTTGGGCGTGTTGAGCTTCTTCCCATCGATCTCTGAAGCCAGCTTCGTCTCTTTCCCTTCCTTGTCGCGGCGAACGATGGTGCCCTCGAACTGAGCGAAGACCAGATGCCCGTCGCGGTCGATCGCGGCACCCGCGGCGTTGCCCGAAGGGTCGCGGAGGGTCTCGACGCCTTCGCCGGGCTTGCGCTCGGTGCGGCCGTCGGAGGGGTTGAACGTGTACACCTTGTTTCCCTGCAGGTCGCAGATCAGGACCGTTCCGTCGGCTCGCCAGAGCGGCCCTTCGGCAAAGCGGAGCCCGGTGGCGACCACCGTGCCGGGATTGCCGTCGAACAGGTCACCTTCGGTCGTGATCGTGACCGAACGATCGCCCGGCACGGCCGCGGGCTTGGTGTCGGTCGCGGGCTGGGCCGCCTTGGTGGGTTCGGCCGGCTTGGTGGCCGGCTGGGTGGTGGGCTGGAAGGCGAAAAACGCGGCGAGGGCGAGTGATGCGGCGGTGGTGCTCATGGCCAAGCGTAGATCGCATCGGCCCGGTCCGGAGGGGACTCCAGATCCGGCGGGGTCGCGGACCATGCCTCAGCGATCTATGATCCTTCGTCCGGCGGTTCGGGGGTCGTTCGCACCTTGGGTTCAACTCTGGAGGTTTTTCGATGTCGAGCACTTTGATCGGTTCCCCCCGTTCCGCGTCTTGGCGTTCCCCCGTCGCGTTGATCGCTGCCGCCGCCATCGCGCTGGCGGGCATCAGCGTCGTCAACGCCAACTCTCGCCCCGTCGTGATGGCTGCACCGACGGTTGTCGGGATTGTCGACCTCCAGACGTTGGTGGATGGCCTCAACGAGGTCAAGGCCCAGAACGTCGAACTTCAGAAACGGGCCGGCGACCTCCAGCAGATGATCGACGGCGTCAAGAAGACGTTCGAATCCGCAAAGGTTGCGTTCGAGGCGGCCCCCGCTTCGGACCCGAAAAAATTCGAATTGGGCGTCAAAGCTCAGGCCGCCGCTCTCTCGCTTAAGGGGCACCAGGAAGGTCTTCAGGCCGCCCTCTCGCTCGAGAAGGGCCGGTACTGGAAGATCCTCTATCCCCGCATCATGTCCTCGATCGAGGCGCTGGCGGTCCAGCAGGGTCTGGACATCATCATGCTCGATGACCGCAAACTCACCCTCCCGCTCGACAAAGACCTCACCGACGAGCAGATCACCGGGTTCATTCAGGGCAAGAAGATCATGTACGCCAAGCCGACCGTTGATGTGACGGCCCAGTTGATCAACCTCATGAACAACACGAAGTGATGCTCAAGCACGAGGGTGATCGCACGATGAGCCTGGCTTCCACGACCGTGCAACCAAACGCACCGAGCGGGCCGCTGACCAGCGGCTCGCTCGCGCTTTTGCTCGGGTCAACCGTGCAGGGCCCGGATGATCTGCCGATCACCGGGATCGACACGATGGAGCGGGCGGGGCCGACACACCTGACGTTTATCCGCTCGTCGCGGTACGCCAACGCGTGGACCACAAGCAAGGCTCGCGTCGCATTGGTCTCCGTCGGCGTCGAAGTGCCGGGGCATGACGCGGCGTCACGGGCGATCATCCTCGTCAAGAACGCGGACCTCGCCCTCAACACGGTTCTGAGTTTCTTCTCGCCCCCCGGCACCGCCAGGCCCGAAGGCATCCATCCCACCGCGGTTGTGGACCCCGCCGCCCTCGTCTCTCCGACGGCAAGCATCGGTCCCCAGTGCGTGATCGAGGCCGGGGCGGTCGTCGAGGACCACGCGGTCCTCGTGGCGCACGTCTTCATCGGTGCCGGCGCAAGAGTCGGGGCAGGCTCGACGCTTCACCCGCGCGTCTGCCTGTACGAGCGGTGCCGTGTGGGTCGTCAGTGCTTGGTTCACGCCGGTGCGGTCATCGGGGCTGATGGCTTTGGGTTCATCGCTGATCCGTCGGGGCGCGGACTCCTCAAGGTTCCTCACATCGGGGACGTGGTCCTCGGCGACGGGGTTGAGATCGGCGCGAACACCTGCATCGACCGGGGCAAGTTCGGCACCACCAGCATCGGCGCGGGCACGAAGATCGACAACCTCGTCCAGATCGGACACAACGTCGTTGTCGGCCGAAGCTCCATTCTCTGCGGCCAAGTCGGCATCGGCGGGTCCACCACCATCGGCGACGGCGTCGTTCTCGGCGGGCAAGTCGGCGTCTCCGACCATCTCACCGTCGGCTCGCTCGCCCGCGTCGGCGCCGGCTCCGGCGTTCTCGACGATGTCCCCGCCAAAGCGACCTATGTCGGCTACCCGGCGATCGCATCACGCGACCAGTTGCGCCACTGGGCGTCGGTCCGCATGTCCGCCCAGAAGAGCCGAAAGGCCGCCGCTGCGCTCGCCAGAGAGCCCGCCGCCGCTGCACGGCCCGGCGTCCCCCGGCGCACGCTGCGATCGGCGGTCCGCCTGACTGGTGTCGGCCTCTTCACCGCCCGCCCGGGCACGCTCATCATCCATCCGTCCGATCGCGGGGGGATCCTGATCCGCATGGGCGGCGTCGCGCATGCGGTCAATGTCCGCGCGGTGGCTGGTGAATCCGCCAAACTCCCGTTCCCCACGGGCGTTCGCGCCCGTAACACGACCCTCGCCTTCGCGGACGCCAACGGGTTCGCCGCGGCCGCGACCGTCGAGCACGTCCTTTCCGCACTCGCTGGGCTCGGCATCACCGACGCTGAACTCGAGGTCCTCGGGCCGGACGGCAACAGCCCCGGCGGCGAAGTCCCGATGTTCGACGGGTCCGCAGGCCCGATCGTGGGTGCGATCCTCAGTGTCGGGTTCCGCCCTCTCGAGCAGCGGCTCACGGCTGTCACTCTCACCGACATCATCCGCGTCGAGGGGGACGCGGGCTCGAGCATCGTCGCGACGCCCAGGTCCCGCCCGGGGTGCTCGTACACCTACATCATCGACTACGGCACGACAATCCCGCGGGCCTCGGTCACGTGGGACGGCGACGCCGATCGGTACGCCAAGGACATCGCTCCCGCCCGCACGTTCTGCCTGGTCTCCGAGGCGGCCGCTCTTCGCGAGCGCGGGATGTTCATGCACGTCACGCCCCGGGACATGCTGGTGCTCGACGACCGCACCGGCCTCCCCATCGACAACGGGCTTCAGTTCCCCGACGAGCCCGCCCGGCACAAGCTCCTCGACCTGATCGGCGACCTGTCGCTCGTCGGCGCGCCGTTGCAGGCCGACATTGTCGCGACCAAGTCCGGACATGCTCTGGCCCACGAGATGTGCCGCAGGATCGAAGCCATGTGCCCGCCCGCGTCGGCCTGAACGCGACGCCTAGGTTTGTCCATGGCCACAGTCTTTCTCAACGGTGCCTTCGTCGATGCGGCGGACGCGAAAGTGTCCGCGTTCGACGCGGGGTTTCAGCACGGCGTGGGCCTCTTTGAGACGATGACCGCCGTCGCCGGACGGTCGGGCGCCAAGCCCCGCATCCTGGGCCTGTGGGAACATCTTGAACGCCTTCGAGGCTCCGCCCTTGAGCTCGGGCTTGTCTCGACGCTCCACACACCCGCCCTCGCCGAAGCGGTGGAGCGGGCTGCTGCGAAGGAAGCCCAAGCCTCCCCCGACACCGAACGTTTCCGCGTCCGCCTGACCATCACCGGCGGCGGGCTCAACATGCTCGCTCGCGGCGGTGGGGGCGGTGCGGGTGCTGCTGCCAGCGGCGAGCACGCCCCCACCCTCATGATCCACGCCCAGCCCGCCGCTTCCTACCCCGAGGAGATGTTCGACCGAGGCGTGCGGGCGGTCGTCGCGGGTTTGCGGGTCAATCCGCTGGACCCGATGCAAGGCCACAAGACGCTGAACTATTGGTCAAGGCTCCGCGAACTCCAGGCCGCCGCGGCCGCAGGGGCAGGCGAGGCCCTTGTCTTCCAAGTGACCAACCACCTCGCGGGCGGGTGCGTCAGCAATGCCTTTCTTGTCAAAGGCGGCGAACTGATCACCCCCATCGCCCGTGGCGAAGAAACCGAAGTCGCCTCCGGCGGGGCTGCCGCGTCCGACCGCGACCCGGCAAACCCCAACCCTCCCCCCGATCCGGACCAGAAGCGCAGTGCCGGGGCTGGGGCGGGCGCGATGCCGTCGCCGGTGCTCCCGGGAATCACCCGCCGCTGGGTCATGGACTGGGCCGACGGGGCGGACATTCCGGTTCGGCGTCGAATGGTGACCATCAGCGACATTCTGGAGGCGGACGAGGTCTTCCTGACCAACTCGTCCTGGGGCGTCCTGCCGGTGGTGGCGGTCGAGCAATCCCGGATTGGGGCTGGTGAGCCCGGGCCGATGACCGTCCGTCTGATGGCCGCGTACCGGGACGTTGCCATCCCCGAGAACGACGAACTGTAGTTCGAACCCAACCAGACTCCGCACATGCCCGCCGGATTTCGCTTCCAAGGCCTCGTGGGGGAGACAAGCCCGGGGGTAAGTCCTACCCTAGGGGCCCTTTCCGGATCTCCTGGGCCACCCGCGGTGGGTCGCGGCAGCCTTGGGTTCGCAGCATCGATAAGGAATCCCACGTGAAGATCAAGACCGACGAGATCGCCAGCGTTATCCGCCAGGAAATCGAGCAGTACTCCCAGGAACTCGAGGTTTCTGAAGTCGGCCGCGTGGTCGAGGTCGGCGACGGGATCGCCCGCGTCTACGGCCTCGCCAAGGCCATGGCCGGCGAACTCCTCGAGTTCCAGACCGCTGACGGCGCGGTCATGGGCCAGGTCTTCAACCTCGAACTCGACACCGTCGGCGCGGTCATTTACGGCGATTACCTCTCCGTAAAAGAGGGCGACATGGTCAAGTCGACCGGCCGCCTGCTCGAGGTGCCCGTCGGCGAGGCCCTGCTCGGCCGCGTGGTCGATCCGCTGGGCCGCCCGCTCGACGACGCGGGCCCGATCAACGCCACCGAGTTCCGCAAGGTCGACATCATCGCCCCCGGCATCGCCGAGCGTCAGCCGGTGACCGAGCCCATGCAGACGGGCATCAAGGCCATCGACGCCATGATCCCCATCGGCCGCGGTCAGCGCGAGCTGATCATCGGCGACCGCAAGACCGGCAAGACCGCCGTCGCCATCGACACCATCATCAACCAGAAGCACTACTGGGGCACCAAGGACGCGGTGGTTTGCATCTACGTCGCCGTCGGCCAGAAAGAGTCGACCGTCGCGGGCGTCGTGGACATCCTCCGCAAGAACGGCGCGATGGACTACACCATCGTCGTCAACGCCGCCAGCTCCGACCCGGCCCCCATCCAGTACATCGCCCCTTACTCGGGCACCGCGATGGCTGAGCACTTCATGTGGAACGGCATGAAGGGCAAGCTGCCCAAGCACGCCCTGTGCATCTACGACGACTTGTCCAAGCAGGCCGTGGCCTACCGCCAGCTCTCGCTGCTCCTCCGCCGCCCCCCGGGCCGCGAAGCGTACCCCGGCGACGTCTTCTACCTCCACTCCCGCCTGCTCGAGCGTGCGACCAAGCTCTCGGATGAGAACGGCGGCGGCTCGATCACCTCCCTCCCCATCATCGAAACCCAGGAAGGCGACGTCTCGGCGTACATCCCGACCAACGTGATCTCGATCACCGACGGCCAGATCTACCTCGAACCCGAATTGTTCCACTCCGGCATCCGCCCGGCGGTGAACGTCGGTATCTCGGTCAGCCGAGTCGGTGGTAACGCCCAGGTGAAGGGCATGAAGAAGATCTCGGGCTCGCTCCGACTCGACCTCGCGTCCGCCCGCGAACTCGAAGCCTTCGCCCAGCTCGGCACCGAGCTCGACAAGGCCACCCAGCGTCAGCTGGACCGCGGCCGCCGGTTCGTCGAGCTTTTGAAGCAGGGCCAGTACACGCCCTTCGTCGTGACCGACCAGATCCTGTCGATCTTCGCGGGCACCAAGGGGTACCTGGACGACGTCCCCGTCGTGAACGTCCGCGCCTTCGAGAACGGCCTGCTCGAGTACTTCCGCACAGTCGCCAAGCCGGTGCGTGACGAGCTGGACCTCAAGAAGGCTCTGGACGCTGAACTCGAGAAGAAGATCGAAGCGGGGATCAAAGAGTTCAAGGCCGGGTTTGTGGCGAAGAAGTAAGAAGAGGTCACGAAGTCACGAAGAGACTGAGAGACGAATTGAAAGCCAAACGAGCCCCCCGCGCAAGCGGGGGGTTTTTCTTGTGCCCCCCTCCCTGTGGCGGGAGAGAAGGGGTTGGATTTGCCTTTGCTTGGGTGAATGTCAAAGCGAAGACGATGGAACACAGAGGCGCGAAGGGCGTGTGACGGCGCGGAGAATTGCAGCAGAACAGGATTTGAAACACAGAAGGGCACCGAGGAACGCTGTGGTGGAGCGAGAAGGGGGTTGGGGTGGAGTGGGGGTGGGGCGGCCAAACCCTCACCATCGTGAACACCAGCCACGAGGACGGTGGAAGCGAGCTCAAAGTCGCGGCGTAGGCCGGGCACATCAACCTCTTCTACCCTCCCCGCATGAACACCTACGAACGGCGGCTGATCTCTTCGGGTTCGACCTTCGAAGCGCAGATCGGCTATTCACGTGCGGTGGTCGCCGGCGATTGGGTCATGGTTTCCGGGACCACCGGGTTTGACTACGCCGCCATGACCATCAGCGACGACCTCGCGGCGCAGACGGACCAGTGCTTCAAGAACATCCAGGCCGCTCTCGCCCAGGCCGGGTCCTCGCTCGCCGACGTGGTGCGCGTCCACTACATCCTCCCCAGCGCGGCATCGTTCCCAGCCTGCTGGCCCGTGCTGCAGAAGTACCTGGGCACCATCCGCCCCGCCGCGACGATGTTCGAAGCACGCCTCGCCGACCCAAGGATGCTCATCGAGATCGAGGTCACCGCGCTGCGGGGCTCGGCCTCGCTGTAAGATGCGCCTCGCCCGCTCGGGCTGGAACCGGCCCGCTTTGGGGTGATTCTCCTAGGCACGCTCGAACCATGTCAGCGGGTAGAATGAGCCGAGTTGGATCTCACCCACAAGGAGTATTCGATGGGCACCATCGGCGGCAAAGGCGGACAGCGCGGCAATCTCTCCAGCGGCTCGGGCCGAAAGCAACGGTCCCCCACCAGCAAGGGCCAGAGCGCAAGCCGCTCCGACCCATCGCATACGAACGAGCAATCCAAGGCTGATCGTTCGAAAAAGCCCGCCGCAGCCAAGTCTTCGGCCAAGAAGACAACCTCGGCCCCATCGAAGAAGTCCGGCTCCAAGAAATCCTGAATTCACTCCGCGATGCTCGGATCCCGGGTTTGCTCGAGCCGGCAGCGGCTCAGTCGCACCCGGCCTCGAACCGGAACACGAAGTCGAGGTAGTCGAAGAAGTCGACGAACCCGTCCCTGTTGAAATCCGCGTCAAAGCCCGGGGGGCAGTTCCCCTCGAAGCAGTCGACGAACTCGGAATAGTCGAAGAAGTCCAGGAACCCGTCCTCGTTGAAGTCGGCCCGCGCCGAGACGGTCATCCGAACGTCGGCCCCCCCGTAGAACACGAGGAAGACGGACTCTTCGGTGAGGGGCGGGACGTTGGTGCTGGTGAATTGCCCGACGCGTGAGTTGGCGTCGATGACCTGGAAGAGTTGCCCGCAGGCGCGGGTGAAGTTATTCACATACGCGGCTTCGACGGTGCCAGCAAGGGAGGCCTGCCCGAAGACGCGGAGGCTGCCGTACCCGGTGTTGACCGACTCGCCACCGAGTTCGAAGCGGGTGGTGCCGTTCGCGTCCTGTGTGAAATTGGAAGGACGTGATGAGGTGCCAAGCGTCAATCGGCTCCCCGCCCCGAGCACAAGCCGCCCTCGGTTGATCAGCCCCGTCGGATTCCCCGGATTGAATTGAATCGAGGCATCGCGGTCGTCGCGGAATATCAGCGTTCCGACGTTCTCGGCGAGGTTGGAGATCTCGCCGATTGACCCGTTGATGCCGCTGTATTCGATGGTGGCGGCGTTGATGCGGATCTCTCGGCCGTAGAAGATCCCGGACGAAGCAAGGAAGCGCCATGTCCCGCCGGTGAGTTGGCCGGTGGCTTCGTTGTAGTTGGTGAGTCGGTCACTGACGATGAAGACGTTCGAGCCGGAGTTGGTTGCTTCGATGAGGCCCTGGTTGTTGATCTCACGAACGCCGCTCTCAAAGAAGGCGCCGATGGACAAATTCCCGCCCGAAACAAGAACGCGACCGGCGGGCCCGATGGTGAGGGTCCCGGCGCCGAGGGTTTCGATGCCTTTGCCTCCCAAGCCTTCGACGAAGATGGTCTCGTTCATCACGTACCCGGGTGAGAACGCGAGGCCGGCACCCTGACCGGTGAGGCGATACGTGGGAGCCCGCGAGGTCCCGAGCATCCGCACGCGACCGTTGATCCTCGACATCACCAACTCAGATGTGATTTGCACGTTATTGAGCGTGCTGATCGCGCTGGCGAAGTTCAGGCGGCTGCCCTGCGTCTGGTTGATGGTTCCCCCGTTGATCGTGCCGCCGACAAGAGTCCAAGAGCCGGTCGCGGCGTTGAGGGTGAGCCCCGCAGCGTTGTTGAGGGTGCCAAGGATTGAGACGCTCCCGCCAACGTTGGTGAAGGTGCCGAGATTCGCGAGAGAGAAGGTCCCGTCGAGTTCGAGGGTGCCGTTGTTGATCGCGATGGTGCCGGTGTTGCCCCAGGTCCCGCGGAGCGTCGCGGTGGTGCCCGGCCCGACCGCGAGGGTGCCAGCGAGGGTGTAGTTCCCGTTGAGAGTCAGGCTGGACCCCGCGTCGGCGACATCGAACCCGCTGACGTTCCCGGAGAGGCCCCCGACGTTGATATCAACCCCGGCGCGGCCTCGAACCGTCCCGGCGTTGGAGAAAGAGCCGGCCGGGAGAATCGAGATCACACGATCGACAGCCGAACTGGAGATCAGCCCCTCATTCACGAGTGTGGCCACGCCGTTGGCCCACCAAGACTCGCCGATGGAGATAGACCCGAGCGAGCCGGGGGCCGTGGTGAACGAGCCGCCGGGGCCGACGGTCAGGGTGGAATTGGAGGTGATGGAGTCCAACCCGTGCTGGGTGTTGGTCGGGGAATCGGAGATGATCGGGTAGGAGATGACGTACCCGTTCGAGAAACTGATGCCCGCGCTGACGCCTCGCAGGCGGATCGAGGGAGCGCTCGTGGTGCCGACGAATCGGGGACGCGCGTTGTTCTCGTCGAGGAGCAACTCGGAGGTGAGTGTGACCGAATCAAAGGTGCCTGTGCTGGACACGATGAGGCGTTCGGTGGGCGTCCCGCCGAGGTTCCCCCCGATGATGGTCCCGCCGTTCAACCTCCACGAACCGGTGGCGGGCCCGAGGTTGGTGGTCGCGCCGGTGTTGTTCAATCGGCCCGTGATGTTGACCGTGCTGCCGGACCTGGTGAGGCTGAGCGGGCTGGCGGGGACGAAGATCCCGTCCAGGTTGCAGGTCGCGTTGGTGACAGCAAACGTCCCCGTGTTGGACCAAAGGTCGTTGAAGTTGACGACGCCGCCAGAGAACGAGATCGTGCCCGCGTTGGTCCATGTGTTGGTATTGAAACCGGTGACCTCAGCGTTGAGCGTGACGCCCGAGGCGAGAGTGATGGACCCACCCGCCTGGTTGGTGAACTGGTCGCCCCCGAGCGTGACGGTGCGATTGGCCCCTGCGATATTGATGGTGCCCTGGTTGATGACCGACGAGGCGGTCGAGACCCACCAAGCGGGCCCGATGGTCACAGAGCCGGTCCACGAGCCCGTGGCGGTGATGGAGCATGTCGGCCCGAGCGTGAGGGCGCCGCTTCCCGCGGAGTCAATCCCGAACGTCCCGATGTTGCCGTTCCCCTCGATGACGATCGGGATATTGACGACGTACCCGGGCGCGAAGGAGGCCCCGGCTTGGCTGCCCGACACGCGGATGCCCGAGATGGTGGTTCCGGCGTTGACCTGGACCCGGGCGTTGGTGGTATCAAGCAGCACCTGTCCGACGTAGTTGACGCCGGTGAGGATGCCCTGCCCTCCCAGAAAGCGGAACGCCGCTCCGCCCGCGGTGGTGACCGTGCCACCGGTGATCGTCCCGCCGTCCAGGATGTAAGACCCCGTGGCGGCGGTAAGGTTGAAAGTCGCGCCGGTGTTGTTCCATTGGCCCGTGACGGCGACGATCCCCTCGTTCCCAGCCCCGCCCCGGGTGATGGTCCCGATCGAGGCGGTGGTGAAGGCCCCGCTGAGGTTGAGCCGTCCTGAGCCGGTTACAGCGATCGTCCCCGCGTTGGTCCATGCGGTGTCAAACGCGAAGCGTCCGCCCGCGACTTCGATGGTGCCCGCGTTGGTGAAAGTGTCCAGAGCGTTCATGACGCCGTCGGTGACGCGGAGGGTGCCGCTGTTGGTCCAGTTCAATGGCCCGGTACGCACGCCGATGTTCGTGGTGCCGGTGCCCGTGTTCTGAATCCTGCCCGTTGCCGGGACCGTCAGGACGGATGGGTCGATGGTGAGCGTGCCCGACCCCGCGTTCAAGATCGTGCCTTGAACGACCGTGGTGTTCACGGTGCTGTACCAGTACGGCTGACCGATAGTGATGGAGGTGAAAAGCCCGGGCGCGTTCGTGATGCTGCCCGTCGGCCCGACAGTGAACGTGCCGTCGGCGGTCGTTTCGACAAAACCTTGGGCGGAGGGGCCGTCGGCGATGATCTGGGACGCGAGGACAAACCCGGGCCCGAAGGCGACGGACTGACCGCTCGATCGGAATCGCAGGGCGGTGAACGTGGTGGTGGGCCCGACCCGTAGACGTGAATTGGCGTCGACGCAGATAACCTCGCCGCTAATCGAAGGGTTCTGAAGGCGGCCCTCCGCGCCCCCGATCACGAGGAACGCGCCTGCGCCCGTAAAGGTCCAGGTGCCGCCCGCGATAAACCCGCCCGCGATGCTCAGGGGGGCGGTGCTGCTTGCGGTGGTGGTCGTGAACGTCGACCCGGTGTTGAACCGGATCGTCTCCGCCGTGTTCAGGCTCTGGATCACGGGGTTCACCCCCGCCACCACGATCAGCGGGTTGGCCGCGACGTTGATCGTCACATCGTCCGCCGGCCCAGGCAGCGCGTTCCCCGACCAGTTGTTCTGATCGCTCCAGTTGACCCCGTCCCCAAGCCCCGTCCACGACACCGGCGCGGCCGCCGCCGTTCCCGCACACAGGCCCGAGACCGCCAACACCCCGACCAACCCGGGCAGAAAACCACGCGTGAACACATGCGACGTCGTCATATCCGATTCTCCCTCAGTGACACGCCGAACGCACGGCCATGCCCGACAGATGGTACACCAACCACCACCGAAAACACCCATGAATTCTCTGGGCGGGGGCGGAAAGGCGTGGCGCATCGGGGAGACGCGACCGAGAACCTGCATCTCGCCTCAGCGCATCGCGGCGGGGTAGGAGCTTTGCGTGTCGGGGTGACGATAGGGGGAAGTGGGGAATGGGGTTGGGGGATGTAAGGAAGCGGGGGGATGAGGGCAATTTGATGTTCTCGCCCGAGGGAGAACGCTCGCCGTGGAATGGTTAGCCAGCCCGTGGGTGATTCACGCACTGACAATGCCGGACGGGCGGCCGCGTGGCCCACTCCGTCCGAATCGAAGACCGTTCAAGTGAGAAACCGACCATGCCCCAGCGCTCAACACCGAAAAAGCCTGCACTGACCCGCTGCCTGATGGCGGCGTTGGCGTCCTTGGCGGGATCGTCCGCGGCATTGGGGCAGGCGGAGGTCGAGCCCAACAACTCGATCGGCACGGCGAACGTGCTCGCGAGCACGAACACGACGGTGACGGGGACGTTCATCAACAGTGCCGACCTCGACTTCTTCAGGATCACGCTGACGGAACACACGTCACTGTCGCTCAAGGTCTGGGGCCCGACGCCGGGCGTCTGTCCCGGGGGCAACTTCGACCCGGTGGTGGGGTTCTACAACGCAAGCGGTGTTCAGATCGCGCTCAACGATGACATGGACAGCCTGTGCTCGCGGCTGGACGCGGGGAACGCGCCGGTCATGGGCGCATTGCCGCCGGGTGTGTATTACATCCGCGTGTCCGAACTCCCGAACCTGTTGAATCAGCCGTACTCGCTGGTGATCGCGAGCGCTCCCGCGCCGACGCCCATCCACGAGAGCTACACGTACCAGGGGCGGCTCAACGCGGCGGGCTCGCCGTTCACGGGCGACAAGACGATGCGGTTCTCGCTGTGGTCGCACCCGACGAACGCACAGCCTGCCAGCAAGGTCACGCCGACGATCGAGCAATCGAACATCGCGGTGAATGCCGGCTTGTTCGCGGTGGATCTTGACTTCACGATCGCCGGCGGACCGTCGGGCATCGACGGGACGGAGCGCTATCTGGAGATCGAGGTGGCCAACCCGAACGGGAGTTTCACGACGCTCTCGCCGCGTCAGCGGCTCGCGCCCGCGCCGCACGCGATCCACGCCCTGCGGGCCGGTGTGGCCGCGCGGGCCTTGCAGGCGGACCACGCGACGACGGCGGAAAACGCGACCACCGCGCAGTCGGCAAACTTTGCACAGGAAGCCAACACGGCCTGGACAGCCAATTCCGCCTCGACGGCCAACGCCGTGCCGTGGGCGGGCATCACGGGCAAGCCCTCGGAGTTCGCCGACAACGACGACGCCACGGGCGGGTGGACCGAGTCGCCGACGGTGACGTTCACCAGCCTGGACGTGGGGATCAACACGAGCAACCCCGGGGCGTTCGCGCTGGCAGTGTCGGGGACGGCGGCCAAGACGGGCGGGGGGACGTGGGCGTCGTTCTGCGACGAGCGGCTCAAGCACGACATCAAGCCGATGTCGGGGACGCTGGATCGCCTCTTGCAACTGCGTGGATACACGTACGAATACGACGCCGAAGCGGTCGAGTCGCGGCTCGCGCTCCCGGGCACGCAGATCGGGCTCATGGCTCAGGAAGTCGAGCGCGTCTTCCCCGACTGGGTGGGCCTCGACAAGCAGGGATACCGCTACGTGACCGAGCGTTCGACGACAGCCCTGATGGTCGAAGCCCTGCGAGACCTGCGTGCCGAAAAGGACGCACAGATCGAAACGCTCAAGAAAGAAGCGGCCGCCCGCGAAGCCCAGACCGCGGACCTCAAAGCACGGCTCGACGCGATCGAGGCCATGCTCAAGACGGGCCGCTGACGAAGGAGAGGGTGTGGAGGGGGTTGGGGTGGGTGCGGAGAGAGAGCCATGAACGCCCGTATCAGCGATGATGCGGGCGTTGTGGCTTTGGGGGTGAGGAGCCGGTGGGGCGGGGGAGTCGTGCCGCATGCTGCATGCTGCGTGCTGCGGGTGGTTGGTGGTGGGTGGTGGGTTTCACGGGTTGCGTTTGAAATTTCACAGTTCAGTGTTCACCCTTGAAGTCTCGAATTCGAGGCTCTTTCCCCTCCCCCGAACGCGTTCGGAAGAGCAGCTTTACCCACGGACGGAGCAGATTCGGACCTTCAGGCGCCCCAGCCACCATCCCCCTCGAAGGAACGCGGGTGAGGGGCGGCGTCGTACGTGCGCGAATCAATCCCACTTCCACCAATCCACTCACGCGGCCCGTTCTCATGCCTGGCCAACGTCGCTCAAAATGACATTCGTACTTACGGATCCCCCGGGTATACTCAACGTGCAACTCGACTGTCACTGGAGCACCCCATGCGACTCCCTTCGTTATGGACCGCCGCGTTCGTTCTCCCAGCCGCCGCCCACGCCCAGCCCGACCTTTACGTCGTGCAGTACAAGTTCAACGACGCGCGAATGTCCGCTGTCGCCGTGGACGGCTTCAACCCGAGAACCCTCTTCTCGCTCCCCGCATCGCAATGGCTCCCCATCGGCCTGGCCTTCAATCCCGCCACTTCACGCTTTGTTTGGATGGACTCCGCTGGCACCAGCGAAGTCGTTCAGGCCAATCTCAACGGCTCCGGCGCGGTCTCCTCCCCGCCCTTACCCGGCTTCTGCAAGGGTGCGTCCCTCGACGCCCAGGGACGCATCTACTTCGGATCCAACAACTCCGTCTGCCGCGTCAACGCCAATGGCACCGGCTTTGTGACTCTCTTCACCTCGCCTTCCACCTCGTTCCCCGTCGGTGCACCCAAAGTCGACGCCGCCAACTCCCACGTCTATTTCGGCGACGACGGCGAGATCCGCCGCATGAACCTCGACGGATCCAACGTCAAAGTCGTTGTCCGTGGCATCAGCCAGGCCCGGAGCATCGCCCTCGATGTCGCAGCCGGCTTTATCTACTGGAACGACGCCGACACCATCTCCGACTACACGGGCCGCGCCCGACTCGACGGCTCCGATTTCACCGTCCTCATCGACAACTCCCCGAGCGTCGTCCAATCCAGCGGCCTCATCGACCTCATCGTCGCCCCCTCCCTCAACGCCATCTTCACCGTCGACGAACTCACGCAGACTGTCCACCGCCGCGCGCTCGACGGTTCCAGCGACACCGTCATCTTCCAAGCACAGAACGACCGCAACCCCTCCGGCATCGCCCTCTCCACCGGCGAGCCCGTCCAGGCCCTCCTCGATTGCAACGGCAACGGCCTCCACGATGATCTCGATCTCGCCGCCGGTGCGCCCGACTGCGACAACAACGGGGTCATCGACACCTGCCAGACCAACCCCTGTCCCGCCCGCACGTTCCTCCTCGACCAAGGGTCCCGCGCCGACCTTTCCACGGCCAAGGCCATCGGTGAACTCAGCGTCTGGCAGGCGTTCCAGCCCTTTGACGTTCCCGCCGACGGCTGGTCTATCGCCGAACTCGGTGTCGACGGCTTTACCGTCAACTACCACGACGGCTCGGGCTTTACCGTGACCATCTTCCCGGACAGCGGCTCGGGCGACCGCCCCGATGAATCGACTCCCCTCGCTTCGGCCCAGGGCAACTTCCGCTTCAACACCAACTATCAGAATTGGGTTTACCTCCCACTGTCCGTTCAGCTCCCCCAGGGCCGCTTCTGGGCCCAGTTCGCCAGTACCGCTCCAACCACCTATCCCCATACCTACCACGGCGGGCTGAATCTCGGTCAGTCAGGGCCCCCCTCCGTCTCGAGGGGCTCGAGCGGAAACTTCTCGCCCCCGGGCAGCCCCGTCGCTCTCCGCCTGGTAGAGGCTCCCCCCGCCTGCCCCGCTGATTTTAACGGCGACCAATTCGTCGACTTCTTTGACTACGACGACTTCGTCAATTGCTTCGAGACTTCGTCCTGCCCCGCTGGATCCTCCGCCGACTTTAACAGCGACGGCTTTGTTGACTTTTTCGACTACGACAGCTTCGTACTCGCCTTCGAACTCGGATGCTGACCCATCGCACGGCGTTCGAACATCAGACCTGACGTGCAATCACGCACGCAGGGCCTCTTTCGTCTGAATCACCGTGACCCCGGTTCAGCCCCGCACTCCCGGCACCTGACGACCGCCGCAATCCCAATCCTCGAATGCCCACACGCATCGTGCCGCCCCGATCGCGTCCGAACCACGCGGCGAACCAAGCCCGGCCCGCACACCAACAACCACGCCCCCGAACCAAAGATCATCGCGTCCCCGACCAGGCCGCCCCATAAGGGAATGAACGCCACGACCCGCTTCTCCTTCGCCCCGCCCACGAAGACCCCGCCGCGGAGCGACTCGTCAGCCCTCGACGAGGCCGAAAACGCGTACAGCGGCCACCCCTGCCGGAAAAACACCTGATGCTCCACCGGCCCGTTCCATACGGTCGCGCCCATACCCGCCAGTGGATCGTCGGTCCACGTCTCCCGCGACGCCCGCTCGAACGCCTCACGCGCCGTCTTCGTAGCCCCTCCGCCCGCCCGCGAGATCGAAAGCTCAACCGACGAAAGCCCACGCCGACGCACGACCACCGAAGTGGGATCCGCCGCGATCTCCACCGGCGTCACCCCGTTCCACCCCGCCAGCACCCGCACGTCATCGATCCGCGCCGCCACCAGCGTGGCAACAACTCCCACACCCATGAACATCAGAATGGTCGGTGCCCGCATCAACGCACACGAGCGGCAATCCACGCGAGCGTGCGTCCCTCGTGCGTTCATTCGCGAGCGTCGTTCTTACTTCGGCTCAAGCGGCTTGCCCGGGTTCGCCGCGGGCGTCGCGCCCGGATCGTTCGCCGGAGGATTCGCAGGCGGGGCCTTCGGATCCGCCGCCGGCGCGTTCGTCGGGTCGGTCGTCGGGGTCTTCGGATCGGTGACCGCGGGCGTCCCCGCCTGACCGCCATCCGCCGCACCCTGGTCAATCACCGGCACCGGAATCACCGGTGGTGTCTCGCCGCTGTCACGCGGCCGACCCGCACCCGTGGTCGCCCCCGCCTTCGGAGGCTCGATCGTCGGACCCGTGCCGCCACCGGTCAGGTACGCCCCCGCAAACCCACCAACAACGATCCCCAGGATCAACCCGGGGAGAAAGGCTTTCGTGAACGAGTTCTCTTGACGTGGCATGCTTCGGCTCCGACTTGGCTCGTCCGTCCCGCGTGCTCGCGAGCGGATGGGGTCTGGACACTAGGGCCGCACGGTCGAACGTTTCGACCTTCGCAGCGGCCTCGGGCGACGTGAAGCGCGTTTTTAGCGCATCCGCCTCATCCGATACACCCATCGTCCGTAATCGAGCACGGAATGCACAATCGCCCCCCTATGGCCCCACCGGCCTTCCGGATACCCCCGCCCGAACGCCGTGTGCAGCCGCCACGTCCAATAAGCCCCCCGGAACCGGCCCCGTGACAGCACCGCCAACCGCGCAAGCTCGTACAACGCCCCAAAGAACTCTCGGATCCACGTCATGCGAACAATATCCTAATTCTTTCGTGCCTCGCTTCAGGCCCTCGCCAAAGCCGCCCGGTACCACTTCATCGTCTCTTCAAGCCCCGCCTCAAGCGTCGTCGTCGGCTCAAACCCGATCACGTCTCGCGCCCGCGCGTGGTCGGCCAGTGAATGCGGCACATCCCCGCCGCGGGCCGGCTCGTGCAGCGGACGCAGCCCCGGATGATCCGACTGCTTGATCATGAGCGACGCCAAACCCGTCACCGAAGTCGCCTTGCCCGTCCCGACGTTGAGCACCTCGCCCGTGAGAGCTGTCGGCGACGCGCCCGCCAGCAACGTCGCCAGAACCGCGTCCGCGACAAAGGTAAAGTCGCGTGTCTGCGACCCGTCGCCGTAAATCGTGGGGGCCTCCCCCGCCGCCAGTTTCTTCGCAAACGCCGCGATCACCGCGGCATACGCCGAGTTGGGGTTCTGCCGAGGCCCAAACACATTAAAGTACCGCAGCGTCACCGCGCTGATCCCGTAGCACTTGGACCACACCGCCAGAAGCGATTCGCCCGCCAATTTGCTCGCCGCGTACGGCGAGAGAGGTCTGGGCATCGTCGTCTCCACCCGCGGCAACACGGGATCATCCCCGTACACCGACGACGACCCCGCCAACACCACCCGAGCCACCTTGTGAATCCGGGCCGCTTCCAAGATGCGCACGGTCCCGGTGGCGTTCACCGACCACGTCCGCTGCGGAAACTCGATCGACCGCGGCACCGACCCCAACGCGGCCAGATGAAAGATCGTCTGCACATCGTCCGTCGCGTCCGCCACCGCTTCGTCGTCCAGAATCGACCCGTGGACAAACCGAACCTTCTCAGGCTCCATCTCGATCAGTCCCGCCAGGTGTTCGAGATTACCGTTCGACAGGTCGTCGATCACCGTCGTGATCGCCCCAAGCGACACCAACGCGTCGCACAGGTGCCCCCCGATGAACCCCGCCCCGCCCGTGACCAACACCCGCCGCCCCTGGTAGAAGCCGCGGAGCCGGTGCACTTTGTCGGCGGGGAGTTTCATTCGCTGGGGAGGATAGCGTCAACAGCCCCGCCGCGAGCGCGGGAATGGGGCGGGCCGAGGGGGTGGGGGCTACCATTCCGGCCTATGGGACTTGAAGCCGCTCTTCCGGGTGATTTGGTGCTGACGACGCAACTGCGCCGAGTGATGAACTGGGCGAGGCGGTCGAGCCTCTGGCCTATGCCCTTCGCCACCGCCTGCTGCGGGATCGAACTCATGGCCACCGCCTGCAGCCGCTTTGATCTCGCCCGTTTCGGGGCTGAGGTCATGCGGTTCAGCCCCCGCCAGGCCGATCTCATGATCGTCGCGGGCCGCATCGGCATCAAGATGCTCCCCGTCCTCCAACGCATCTACCAGCAGATGCCCGAGCCCAAGTGGGTCATCTCCATGGGTGCCTGCGCCTCCACCGGCGGCGTCTTTGACACCTACGCCTGCGTCCAGGGGTGCGACCAGTTCGTCCCCGTCGACGTCTACATCCCCGGCTGCCCCCCGCGCCCGGAACAGCTCATCGAAGGCGTCATGGCCATCCAACGCCACATCGACCAGGAAGGCATGCCCCCCCCCGGCGGCAAACGCATGCCCCTGGGCCTCGTGCTCCAGCCCACCCACGGCGTCAGGCCGCAGCCGGTGGGGCTCACGCTCGGGACGTGAGGAACATCAAGAGACGAAGAGATTGAGAGACGCAGAGACGAAGTGAAAGGCAACAAGGCCGATCACGCTGGTTTTCACTTCGTCTCTTTGTCTCCCCGTTTCTCCGTCTCTTCTTTCGTCCTCAATGCCCTCACCGCCGCCTCCGATTCCTTCGCCACACGCTCCCACCCCTCCCGGGCGTCCGGAGCGTCGGCAAAGGTCAGCGGCGGCCCCACGGAGACGATCATTTTGTGAGGCCTGGGCAGCGTCTTGTCCGCCGGCATCGACTCGAACGCGCCGGCGATGTGACACGGGATCACCGGGACGTTCGTCCCCGCCACCAGCATGCCCAAACCGGGCTTGAAGGACCCGATCGACCCGTCGCGGCTGCGGGTGCCTTCGGGGAAGATGATGAACCCAGAGTCCCCCTCGATGAGCCGCTCGCGGAGTTCGAAAAGGGCGTGGGTGCTGACCTTCTTGCGCCAGATCGGCAGGGCGTTGATGAACAGGGACGACAGCACCGAATGGGCGAGGCTCTTGAAGAACACGTCCCCCGCCGCCACGGGATAGGCGCACGACCGGGCCCGCCACGGCAGGATGCACGACAGCAGCGGGGCGTCGATGTGCGATTGGTGGTTGGAGATCATCACAAACGGCGGCTTGGTCGGCAGGTGCTGCTTCCCGTGCACCTCTAACCGGTTGTAAAGGACAAAGTGGGTCCGCAGGACGCTGGTCGCCGCGTGGTGCGCCAGGACCGACATGAACCCCGGCTCGCGCTTGACGCTCTTGATGCGTTCAGAGGGGGGGAGCCCGTGGTCGGCTGCAGGCTTGTAAGTCCAGGTCCGGTCTTGCATTGCGTCAGGATGGTAGAGGGTCCGCCCCGTCCTCGGGGCCTGTCGGCTACAGGAGCCCCGAGAAGATCCGGATCGCACGGCCTTCGGCCATCCCCTGGTAGTACTTGATGATGTGGTACGCCGCCGGGGCGACCATGATCAGGCCCGTGAACCGGTCGGCGATCCCCCCGTGCCCCGGAAGCGTGGCCGCCATGTCCCGGATCCCGATATCCCGCTTGATCGAGTCGGTGATCAGCACCCCCAGTTGCGTCCCGATGCCGGTCAGGAGGCCGAGGAGCCACAAGGCACCGGGGTCATCCAGACGCCCCCCCGGGAAGACCAGTTTGCCAAGCCACACCACGAGCAGCGCGACGCAGATGATCGCCGCCAACTGACCCCCGACGGTCGTCCCCGGCGAGGTGTTCCGGAAGACGCGCCGCCCCGGGAAGACCCGCGAGAAGAAGAACGTCAGCACGTCGCTCAGTTGCACGCAGAACAGCAGCATCGCCAGGATCGGGCGATAGTCGGGGTCGTTGATCATGAACGCGAAATGGCCGAGTCCGACGCCAAAGAGCAGAAACCCGATCGAGGCCAGCGAAACGCGTTTGAGGTACCCCTGCGGGCTATCGGGCATGACCGCGGCGGCGGCGAGCACCACGACGGTCATCGGCTGCAGAGCGACAAACAGGGCGTACCAGTTGTCGGCGACCGCGAAATACACCGCGATGATGGCGACCGTGGTCAGTGCGCTGAGCCACTGCTCGCGGAAGAGCCCCGTCGCCCGCGCGTACTCGCGGTAGCACAGGAGCGAGACCACCAGCATGAGCCCCATCGCCGTGCCGGCGCAGAGCAGCAGCGGGAAGATCATCGCCGGGGCCAGGACCCACCACGTGCGGTAGTTGGCCCAGATGCTCGCCCGGCGGCGGGCGGAGAGGCGGCCGGATCGGTCGAGGATCAGCGTGATCAGCGGCGCGAGCACTAGGGCCGCCAGCGCGAGCGCGGAACACCACAACGCCACGGGGTGGTCAAAGGCACCTTTGATCGAAAACAGGTGTTCCATCGGACCTCCAGCATACGGATGTTCAAGTCTGTGCGCACCGCGACGGTGGGTGTCAAAATGAATTCCCAGCGGGTGAAAGACCGGGACCGCCAGATGGTTGTGATGGGGGGAGGTGAGGCATGGGGAGCGCGGGGATCGCGAAGAGGCGGGTTCGGGTGCTGTCGATCGACGGGGGCGGGGTCTTCGGGGTCATTCCCGCCGAGGTTCTGGCGGGTGTCGAGCGGGCGACGGGGAGGGCGATCGCTGAAACGTTCGACCTGATCGTCGGCACGTCGGTGGGCGGGTTGATCGCGCTGATGCTGGCGTGCCCGGGGGCGGAGGGAAGCGCCCGGTACTCCGCGGCGGAGGTGGGGGAGTTGTTCCAGAGGCGCGCCAAACGCATGTTCACGCGGCGGGCCATGCGGAAGGTCAAGTGCGCGGCCCTTGCGTGCGGCGCGATCTACCAGCCGCAGCCCATGGAGGAGGTGCTCGCGGAGCATCTCGGCGAGACCCCGATGCACGCCGCCAGGACGCGCGCAGTCGTCACCGCGTTCGACATGCTGGGGTCGAGGATGATCGTCCTGAGATCGGACGCGTCGGGGCCTCTCGACGGCGCGGTGGTCCGCATGCGCGAGGCGGCGCGGGCGGCGACGGCGGCCCCGACGTACTTCCCGCCGATGGTCGTGCGGTCGGGGCTCGGCGGGGGCGAGGTCGCGTGCCTCATCGACGCGGGCGTCTGCGTCAACAACCCCGGACAGGTCGCGCTCGCCGAAGCGATGTGGGCGTTTGGTGTCGGGCCCGAGTCGGTCACGATTTTGTCGCTGGGGTGCGGCGTTCAACGCGAGAACTTCGACGCCGACCGCGTGGCGAAGTGGTCGCGGGTGCGCTGGGTGTGCCCGCTGTTGCGACTGCTGACCGAGGGACGCGTGGTGCACGAGCAGTTGCGTGGGCTTGCCTCGGTGGTGCCCGGGTTTGAATACGCACGGATCAACCCCGATTTGACGGGTCTTTCGGGCGTCCCGGCAGCGTTCGACGATTGCCGCAAACCGAGGTTGCGAGCGGTGCGGGACCTGGGAAGGATGACGTTCGAGCAACACCGTGCGGAGATCGAGACGTTGTTGGAGGAACGATGAACCCGCCCGCCGACCGCTTGCGCGGTCGTCTCATTGGGCTAGAACATGTCGGTCATCCAGGGGACGCCTTGCGAGAACGTGTGGGCGGCGGCGGCGAGGTCGGCGTCGGAGCCCCGGACCTCGCCGAGAAGGGCTGCCTGGTGCGGCGTGGCGTAGCCGGTGTAGAGCATCGCGAGCCCGCGGATACTCGTGGCGATGGTGCCTGGGCCGCCGGGTGTCGCGGCGGCGCGGCCGTTCTCGATGCGGAGGGTCCAGCAGCCTTGGTTGGCGGGGACGAGGTCGTCGGTGATGTCGAGGTGGATCGTGGCGTTGAGGCTCGCGGGATAGCCGCGGGCCTCGAGGGCTTGCTTGACGTTGAGGATTCGGATGAGGGCCGAGTCTTTGAGGTGAGCGTCGTAGCGTTGCTGGCGGAGGAGGGTCAGCGCGGGGTGCGACGGCCCGCCGCAGAAGACCAGATCCTCGCCCATCATGCGGAAGTCCGCGAGGAAACCCCAGAGGCGTCGGCCCGCGGCGGGCGTGGTGAAGACGAAATCGGAAAGGGTGATGTTCTGCCGGCCGTCGGGGCGGCGAGCCTGGTTGAGCATGACGTACCCGTCGAGCCCGCCCGCGCTGTTGGCGATGGCGTACCCGAGGAATTCGGTCTCGCGGAGTTTGCGGGTGCGGGTCCAGATGTACTGCCGGCGGTCGAGCATGCCCGTGAATCGGGCGGCGAACTCGGCGTAACACCGGCGGACGCGGGGTTCGTCGGCCTCGGTGAGCGCGTGGAGGGGGCCCGCATCGTCGTGGATGTCGATCTGGAGGAGCGGGACGGTGTATTCGAAGCGGTGGGCGGCGTGTTCGAAGCCGACGCCACGGTAGAGCGTGTGCGTGGAGGCGTACAGGCCTGCGAGGGGGAAACCATCGGCGGCGGCATCCTTGACGAAGCCTTGCATGAGGCGTTTGGCGAAACCCTGGCCTCGGTTCTCAGGGGCAACGCCGACGCCTGCGACGCCCTGCATCGGGACCGATCGGCCGCCGACGTACATGCCCATGGGGATGTGGAGAAGACAGGCTGCCGGGCGGTCGGCGCCCCGGAGGACGCGGAAGTTGTCGTCGCCGCCGGCTTTCATCCAGTCGGTGACGCCTTCGGGCGTTCCTGCGAACGCGAGGCGGATGATGCGGTGGATGGCGGCGCGGTCGGGCTCGGTGAAGGAGTGGAGGTGCATGGGGGTCCGTGCTGCGTGCGGTGTGCTGCGGGCGGCGTGCAGAAAAAACGGAAGTCACCTGTGGAAGACACGGGCAGGATGCCCGTGCTACTGGGGGCCTTTCAGCCGCCGCCGACGAGGGAGACGAGTTCGATAGTGTCGCCTTCGGAGAGTTTGGTTTCGGCGTGGCGGCGTTTGGGGACGAGGGCTTTGTTGAGTTCAGCGGCGACGGCGGCGTGAGCCAGGCCGAGGGTTTCGACGAGCTGGGCGATGGTGGTCCCGGGGGGGACTTCGCGGGGGGAGCCGTTGACGGTGACGGTCATGGCGGAGGGTATGAAGGACGCGGGCTGAAAGCCCGCCCCCCGCAGTGCGTCCGCCCCCCGCGGTATTCCTGCTCCCCGGTTGGATCCAATGATCAGCCATGTCCAATCGACTGGCGGCGAGCACGAGTCCGTACCTGTTGCAGCACGCGAACAACCCGGTGGAGTGGTGGCCTTGGGGTGAGGAGGCGTTCGCGGAGGCGCGGCGGCGCGGGGTGCCGATCTTTTTGTCGATCGGATATTCGACGTGTTACTGGTGCCATGTGATGGAGCGGGAGAGCTTTGAGAACGCGGCGATCGGGCGGCTCCTCTCAGAGCATTTCGTGTGCGTCAAGGTCGACCGCGAGGAGAGACCTGATGTGGACGACCTGTACATGCAGGCGACGCTCGCGGTGCGCGGGCAGGGGGGGTGGCCGATGACGGCGTTCCTCGAGCCGGTGCGGCTGCGGCCGTTCTGGTGCGGGACGTATTTCCCGCCCGAACCGCGCGGTGGCATGCCGGGGCTGCCGCAAGTGGTCGAGGGTGTGTCTGCGGCGTGGCGTGAGCAGCGGGGCGAGGTCGAGAAGCAGGCGGCGGCGATCGCGGAGGCGGTAACGGAGCAGTTGCGGGGCGTGCCCGAGGCGCGGCCGCTTGGGGCGGCAGAGATTTCTGAGGCTGTGGGTGTGCTGCTCCGGATGTATGACCGGCAGCACGGCGGGTTCGGGCGTGCGCCGAAGTTTCCTCAGCCTGTGTTCCTGGACTTTCTGCTCGACGTGCGCGGGCACGTGGGGAGCGAGGAAACGCGCGAAGCGGTGGACCTCGCGCTCCGGCACACGCTGGACCGGATGCCTGTCGGGGGGCTGTTTGATCAAGTGGGCGGCGGGTTTCATCGGTACAGCGTCGATGGGCACTGGACGGTGCCTCACTTTGAGAAGATGCTGTACGACAACGCGATGCTGGCGAACGTGTACGCGAGAGCGGCGCGGGTGTATGAGGACGCGTTCTATCGCGAGGTGACGGTGCGGACGCTGGACTATCTCTTGGCGGAGATGCAGGACGCCGCGGGTGGGTTCTTTTCGGCGCAGGATGCTGAGGTGGATCACCGCGAGGGGCTGAATTATCTGTGGACGCCCGCGCAGTTGGCGGCGGTGCTTTCGGCGGAAGATGCGTCGTGGGTCGGGCGGGTGTATGGCGTGGAACGCGGGGCGAACTTTCAGGACCCACACCATCCGAATGAGCCGGCGAAGAGCGTGCTGAGGCTTGACGATCGGCCTGAGAAGGTGCTGTCGGCGGATTCGCGGGAGCGGCTGACGCGGTCCAATCGGAAGTTGTATGAAGCACGGTCGAAGCGCAAGCAGCCTCATTTGGACGACAAGGTGCTGGCGGGGTGGAACGGGCTTGCGATCTCGGCAATGGCGGCGGGGTTCGGGCTGACGGGGGAGGCGAAGTATCTCGCGGCGGCGAAGCGGGCGGCGGCGTTTGTCCTGAGCGCGATGCGCTCGCCGAATGGCGAACTGCGGCGGAGTGCTCGGGCCGGCGTGGCGGGCGGGCACGGGTTCTTCGAGGACTACGCGTTCGTCGCGCGAGGGCTTCTGGACCTGGCGGACATCGATGCGGGGGGAGCGGCGGACCACCGGCGACACGCGGCGGAGTTGGCGACGCGGGCGCGGGCGTTGTTCCGCGATCCGGCAACGGGTGTGTTCTACGACACACGCGACGGGCAGGCGGATCTTTTTGTACGGGCGAGGTCGGTACATGACGGGGCGATCCCGTCGGCGAGCGGTGTGCACTTGCACAACCTGATCGACCTGGCGCGTGTGACGGGCGATGCGTCGTGGGCGGGCGAGGCGGCGGGGCTGCTCGCGTCGATGAGCGGGAAGGTGGCCGAGTCGTCGGTGGGCGCGATCAACAGCGTGCGAGGTGTGCTGCGGATGCTGACGGACGAGACGTTCGCGGGCGATTATGGCACGGTGCTCGGCGGGAAGGAAGACGCACCACGCGACGAAGAGGCGGACGGGACGAAGGTGGTCGAGATGTACGCGGGGGTGGAGCGGGTGGAGGTCGGGCCGGGGCGTCCTGCGGTGTTTGAGCTGATGATCAAGATCGCGGAGGGGTGCCACGTGATCGCGGCGGAGCCCGGCGAGGCGTGGGAGGGCGTGCTGACGCCGATGCGGGTCTTCGCGATGGACGCGGCGGGAGGGGCGGCATGCGTCGAGGTGTTCGCGGAGTATCCCGATGGAGAGGAGTACGGGATGGACGGGGGGCCGGTGCGTGTTTACAAGGGGAGCATCACGATGCGTGTGGTGGTGGAGGCGGAGGGCGCGTGGAAGGGCAGGCCGCTGCTGGGCGTGGAGTATCAGGCCTGCACGGAGACCGCGTGCATGAAGGCGACGCGGGTGGAGTTGGATGTGGCGATTGACCGGGTGGGCTAGTAGTCTCTGCGCGTGAAGATCCGTGCGGCCAGCAGAAGCACGGCGATTTCAAAGACGATCGAGGTGCCGAGTACCCACAGGGTCGTGCGGCCTTTGAGTTCCTCCTCGATGCGACGCTCGAACTCGGCCTGTTGCTTTCGGCTCATCGGCCGACCAAACGCACCTCCCTCGGGCATCTCGTCCGAGCCGAGCTGGTTCTCGGGGACGAGCGGCCCGAGTTTGCGTTTGAGGTAGGTGATGGTCTCGGACGTCTTGGGAAGAATGGTCTTGGCGGTGACGACGATGCGTTCGGCGGTCTTGATGTTGACAGCGTTCTTCTGGGCCTCTTCGAGGTCCTTGCGCGTGGAAGGCAGGATCGACGAGACCTTCTCGATTTCCTCGGGCGTGGGCTCGCGAGCCGGCGCGGTGCCGTCGTCGGTGGTGTTCACCTTGACCCACGTGTCGCGTGCGCCCTTGACTTGGCGTTCGATTTTGACGATGGTCTGTTCCTGATTGATCTGGTTGTTCACCTTCAGCATCATGATGAACCCATCGGCGGAGTTCAGCAGGAAGAAGAAGAACCAGAGGAGCATCGTGAGCAGGATCGATGTGATGGTCGACTTGGTGAGGATGCCGAAAAGAACGCAGATGGAGAAGAGGTAGGAATAGAAGAGCACGACGAGGGGGATCGTCCAGAAGATGGAGGGCTCCCAGGCGTTGCCTCGGATGCCGAAGACAAGAAAGCAGGCGAGGGTAAAGACGGCGACCTGCAGGGCGGTAAAGAGGAGTCCGGCGAGGTACTTGGTGAGGAAGAGGCGCAGGCGAGAGATGGGCTTGGCGAGCATGAGCTCGATGGAGCCGCTGGCGATGAAGTCGGGGAAGAGCCCGCCGGTGGAGACCAGGGCGAGGATGGTGGCGCCCCAGCCGAGCCAGATGGGGACGCCGAATTCGGCGAAGACGAACTTGTAGTACTGGCCAGGGGAGATGAGTTTGCTGTTGAAGATGGGGTGTTCGAAGTCCCACCAGAGGACGGTGATGCCCTTGGCGTTGACGCCCAGGCAGGCGAGGGCGGCGACGACGAGGAGCGAGATGAAAAGAGCGAGCCAGAAGAGCTTCTTGCTCGAGAGTTCGCGGTAGGCGTCGATGAAGAGGGCCCGGGTTTGGATCAGTGCGGTGTTCATGGGCGGGCGGCCTCCTTGGTGTTCGCGCCGGGGGCGAGGGCTTTGCCGGTGTTCTGGTCGATGACGGCCTCCATGAAGAGGTCTTCGAGCGAAGGGCGGTAGGGACGGACAGCGCGGATGGTGAGGTCGGCGCGGCGGAGGGCGTCGATGAGGGGCTGGATGGTGGCGGGGTCGCTGCCGGGGATGGTGATGCTGCTCTCGGCGAGCGTTGCGCCGGGGATGGCGGAAAGCACGCTTCGTGCGGCGGTCTCGATCTCGGCCGGGCTCGCGGCGATGTCGAGGTCGTAGCGTTGGCGGTGCTTGGTGAGGTCGTTGATGGTGCCTTGAGCGGCGACGCGGCCTTTGACGAGGATGGCGACTCGGTCGGCGACGAGTTCGAGTTCGGAGAGGAGGTGGGAGTTGATGAAGACCGTGGTGCCGCGGGTCTTGAGGGTCTGGATCATGTCGCGAATGTCGCGGCGGCCTGTGGGATCGACGCCGTCGGTGGGCTCGTCGAGGATGACGAGCTCGGGGTCGGAGACGAGGGCCTGAGCGATGCCAACACGTTGGCGCATGCCCTTGGAGTATTTGGAGACGCGTTGGTTGGCCCAGGCTCGCATGCCGACGAAATCGAGGAGTTCGTCGGCGCGGCGTTTGCACTGGGCGGCGGGTGTGCCGGAGAGTGCACCGAAATATTCGACGACTTGGCGTCCGGTGAGGTATTCGGGGAAGCGGTGGTGTTCGGGGAGGTAGCCGATGCGGCCGAGGGTGGGCTTGTGGCCGATGGGGTTGCCGAGGACGGAGCCGATGGCGGTGGTGGGGCGGATGACGGTGGTGAGGATTTTGACGAGGGTGGACTTTCCCGCGCCGTTGGGCCCGAGGAAGCCGAAGATCTCGCCCTTGCCGACCTGCATGGCGATGTTGTCGAGGGCGCGGATCTTTCCGGCGTAGATCTTGGAGACGCCGGTGAGGTCAATGGCCCACGGCGAAGTGGAGGTTGGGTTGGGCATGGTGGATCCTTGGGTTTCCCGCTCGCTCACGCTCGGGGCTCGTTTGGTCGTTGGGCCACGACATGGAAGACATGCCAGTGCTTGGGGTTTCCTTCGGCATCGTGGCCTGGCTTTTTCGATTCGTCGAAGTGGTGGAGGGTGAGACCCTCTAAGAGCTGGTGTACCTGCTCGCGGGTGTGATGGGTGCGGCCTGGGATGGTGGCCCAGGAGTCTTCGGGGCCGAAGAGCTGGCCGGCAAAGAAGCCACCGGGGGCGAGAGAGGCGCGGATGGCGGTCCAGGCGCGCTGGAAGCGGGCGGGGTGGATGAAGGGGAGGGAGAACGAGGCGTTGATGATGTCGGCTTGGGCGAACTCGGGGCGTGTGGCGAGGACGGAGGCGAGGGACTCGGTGCCGGCTTGCACGATGGTGAGGCGTTCGGCGTCGGCAGCGGAGACGCCTTCGGCGATGAGTTGCGGGGCGTTTGGGTGCGGATCGAGGGCGAGGACGCGGAAACCGCGGCGGAGGAGTTCGCGGGCGTCGCGGCCTTCGCCGGCACCCAGGTCGAGGGCGATGGGGCGTGCGGCGTTCGAGGTGCTACGTGCTGCGGTGAAGAAGTGGTTGAGGGCCAGCAGCAGGGTATCGCGAGGGGGTTTGCCGGCGACGGCGGTGTAGTAGGTGGACCAGTCGCGGTCGCCCCAGGGATTGGTGTGGGGGTTGGAAGAGGGGTTTGG
>CALROI020000014.1:0-132389 GCA_943369765.1 Phycisphaera mikurensis NBRC 102666 | reverse complement strand
AGGCGTGCGAACCGATCGGCGGGCCAGCGTTTGGCCTCGTTGTTCCCGCCGGGGTTGAGGATGGCGAAGCGCTCGGTGGGGGCGATCCCGGCCTTGGCGAGCACAGCCAGCCCGGCGGACTCCTGCTCGGGCGTGACGCCAAGCTCGAGAAACTCGTCATCCGCCGCGGGCGAGGTTCGTTCGCCCACGAGACACTCGCGGACGAGCCTGAGGTAGTAGTCCACCGCGGGCGTCGGGGCCCAGGAGCCATCGGGGCGCGTGGGGGCGCGGAGCTTGTCGGTGAGGAGGATGCCGCGGAGGTCGCGGTCGTATCCGATGCGGCGGGGGATGCCCGCGAGGCGTGTGGTCAGGGCGGTCGAGAACGAGTTGGTGAGGAGGAGGGCTGCGTCGTAGCGGCGCGGGCGGACCTTGGCTGCGGCGTGCTTGGGGCCCATGACGCCGCTGGCCCGGGCGATGTGCACCTCGTCGAAGAAACCGGAGCCCGCCAGCAGCTCGTCGAGGCCGGGCCGCATGAGCCCGCCGACGAAAATCCCGGGGAATGAGCGGCGGATGAGGCGGAGCGCGGGCGTCGCCATCACGGTGTCGCCCAGCCAGCTCGGGCAAACGACCAGCAGCCGCAGCAATTCACCCTTGGCGTTGCTCAAGGCGTCTCCTCCCCGCCCCAGAGTGAGTTGCCGGGGTGGTGGGAGGCCCACCACGCGTTGGTGACGCGGCGAAGTTCAGCCGCAAACCCCACCGCGACGATCTCTTCGCCTTCGAGCACGACCTGCACCTCGCGGTCGTTGATGTCAAGGCGGACGATCCGCACGCCGGTCCGCTCAGCCAGAGACTGCGCCGCAGCGACGACCGCACCGCGCACGCGCGGCTCCGCGAGCGGCGTGCCTTCAAGAGCGTGCAGGGTGGCGGTGGAGACATCCATGAGCGTGCATTCTTGCAGGTTCAGGCGTTGCCTGCTGGATGCCCCATGCCCGCGAGGACCTTTACGCACGCGGCCGCCATGTCGGGTGCTTGGGGCGTTCCGACGCGGAGGCATCGGGCTGAATCGATCCCGGCTGCGATCGCAGCGTCCAGATCGCGTTGGGCGTCCCCGATCATCCACGAGCGGGCCAGATCGAGATTGAGTTCCGCCGCCGCCGCGAGGAACATGCCGCCGCCGGGCTTGCGCCAAGCGTGGGGGTCGCGGTTGAAGCGTTCGACGGTGCCCGAGGGCCTCGCCGGGGCGAGGTAGACCCCCGCGAGCGTGACGCCGAACGCACCCAGCAGCTGCCGCATGCGGTCGTTGGTGGCTTCGACGTCGCGCAAGGTGCAGCGTCCAGCCGCCAGAGCACCCTGGTTGGTGACGACGACGAGCGGGAAGCCGGCCTGCGCGAGCGAACGCAAGGCGGGCCCGACGCCCGGGAGCAGCGCGACGAGGACGGGGTCGAAGAGGTCTCCCGGCGCGGCACTACCCGCCGTCGCCTCGCGCGTGGCAAGGAGGGTGTCGTCTCGATCGAGAAAGACAGCGGGCATCATGCCTGACGGTAGACCGTCTCAGCCGGAGGCTGGGCTGTCGGGCGAATCGGGCAGCTCGCACAGACCAGCCCGGATCGCGACGCGGACCACGTCGGTGGCGCGAGAGAAGCCCAGCTTTTCCCCGATGGCCTTGCGGTGCCCCTCGATGGTTCTGACGCTGCGGTGCAGCCTGCGGGCGATCTCGCCGCTGTTGAGCCCGTCGCCGACGAGTTTGAGCACGTCCAATTCGCGTGCGGAGAGCACGCCGAGCAACCCCGGGTCTTGAACCTTGGGGGCGCGGAGGACCGCCCCCGGCGGCACATGGTCCTTGATCCGCTCGGTGCCGCGCAGTCGGCGGGCGATCATGGCGACCAGGTCCCCACCCACGCCGCCGATGGGCCTGATCGCCACGCGCTGGCGGACGCCTCGGAGCACGCTCTCATAGACCACCGTGCGACCGGTGTCGAGCGATTCCTGGATGAAGGCGATCCGCTCGACGACAAACTCAGGCCTCAGGATTTGATGAAGGGGTTTGTCGATGGGGTCGAGTTCTTCTCCCGTCGCGTCGGGGTTTCTGATGGACAGGTGCCATTCGTAATCGATGAGCGTCCGTTCGTTGGCCCAGCGGAGAGAGCCGTTGCGGTCGATGATGGAAACCGAGCAGCCGGCGTCCACGGAGAGTATCTGCCAGAGCAGCTCGAAGTTGGAGGCGAGGGCTTTCTTGAGCTTTGGGGGAAGATCCAGGTCCATCGGGCCCTCCGGCTGGGGTACTGTGGGTGGGTTCAGAGGCGGGGAGTGTTGGTTCTCAGAGAGCTGCGGGGTGTGTTTGGTCGATCGGGGTGCGTAGGACTACGTGAAGTGAGCCAAGATGGGGTCGAATGAGCATCCCGGCGCGGGCCGGACCGAAATGATCCGTGCAGGCCCGCGGGGCACTTCGTCCCGCCGGCACAAGGAGATTCGTGATGAAGACCGGGAGAATCGTTGGTTGGATCGCCGCCGCCGGGACCGTTCTTGCCGCCGCATCGGCCCAGGCTCAGATCATGACGCAAGCGGGCGTCTTTGACCCAGTGGGTCTCAACCCGAGCGCGGCGTACGGGTGTTCCGTCGCGCTCACGCCGAACGCCGCAGTCCTCGGCTCGACCTCCGACAACCGGATCGCGGTCTATCCCCGTCGCCTCGGCGGGGGGTTTGGCGCCCCGGTGATGGTGACCGATCCGTTCGGACGGGACAAAGGACTTGGGTGTTCCGTCGCGATGGAAGGCTCGACGCTGGTCGCCGGCGCGCCGCTCTTCTCCGGATGCACGCCCGGGGACGGCCCCATGTCGGCCGGCGTGCTGATGGTGTACACGGTCAACGCTCGCGGTGCGGTCAGTTTCACCCAGCAGATTGAACACGGGGGCGTGGACCGGATGGACAAGTTCGGGAACGCCGTTGCCATCAGCGGCGACACCATCATTGCGGGAGCCAAGAGCGACAACACACTCGGCCACGCCTCCGGAACAGCCTATGTGTTCCGGAACATCGATGGAGTGTGGGAGCGTGAGGCGCAGCTGTGCGCAACCGACGGGCGTATGGGCGATCTGGCCGGATGGAGCGTTGATATCTCGGGCGATGTCGCCGTCGTCGGAGCACCTTTCGACCAGTCGGGACTCCTGTTCGCCGGTTCCGTGCAGGTCTTTGAGCGCCTCGGCGATCAGTGGACGCACACGCAGACCCTCGAGTCTCCCGTCCCGACCGCGAGCGGCTACTTCGGCGTCTCGGTGGCGACCGACGGAGATCGCATCATCGTCGGCGAAACCGGCACCAACCGTGCATACATCTTCGATCGCACGACCAACGGCTGGACCTCGCGTCAACGCCTGTCGCTCGCGGGCGCGGGCGCGATGTTCGGTGCCGTGGTCGAGATCCGCGGCAACGAAGCCCTTGTCAGCGCTCCGGGTCTGAACCGAGTCGACCGCTTCTCGCTCGATCGAAGCCGTTGGTCGCTCGTCCAGAGCATGACAAGTCCGAACAGTGTCGGAGGATCACAGTTCGGCAGCGCGATCGCCGCTTTCGCGTCCGAGGTTCTGGTCGGCGCCCGATTCGCGGGCGACGGGCTCGCCGTGCTGATGCACGACGCGGGCGCTTCCAGCGATGGAACCGCCGGTGCCGGCAGCGCCGTGACGGGCGCTCCTCGCATGAACGGATCTGAAATCAGCACCCCAAGTCGGGCTCGCTAACCCCACCACAGAGCGCTTGCTCCTTGAGTTCAACTCGGGCCCGGTCGTCGAAGGGGCGACCGGGCCCAATTTCTTCCCCGCTGACTTTCCGTGAAAGAGATCGCTCCCGGCCCCAGACGCCCCCAACAATCGACCATGGGTATCCAAGACCGAAGGTACGACCGAAACAACTCCGGCGGCGGGTTCGGAGGCTCGCTCCGCACCATGTTCAGCAGCGGCAACTTCCTCGACTGGTCGCTCCCCCTCTTCCGCGTCCCCGCTTGGGTCCCCGGTCTCCGCAGCATCAACGTCCGGCTCCACATCCTCTACATCATCATCGGCGTCAGTGAACTCCTCAGCGCGACAAAAGAAAACTCGATCGGCGTCCCGTACGTCGCCACAATGATGGGCGTTCTCTTCGTCCTGGTTCTCCTCCACGAGTTCGGGCACTGCCTCGCGTGCCGCCTTGTCGGGGGTCAGGCCGAGCAGATTCTCATGTGGCCCCTCGGCGGTCTGGCCATGTGCCGCCCCCCGCACCGCTGGCAGCCCGCCCTGATCACAACCCTCGGCGGCCCGGGCGTCAATTTCGTACTCGCGCCGGTCTTCGCCCTCGCTCTCGTCGCGGCGGGCGCGGATTGGTCGTCCGTGATCTTCAACCCCTTCCAGCCGCAGGCGGTCGTTGCAAAGGTCTACTTCCTCGGCGGCAACTGGCTCGCGTGGCTCTGGGCCGCGCACTACATGAACCTGCTCCTCCTGGCCTTCAACATGCTCCTCCCCATGTACCCGATGGACGGCGGACGCGTCGTGCAGGAAATCCTCTGGTGGCGGATCGGATACAAACGCTCGATGGTCATCGCCGTCAACGTCGGCCTCGCCGCCGCCGTGGTCGTCGGAGTCTTCGCCATGACCACCGGCGAGTCCCGGCTCATCGGCATCGCGCTCTTCGGCGGATTCACCTGCTTCGCGGAGAAGCAGCGACTGGCCATGATGCCCGACGACCCGCCCTGGGCCTACGACACCGACAAGGGTTACGGCGGGTTCCGCAGCGGGGACAAGCCGGCAGCACCCTCAAAGCCCTCCTGGTTCCAACGCCGCGCCGAGAAAGCAGCCGCCAAGCACGACGCCGCCACCGCCGCCGACGACGCCAAGATGGACGCTGAAGTCGACCGCATCCTCGCCAAGATTCCCGGCCAGGGAATGGGCTCGCTCACCGCCAAGGAACGGGCGACGCTCGAGCAGGCGAGCAAACGCGGGCGTTCTCGCGGATAAGCACCCAAACCCATCACGCTTGCGCCCCTCCCCGGTCGATAATCCGCCCGTCGAGCCGCCCATGCCAAAGCCCGCCGCGTCATCTTCGTTCCGCACCTCCCTCGGCACCCTCGCCGTCGCCGGGATGCTCACCGCCGCGCTCTTCTGGCAGGATGCCAACGCCCTCCGCCCCGCCCGAGCCGACCCTCTCGCGACGCCCACGCCCAACCTCTGGCCCGGCATCCAGGACCGCTCCGCCCCCGCCATCGCACAGATCAAAGCGATGAAACTCATTACCGCCGAGGTGCGCACGAGCGTGACCAGCACCTCCGGCGATGTCAGCATGATGGGCGACGTCACCGCGACCGTCACCGCCCCCGTCCGCCTGCTGTACGGGTGCGACCTCGCCAACCTCGAATCCGCCGCGATGACCTTCAGTCCGTTGCACGACCTCTACCTGCTCCGCGTCAAGCCCCCCGAACGCCTCGCCGCTGAAGTCCAGACGCCTTTCGAACAGGCCGAGGTCAAAACCGGCTGGATGCGCAACCGCGCCGTCGACGGCGAGTACCACCTCGGCCTCGCCCGGCGCGACCTCATGCTCCGTGCGCAAGAACTGGCCCCCGACGCTGAGCAACGCACCCTCCTCCGCGAGGAAGCCCGATCCCAGATCGCCGCCCTCGTGCGCAAAGTCGTGGGAGAGCGTGCCGGCGTTTCTGTGCAGTTCACCGACGAGGCCGGGGTCGGAGCGGGGAGAGGTGGAAAGTGATGCGTCTCTGGCGGGCTCGGTGGAGCATGCTCCGGCTCGTGGTGGTCGCGGCGCTTCTTGCGCTCTTTGTCGCCGACCGTCCCGCCCATCTCGCCCGTCTCAGGCTCGCGTCGCTCCCCGACATCGACGCCGCCGCCCGCGTGGCGGACCTTCGGGCTCAGGGTCAGTTCGGCGACGCTCTTCTCGTCTCCGGGGCTGCGCTCGAATGGACGCAGGGCCCCGACCGCGAGCGGCTCCTCGAACAAGAACGCCTCACCCGCGACGAGCAGGCCAGTTGGATGCGCCGGGCCAAGGAAGTCGGGCTTGGTGCGCTCACCGGGCGCGGCGACTCCCTCGAACGTCTGATCGGTGCGGTCGGCTCGGACCTGTTCCTCGTCGGCGACTTGCGGGATCTGACGGTCGAGGCGTTCAACCAGGCCACCACGGGCGACAGTGACGAGGTGATTGTGCTGCTGTCGACCGCGGGCATCGTGACTTCGGTTGCGCCGCAGATCGACTGGGCCCCATCGGTCGTGAAAGCCGCCCGCAAGGCCGGGGCTTTGGGCGACAAACTCGCTACAGGCCTGAGCGGAGCGCTTCGCAACGGGAAATGGGCCGAGGCCCGCGCGCTGATCGATCCGGTCGGACAACTGGCCAAGGCGACATCGCCCGCGACCGCCCTTCGCGTCATGCCCGCCGCCGCGTCCGCGGACGACCTCGCACGCCTCGCGACATTTGCCAGCACCGGCAAGCAGTCCGCAGCAGCGCTCCACACGGGCGGACGTGCGGCCGCGGACCTGGTCCTCACCGCCGAACGCAGCGGCGAAGCAATGGTGACAGCAGCCGCTCGCAAGGGACCACGCGGGTTTGAGTTTCTCGCCGGAGCAGGCCGGGCCGCGATCAAGCCGCACCCGATCCTCGGCCTGATCAAGGGACTTTGGAAAGGGAACCTCACCGCCCTCGCCGAGCGCGCGGTTGAACGATTCAGCCCGCAGGGCTGGTGGATCATCCCGCTGCTCGCGGCGTGGACGGCTCTCGAAACGCTGTGGCTCTGGCGCCGATTGACCGCGCCGCATGCGTGATTCTCAGATCAGCGTGTCGAGTTCGCGGCACAGCCGATCCACTTCTTCCGGCGACGTGTAATGGGCCAAACTCACCCGCGCCACCGCTGGGATACCCATCGCGTCCAAAAGCCGCTTGGAATACGCGTGCCCTTGCCGGATGCCGATGCGCCGCTCCGCCATCGCACGCGAGAGATCAACCGGCGAACTCTTGTCCGACAAGAACGCGATGGTGGCGACGCGCGACGCGTCCGACGCCTGAGGCCCCACGATTCTCACGCCGGGCTTGGACACGAGAAAGTCCAACAACCGCTTCTGCAGCGAGAGCTCGATCGACTCCATCAAGGCAAACGCCTTCTCGAACGTCGCACGGGTCGCCGGCTTGCCCCCACCGCCAGCAAGCCCCGCGACAAACGAGACATAGTCCGCCAGGGCCGCGATTCCTGCGGCGGATTCGTGGTTGGCCCCGCCCAGTTCCCACTTGTAGGGCAGGTTGTCCTTGGGCACAAACTCATGATTCGGCCCGGTGAGCTGCTCAAATGCGTCACGCGTGCCGAACATCGCCGCTGCGTGCGGCCCAAACACCTTGTACGTCGAGTAGATGTACCAATCGCACCCCATGCGAGCGACATCCGGCGCGTGGTGCGGGGCGTATGCCACGCCATCCACGACAAGCTTCGCGCCCGCCTCGTGCGCGATCTTCGCGACCGGGGCCGGGTCCCACACCTCGCCCAGGATGTTCGACACCTGCGGGAACGTCACCAGCGCGGTCCGCGAAGAGATCAACGTCCGCAAGCGGTCAAGACTCGGCCGCCAGATCATCTCTTTAGGCCCGCACGGCACCGCTTCCGCCTGCCACGGGATAATCGTAAACCCGCGGCGTGCCAGATTGAGCCACGGGCCGACGTTGGCCTCGTGCCCCGCTGTGCACACGATCACCTCGCTGCGTTCTTCCGGGAGCGCTCCCGTCGTCCGGGCATCCGCGTACGCATGCGCGAGCGTGTGGCAGAGCACCGTCGTCGACGACGCGATGACCGCTTCGCCAAGCCCCCGCCCCACCACCTCGTCGCCCGTCACGCCGGCGTGTCCGTTGAGGTAGACCTTGACGACCTCGTGAGCGCGTTTGACGATGTCGGTCGCTTCGCGGCTGGTCGCGTAGTCCGCGTTGAGCTGAACAAACGTCCGCCGCATGTAGGTCGTCATCGCGTCGATGACATGCAGCGGCAACTGCGATCCACCCGCGTTGTCGAGGAGCGTGTCAGGGCCTGCAAGCCCGGGAAATTGCGCCCGGATCTGTGGAACGAGGTTCAGCATGATGCTCCCGGGAGAAAGCGGGGACAATCTCGATCGGTGAGGAACGATCAGTTCTCGGGGATGTTCTTGCTGGTCACGATCTCGCGGAACTTCATCCGCAACTTCTTCGTGATCGGCCCTTCGCCCGTCGAGACACGGGTCGACTTGGTAATCGTGCCCTTGCCGTCGTGCTGATCGATCTCGGTCACGCCGATGATCTCCGCCGCGGTGCCGGTCAGGAAGACCTCGTCCGCAGCGAGAACCTCGTCGAGGCGCATGTTCTTCTCGACGCACGTGAGCCCGAGCGACGGGGCGAGTTCCTTGGCGACGAAACGACGCGTGATCCCCTCGAGGACGCCCGCATCGCTCGGGGGCGTGTAGATCGTGCCGTTCTTGATCGCGAAGATGTTGTCGCCCGACCCTTCGGTGACGAACCCGTCGGTGTTGAGCATGATGCACTCGTCGCACCCGAAATCAATCGCCTCGCACTTGGCGAGAATGTTGTTCAGGTAATTGAGGCTCTTGACACGCGGGTCGAGGCACGCGACGGGCGTCTTGGGACGATTGGCCACCACGACGCGCATGCCGGCCTCGTACGCCTCGGGCGAGAAGAGACGGATCTGGTCCGCGATGCAGATGATCCCGGGGACCGGGCAGCGACGCGGGTCAAGCCCGAGCGTACCGAATCCGCGCGTCACGACGAGACGGATGTACCCGTCCGTCAGCCCGTTGGCCGCGATGCAGTCGCGCTGGATCTTGACCATCTCCGCCTTGTCGATGGGGATGTGCAGCCTGATCTGCTCCGCGCAGTGGTAGAGCCGATCGACGTGCTGCTGACACTTGAAGATCTTCCCGCCGTAGATCCGGATGCCCTCGAAGACGCCGTCGCCGTAGAGCAGACCGTGGTCGTACACCGAGACCATCGCCTGCGATTTGGGGACGATTTTCCCGTTGACGTAGATCAGCGGCCGATCGGCATCCTGGATCTGCCCTGCGGATGAATGGGCGGACGGCTCAGCGGCGACAGAACTGCTCATAGGGGAAATCTCCTTTCAGACCGCGATGATACGCACCACAACCCGCGAAAGTTTGGCCGCAGGGCTCATCCCAGCCGCGAAACAACCCGAGCCTTCGAGGACGAGGCTCGACATCTTCAAATCCAGTACGACCAAGCGTTTATGCAGCCCGCTTATGCAGTCCGCCAACTCGCCCCGCATCGGGTGTTCAGCAGCCCCACCAACGTCTGGACCTCGGTGTCGACCTCTTCATGCCGGAGCGTCTTGGAAGCGTCACGGAACCGTAGCCGGAGCGTCAGCGACTTCTTACCCTCGCCGATCTGCTTCCCGCGGAACGTCCCGACAAAGTCCAGCGCCTCGAGCCTCGGCAGCGTCGCCGACTGAACCGTCGATCGAATCTCGTCCCACGTCACCGACTCCGCCAGCACGGGCGAAAGGTCGCGTTCGACCGCAGGAAACGTCGGCAACGCCTCAACCCGCGACTTGGGCGGAAAGAGCGCGAGGATCG
Source organism: Phycisphaera mikurensis NBRC 102666 (assembly GCA_943369765.1). Lineage (GTDB taxonomy): Bacteria > Planctomycetota > Phycisphaerae > Phycisphaerales > UBA1924 > UBA2396. The sequence continues at coordinate 122,829 of CALROI020000014.1, read as the reverse complement.
AAGCGAGGTTGATCTCCGCGCACGCATGGCTGCTGTCCAGGCCGTAGGACTGGGTGTGGGCCGCCGCGACCACGCCGAGATACCCGGCCATCGCGCCGTTCACAGCGACCGTCGCGTACGCCGCCGGATCGAGCGCATCGCAGTGCGGCACCGCTTTGGCGATCGTGAGCGTCGCCGCCGCGCCACCGAGTTGCCGAACCAGCGCCTCCACCGTGCCACGGATGGTCCGAAAACCGTTCTGAACATCTTGAGCCGTCGGCTTCTTCCCCGAGTACACGATGTCGGCGAGCACCGCGATGTTGCGATGCTCGACGCCCTTGCCGTTGGCTTGGCCGAAGACCGACGCGATCTCGTAGAGTCGAATGCCCCCGTCGCCCGGCGTCTTGACCTGCCCGTCCTGATTGGCCTTTCGGCACGCCAGCAGATTCGGAACAATGCTCGGCCTGAGCGTCGGTTCGGCCCCGCGCCGGTCGTCGTCCACGTTCACGACGTCCAGGCCCTTGGGCAACCACGCCGCGCCGATCGCAGGGCGCACAAAGCTGAACGTCACCGCCTCGTAGAACCCATAAGCCGTGAGCACGCCGCCGATCTCGCGCATCGCCCGCTGGGAATCCTGAGGCGGCTTGACCGCGACCGGCAATTTCTCCGCCATCGGGATCGCGTCAAGACCGTTCGTCCGCGCGACCTCCTCGATCAGGTCAATCTCGCCCGTCAGATCCGCCCGCGTCGGCGGGACGGTGCAGCGAAGCACGCCCGCACCCGCCGAGACCGGCGAGAGACTTTGCGCCGTCAGCACCGCCGAGATCTTCGCGTCATCAATCGCATACCCGAGAATCGAGCGGCACCGGTCCGTGCGCAGGTCGATCGTCCGAGTCGAAGGCATCGGCTTGCCCGCGGCCAGCGTCCCCTCGCACAGCGAACCGCTCGCAACCTCAACGATGAGCGCGGCCGCACGGTCCGAGGCGAACTGAAGCGTCCGGGCGTCCACGATGCGTTCGAAGCGGTGCCCCGCGTCGGTGCGAATCTGAAGCCGCCGCGCCGCTCGGCGGATCGTCGCCGGGTCCCACGTCGCCACCTCGAGCACCACGTCCGTCGTTCCCGCGGAAACCTCGGAGTCGCCCCCGCCGATCACGCCCGCGAGGCTCTGGGCCCGCTGCGCATCGGCAACGACGAGTTCGTCGGCCTTGAGCTTGCGTTCCTTCCCGTCCAGCGTCAGAAGCCGCTCACCCTCAGCGGCAAAGCGGACCACCAGTGTCCGCCCGGCCAGCTTGGCCAGATCGAAGACGTGGCAAGGGTTGCCGAGCTCAAAGCAGATGTAGTTGGTGACGTCGACGACGTTGTTGATCGAGCGTTGACCGACAGACTCGAGCGCACGCACCAGCCACGCCGGGCTCGGGCCGACCTTAACACCACGGACAACCCGTGCTGTGAAATGCGGGCAGGCTTCGGGCGTGCGGTTGTCCAATGTGAGGGCGGCCGCAACCGGCCCACCGGCAGCGGCGACCGACTTGACCGTCGGCATCGAGAACCGCCGGCCCGTCTTGGCCGCGACCTCTCGGGCGAGCCCGGTCTGGCTGAGGCAATCACCCCGGTTGGACGTCACCTCGACGTCCAACTGGGTATCAGGCCCTAGAAGAGGGAGCTCGATCCGGGTCTCAATAGGAAAGCCGAGGTTCATCAGAACGTCGGCCGCCTCATCGGCACCAAGGTCGGAGGGTGTCAGGTATTCGTTCAGCCAGCGAACCGAAGCATGCATAGGAAACGAGCATAGGCGATCAAGGAATCGCTTCGTCGGGCGCAAATATGGTTGACAGTGGGTTCGCTTTCAGTTATACCACGGATTCGGACGTGCTCAAAAGTCTGAATCTCGGCGTTGTCGTGGGCATTCTTCTTGTCCAAACGCCGGTCGTGTGAGGTGTTCTTTTCTGGCAGGAGGTGCATATGCGTTGTAAATTCCCAATGGTTTTGGTGGCCGTCGCTGGTCTCGCCGGGGCAACCCAGGCGCAGACGTCGCCCGCCAAGTCCCCGACGTCGAACCGCGCCGTGGCCGGTGCGACCAAAACCCCGATCGTAAAGGACACGGGCTTCTCGGTTCGCGTCGCCGCCAGTGACAACTGCGCAGACGCCCCCGTCGTTTCCAACGGCGAGTCCATCACCTTTGACACATCGACGGCGACCAACGACTACGCCGGCACCTGCGGCGCGTCCACCACGTCCGCCGACATGTGGGCAAAAGTCGTCGCCACCGAGAACATCACCGTGACCGTCGCGACCTGCGGCCTCACCGGTGGCGACACGGTCCTCACCGCCCTTCGTGGTTGCGGCGGCCCGCAGATCCTCTGCCTCGACGACTTCTGCGGCCTTGAGACGCAGATCACCTTCCCCCTCGACGCCGGTCAGTCCGCCTGGGTCCGCGTCGCGGGCTTCGCCAACTCGTTCATCACCGGCAGTGCGGCCGTGACCACCGCCCCCCGCGGCGGCGGCGGCGGCGGCAACGACAACTGTGCTGACGCCACGGTTGTCACCGCGGGCACGTACGACTACGACCTGAACAGCGCGTCCAACGACTTCGCCGGAAGCTGCGGCGCTTCGGGTTCTTCCCCCGACGTGTGGTACAAGTACACCACGGGCGCAGTCCAGGAGCAGGTCACCGCCTCGACCTGCGGCCTCTCCTCCAGCGATACCGTCTTGGCTTGGGTCGATGGCTGCGGCGGCAGTGAGATCGCGTGCCTCGACGACGCTTGCGGCTTGCAGACCTCCCTCTCCACCATCGTCGCCGCCAACACCACCGTGTGGCTGCGTCTCGCTGGCTACAACGGCACGGTTCACGCCGGACAGGTCAACTTCTCCAGCATCCCCGTCGAGCCCCCCGCCAACGACTCCTGCGCCACCGCCGCAGCGATCGTGCCGGGAACGCCCGCTTCGTTTGACACCTCCTTCGCCGACGACGACGGCGCCGCGTCCTGCGGCCTCGGCGGCGATCCTGGCCAAGGCTCCGTCTGGTACACCTTCACCGCCGACCGCGACGGTGCGGTCGAAGTCCTCACCTGCGACGGCACAGCCTTCGACACCATCGTCAGCATGTACGACGGGTGCGACGGCACCGAAGTCGGCTGCAACGACGACTCCTGCGGCCTTCAGTCGTACTTCAGCACCAACGTGACCAACGGCACGACCTACAAGGTCCGCGTCTCGGGCTACGGCCTGGCTCGCGGTGCAGGCTCCGTCGCCGTCAACTACGTCGAGCCCTGCGTCATCACCCGTCCCTCCGGCGCGGTCGATGAGGCCGAAGACTGCCAGGCCGCGACCGACACCGACACCAACGGTGGGTGCAACATCCCGTCCGGTGCTGTCCAGACTGTCACCAACAACTCGATCGTCTGGGGCACGGCGTCGACCTTCTTCGACGGCAACACCGGGTTTGATACCCGCGACACCGACTGGTACGAGCTCACTCTCGACTCCGACCAGGACCTCACCATCCGTGGTCGCGCTGAGTTTGACCTCCGCCTCTTCATCCTCGATGCCGTGTGCCAGCCCACGATCATCGCCACGGGCAACACCGGCCGTCCCTGCAACGAGATCGAGGTGACCGCCACCCTCACCGCCGGCACCTATCGCATCTTCGCCGGGCCCAACTTCTTCGCCGGTTTCCCCTGCGACGGGGCGGTCGACAACCACTACATCCTGACCATCGGTAACCCGAGCGGCGGTTGCATCGCTGACTTCAACAACGACAGCTTCGTCGACTTCTTCGACTACGCCGACTACGTCGCCTGCTTCGAGGGCGAGCCGTGTCCCCCGGGCCGCACGGCCGACGTGAACGGCGACAACTTCGTCGACTTCTTCGACTACGCCGACTTCGTCGACGCTTTCGAGACCGGTTGCTGATTAACCGCACGCGGACCTGATCGGGGTCCGAGTTCCATGCAGATTGAGCCCCCGGGTGCCTCCACCCGGGGGCTTTTCATTTGTGGCCTTCAACCATCATAAGTTCGTCATCCGTACGCGTCCGAACCGCATTGTTCCTGCGGTTTTTCCGCAATCGGGGGGATCGGACTGGCATTCCAACTCGAATGATGTATGTTGTAGTTTCGAGGCCAGGCCGGAGGGATTTCAGATGATCGAGAGAAGCCTGTTATGGGGCGGAACGATGGCCACCGCGCTCGCGGCGGCTTTGTCGTGCGCCGCGATCGCCTCGGCCTCGCCGCAGGAATCCGCCACGTTCACGGCGATCCCCTCTCGCGAACGCCTCAACGACCCTTCGAACATCACCACCTCCGCGACCTTGGTCGGCGGTTACTCCGTCGGCAAGATCCGCGTCACGGGAACGCTCACGGGCGTGCTCCCCGCCACGTTCGCCAGCGAGGCCCGGATCCGCGTCACCACGCCGCTCGGCCGATCCATCACGCTTCAGCCGTTCGTGACCACGACGTTCACGGGCTCGCTCACGATCAATCCCGCGTACGAGCTCATCCTGCAACCCGCGGAGGCGGACGCCGCGGGAGTCTGGACGTTCCAGTTCTACGAAGGCCGCAACGACGGCGCGGGCCCGGACGCGATCTGGGACACGATCACCATCACGCTCGACGATGAGCCGCCGCCCCCACCACCCGGCGATCACACCACCGCGGAGGACCTCGGTGAGATCGGCGCGGGCACGACGGTCACCGATCACGAGCCCGCCTGGAACTTCTACCCGGGGATCAAGTGGTACCGCTTCACGGTTCCCGTGCCCGTCACGCCCGCGACCGACACGTACCTCGACATCGACAGCAACGACTCGAGCTTCGGGACCGGGAACGACGCCGTCACCGACACCGAGGTCGCCCTCTTCTCAAATGCCGGCACGCTCATCGCGCAGGACGACGACGACGGCGCGGGGCTCGCAAGCCTTCTGAGTTTCGGTGCTGTGTCGTCCAGGCCGGGCGGGTATCAGAGTCAGGACGGCACGCTCAGCCCGGGGACCTACTACCTCTGCATCTCGCCCTACAACGCGACCTTCAGCAACGGGTTCGGCGTCACCACCACCAGCACCGCCTACCCCGCGAACATCCGTGTGCGCATCTCCAGCGGGTTTACGTCGCTTCCCTCCCCGCCCGTCGCGATCGATCTGGGCGTCCTCCCGACCGGCGCCACCGAACCACCCGCCGAGCCCTTGGCCGCCGGCGGCATCGTCTGGTACACGTTTGAGTTGGCGTCGGCGATCGACGCTTCGCTCCTCTCGTTCTTCGATCTCGACACCGAAGGCTCCCTGCTCGCCGACCCGGGGGCGGGTACCGGGAACGACACGATGGTCGCGCTCTACGACGTGTCGGGCGTCCGCGTCCTCGTCGACGATGACGACGGCTCGGACCGGCTCACCCAGATGTCCTTCGGCGGCCCCAGCACGACCGCCCAGATCGGCAACGGGCTCGCGTACAACGGGCGGGACGGAACGCTCCCCGCGGGGCGTTACTACGCGGCTGTCACCGGGTTCGGGAACACCGCCTTTGGCCCCACCGGATGGAGCGTGTACACCGAGCACGTCAAGTCGGGAACCGTCGTGCTCCGACTCTTCACCAACACCGGGACCCTGCCGTGTCCCGTGGACTTTAACGGCGACGGCTTCCTCGATTTCTTTGACTATGACGAGTACGTGAACTGCTTCGAGACGAGCATGTGTCCGCCGAACCGTGATGCCGACTTCAACGGTGACGAGTTCGTGGACTTCTTCGACTACGACGCGTTTGTGGAAGCCTTCGAGACCGGTTGCTGAGTTTCGGGACTCTGCGATGGTGCCGACTCCATCCGACCGACCCGGGCCGCGCAGAACGACTGCGAGGCCCTTGGGGAGCGTGGTGGCTGCGCCAGGTCTCAGAACCCGAGAGACACCGGTGACCGGTCAATCTTGCGCTCTCCGTCGCCGATGCTCAGGAACGATGACGCGCCACCACGAATCGTCCGATCCATTCGCTCCTGCCTCTCGGACCTTCCCCCAGGGTCCATGGGCGGGAGGGGGTCTCCCATGGTTCGCGGCGGGGTGGGTGCTGCCCGTGCTCGCGGCGTGCGCCGTCGTGATGACCGGGCACATGCTCGGAGTCACGTGGTTACAGGAGCCCTCGCTCGGGATCCCCACGGGACTCTGGATCGTCCTCATCACGGGGCTCGCCTCGCACGCAGCATCACGTCGGCGCGAGGTCGCTCCCACCGCGTTTCACGCGGAGTTCACGTCATCCAACTCGATCGCTCCGATCCGATCCGAAGAACCTCCCGCCCATCCCGGCACGCCGACATCCACGGGCGTCTACGCCCAACCCTCGCCCGCCGCTCATTCCGCCACGTCGAGCGCGATCTCCCCTCCTCCGCAGGGCCCGCTTCCTCGGCGAGCCGCCACGCTCAAAGCAACCTGGCCCGCCGACATGGTCCGCCGCTCGGGTCTGACGATCCTCAGCAAGACCGCTCGGACCTTCGAGGGACCGGGCGGAACGCATGGCTCGATCTTCGACGCCCTGGCCCGAAGTCTCGACGAGCGAGGCGCCCCCACGAGCGTCCTTCGTGTGGGCATCATGCTCGACGACTGGCACGCCGGACGGCTTGCCGACGATTCGATCCGTGACGTCAACTGGATCAAGTCCTCGGACTCGTCGCCATCGCTCGCCATGCTCGCGCAGAACCTCGACGCGATCGTGACGCACGCCGGCGAAGACGCCCCCGAGTCCCTCGTCGTGCGCACGCGCGAGCACGCGGCCCGCGAAGCGGGTTGGTTCGACTGGGGCACGCCGCGTCCGATGACGTACTTCTCGATCTTTCCGCTTCGCCTTGACGCGAGCCGGGTGACCATGCCGGGCATGCTGCGTTCCCTGGACGAGGGCGAGACGCCAGCTCTCACGGTCGCTCGTCGCGTGATCCGCCTGGCCGCCTTGATGAGCCGCTCGCCCGTCCGCCTGACGCTCGCGGACCGCCTCTCGGGTCGAACAGCGGTGATCCGAGGTTCGCGCCCTGATCTCACCGGTGACGCGATCCGCGAAGCCACGGAGCTCCTCGGCGAGACCGGCACCGCCGCCGAACGCGCTGCGGCACGCGTCGCCAGCGCGTGGATCGCCACCGAGAGCGACCTTCTCGGGGATGCCGAACGTTGCCGCCTCGCGGGGCTGGTCGCTCAGGCCGCGGGCGACGAACCCGAAGTGATGCTCCGCGTCGCGGCCGTGCGCCTCGCGCTCCTCGATGAGCATCTGGGTATCGACGCCATCGCCCGCGCCGACCGCATGATCCGTCAGCGTGGAACGCTCGGCGGGCTTGATCATCTCAAACTCCTCCAGGCCGAACTCGAGCACGGAACCTTCGGCGACATGACTCTGGGCCGCGTCGCGGCCGGCATCTGCCTCGCGTGCGCCGCAACCCCAGCCGACCGCATCGCGTTCCTCAAGGACGATCTTCTCGAGGACTTCCGGTTCAGCCACTACCTCATCGGTCGCGATAAGGAGCACGCGATCCTGATGGAGGTCTTCCGCGAACTGGAACGCAACCGCCGCGCCGAGACGTTCGGCCTGCCCTCCGCGGTCGCTGCGTAACCACTCACCGCTGGAAGTCGTACACGCTCCCAAGCCCCAAGATCCGCGTCAGTTCGTCCAGCGCCGCCCGCGACATGTCCAGCACGCGCGGGTCCTGCAGTTCGTGGGGCGTCAGCTCTTCCGGATAGTGCCGCGTCACCCAGTCCTGCAACTCGTCGAGACGCTCGTGCGTCGCGAGGCACCGGGGATTCACCGCGTCGATCTCCGTCCGCGTCAGCGGCACGCGGAGCCGCAGACACGCCGGCCCCCCGCCGTTGCGCATGCTCTCGCGCAGGTTGATGTAGTGCACCGCTGCAATCGGGTTCGACGGGTCCGCCACCGTGCGGTTGATGAGCCCGCGCACCGCTTCGTGCTCGTAACTCTCCGTCGGCGCAATAAGGGCCATCGTCCCGTCCGGCAGCGAAACCAGTTGCGAATTGAACAGATACGTCCGCACGCACGTCGCCACGGGGATCTCCGAATCCGCCACGCGCACCGGGCAGAACGCCGGCCCCACCACCGCCTCAAGCCGCGACCGCACCGCCTCCTCGCTCGCAAACGCCCGCTCGTGGTAGAACAACACCCGCCCGTTGCCCACCGCGATCACGTCGTTGTGAAAGACGCCCTCGTCGATCACGTCGGGGTTCTGCTGGGCGAACACCACGCGATCCAGATCCAGTTTGTGCCGTCGCGCCACCGCCTGGCTCGCCTGCAGCGTCTGCCGCGCCGGGTACAGCTTCGGCTTGGGAGCCTGCCGATTCCCGAAATGCGCCCCGTACACGAACAAATGAGCCCCGGGACCAGGCGTGCCCGAGTCCGCATCGTCGTACATCCGAGTGTGATTCGCCGCACCCTCGTCGCCGTACGCGTCCGCACCCGGCAACGGCTCGTGGTGCGCAAACCTCGACTCATCCGGAAAGATCGCCCGCAGCACGCGCGACGTTACCGGCGGCTCGATCGACCTGTGGAACATCGCCCGTAGGTTCGCCGGCGTGAAGTGCACGCGATGGTCCGTCGTGTCCGCGCTGGGCGAGACCGTCGCCGCGTTCGCCGTCCACATCGCCGACGCTGAGCACGCTTGCGCCAGCAACACCGGGTCCTCCCCCGCCACTCGCGTCAAGACCTCCGCGTCGGTCCCCTCAAACCCAAGCCCGCGAAGCGTCGGCAGATGCGGCCTCTCGTGCGGCGGCAAGATCCCCTGCAGCAGCCCCAGGTCCAGCAATCGCCGCATCTTGGCCAGTCCTTGCAGAGCCGCGTCCCGAGGCCGCGACGCCGCCCCCGCGTTCCCCGCCGACGCGACGTTCCCGTACGAAAGCCCCGCGTAGTTGTGCGTCGGTCCGACCAGCCCGTCAAAGTTCACTTCGGTCATGCCGGATCATTGACCGCCCGGACGCCCATCGCTCACGCCCGCCCCACGCCTTCGCCACACTCCGGGCACTTCCCCGACTTCACCCCCGTCAGGTCATACCCGCACGACCGGCACCCGCCCGGCCCGGGCAGCCCCACCATCACCATTCTCGCCACAACCCCCGCGCCGAGCAACAGCACCACCCCAGCGACCGGCGGCCATGCCGACTCGACAAGCCCGTTCCACGCGTCCGCCACTTGCTTGGATGAGGTCACGCCCGATGCGAACTGCACCCGTGCCCGCGAGACCTGCCCCCACGCGGTCCACGCTTCAAACACCCGTGGCAGATTCCACACCAGCAGCACCGCCGCCACCGCCCGCACCAGCACCGTGACATCCCGCCGGCTCAACTGGTCTCGCATTTCAACCACCTTTCAACTCGCCTTCGCCTCCGCGTGTCCGCACTCCGGGCACGTCGTCGCCCCCGCCGACGCTATGTTGTACCCGCACCGCTGACAGTGCCCCTCCGGATGAAGCCCGCGGGTCACCACTCTCGCGACCCAAGTCGCCTTGAGCAGAAAGAACACCCCGCCACCGAGCCCCGCAACGGGATACACGAGCATTTCGAGTGCGCCAATCACAAAGCTGCTGCGGAAGGAAGCGGTACTCTCCCCGCTCGCGAGCCCCGCGAGGGTACTCAGAAGGTAAGGAAAGACCGACACCACCGTCCAAGCCCCCGCGACGCGAATCAGCACGACCGCCAATATAAACGGGTTCATGCCAGCCACCCTTCCTCAAACCGCATCCCCGTCGGCACCAGCGCCGCCGCCCCGCTTTCCAGCATACCCGCCACCGGGTACGCGCAGTAATCCAAACTAAAGCTCCCCGCCGGGCGATGGTTCCCCGAGAGCCCAAGCCCACCAAACGGCAGTTTGCTGCTCGCGCCCGCCGTCCCAGTGTTCACGTTCACACACCCCGCCCGCGCCTCGTGCAGAAACCTCTCGATCGCCACTTGGTCCTTCGTGAAGATCGACGCTGCAAGCCCGTACCGCGTCGCGTTGGCCTGATCGATCGCTTCGTCAAGCGACTTCACCACCGCCACCCGCAGCAGCGGCCCGAATACTTCAAGGTCCGTCCCCCCGCCCGGCCCAAGGGTGAACCGCTCCACCCGCATCACGCCCGGCGTCACGAACCACCCGTCGCGATCCATCGCGGTGCAAGGCATCAGCATCTCACCCCCAGCCTTCGCCAGCGCCGCCTGAGCGTCGAGAATCCCCCGACGGGCCCCCTCCGAGATCACAGGCCCCATGAACACCGGATGCGCCGCATCAGGCTCCCCGATGATCAGGTTGCTCGCCGCTTTGCACACCGCCTTGAGGACCCGCTCCGCCACCGCCTCGTGCACGATGAGCCGCCGCGTGCATGTGCACCGCTGCCCCGTCGTGATAAACGCCGACCGCACGCACTCGATCACCGCCTGCTTGAGGTCCGCATCGGGCATCACCACCGCCGCGTTGTTCCCGCCCATCTCGAGCGCACAGATCTTCCCGGGCGAGTCCAGATTCGCTTCAAGAATCGCCCGACCGACCGGCCACGACCCCGTGAACAGCACGCCATCCACGCCCTCGTGCCGCACGAGCCTCTGGGCGACATCCGCCCGCCCCTGCACGAGGTTCACCACGCCCGCCGGCGCGCCCTCCGCCTCCAGCGCCTCCTGCAGCAACTCCGCCAGCAGTTGCCCGCACCCGGGCGTCTTGTCGCTTGGCTTGAACACGATCGTGTTCCCCATCAAGAGCGCGGGCACGATGTGCCCGTTCGGCAGATGCATCGGGAAATTGAAAGGCCCCACCACCGCCATCACCCCGTGCGGCCGGAACCACGCCCGGCCAAGCCTCGTCTCCGCGAGTTTCGTCTCCATCCCCGCCACACGCCGAAACGCCCCGTCGGGCCCTTGGTCAAGCGTGATATCGACCTTGCCCCCGAGCAGTCCCGCCTCCGCCTTCGCGTCCCACATCACCTTGCCGGTCTCGTCGCGGATCAACGTGCCGATCTCGTCGACTCGTGCCGCACAGATCTGCTGATACCGCCGGAGCACCGCCATGCGCCGCTCGATCGTCCACCGGGCCCACGCTTTGCCCGCCTCGCGTGCCGCCGCGATCGCCTGATCGACGTGCGAAACGTCCGAACCGCCCGCCCAAACCACCGCCGATGGCTTCGCAGGGTTGTGACTCGTCAGGTCGTGCCCGGCAAGCGGTGTCCACGTTCCAGCGATCAGATTCGAGGCGTCATGCCGCAGTGAGGGATGGTGCATCGCCAAGATTAGGTCCTGTTCGACTGATTGTTTTGGGTGGCACCGGTCTCCAGACCGGTGCTCGAAATCACCATGAACGCAAGCCACTGCTCTGGAGAGCAGTGCCACCAAAGGCATCCGTGCCATGAGTCAAACCAGTCTATTTCGGCCGCCGACTCTCCCGCAGCACCTCGCACGCGTCCAGCAACCGCTCCACCCTCGCACGGATCGACGCGCCGAGCGGCTCCAGCGCGGCCACCGCACGCTGGGTTTCCTCGAACAGATCATCCGCCTCGGTAAACCGCCCCGCGTCGCACGACACCGCGATCTGCGTCCGCCTGAGTTGCAGAATCGCCGCCAGATGCGTCGCGTCTCGGTCGGTGAGTTTCGCCAAGACGCGGGCCACCACCGCGTCCGAGCGGTCAAGGTCACCCACCACGCGCCACGATGACGCGCACAACTCCGTCGCGTCAAGGGTCGCCTGATGCACAGGCCCCAGCACCGCGAGCGCCGTGTCCGCCGCGATCTCCGCGAGCGGGGCCGCGTCCTTCGCTCTCCCCTGCGCCAGCAGGACCGACGCCAGCACACACCGCGCCCGCACCAGCGACGGATGCCCGACGGGCAGCCTGGCCTCGTGCCACACCAGTTCGGACTTGGCCACAGGCAGCGCCTCGTCGAACCTCGACAGAGCCGCGAGGGCCTCGATCCGCACGCGGACCGCCTCGGCCCGGAACGCCACCGGCGCACCCACTCCCGGCTCAGGAATCGTCAGCCCCGAGATCAACTCGATCGCACGCGCAGAAGCACGCCGCGCCAACGCCAGCCTCGCGAGTTCCACGGTCGCCGGGCCCACCAACGCGTCGCGTCTCGCGTCAGATTCCGCGAGTTGGCGGGCCGTGGTTAGCGCCCGCTCGAGCACAGGCTCCGCGTCATCGAGCCGTTGATCCTGCAGATAAAGTCGCCCGATTGTCGTCAAAGCCTCGGCCAGTTCCGCGCCCGTCTCACCACCGAGGCCTTCCGCCGTCGCCACCGCGTCCGACGCCGCCGCCACCGCTTTGTCCAACTGACCCGATCCCTCGTGCGCCCTGGCCAGTTCGATCAGCCCAGAGACCCGTGCCGCGCTCTTGGGCCCAAAGGCCCGCTCGCCCGCCTGGGCCGCACGCTCCGCATAGCACACCGCCCGCTCGTGCAACGCCAAGTCCCGATACGCCACCGAAAGCGTCCGAGCCACCGCGAACTCGACCTCGGCGAACTTCGGCGGGTCCGCGTCGAGCCGCCGCGCCGCCGCGTCCAGCACATCCGCCACCTTCGCGTCTCGCCCAAGCCCTTCGACGCCCGGGCTGAGCACCAGATCGTTCATCAGCGCGGAAACCGCTTGCGCCACGCTCCGGTCGCGATCAGCCTCGCGGGCCCGCGCCTCAGCCTGCAAGGTCAGCACCTTCGCACCAGCCGCCGCAGAGCGCGACTGCCACACCATCACCACCGCCGCGACCACCGCGACCAAGCACGCCGCGACCAGCGCGGGATGATGCTTCACGAACCGCCGCACGCCCTGCACCATGCTGGGACGCCTCGCCAGGATCGGTTCGTCGGCCTGAAAACGCCTGACGTCCGCTGCCAGTTCATCCACCGTCTGGTACCGCTGCTCCGGCTCCCTCGCCATCGCCCGCTGCACGATCGTCTGCAGATCGCCCCGCAGCGTCGGATCGACCCCGGCAAGGTCGGGCAATCCCGCCTCTCTGATCCGCTGGATCGCGAGTGCCGCGGGCAACGTCGTGACATCAATCGGAGGCTTCCCCGCCAACAACTCAAACAGCATGACACCGAGCGCGTACACGTCGCTCCGCGTGTCCACCACGTCGCCCTCGCGCTCGAGTTGCTCCGGGCTGATGTACGGCAGCGTCCCCATGACCTGCCCCGACACCGTCAAACGCGTCGCCGCGTCCGGCTCGATCAACGACGCCAGACCGAAATCAACCACCTTGGGCACATCATCCTGCCCCACCAGCACGTTCCCGGGCTTGAGGTCGCGGTGGATCACACCCCGCCGGTGCGCGTACGCCACCGCTTCGCACACTTGCAGAAACACCGCCAATCGCTTCGGGCGTTCCCACCCGCGTTCCGACGCCGCACGGCTCATCGAAACACCCGACACGTATTCCAGCACCACAAACGGCTCACGCACCGGCGCATGCCCCGTCCACCCCGCGTGCAACAACCTCGCGATCCCCGGGTGCTGCAACTTCTGCAGGATTCGCGCCTCCCGCGTCAGTCGCCGCGCCGTCTCGTCGCTCGCAAGCGACGCCCGCAACATCTTGATGGCAACCTCACGCCCCGATGCTGTGTGCCGGGCGTGATACACCACGCCCATCCCGCCAACCCCCAGCGGCGCAATCAGCACGTACCCCTCGGGCATCCGCGCCGGGACCGAGAGGCCATCATCCGGCTCGTCATCGACGAGCAAGTCCCTCGCAAACGCCCCGGCCTGTTTCGGATCCAGAATCATCCCGCAAACTTCCTCTCACAACCACGACCACGACCCAGTATCATCGGCAGATCGCCGCCCGCGAACCCATGGCCCATTCCGACACCCATCACGAGTTCCCCAAGACCGACTGGACACGCCTCCTCGCCGCCCGCGAAGGCGGAGGTTCCCTGGACGACGCGGTCCGCGTCTACTGGAGCCCCGTCTTCGCATATCTACGCCGCAGCGGGCTCGCGTCGGCGGACGCGGAAGACCTGACGCAAGATTTCATGGCCACCGTGGTTCTCGGACGCGACCTCCTCGGTCGAGCCGACCCCGATCGAGCCCGCTTTCGGACGTTCCTGAAAGCCTCCCTGCGCAACTTCCTCGTCGATTACCACAAGAGCCCCACCGCACGCGAACGTCGTACGAACAAGCCTCTAGGCCTCCCCGCCGACGCTCCCAACGCCTTTCCCGAGCCCGCCGCGACTGACACCGCCGAGACCGCCTTCGACCGTCAATGGGCCGCCGCTCTCATCGACATGGCCCTCCGCCGCGGTGAGGCCTACTGCGAGCAGGCCGGCATGCAGACGCACTGGAGCCTGTTTCGTGCTTCCACCGTCGACCCCCTCTCGGGTACGTCGGCTGCACCCCCTCAGGCCGACCTTGCCGTGCAATTCGGCGTCGAACCCCCCCGTGCGGTCGAGATGATCCAAACCGCCCGCAAGGTCTTCCGCCGCATGTTCAAAGCCACGGTTGCGGAGACCGTCTCGGGGTCTGATCAGATCGAGGATGAACTTCAGCGAGTTCTTTCGTCGCTCGGTATTTGTTCGTAATCTCGGCTCCAGCCGAACGAACACCTCAGCCGATGATCTCCCGGTTGGGCCCTTTGGCTACCATGCCTCGGGAACCTCTACCCGATCATACGACGAACGGAGCCCAGGATGTTTCTGATCCGGCAATCCAAAGCGGAAGATACCGGGACCCTCCTCAAACTGGCCCGGATGGTGTACTTCATCAACCTCCCGCCCGACGAGCGCCTCATCAACGCGAAGATCCAGCACAGCCAAGAGTGCTTCCGGTACGCAGCCTCGATCGACAACGACCAAGGCGACGACGGCGACGAGACACCCGAGGCCGTTCACCGGCCCGGGATCAAAGGGCTCGCCCACGCGGAATCCGACGTCTTCATGTTCACGATTCTCGACACCGTCTCGGGCGGCGTCGTGGGCACCTCGCAGGTCCGCTCGCACATGGGCGGTCCCGGCAACCCAAACTACTCGCTCAAGGTCTTCTCGCGCGAGTTCCGCTCGAGCACCCTGGGCATCGGCACCACGCACCTCCTCGCACGCCTTCACGCGGACGAAAGCGGTCCCAGCGAGGTCGGCGGGCTCATCATCCAGCCCGCCTTCCGAGGGCACAAGGACAAGCCGGGCCGATTCCTGTCATGGGTCCGGTTCCACTTTGTCGGGCTTCGCCGGTCGCTCTTCGCGTCCAAGATCATCGCTGAGATGGCGCCGACCGTGACGAGCGACGGCGACAATCTCTTCTGGGACTCGATCGGACGCAAGTTCATCCCCGTGAAGTACGTCGAGGCCGATCGGTTCTGCCAGCACAACCGCAAGTTCATCGACGAACTCTACCCAAAGGACGACATCTATCTGACCCTGCTCCCTCTCGAAGTTCTCAACCAGGTCGGGCAGGTCGGCAGCGAAACCGCGCCAGCCCGCAGAATGCTCGAAAGACTGGGATTCCAGTACCGAAACTTCATCGACCCCTTCGACGGCGGGCCCCACCTTGAAGCGGCCACCGACCGCGTGCCTCTGGTGCGCGAGACCAAGTCCGGCACGTTCGGCGAGACGCTGAGCGCCAAGACTCCTGCGACGCATCACGGGATCGTCAGCGTCTTCGAGTCCGACGGCGAGTTCCGCGCGGTCGAGTGCGACATGGCGTTCGACAAGCAGGGACGCGTCTGCATCCCCAAGCGTGATCTCGACAAGCTCGAAGCCTCGCGCGGCTCGACGTGCGCGGTGACGCCCTTCGAGAAGCTCGGCGCTCGCAAGCCCGCCGCTAAGGCTCCGCGCCGCAAGAAGGTCAAGGTCTGATCCGGGAGTTTGAGGAGGCGTCGAGCATGCGGCCGATCATCGGGATCACCATGGACCTCAGCGAGGTCCCCACCGCGACCGGCACGAGACTTCGGGCTGAGTGCGGCATGGCGTACGCCGCGTGCGTCGTCAAGGCCGGCGGCAGCCCGATCTTTCTCCCGCCCATCGAAGCGGAAATCCCGCAACACCTCGCGATGATCCAGGGCCTGGTCCTCACGGGCGGCGGCGACGCACGCACCGAGCCCTTCGGCCAGCCCACGCACCCAGAGGCCAGATTGATGCACGAGCAACGCCAGCGGTACGAGACCGCCCTGCTCGACGCGATCAATCTGAAGCCCGACCTGCCCATCTTCGGCATCTGTCTCGGAATGCAGATGCTCGCGCTCAATGCGGGTGGCACGCTCGAGCAGCACCTCCCCGACCGCCTCGGCGACGCGGCTGAACGCCACCGCGCCGGCACACACCCCGTGACGCTCGACGAAAGCGCTGCTCGCTCGATCGGCCTTCGCGCCGCTGTCACCGGTGACATCGCGAGCCATCACCACCAAGCCGTCGCGCACGCCGGACGGCTGCAAGTCCTCGCCACCGACGCTGACGGCACCGTCGAAGCGGTGATCGACCCCGCGTGCCGCTACCGTGTGGGCGTGCAATGGCACCCCGAACGCACCAGCGACCCGGCGCTCGGGCAAGCGATTTTCGATGAGTTTGTCCGGCGCTGCACCCTCACCACCGGGTGAATGAACCGCTCCGCACTACTTGGGCGGCTCAGGAACCAGGATGTTCTCTTCGGGCGGCGTCACCTGCGGCCCCGCTGCTTCCGGCCCCGTGGTCTTCGAAGGCACCGGAGGCGCGAGCAGATCCTCCAGGCGTGTCGCGATCTGCCCCGCGGTGAAGTCCTGCACCGCGTACGCCCACTTGCCGTGCTTGGCGTTGAACGCCTCGACGTCCTTCTTCACATCCTCGATCTTGCGAGGCTCGGCCTTCGCCGCCTCGGGCTTGGGTGCTTCGGGCGTGACGGGTTTGTTCTTGTCGTCCTCGGCCTTGGGCGCCTCGACCGCGGGCCGTTCCGTCTCGTCAAACGAGGCATCAAACGCGATCCACGCCTTGCCGCCCTGCTTGGTGACACGGGCGGTGATCACCATTCCGTCGAACTTCGCGTACCGCGCGGTGGTCCGCGCGAACGGGGCCTTTCCGCCCGCCGGCTTCACCGGCCCGCCGGTGTCCAGCTTCTCGAAGTCCACCTGGTCGCGCGGCTTCACGTCTTCGATCGAGAAGAACCCGAGCGGCGTCGTGGGCGCATCGGCCGCGCTCTCGTTGCTTAGTTCACGCCCCGCCGGCATGTTCCGCACCTTGAAATTGACGTCCTTCTCCGCATCGCGGAACGCCTCGAACACGTTGGTCTTGGCCGGGTCGCCCGCGGCGAACGCGGGATCATCGTGCCGCGTGACCGTGACCGACTTGATCGAGTTGCGCTCGACTTGCAGCACGGTCTTCTCGATCCATGACATCGCGTCCGTGTCCGCTGTCACGGACCCGCTCACGAGGTACGACTGGTTCTCCCCGGCCTTTCGCACGAACAGCGACCCTTCGCCGCCCGCGCTCGGCGAGCCCGCGTCCCCGCTGTTCCCCAGCACCAACGAAGCGACAACCTTGCCTGACGAATCCTTCAGCGTGACGAGCTTCGCGGTGGAGCCCGGCTTGTCCAGGTCCGCGACGCCGATCTGCTGGAACAACTCGGGCTTGGACGTCTTGGGCTCGATCACCTTCATGAAGACGAGCGACGAGAGCAAAGGCTGCACCCGCTCGCCCACGAGAAAGTCACTTTTCTCGGCGAGCGTCCACGGGCTCTTCGCGTCGACGCGGCGCAGGTTCACCGTTGCGGTCGGATCCTTGATCTCAATGGACATCACACCCGCGAGCGCAGTGCGGAGTTCGGGAAGAAACGCTTCCTTCTCCGAGGCCGCGCTGCCCGGCTCGGTCGGCGCGGGCGTGCGAGACACGAAGTACGCCCCGGCCCCGATCGCCACCGTCACACCCGCCAGAATCATGAGAGTCTTTGGATTCATAACCTATTCACCGCTTCTGAGTTGAGACGAAGAGTTGAGACATTCAGTTCTGTGCCGACCGCCGCACCGTGCTCCGCCGATTCGCCCGATAGACGCCCACGCCCACCGCGAGCAGCGCGACGACCGCGGGGACGAGCGCGACGTTGATCGCCCGAAGGTTGCGCCCCATGACATCGATGTCCTTGTTCTGGTCACGCAGCACCTGGCGGTTCTCCTTGTTCGCCTGGTACAGGTCCGCCTGCAGCTTCTTGATGCGCTCCTCGAGGTCCGGCGGCGCGTCGAACGTGCCGTCGGCCCGGGGCTGACGCCTCCGGATCTCGTCGTTGAGCTTCTGCTCGAACTGCCGGACCTTGTCCGCGGTGGCCTTCTGCGCCGCCGCGACTTCCTTGGCCGCGGCGGCCTTGATCTTCTCCACGCGGTCAAACGGCCTGCTCCCCGAAGCCCGCGGCTTGATCGACAGGAGCTCGGACGATCCGGTCAGATTCTCAAGCCCGCCGACGAAGAACAGCCCGTTGCTCGCCGCCGCCATGAACTGACGCTGGCGACCGATCTGAATCTCCTGGCCCCAGGCACGATCGTTCAGCATGTCCACGTCGGCCGCCAGAATGATGTTGGCGATGCCCTTGGACTCCTTGAGGTGCTTGGACGCGTCGGGCGCGGCGGGCGCCGGGGCCGACGGATCTTCGGGCGCAGCGGGCTTGGGCGGGCCGTCCGGGAACGCCGAGGCGATCTTCCCCGAGAGCCGCGCCGCGATCACGTGCTTGGTGTTCTGGCTGTTGAACATCTCCAGCACCTTGCCCATGTCCTGCACGAACTGCAGACGCGACTTGTCGATCAGCATCGAGTCTTCGCTGCTCTCGAGCAGAGGCTGGATCGTCAGCCCGTCCTTCGCGTCCGCCTTCTTGCGGATCGAGCCGGAGAAATACGCGTTGATGGTGTCAAGCCCGCGACCCACCTCGTCGTCGCGGACGATCGCCGCTCCCTTGAGCATGAGGAACGGCAGCGTGGGAACCTCCGCCACGCCCTGCCCCTGCTGGATCTGCTGCCTGGGGGCGTAGGTGTTGTCGAGCACGACTTCCGTGTCCGACACTTCGATCCCCCACGCGTCCAGCAGCTTCTTGAGGTTGCTGCTCCGGTCGGCCATCATCGCCTGCATCTGGTCTCGGGCGTTGATCGTGTCGTCGGTCTGACATTGCGGATCGACGAACGCCATCAGACGCCCGCCCCGCATGACGAACTGATCGATCGCGTACAACGCCTGATCACTCAGGCCTTTGGGGTGCACAACCGCCAAGACCTCGATCCCCGCGGGGATCTCCGTCACGTTCGGCTGGAGCTCCTCGATCTCGAACGAGTCGGCGAGCTGCTGGAAGACTTGCCATTTGGTCTTGGGCACCGGTCGCTGAGTGGCCGGGTCCATCGCGAAGGTCTGAAGCCCGAGCGTGCTCATCACGCCGATCTTCTTCTTGACGCTCGTCTTGAGCGAGTGCAGCATCTTGGCCAGGTCGTACTCCAGCAGCCTCTCGTTGCGCGGGTCAAACTGCGGGATGACCTGCTTGCCGCTCGTGCTGTTGGTCCCGACCAGGCCGAAGAACATCACGTCGCCCTTGGTTGAGAGGGGCATCGGCTCGAGCCCGTCGCGGACCGCCTGCTCCTCCTCATCGCTGTAGGGCTCGGGGCTGACGATCTTCAGGACAATCTTGCCCTTGGACTCGCGAGAGAACTCCTCGAGCAGCTCGCGCACGCGCTGGGCGTGCGAGAGGAAACCCGGGTTGTCCACGGCGGCGCGGTTCGAGAAGTAGAACGTAAGTCGCACCGGCTCGTCGATCCCCCGTGCGATGTTCCGCGCCCCGTCCGAGAGCGTGTACAGGCGATCAGCGGTCAGGTCGAGATTCGTGTTCTTGAAAACGCTCTGCGCGATGATGTTGATCCCGAAGAACAGGGCAATCAGGAACACGATCGCGACCAGACTCAGTAGTTTCTTGTTCATCGTGCTTTCCTCACTCGCCCTTCTTGGCTTCGAGAATGACACCCGTCGCCGTCACGAACACCCCGATCAACGAACCGAAGAAGACCAGGTCCGTCATCGCGATCCGACCCTTGGCGATCTCCTGGAAGTGCGTCAGGAAGCTGAAGTTCGCCACCGCCTCCACCAGCGTCGCCGGGGCCCACCCGCGAAGGAAGTCCAGCACCGGGCTGAACCCCGCGAGAAGGAACGCGAAGCACACCACGACGGTGAGGATGAAGGCGATGACCTGGCTCTTGGTGATGGCCGAGACCGCCGAACCGATCGCGAGGAACCCTCCCGCCATCAGCGCGCTGCCGATGTAACCCGCGACGATGACGCCGTTGTCCGGATCGCCCAGGTAGTTCACCGTGATCCACATGGGGAACGTGAGGGCGAGCGCGAGAATCGCGAACAGCCACGCCGCGAGAAACTTGCCGACGACCGCCGCGGGCATGGAGACGGGGAGCGTGAACAGCAGCTCGACCGTGCCGCTCTTGCGTTCCTCCGCCCAGAGCCTCATCGAGAGCGCGGGGATCAGGAAGAGGTAGAGCCAGGGGTGCGCTCCGAAGAACGACGACAGATCGGCCCGTCCGGCCTCGAACCAGTTGCTCATCTGGAACGTGAAGACCCCGGCGAGGATCAGGAAGATGACGATAAAGACGTACGCGACGGGGGTGATGAAGTACCCCGAGAGTTCGCGTTTGAGAATCGGAATCAGGCCTTGCATGCTGGACTTTCCCTCTTGAGAGAATGAATCTGAGAGCACAAATCGATCGCGTCACGGTCACGCCGCGGTGATCTGACGGAAGACGTCGTCGAGACGCCCGGTCATGACCTGCAGCCGGTCGACACTCCACCCTCGCTGCTTGATGTGCTTGGCAACCGTCTCGTCGATCGACCGCCCGCCGTTGGAGAACACCGTGCAGCGAACGAGAGCCGAAGCACCTTCACCGACCGTCCCGCCGTCCTCAACGCCCGCGACGCCGGGCAGCCGGGCGAGCTCCTCGAACACCATCACGCCCGCGGGCGGCCGGACCGAGAGCGCCACCGCGTTGTGATACTTGCTCCGCGCCATCAGCGAATTTGGCGTCCCGTCCGCGACGATCCGCCCCTTGGCGATGATCACCGCCCTCGTGCACACCGCTTCGACTTCTTCGAGAATGTGCGTCGAGAGGACGATCGACTTGCCCCCGCTGGCCGCCATTTCCTGGATCAACTTGCGGACCTGCTGCTTCTGGTTGGGGTCCAGGCCGTCGGTCGGCTCGTCGAGCACCAGCACGTCCGGATCGTGGATGATCGCCTGCGCTAGGCCCACGCGCCGCTTGAATCCCTTCGAGAGCGTGTCGATGGGCTGATACAGCACGCCTTCGAGCTGCGTCAGGTCGATCGCGCGGGCGATCTTCTTCTTGCGATCCGCCGCCGGCACCCCGCGTGCCTCCGCGATGAACTTCAAGAACCCCGCCGCGGTCATGTCCGAGTACAGCGGCGCACCCTCGGGCAGGTACCCGATCCGGGCTTTGACCGCGAGAGGTTCCGCGGACACTTCGTGCCCGCACACCGTGGCTGTCCCCGAGGTGGGCGACAGAAACCCGGTGATCATTTTCATCGTGGTGCTTTTCCCCGCGCCGTTGGGCCCGAGAAACCCGAGCACCTCGCCCTTGCGCACGGTCAGGTCCAGTTTGTCCACCGCCAAGATCGGGCCGAACCGTTTCGTCAGCCCTGAAGTCACGATCATGTCGCTCATCGAATGTCCTCGCTGCCGATCCCCCGCGTCCCAAAGCCTTGACCGACCACTCGAATCCAAGGCACCCTCGGGACCCCAAGTCTAGGAATCGCGTCTCAAACGGTCCGCTCATACACAAACGCCACGCCCGGTTCCCTTCCAGACGCGCCAGAACGCAGGACCCGCCGCCCCTCTCGCGCCAAGTTCCCCGAGGGGTGGCGGCCGCGCCGCGCGTTTGGCATCACTTCCCCGTCGCACCGGCCCGGCCCCGGAACGACGCGGAACTCCGTTGGCCGGCGCGGGACGCCTGTATGACCCAACCCCAGTCTCCGGAAGCACTTGCGGAACAGTCCATCCTTATCGACAAAGTCGATGGAATCAGCGTGGTGACCCTGGCAGAACCCAGCCTCCGAGAGCATTTGGCCTCCATCGTCGGAAATCGCCTTCTGGAATCAGCCCACCACTGTGGGGGGATGATGATTCTCAAGCACGATCTCGTGCGAGAATTTTCGAGCGCCTGGATCAACGAGCTCCTCGGCCTGACGGTCCACTGCTCCGGTTTGGGAGGACACCTGATCTGTACTGGCATGAATCCAAACGGAATCCAAATTCTTCGCACAACGGGGCTTGACAAACGACTCAACCTTGCTGATCATGAGGCTTCTGCTCGCGAAATGTTCGCAATACGTTCGCGCGACGATGGGGCCTCCGTGCTTTCCTGGCTTTTCGGGAAACCGCGTCAGCCCAAGAGTGCCGCGGCCTAAGCCCGCGCCTCGATTCTGGTCTGTTCCGCCCGTGCAGAGAGAGAGACGTGGCGTCACGAGTATTCGGCCGGCCGGGAGCAACTCCTGCTTCCCGCCGGCCGAATCTCTTTGTATGCTGGACCACACCGCCGCTTGAGTTTGCAGCGGGTTCTCGGTCCGGGTGCGAGGAGTGATCGCGATGAAGAGTGCTCGTCGGGCGGTTGTGGCTGCCCTTTGCTTGTTCGCCGGTTCCGCCGCGTCGGTCTATGCCGACGACGCCGTGATCAGCCCCACGCCGGGCATGCTCATGATGCGGGCCGGCTCCTTCGCGACCGCGACCCTCCCCGACCTCTTGCCCGCGGCGAAGACCTTTGTGTCCGGAAGGGCCTATGTGCTCGCCTTCGACGGGCCGATGACGCCAGAACGCCGCGACGGGCTCTCGGCAGCGGGTGTCGTTCTCTCGGAGTACCTGCCGACGGATTGCTTCATCGCGATGCTGGGCACCGTGAAGCCCGCCGACCTGCGGCTCGTCCCCGGCCTCAAGAGCGTTCACGACTTTGATCCGGCGTGGAAAGTCTCCCCGACGCTGGGCCGCCCTGCGGCGGACGCGGACCTCGCGGCGGTTCATGCGCGCGGGAAGTGGCCCGTGATGATCTCGCTGTTCTCGGGGATGTCCCCGGAGGACACGCTCGCCTCGCTCCGCGAGATCCCCGACTTTGAGATTGTCTCGATCAGCGAAGAGGGAGGCTCGTGGCTCATCACCGGCGCGATGGCCCCCGCCACGCAGGCCGCTGTCGCCGCTCTCGACGGCGTCCATTTCATCGACGACGCCCCGGAGATCACCCTCCGCAACGCCACCGCGTCCGGTGTCGTTCAGTCAGGCGTCGCCGCCCAGTCACCGCTGCACGCCACCGGGCTGACCGGGCTGGGCTCCATCGTCGGGATCATCGACGGCATGCCCCAGATCTCGCACTGCTCATTCCTCGACGCGGTCAACCCGGTCGGGCCGCTGCACCGCAAGGTCGAAGCCATGAACGGCGGGAACAACCCCAGTTTCCACGGGACGCACGTCGCCGGTTCTGTCCTCGGCAACGCGGGCGTGGCGGGCGACACGCGAGGCATCGCGTACAACGCACGCATGGTCTACAACCTCTACCCAGCGTTCAACGAGGCGAGCACCTACGCGCGATTCGACCTGCACCACAACCAGGGCGCGTTCATCCACTCCAACAGTTGGGGCAACGACAACACCACCGCCTACGACGCCATCTCGCGAGGTGTGGACAACTTCTCGTGGGTGAACGACGACAATCTCGTGTGCTACTCCGTGAGCAACGGCGCGGTCATCAAGAACCCCGAAAACGCCAAAAACTGTCTCGCCGTCGCCGCATCGGGTGACAGCGGCTCGGTCCAGAACTACTGCATCGGCGGTCGCGGGCCCACCACCGACGGCCGGCGCAAACCCGAAGTCATGGCCCCGGGATGCAGCATCCGCTCGGCGGACGCTTTCTCCACCTGCTCGGCCGCCTCGTCCACAGGCACGTCCATGGCCTGCCCGCTCACCGCAGGGCTCGGCGTGCTGGTGCGTGAGTACTTCGCCAACGGGTACTACCCCAGCGGAGCGGCGAACGCACCGGACGCATTTACGCCGACCGGCTCGCTCCTGAAGGCCGCCCTCATCAACAGCGCGACCGACATGTCCGGCATCGCCGGGTTCCCCAGCAATCAAGAGGGCTGGGGCCGCGTGCTGGGCGATGACGTGCTGATGTTCCCGGGCGACGCACGCAAACTCATCGTCGCCCAGGCCTTCAACGCCGATGTCAACGCACGCCAGACCGGCCAGTCCTTTGTCCTCCGCGTCCGCGTCACCGACAATTCGATCCCCCTCAAGATCACGATGGCCTTCCACGACGCCCCCGGCGCGGTCAGCACCTCTTTCGCGCCCGTCAACAACCTCGACCTCGAAGCCACCCCCCTCATCGGCGCTTCCTTCCTCGGGAACGTCTTCTCCGGCGGCGTCTCGACCCCCGGCGGCACCTCAGACGCGATCAACAACGTCGAGCAGATCCTCGTCCCCTCGCCTCAGGTCGGCGCGTGGCTCGTCAAAATCTCCGCCCCTGCGGTCAACGTCGGCACGCAGGGCTACGGCCTGGTCATCACGGGCGGGGTCGCCACGCTGTGCCCGGCCGATTTCAACGGGGACGGGTTCGTCGATTTCTTTGATTACGACTCCTTCGTCGAGGCGTTCGAGGCCGGCAACCCCTTCGCCGATTTCAACGCCGACGGGTTCATCGATTTCTTCGATTACGACGGGTACGTCGAGGCGTTTGAAGTCGGCTGCTAAGACCGCACGCGAACCTGCTCGACAGGTGCCGGCTACTTCTTGTCCGGCGGCCTGCCGTCGATGGTGAGCGTGACCTTTCGGCTCGGCGGTTTCTTCCCCCCGGGGAACCACCCTCTGGGCAAGATCATCCGCGCCACAAAGTACGCTGCCCCAAGCGCGATGCAGGTGGCAACCCAGAACTGCCAGTCATCCACGGGGAGCGAGAAGGCGAGGATTGGATCGTTGATCAGCATGAAGCGTCAAGACTAGCAGCGCAACTCACGATACACCAAAGGCCCGGAGCACCTGGTACACGATCAGGGCTGCGGCGTACGCCATCCCCGACATCCAGGCGAGTTGGAGGAACGCCCAGCGTTTACCGCGGGCCTCGCGCGCCGTGACAGCCAACGTCGGCAGGCACTGCATCGCGAGCACGTAGTAAATCAGCAAAGACCAACTGGTCGCGACGGTGAAGATCGGCGAGCCGTCGTCGCGACGGGCCTGCTGGATCTGCTCCATGACGCCGTCGCTGTCCGGGTCCGCGTCGCCCGTGGTGACCACCGCCATCGTCGAGACAAAGACCTCCCGGGCGGCGAAACTCGACAGCACGCCGATGGAGAGTTGCCAGTCGTACCCGAGCGGAGAGAACACCGGCTGGATCCCGCGCCCGACCATCCCGATAAACGACCTCGCGCTCGCGTCCTTCGCCTCCGCGAGATCGGCCCGTTGGATGAGCTTCTCCGCTTCGTCGGCCGGTGCTGATTCGGCCTGCGCCCGCCACTCCACCACCGACGCCGGCACCTCGACCTTGGGATAGCTCCCAAGCCACCAGAGCACCACACAGATCGCCAGGATGTTCGTCCCGGCGTTCTTCATGAACACCCACCCGCGGTCCCACGTCGTGTAGATCGCGGTCCGCACGCTGGGCACCTTGTACGTCGGGAGTTCGAGCACCATCGGGCGGCTCTTCCCTCGCAGGATCGTCCGCCGCGCCAGAACCGCGCTCAGAAGCCCCGCCGCGATCCCCAGGGCGTAGCACCCGATGAACGCCAGGGCCGCCATCGCGGGGCGATCGCGGAACAACAGCGTTGTGAGAAGCACGTACACCGGCAAGCGTGCCGAGCACGTCATGAAAGGCGCGACGAGGATGGTCGCGAGCCGATCCTTGAAATCCGGGATCGCTCGCGTTGCCATAATCCCCGGGAGCGCGCACGCGTGACTCCCCAGCAACGGAATGAACGCATGCCCGGGCAAACCGAACGGGCGGAGCAACCGATCCATCAGCATCGCCGCCCGCGCGAGATACCCCGTGTCCTCGAGCAGCGAGAGCATGAAGAACAGCAAGCAGATCTGCGGCAGGAAGATCACCGTCGCCCCGACGCCCGCGACGATCCCGTCGACGAACAACTCCGCCAGAATCCCCTTGGGCAGGACGCCGCCAAGCCACGCCTTCGCGTGCTCGAAAATCCAGTCGATCCCGTCCATCGGGAACGCCGCCAGGCTGAAGATCGCGTAGAAAAGCCCCGCGAGGATCGCGGTCAAGATGATCGGCCCCGCCAGCGGGTGCATCGTCCACCGGTCGATCGCGTCCGTCGCATCCGCGGACCGTCGCGTCGCCTCGTTCAGCGGCTCCGCAGCGTGGGCCCTGCCCGCCTCGGTCTCGGCCGGATGAACCACGTCGGCAAAGATCCGGTCCGCCCACTCCTCAAGCCCCTCGGTCGTGCCGGGTGGCGTGATGTTGGGAATCGGCGCCGATCGAAGTGCGGGCAGCAGCGCGTCCACGCCCTCGCCGCTGCGAGCGCCGATCAGACACACCGGGCACCCAAGACGCTCGGCGAGGACTTCCGCCTCGATGTCGATGCCCTGCTTGGCCGCAAGGTCCACCATGTTGATCGCCACCACCGTCGGCAGCCTTCGACGCAGCACCTCGCCCGCGAAAATCAGATTGCGGATCAGGTTCGTCGCGTCCATCACGACCAGGACCGCGCCTGGGTCGCCCGCCCGCTCACCCATGGGGGCCAATCGCCCCGCCAGAACCTCGCGACAGATCATCGCCTCGGATTGGTCCAGTTCGAGCGAGTACACCCCCGGAAGATCGATGATCTCGATCTCCTGCCCACCGGCCGCCTCATCCCGAATGGTCCCCACTCGCGCGTCCTGCGTCGTACCGGGGAAATTGCTCGTCTTGGCCCGCAGCCCGCTCAGACGATTGAAAAGGGTCGTCTTGCCGGTGTTGGGATTCCCGAGCAGCACCACCCGGAAGAACCCTTCCCGCGGACGCGTGCCGGTCGAGATCGTCGCGTCCATCGATCAGCCCTCCGCCCGAAGCATCACCCGCCCCGCGACATCACGCGCAAGCCCGATGCGGCACCGGCAGTGACACCGGCACGTGTGCCCGCTGATCACCTCTACCACGCTCGGATTCCCCACCCGACTCAGGCGAACCAAAGACCCCGGCCGAAGCCCCATCGCTCGCAGCATCGACGCCTCGTTGGGTTCCAGATCGAGGCGAGCGACCATCGCGATGTCCCCCGCTGACCACGCGGTCAGCGGGCGTTCCGTCGCACGGGTTTCAAGAGCGGTTGGTGTCATCGAAGCACTGTAGACCAATTGAGACTCAGTCGCAAATACCGTCTTGACTCAACTGCATCGCCGTAACCACCCCTTCGGGTGGTGCGTGATCAGAAAGCGTTCACAGCGTTCGTGGTCGATCTCAAAGCTCTTGGCGAGCGCGCTTGTGGCGAAGAAATCGTCGATCGCCTTTCGCGGGCCTTCTTCGCCGTTGCGGTTGAACATCGGGAGGTCGTCGATCACGCCGTCCTGGCACAGGAGATAGCTCCCGGGCGTCACGAACGGCGTGTACGCATCGAGTTCGCGCCGAACGTGCGGGCGGTTGTGGTCGCTGTCGAGAATCACCATCACCGTTCCTGGATTGGGCCCCAGCCACGTCCTGAGCGAGGCGAGCGTTTCCTCCGCGACCGAGCTGCCCAGGTGGGTCGTGATCCGCGGGTTGGTGACGTCGTGGAGTTTCTCGATGTCGACGGTCCAGATCCGGCCTTTGCCGACCGCCTCGCTGCCGCGGCCATACATCAGGTCGAAGAGGTGCGCGAAGAACTGAGCGGAGCCGCAGCGGTTGGTCCCGGTCTCGATCAAGACGTCGGGGCGGACCTGAGCGATGGTCTCTTGAATCGTCCACAGATCAAACACGTTCTGCCAGACGGGGATTCCGAGCCACGAGACCTTATCGAAATTATTGGTGTGCTTGATGAGGCGTTCGAAGAACCGGTTGCGTGCAGCACTGTCGAGCGCGCGGGCGATCGTGCCGCGGGTGCGCGAGCGGTGCGAAGGGGGGACTGCATCACGGTGCGAAGCCATCGTGACAGTGTACGTCACGCCATCGCGACCCACGAGGAGGCGTGCCTCAGCCATACTTCGCGTACGCGGCGAGCGTGGCCTCGGCGATCTTGGGCCAGGTGAACCGCGAGAGAACAAGGTTTCGGCCCTTCTCGCCCATCGAGCTGGCCTGTTCGGGCGACATCGCGAGGGCCTCTTCGAGAGCTTTCGCGGTCGGGGCAGCCCCGAGCGGCGTTACCCACCCCGCGCCCGCCTCGGCGACCTCCGGGAAGTGACATCCCTCGGAAATCACGACCGGGCACCGGCACCCGAGCGCTTCGGTGATCGCGAGGCTGAAGCCTTCCTGTCGGCTTGGCAGGCAGAAGCAGCAACTGTCGACCATCGCGGCGAGTTTGTCCGGACCCCAAAGAGGCCCGGTGAAAATCACGCGGTCGAGCACGCCGTGCGCACGAAGCTGCTCGGTCATCGGCTGCTGCATCCCGTCGTCGGGCCCGGCGACGACCAGAATGATCTCGCGATCCTTCTTTGCGACCATCGCGAACGCGTCGGCCAGATAATCCAGGCCCTTCTTGAAGTGCAGCCGGCTCAGAAAGAGGATAAACCTCTTGCCCCGAAGCTCCGGGCGCTTGGCAACGAACGACCCCCGCGCGGGGAGCCCCTCGATTTCCTGGGGGAACACGCCGTTGGGAATAATGACGCCCGGCGTCTTGAGCCCGAGCGGCTTGATCAGCTTCTGCTCGTCCGCGTTGCCGAGATGGAGGTACGCCGCCCCCTCCAACATCCGCCGGTACCCGAGCATGAGCGCGATCTTCTTCTTCAGGAGCTTGAGCTTCCCCTGACCCGCCAGACTCCACGGATCAAGCATCCCGTGCGGGACGAGCGCATAGGGCTTTCCCTGCGCCCTTGCCGCCTTGGCCGCGTGCAGCACGAGCGGGTGCCACACCGCGTGGAGGTGCAGCCAGTCGTAGTTCCGCAGGCCAGTGTTCAGCCACTCGCCCGACGGATGCCCCACCATCTCGGCGAGAAGGCTCTGGCGAAGCTCGATCCGGTGGAGCGCCACCTTGTCAAACCCGGGAATGGAGGCGACCGCCTTGGTGACGCGTTCATCCGCAGCCGCGTTGCTCTGGTAGAGCATCCCGACGGAATGGCCGAGCGAGGCCTGTGCCGCGGCGATCCGGGCGGCGATCATGGGGGGGCCGCCTTCTTGCGGATCGAGCGCGTGGATGACGTGAAGAATGTTCATGGCGGGCGGAGTTTACACCCTCGCGGGAATCAGGGTCGGCACATGTACGGAGATTCCCCTGATTATCCGGACCCACCTTTTTCCTTGGGTTTCCCGGCGACTTCGTCTATACTCTTCGGCTGTGGGTGGCACAACGAGGAGAGACCAACGATGACACGTACTTTCATGTCCCTTGTAATGGCTGCGGGTTTGGCGACCGGCGCGTCGGCTCAGGACTTCCTGCTTGTCGTTGATAGCGGCACAGACAAGGTCGTCAAGGCGGACCCGGCCACCGGGGCCTATCTCGGAGATTTCTGCACGCTCCCGGTCGTCGGTGGAGGTGCGACGCCCAAGGAAGCCAAACAAGTCGGGACCGAGGTATGGGTCTCGGACCAGTTGCAGGACAACATCCTCGCGTTTGACGCCTTGGGAACGTCGATCGGCCAAATCCTCGGGAGCGCGGACGGGCTCGACAACGTGCGTGGGTTCGAGGTCGCCGACGGGAAGATCTGGGTCACCTGCGGGAGCGGTCGATTCGCCGGCCAGGTTGCCGTGTTTGATCTGACGACCCGTGCCTTCGCCTTCGCGGTCAACGTCGGTGGCAGCCCCTTCGACGTGCGCGAGTATCGCGGCGAGCTGCTCGTGAGCAACTCCACGTCCCACGACATCGACCGCGTCGGACTCGACGGCACCATCCTCGGCAAGTTCGTCGATTCCTCCGCGGCGGACGCGCCCTTGGACTTCCCCCAGCAGATTTCCCCGCTCACCGACGGATCCGAAATTCTCGTGGCCGAGTTCTCGGGCACCGACGAGATCTTCCGATTCGACCCCGCAGGCACGCTGCTGCAGAGCATCAACACCGCGCCCCAGGGCGGGCTCCGCGGGATCTACAAGCTCCGGAACGGCAAGTTTCTGATCGCCAACGGCGGCGGCATCCACACGTACAACGCTGTCGACGGCGTCCAGACGCAGCTCTCGGGCGGCAGTTACCAGTACATCAACCTGTACACGGTCCCGGTTCTCTGCCCGGCCGACTTCAATGGAGACGGCTTCCTCGATTTCTTCGACTATGACGAGTACGTCACCTGCTTCGAAACCAGCGTGTGCCCCCCGGGCAAGAGCGCCGATTTCAACGGTGATGACTTCGTCGATTTCTTCGACTACGACGATTATGTGACCGCGTTTGAGACCGGGTGCTGATCGATCGTCCCGGACAGTTTTTCCGATTGATCTCGCAATAGCTCGTGGTGCGTTCCGTTGGGCTGGTCGATACCCCCGAGGAGCACCCATGCTGTCACATCGCACCCGCCAAACTCTTCCCGCCCTTCAGTCCAGGCTTCGACCCGGCCGCGTGGCAGCAATGACCCTGGCGGTCGGCCTCCCGATCGCAACCATCGGGCTTCTGTCCGGGTCCGAGATGGTGTTCGGCGCTCTACCCCCGGTGATTTTCCCGGCAGAGAACCCGTTCTCCGAAGAGAAGCGCGTCCTGGGCAAAGTCCTCTTCTTCGACGAGCAACTCTCCACTTCGAACGTGGTGGCGTGCGCCACCTGCCACTCGTTCGCGAACGGCGGGGCCGATCCACGCATCGCACGCCACCCCGGCGACGACCGCGTCCTGAACTCGCCTGATGACGTCCTGGGCTCAGCGGGCATCATCCGATCCGATACTCAAAACGACTTCGAGCCCGACGCGCTGTTCGCGTTCCGCCCGCAGATCACCGAGCGTGCGGCAAACTCCCCGATCAACGCCGCGTTCTCACGTCTCCTGTTTTGGGACGGCCGTGCGACCGAGCAATTCATCAGCCCCGATGACGGGCAGGTCGCCATCGTCCAGCGCGGCGCGCTCGAAAGCCAGGCGATCCAGCCGATCATCAACAGCGTCGAGATGGCCCACGCGGGCGTTGACTTCACCGACGTCGCTCTCCGCCTCTCGACAGCCATGCCCCTCAACCTCGCGACCAACCGCCCGCCCGATGTCGCCGCAGCCCTGGCCAATCGCGCCACCTACGCCGACCTCTTCGAGCGTGCGTACGGCGACCCCGCTATCACGGCCACGCGCATCGCCTTCGCGATCGCCACCTATCAGCGCACGCTCATCTCGGATCAGACGCCGTTCGACCGTTTCCGCGCCGGGCAGAACAACGCGCTCACCGCGGCCCAGCAGCGAGGGCTGAACGCGTTCGCCGGCCCCGGTGCCCGCTGCTCCGTGTGCCACACGCTCAACAACGACCTCTTGTCCGACGGCACGTTCCGCAACATCGGGCTACGCCCGATCGCGGAAGACAACGGCCGCCAGGGCGTGACGGGGAACCCGAACGATCGCGGCAGGTTCAAGGTCCCCGCGCTCCGCAACGTCGGGCTCAAACGCACGTTCATGCACAACGGGCAGTTCCAGAACCTCACCAACGTGATGCAGTTCTACGCCCGCGCCCCAGGTTCGCCCCCTCAGTTCCCTGACAACATTGACCCCGTGATCCCGCAGATCAACCTCCCGCCGAACGTCGCGGGGGACATCCAGGACCTGCTGCAGAACGGCATGACCGACCCGCGCGTCGCCAACCGCACCTTCCCTTTCGACGCGCCCACGCTCTTCAGCAACCGCCCGAACGATCAGGCCACCGCGATCGGCGGCGGCGTCCCGGGCTCTGGAGGCGTGATCCCGCGGATCATCGTCCAGGCCCCGCCCATGGTCGGCAACCGTGATTTCCGCATCGGCGTCGAGGGCGTGCTCGGCGGCGCGACGCTCCGCATGGGCATCTCGACCAGCCCGCCCGTCAACGGGCGCATCGTCCCCACGCGTTTCTTCGCCGCACAGACCGCCGCTGGCACCGGAGCCGGTCAGGGCTACGCCACGATCAACTGGCCTCTCATGCCCGACGAGGTTTCGCAGGGGCAGGTGATCTTCGCCCAGTGGTTCATCAGCGACGCCGGCGCAGCGGGCGGCGAGGCACTGTCCGGCATCGGACGCCTCCCCATCTTCTGCGGCGCATCGGGCTGCCCGACCGCGTGCGGCCCGGCGGACTTCAACGCCGACGGCTTCCTCGACTTCTTCGACTACGACGCGTACGTCGAAGCGTTCGAGACCGGCGATATCGTCGCGGATTACAACGAAGACCAGTTCCTCGACTTCTTCGACTACGACGCGTACATCGAAGCCTTCGAAGCCGGGTGCTGATCGCTGGGTTCAGACCAGAAAACAGTTGGTACGAGGCGAGGATCGACCTTCACCGGACGATCCTCGCTTCGTCTGAACCTTGGATTACCCGGCTCGGGGGCCACCGAAAAGGTTGCTGAGCTGCTCGCTCAGATCGCGACGCGCCGAGCGGTACTCGGTCATGAGCTTGGTGCGATCGGTCGTTTCTCCGCCGACCTTCGTGAGACGCTCGTTGAACTGGCGACGGATCTCCTCGAGCTTGGCCTTCTGCTCGGGCGTCGCGTTCTGGTTCTTGAGGACGTTATCCAGACGCTTGTTGGTCTCGGCCATCTCGGCCGCAAGCCCCCCGATCTGCCCATCGGCCTGACCGCTCGCCTTGGTGTGCTTGGTGGAGTGGAGGATGGAAAACGCTGAACTCGACAGTTGACTGGGCATCCGCATGGTGAGTCTCCGTGCCGCGGAACTGCGGCAGAGTTCAATCGCAACCGGCGTGCCAGACGTTTCCGCGCCCCAAAGTTCCCCTTGTGCTCGGCCGCAGTGCGCGGTATGCTGATCCCGGTTCCCGGTCGGCCTCCCGCCGCGGTGCGTACTCCCCCACTTCCTTTGCTGCGGCGGAAGGCGGTGTGGTCAGCACCCGCGCTCCACGCGAGCAGGTGCAGGAGGTTCGCATGGACTCCGCGATCGAACTCAAACCCTGGTCCGTTTCCTCAAAGGCCTTCCCCGGGCACGATGCCCACCCCAATCTCATCCTGAGGTCGTTCGTTCACTGGGCAATTCTTGCGCCCTCCGCGCTGAATACGCAGCCCTGGTACTTCCGCGTCGACGAGGGCCTGCTGGAGTTACACGCGGATCGGACCCGGGCGTTGCCGGTCGTGGACCCGCACGACCGAGAACTCGCCATCGCGTGCGGAGCCGCGTTCTTCAACCTCGTCCTCGCGTGCCGACACTTCGGGTATGAGGCGCTCACCCAGCGCCTGCCGGACGCGAACCGGCCCGACCTGCTCGCGACACTCCGCCTGGGCGCGCGCAAGGACCCGACGGGGGACGAGAATCGGCTCTTTGTCTCGATCGTCCGCCGCCGAACCAACGGGTACCCGTTCGACGAGAAGCCCATCGAAGAGTCGATCGTGCATTGCCTCGAGCGGTGCACGCAGGGCGAGCACGCGTGGTGCCATGTCGTGCCGGACTTCACCACCAAGCACCGTTTGGCCGAGTTGATCGCCGAGGCGGACAAGGTGCAATTTCACGACAAGCGGTACCGGCGCGAGTTGGCCGGGTGGATCCATCCCAACCGGAGCCACCTGCGCGACGGGCTACCCGGGCACGAGCGAGGCGTCGGCGACCTGCGCTCGCTGCTGGACCCGTTCATCATCAAACACTTCGACGTCGGCTCCGTCGAGGCCCGCAAAGACCGATCGCTCGCGGAACTCGCACCCGCGCTCGCCGTCATCGGGACCAAGAGCGACTCGCCTCTGGACTGGTTCCACGCCGGCGAAGCATTGCAGCACGCGCTCTTGCTGGCGACCTCAGCGGGGTTGTCCGCGTCGTTCCTCAACCAGCCGCTGCACACCGAACACCTTCGGCCCAAGGTCGCGTCGCTCCTCGAAGAACGCGGCTACCCGCAGGTGGTGATGCGTCTGGGCCACGGCCAGAACGTGGGCCCGACGCCAAGACGGGCGGTGGAAGAGGTGATGCGGATCGGGTGAGGAGGCGTCTTCGTGTCGGTTGGCACCGGACTCAACCGCGCCGCGTGAGCGTGTCGGCGAAGGCCCTTGGCGTGAGGACGCGGACGCCGAGTGTGCCGTCGATGGCCAAAAGGTCTTTGTCGCCGCTAACGATCGTGGCACCGGCGGACGCGGCGCAGGCGAGGAACTTGTCATCGTCGGGGTCGCGACAGATCGGCTCTGGGAACGTGCGGTCGTTGACGATCTCGGCGTGGATCGTGATGAGATCGAGGATGGGGTCGATGTCGATGCCTCGGAACTTCGCGGCGAGTTCCGCGGCCACGCGGCGGTACTCGTCCAAGATCAGCGGCGTTACGACCAGCGTGACAAGCCCGGCTCGCCACGCCGTGAGAATCTTGCCGGGCGTCCCCGCGAAGAAGATCGCCGAGACGAGCACGTTGGTATCGAGGACGATTCTCACCGCCGGCCTTTGGCCGATCGGACGGCGGCGGTGACGTCGGCCTTGCGGAGACCGGCCTTGCGGGCTTGGCGGCGGGCCTTGGCGACGAGGGCGTCGAACTCAGTCAGGTCGGGCGCGTCGATGGTCTTGAAAATGACGACGCCCCGCTCGGCGACGACGACGAATCGGCTCCCGGGCTTCAGCCCCAGTCGCTCGCGGATCTCCTCGGGGATCACGACCTGGCCTTTGGATGAGAGTTGCGTGGTGGACAGTGCGACCATGGGCGGAATCTCCTGGACTTACCAGTAAGACTATAGACATCAGAGCGTGGGCGGGCGACTTCGGTTGGGTGCCATCAGTTGACGCCGCAGAAAGCAGTTCGATCGCACCACCGTCGCACTCGGCGTCTACTGATGTCTTCCCGCGACCGACTCTCATTCATCGGTAAGGTCGAAGCGACCCAACCGATGACGCCCGGCTCGTTGGTCACTCGTGGTGCTTCAACAGTCGTTCTTTCGCGATCCATCCGACGGGCCAGGACAAACCGCGTTCGAGTCGATTCATGGCTTCCTTCAAATGCTCATCCGAGAAACCCCACGGGGCGAGCAGAGAGATCAACTTGGGCATGTATTGGCTTCGAAACTCCCGGCGATGGCCCTTGACGATGCCGACAATCGCCAGCACCACCACGCCGCCGAGTATCGCCCAGTCTCCCAGTCCCAACGAGCCGTGTTGGACGATCGCCTTGATCAAGCTGAACAGAACCGTGACGACCAGTCCGACGCAGCAGAGCGTGGAAACGACATCCCAAGTGATACCGTGCAGGTCTACCACAGCGCCTTCAAGCACGGCTTGGAGAATTGAAGCTGCCGCTTGAACTCGATCTTCGTCATCCGCTTGACCGTCCAACAGACGCCGATTCTCCCGCTCGAGTTCCGCGATCCGAGCCTTATGATCTGGAAACGTCCGCCGCAGGAGTTCAGCCCATTCGACCTGCTTGTCGCCGACGTACTCGGGCAGGTCTCCCATGCCCACCGCACAGTTTGTGCCGCAAGAGCCGCACCTCATGACAAGACCTGTCACCGTGTCACTAACCGCGACGAAGTTGCTGGTTTTTTGATGCGCCGCAATCGATACCCGAAACTTCACGACTCGGCGACACGCCTTGCAAATGCCGGCCGCAAAGCCCGCGGCTCGCTGGACGTTTCGAGAGCCGGGAATCATGGGAACGTGCATGAGCCACCCCCTACCGCATCATGTCCGTTAGCACATCAAGGCCTCGCTTGAGGTTTGCCATCGGGGTTGCGTACGACAGGCGGAAATGCGTGTCGCGCTGGCTGAAGGTTCGGCCGGGGACGATGAGGAGTTTGCGTTTCACAGCTTCCTGGAAGAAATGTTCCGCACGGTTGGTCTCATCGCCAAAGCGGTCGGGCACCTTGACGAACGCGTAGAACGCGCCGCCGGGCAGCGGGACCTCGGTGACTTTCGAGAGGGTTTCGACGACGAAATTGCGGCGGTTCTCGTAGTCGGCGACTTCGCGGGACATATCGACGTCGAACGCGCCGACGACGCCCCACTGCAGCGGGTGCGGGCTGCTGACGTAGAGGTATTGCTGGAGTTTGGTCATCTCTTCGATGAGGCGGCGCGGGCCGGCGGCGTAGCCGAGTCGCCAGCCGGTGACGCCATAGGTCTTGCCGTAGCCTCGGACGACCAGGACGCAATCTTCGGAGCCTGCGAAGCGGGCGGGGCTGGGGCAGGCTTTGCGGGCGGGCTCATTGACGAAGGGTTGCGTGCGGCACTCGGTGAAGGCGAACTCGTCGTAGATCTCATCGCTCAGCAGCACAATGTTCTTTCGGCGGCAGAGTTCGAGCAGGTCGCGGCATTCCTGCTCGGTGTTGCAGACGCCCGCGGGGTTGCTCGGGCTGTTGAGGATGATGAGCTTGGTGCGTGGCGTGATGAGAGGCTCGACGCGGGCGGCGGTCATGCGGAAGTCGGGGTAGGTCGAGCACTTGACGGCTTTGGCGTTGCAGAAGTGGGCGAGGTAGGGGTAGAGGACGAAGTACGGGTCGGGGATGATGACCTCGTCGCCTTCGTTGAGGAGGGCCATGCACGCGAGGACGAGGCCGCCGGAGGTGCCGGCGGTGACGACGACGCCGGGGTCGGAGGGGGAGGTGCTGTGCGACGAGGGCCCGACGGTCCAGCCCAGGTCGGCTTTGAGGCGCGTGGCGATGGAGTCGCGGAGCTCGATGATGCCGCGGGTGAGGGGGTAGCCGTTGCGGCCTTCCTGGATGGCGCGGCAGGCGGCGTCGCGCATGGCTTGGGGGACGGGGAAGTCGGGCTGACCGATGGAGAGGTCGATTTTCTCAGCGGCGGGGATGGTGGCGCCGATTTCGAAGACGCGGCGGATGCCCGAGCCGTTGATGCTGCTGGACCGAGAGGCAATCAGCGCGTCGATGTTCATCGGGGAGTCTCCGTGGAGTTAGGCCGAGCGTCTGGGCAAAGGTCCGGGCGAAGGTCCGGGCGAAGGTTGGGGCGACAGTCGGGGCGGAAAAATGGCACGATCCACCGAGGCCACCCCCGATGTTCGATGCCGCGAGATGCGAACGTTGCTCAGCCCTTGCCGACGAGGGTCTTGGCGATCCCGAGGACCTTGCCGGTCTTCTCGTCGAGCTTCTTGTCGGCCTTGAGCTTGGCGATGCGCTCAACGCGGGTCAGGACCGAGCGTTTGCCGGCCATGTTCTGGGTGATTTTGAGAGAGGGATCAAGGCTCATCGTCGGTCTCCAACTTCGCCGAAGATCGGCGGCCCGTGGGCAGGTGTTCAGTCGTACTTGACCCATCCGGGCTGCGAGAAATCCGAGGGCCCGCGGTCTTTCCCCTTCGCCCATTCCTTGCCCAGAGCCTTCACGTCCGTCTCAATCCGCGAGCGGTTGGCCGCGTCCCGGTACTGATCCTTGGAAAGGGGGGTGAGGAGGTAAACGAAGTAGGAAGGATTCTTGTCACCATCCGGGCTCCGATCCACCACTTTGCTCGGAACCGCGACCGCTTGTCTGCCTTTCGAGCGTAAATAGTCGACCGCACGGGCGGCATCCGGCTTGGGGAGCACCGCCAGATGCAGGTAGTTCATCCCTTTAATGCGTGGATCGGACGCGACCCACGAACCCGCCGCGTAAATGTCGCCGGTTTGGATCGCTGGAGGTTCGGGATCGGGATGCACCCGCGCGTCGTTGATCGGCGGCGGCGGGTCCGACGGCGCGGGGACTGCGGGCGTCTCGGAGACCGGCTCGGATACGGGCGGGCTGAGCTGCTTGCCGTAGCGGCGTTCCGCGTCCTGCTTTCCTGCGTTCACGCCACCCCACCAGATCAGCACGAACAACAGCACCAGGCCGGTCACGCCCCAATAGACCCAGACCCACGGCACGTTCACAGCCGAGGCGGACCTGGGTGCTTCGTCGCGGGCAGAGGTCGGTTCGGGCTCAGGTGGCGCGGCTGCGGCCCGCGACATCGGTTTGGTCTCGACGGCGGAGACGTACCGGGGTCGGCTGGTCGCGGGCGGTTGGGCTCTGGAAGACGGGGGGCCCTGCGGCGGAACGACCGGCATCGCGGGGATCGGACTTGGCGTAGGAGGAGGCGTGGGGGGAGATGGCGGATTTTGGGCGGAGGGAGTGCCACCCGCTCTCGGGTTCCGAGAGGGGTCGGTCATCAGATCGAACAGAGGACGACGACCGCTCGCCATAGACAAGTGTATCGGCCCAAAGCCGGCGGCGGCCGTAGCCCTCCGACACGGGCCGGCGGGGCGCGTGGCGGGCCCCTCGGCGGGGCCTTCACGGACGATCGGGCGGAGACCTGATACAGTCGGTGCTATGGCCATCCGTGACGACGAGATCATTGTCCTCCGCCCCGAGCCCATGAGCCGCTCCGAGTCGCTCTACGTCGTCGAGATCGTCAAAGGTTTCGGCACGACGCTCCGCCACTTCTTCACGTCGTTCGGCCAGGGGAAGACCAGCCGCACGATGCAGTACCCCGAGGTCCGCCGCGAGCACCTGCCCGTCGAAGAGGGCGGCCAGAACGCCAGCAATTTCCGCGGCGTGCACCGCCTGAACCGCGACGA
Source organism: Phycisphaera mikurensis NBRC 102666 (assembly GCA_943369765.1). Lineage (GTDB taxonomy): Bacteria > Planctomycetota > Phycisphaerae > Phycisphaerales > UBA1924 > UBA2396. The sequence goes on along the minus strand of CALROI020000014.1, from coordinate 84,264 downwards.
AGAAGGGCGCGTCAAGTGCGTCGCGTGCATGATGTGCCCGACGATCTGCCCGGCCCGGTGCATCCACATCGAAGCGGCGGAGAGCCCGTGGGACGACCGCGAGAAGTATCCCAAGAAGTTCGAGATCGATGAGCTGCGGTGCATCTACTGCGGCATGTGCGAAGAGGCGTGCCCGGTGGACGCGATCGAGCTGACCACCGAGTACGACATCGTCGGCAAGAGCAGGCAGGAGATGATCTTTGATAAAGAGAAGCTGCTGCACGTGTACGACGTGACGATCTCGAAGAAGCCGATGTGAGGGCGATCATCCTCGATGGCACAAGTGCCATCCACCACACGGCGTCGACCGATGCCTTTCCACGATGCACGTCCAGCCATTGATGGCGTCGATGCGATCCAGCCGCATCACGCCGAGTTCGCACGTGCGTCCACCGTCCGGGTCACCGGGGCTTGCGCGGACCGGCGAGGAACATTCCGCCGATCAGCACCGCTGCTGCGCCGCCGATGGGGTTGAAGATCGCAAGCCACGTCGGCTCGCGGCCCTTCTCCATGAGTTCCGTGGCGGTCATGGCGGGGTCGCGCGGGCCGGTCGGCTCTGGCTTCTGGAGCGTCATGGAGGAGGTGATCGCGCCCAGCACGAGAACGACGCCGGCGAGCGCGATCACCGGCTTGCCGCTCCGGGCGATCTTGGCGCACATCCACCCGCCGAAAAGGCCGGCCACCACCGTGAGCGACGGGGCCGCGATGCAGAGGAACATGTTCCCCTTGAAACTCCCGGGCTCCATCAGGCGATTGGGCCCCAGGCCGAACCACATCGCGGAGAACACGGCGAGAATGAACACGAACATCACGACATAGGTGACAACGACGGCGACGATCGACCTGACCATGGCGACCTCCTGTTCCCCAAACTTCCCGCCAAACCTTCAGCCAAACCTTCAGCCAAAACACCCAATTGAAGCTCGACCCACGACAGTCGGCGACTCTGGACAAGAGTGTACAGCGGATTCGCCTTGGTCGGAAGATGTCCACCGGTGCGTGCGTGCTGGCGAACAGTTTCGGAGCCGTACGCGCCAAACGAATCGTGGCTCATTCCAATGGCTTTCTCGGGGTGTGCCTGCCGCTCGCGGGCAAGGCCGCGGGGACGTTTGATCTCGGTTCCACCTAGTGTTTCGGCATGCTGACCACAGCCACCCGCGCGTACACCGAGGCCGAGCTCGATGAGTACTCCGACCGCATGGGGTCACGTGCGACGACGCTCGCCGCGATCGTGACGATTGCGGTGATCGTCGGCGGGCTCTCCACGCTCGGCGCCTACGCGGTGCACTGGCTCTACACGTGGCTCACCTCGTGGCTCAGCCCAGGCTCAGCGACGTGGACCTACCCGCTGATCGTCGGTGGCGGGGTCACGGTCCTGATCGTCGTCGGCTTGTGGTTCGCCCTCAGCAGCGACGATTGGACCCATCATCCCCCCGAACTCGCCACCGACGTGACCGCCACCGCCTACGCCGCGTGGGAGACCGAGAACGACAGCCTCGACACGGTCCTCGTGTTCCGTGTCGAGCCCGATCGCTACCTGCTGCTCGTCGAGAACGCGCTCACGCCGCCGATCCGCGACGAGAAGGCGCCAAAAGACACGATCCCGTCCGACATCCGCCTTGTGCTCCTGGGCGAGGGTGAATTCCGAATCGCGCTCGATGTCTCGCTCACAGGCCACGCCATCCCGCTCGCCCATACCGACGAGATACTCACGGACGAAGACCGCGACGACGAGACGCCGTTCTACGATGGGCTCTACATCACCGCGGAACTCCCCGCTCGGATCCGACGCGCCATCGGCGTGGCCTGACCCGTGACGCACTCCCTCACCCGGCGTCACCCCGGCCCGACCCTCACCACGACGCTGCCCACCTTGCGTCCCGTGTCCACGCGGCGGTGCGCCTCCACGATATCTTCCATCGCGTACACACCATCGATCACCGGCTTGAGGTGGCCCTCCTCCACCAGACCCATCAGATACGCAAGGTCGGCCTTCTTCTCGGCCACGATCGCCCCCCGAACGCGACGGCTCCCGACGAATCTCGTCCACAGCATCTGCCAGAACTCGGTGAGCCCCATGAGCACCGCGAGAAACTGCCCGCGAGGTGCCAGCACGCCCTTGCACTTGGCGAACGAGGTCGCGCCCACGGTATCGAGGATGGCGTCGTAGATCTCCGGACCACGCGTGTAGTCCTGCTTCGTGCGGTCGATCACCGCCGACGCCCCGAGCGCTCGGACGCGCTCAATGTTGGCGGTGCTGCAGACGCCGGTGACGTGCGCACCCATGTGCTTGCCCAGTTGCACCGCGGCGACGCCGATGGAGCCCGACGCGCCGATGACGAGCAGCCGCTGACCGGGCCTGAGCTTGGCCAGGTCTCGCAGGCAGTGCAGCGCGACAAAGCCTCCGAACGGGATCGCCACCGCTTCCTCGTACGACAGGGTCGCGGGCATCTTCACGATCGCGGCGTCTTCGCGGACGCACACCAGCTCGGCGTGCGCCCCCATCTTCATCCCCACCGCCGCCACGACACGGTCGCCGGGCTTGAACATCGTGACCTTGGCCCCGACCGCCTCGACGACGCCGGCACACTCCGTGCCGAGCACCTGCTTGCGAGGCCCGAAGAAGCCCAAAGCCAGCGGGGCGATCAGCGTGAAGACCGGGGCGGGCATCGCCTTGGCACGGACCCGCCAGTCCCCGGTTGTCACCGTGGTGGCCTGCACGCGGATCAACACATCCGACTCGCTCGGGACTGGATCGGCGATCTCCCGGATACGAACCACTTCAGGCGGGCCAAACTTCGTGTAGACAGCGGCTTTCATCCGCCAGCGTATCTCCTCGCGCGAGTGTCAGCGCGGCGCCGAGCCCGCCATGAACAACGCCAAGGCTTCGAGAGCCTTGGCGTTGCTGTTGTTTCGAGATGGAGACCGTCGGCTTAGCCGAGGCCGCCCTTGAACTTCGTGACCTTCTGGGCGGCCTGCGCCTTGAGGCGGCGGAAGGCGGGAGACTCCTTCAGGATCTCCTCGGCGGTCTTGCCGGGAGGGCCATCCTTCTTGTTCTTGCCGCCGCCGCCCGACGGGGCTGCCGGCGCGGGCTTCATGGCCTTGATCGACAGGCTGATCTTGCGGCTGTCCTTCTCGACCTTGAGGACCTTGACCTGCACGATTTCGTCGACCTTGATGACGTCCTCGACGCGGTTCACGCGGCGGTAGTCAAGCTCGGAGATGTGGACGAGGCCTTCGACGCCGGCGGAGATCTCGACGAACGCGCCGAACTCGAGGATCTTGGTGACGCGCCCGGTCAGCTCCGCACCTTCGACGATGCTGGCGGAAGCGGTCTGGAAGGGGTCGGTTGAGAGCTGCTTGAGCCCCAGGCCGATGCGGTCGTTGTCCCAGTCGATCTTGAGGACGCGGACGGTGACCTTCTGGCCTTCCTTGACGAACTTCTCGATGGCTTTCTCGCCGTAGCCGATCCGGTCGTAGGTGATGTCGGAGATGTGGACGAGCCCGTCGATGCCGCCGAGGTCGACGAAGACGCCGAAGGGCATGATCTTGCGGACGGTGCCCTCGAGGGTGTCGCCCTCTTTGAGCTTGGTCTTCATGACCTCAGCCTGTTCCTTGCGGTCACGCTCGAGGACGTTGCGGCGGGAGAGGACGATGTTGCCCGAGCCCATGCGCTCGATACGGACAACCTCGCACTTGAGCCGCTCGCCGACGAAGACGGAGAGGTCGGCGATGCGCTCCGCCGAGACCTGGCTGGCGGGCATGAAGGCGCGGTGGTTGGCGACTTCGAGTTCCAGGCCGCCCTTGCTGACGCCGGTGACCTTGGCCTCGAGAACCTGCCCAGCCTCAAGCATCTCCCAGTCAGCCTTCTGCACCGAGCCGGGCTTGGAGCAGACAAAGAGGCTCTCGGAAGCCTCAAACTTGTCAATGACGACGCTCATCTGGTCGCCGACCTTGGGAAGTTCTTCTTCCTTGTACTGGATGCGCGGGACGATCCCGAGTTCCTTGGGGCCGAACTCCACGAAGATGTCCGACGCGCCGACGGAGACGACGGTGCCGGTGCGGTGCTCGCGACCCGCCTGGACCACCCGAGGCCCGCGGATGCCGGCCTTGCCACCCCCGCCAGCAGCAGCAGGCGCAGCGGCCTTGGCGGGCGCGGGAGCCTTCATCGCCATGTTCATGGCGGCTTCCATCTCGGCGGAGAGATCTGCGGTGGGGTCGTTGGTCGTGGCGGACTCGGGGGAATTGGTGGACATGATGATTCTCGGATCGTGAGGTCGGCCGCTCTGTGAGACCCCCGACGGGCCGAAACCTCCGTTTCGTCGGGAACTCAAAGTATAGGGCCGAGGCGCGACGCGGCCAACATCGAGACGGAACCAAGCACGCACGCTTCGCATGAGGGGCATGTAAGGGGTGGGGTGGGTGTCGGAGCGGGTTTCAACACCACTCCCAGACGGCCGTGGCTCCCTTCGTCGCGTTCATACGATCCGCCATGTCTCAACTCCCCCGCATCGCGGTCACGATGGGCGATCCCGGCGGGATCGGACCCGAAGTGATCGTCAAAGCCCTCGCGGATCAGACGCTCCGCGCGTCCGCGGCGTGGCGCGTGCTCGGGCCTCGATCCGCGTGGCTTGCGGCGGGCGGTGGGAGCGAAATCGAAGTGCTCGAGCACTCGCCGATCTCCGGCTTGCCCTACAGCGGATCGCGCGCAGCATGGACACGCGCCCCGTCGATCGACGGCGGCGAAACGTCGTACCAGTGCGTCGCCGACGCGATCGCGTTGGCGAAACTCCCGCCCGAAGACCCTCTCCACGCGGGCGCGATCGTGACCGGCCCCATCAGCAAGGAAGCCTGGTCGCTCGCCAGTCACCGCGAGTTCCCGGGGCACACCGAGATGCTCGCCGCCTCGTTCAACATCGCCGACGGCGACTTCGGGATGTTCTTCCACGCCCCAGCAGTCACGCAGTCACGAAGTCACGAAGTCACGACCTCTCCACGCAGCACGCCTTCCCTCAACGTCATGCTCGCGACGGTGCACGTGCCGCTCTCCCGCGTGCCCGGCATGCTCACCATCGGCCGCGTGATGTCCGCCATCCGTCTTGGTCACCGCGCGTGCGTCGATCTCGGCATCACCTCGCCCAGGGTCGCCGTCTGCGGCCTCAACCCGCACGCGGGCGAGCACGGCCTGCTCGGCACCGAAGACGACGCCGTCATCCGCCCGGCGATCCATGCCGCCAAAGAACTTGGCATCAACGCCACCGGCCCCCACCCCGGCGACACCGTCTTCAACGCGGCTGTCTATGGGGGGGGGCGTGGGAAGCACGACCTCGTCGTCGCGATGTACCACGACCAAGGGCTGATCCCGCTGAAGTTGCTCGCGTTCGACCGAGCCGTGAACGTGACGGTGGGCCTGCAATGGGAAGGCCGCAAGGTCGTCCGCACCAGCCCCGACCACGGCACCGCGTTCGACATCGCCGGCAAGGGCGTCGCCGACGCGGGCAGCATGAAAGCCGCGATGGAACTGGCGGTCCAAATGTCTCACCGCTAGCCGCCCTCAGATCCGCCACGCCCGCGAACACCGCCGACACGCGACGCACCCGTCAAACTCCGCGTCGCCATTCATCGCGCCGCCGCAGCACGGGCATCGGCCCTCACCGAGTGAGATACGCCGGATCACCGAATCGCTGATCGAAAATCGACGAACAAGGTAAAGCATCAACAGCCCAAGCAATCCGAAAACGCTCGTCAAGAGAAAGACCTGCGACCACCATTCTCGAGGGAGCGGTTGGATCTGCCACACGATCAACGCGACCAGCCCCGCCCACACCGGCACCCACGCACACGCCGCCACCACAAGCCACCGGTTCCCCGCCGCGTTGAGCCCACGCCGCACACGCTCGCGGGCAGGCCCATCCGTCCCGCCCGCCGAGACCCAACTCGGATACGCGCCCTCGGGCGCTTTGAAAGGCACGCCGCGATCGTCCAACACGAACGCGTTCGCCGCACTCTGCCGCCCCCATCCCGCACCACCGAGCAGCCCCACCAGTTCGCTGTTCTCGCGCGGGTCCTGCCCCGCCATCGTCCACCGCTCCCGATGCCACGCCGCCCCACACTCCGGGCACGTCGCACACCCGTCCTCGCCCGCTTCAACCTCCGCCAAGCTATACCCGCACGCCCCGCAATGCCTGTACGCGCTGAGCCACGCGATAGGCCCCCACGCCAGACGCTTCGCGTTCGAGCAAAGCCGTCGAACGCTCCCCCGCGTGGAAACACGAGGCCCAAACGATCCGACCCCAAAGGCAACCACCAGCCACGGGATCGGCTGCGGCGACCACCCCCGACTCCACATGACATACACCCCCAGCCCGAGCACCAGCACAACACTCAAGACTCGCCACGCCGACGACGACCGCCAAGGCTTCTTGCGATCCTGCCACAACCCCTCCCGCCGATGCTCAGGCTCGACCGTCGCAAGCACCACGCCCCGGTCGTCGCGAAGATCGAGTTGCTGGCTGACGAGACCCATGACGAACCTATCGTAGAACCGCTCGACTCCCGGGCTCGTATCGCTTCAACACGCACCGGGCGAACCGGAACGAAGGGGGAGCAAGCCGATGTGGATTGGAATCGCGGTCTTCGGCTCGATACTCGCGTTGGCCACGATCATCATCGGCCGTCGCGGCTTTCGCATCGACGATCATCCGCTCTGCCGCCGCTGTCGCTTCGATCTCTCCGGCATTCCGCTCACAACATGTCCGGAATGCGGCGGCGGCATCGTTGAGTCAAATGTCCTCATTGGCAACCGCCGGATTATCCGGGGCATCGTTCCAGCAGGCCTTGCCCTTCTCGCCGTGAGTGTCTCCATCGGCGTCTTCCTCGGGCCTTGGAACTCCCCCGCCACCCGGCCTTTGCAGGTGCTCATACTCCAGGCGGACGTGGAAGGCTGGAAGCCCGGCCGCCCGGCATTCACCCAGATTTCAGCACGCCTTTCAGGCCTTCCTCTGACACCGGGCGAGTACGACCAGATCGCCTCCCGCCTTCGGAAAAATTCCCCTAGCAACTCGACCTCGGATGCCTTTCTCCACAGACACCTTGTCAGTCTCATGGGAACCAACTCGCTCTCACCAAACGAAAGAGGCCTGACCATCCGTTGGGCGCTCGCCCGTCACGCCGATCCCGCCGCGGGCTGGACGACAGAGCTTGGGGATCTGCTGTGCCATGCCAGATCGCGTGGCCTCGTGACCGATGCGGAATGGAACGGCTTCCTCGCGCGGTTCGTCTCTCTTCACATCGCCGCGCCCGCTCCGTTCCCCATCGCGGCCGATCGCCCGCTCCAACTCGTTCTCGAGTGGACAGCACGTACCGGATCGGACGGGGTGGCGATGTTCACCGATCTGCCGCTGTTCGGCGACCGCAGACGCCAGCGCATCGGTGATCCGCTGACGCACCAACCGATGTCCGACACCGTCGTGGTCTCGGTTGACCCGCCGTCCACGAACAACGGCACCATCCTTCAGGGAAACGTGTTCCTCTGGCCAGAGACATCCTGGTCCGGCTTCCGCACGCAAACGTCGCTTCTCACTGCTCCCGGGCCGGGAACCCTCACCAACACCACACCAATCGCGATCCCGTTCCTTCGCGCCGACACTCCCGCCAACGTCTGGCGGGGTGCCAGGGTCCGCGAAGAACTCATCACGCGGATCTCCCGGAGCAGGCGCCCCGACGCGACCGGCACGGCGGCATCGGAAGGTCGAGTCTTCTTCCTCCCTGTCGGCGACGCCATCGCGCTCGACTTCTCCATCTTGGCAAGAGCGCCCGCCGGCGATCGCATCCTCCAGCGAGGCTCCATCACCTTCTCGTCCGACGGCTGCGCCTACGCCATCAAGGACCCGGACGGGTTTCCCAGAAAGGGCGAGATCCGCAACATCAGCGGCATCGCGATCCCGTGGCACTCGGACCCGCCACTCGCCGCTACCGAACGCTTCATCGTCTCCATCGACGACGCACGCCCCTACCTCGACTCCACTTCATACGCATTCGACCCCTTTGAGATCGATCTCACGGATACCCCGTGACGGCACGGGCGTGAACCCGTCATGACGCCCCCTTGAGGTCACAACGCATCCAACAAACACGTGACGCTCTGCACGCCACGAAACACGAACGACGAAAACGCCCCCGCCAAGGGGCGGGGGCGTGATTCGCACACAACTTGATCAGAACGGACCTGGAAACCTACCGCCCCTTGCTATCCCCCCGCGCAAAGATGCTCGCCACATAGTTCAACACGTCCGTCGCGCTCGACTCGTTGTACCCGAACTGCTTGATGAGCCGCTGCTTGACCACGTCGATCGCATGCAGTCTTCGCCATCCGAGACGGCTCGGTCGCCATCCCCGCTCATCGTCGCTTCAGTGCAACGCGTTTAGAATGACATCCTCACCGCGACGACCGCTCGCGATGTCAACATCCGCCCACGCCATCGGTGCCCCACCATCATCCACGCCGTCCGGGCCGTCGCTGTAGAGCACGTACGGATACTCCCGGCCCCAGATCTCCCGAACGCCCCTCGCGTACTTGAGCTTCTCTCCGGGCGTCGCCGGATCGACAGGAACCGTCGTGAGGTATGCCGGACACAGTGCGTCGAGCGACTCTGGATATCCCCCGGTCGCTTCGCGGTAGTTCTCAAGTGCAATCGTCACGCGGACCGCATCGATCAGCATCCACATCTCCAGATGACGGTGCTCAGCACGAATCAGCGCCGAAGCCATCATCGCTCCAACTCCATCCTTCCCGCCACGCACCTTCCGCTCATGCTCGTTCGCTGCCGCGCGGGCCCGTACGGGAGCGAGCGGCTGCCATTCCGCAACCTGCGACCAGATTCTCTCTTGCAGCTGCATGACATCCGCGAGCGCTGGCACGGGCAACTCCAACTCGGGATCCTCCGCGAACGCCTGGTCCATCCGCCCGGCCAAGCCCGTCACCCCGCGCCGCACGCGCGGATCGAGCTTCGCCCACGCCGCTTCCGCTTCGGCACCGGAGCGAAAGACCTCCGGCGGCAGACCGCCCCAGATGCTCGTTGCCTCCTCGCGCCACTCTCGCCGAGTTCGCTCGCTGTACGCCGGAGCGGTGAGACGCGGCATCTCCAGGTTTGCCCAAATCAGCCGCCTGCCTTCGGCGGTCACCGCCCCGTGCACTATGAGGGGCATGATCGCCACAACAGCACGCTTCATCTCCGACTGTGCCATGTCTCGATGAATTGGACCACCCTCTGCCAGCAGCCGAGCGACGCCCAGGTGCGCCGCCGCGAGTTCGCCAACACGCCGCTGATCTCCGGCACCCACGGCTCGCGCAACCTCGAGTCGGCACCCGGCAAGCAGCACACGCAGATCCTTCGTGCTCAGCGCCGCCGGCCGGTCGAAGTCGACCTTCGGGTACGTGATCGACAACCGCCGCCCGATGGTCGACAGATGCTCGAATAAGCGGGCTTCGCGAAGCTCCGCGAGCGCCCGATCCATCAGCTTGTCGTGCTCCGCTCGCGGCGCGAAGTCCTCCGGCCACTCCTCATCCTTCAGCGTCCGCACAAACAAAAAATCGACCGTCAGCTTCAGCCCGTCAGGTCGAACCGCTTCCCGATCGAGGCGAGCGATGATCTCCGCCGACCGCGTCACCACCTCCGCGAGCATCGCGTACGTCACATCGCCCTCATGACGCGGCCCATCAACCGATCTCGGCTCATCGGGCTCGACCGGTGAGTGTGCAACGTTCCCACCTCCGCCACAACCGGAGACAAACAGCCCCGCCACGATGCCGAACGCAAGCAGATGGTGACTCATCCGCGGATCATACCAGAGTCGTCACCGCCCCTTGCTATCCCCCCGCGCAAAGATGCTCGCCACATAGTTCAAGACGTCCGTCGCGCTCGCTTCGTTGTACCCGAACTGCTTGATGAGCCGCTGCTTCACCACGTCGATCTTCGCCTGTGTCTCGTCATCGACGACGCTGCTGACCAGGTTCTTCAGCTTGATCGTGTCGCGGCTGTCCTCGAACAGTTTCAGCTCCAGCGCCCGGTAAAGCCTCGCGTTCGTGTTGTACTCGAACTTCTTCCCGTCCAAACTCAACGCCCCGATATAGTTCATGATCTCCTGGCGGAAATCATCCTTCCTGCTCTCGGGGATGTCGATCTTGTCCTCGATCGACCGCATGAGCCGTTCATCCGGGTCGTCGTACCGCCCGGTATACTTGTTCAGCACCCGTTCCTTCTGCGTGTAAGCCCGCACGTTCTCCATGTAATTCGTGCACAACCGGCGGATCGCATCCTCGTCCGCGCTGATGGCCCGCTGAACCTCGCCCTTGATGATGTCCTCGTACTCTTCCTTCACCACCGCGAGGAGTTCACGGTACTTCTTCTTCGTGTTCTCGTCGCTGATCAGCGAGTGGTGGCTCATCCCGCTCTCAAGCTCGTTGATCACCATGAACGGGTTGATCGTCCGCTCCTCGATGGCCTGATGCCCCACCAGCGCGTTGCTGATCTTGTCCTGGATGTACCGCGGGCTGATCCCGTTCATCCCTTCGCGCGGGGCTTCTTCCTTCAGCTCCTTGACGCTGTCCTCGGTGTACCCGGGGATGCTCTTGCCGTTGTACAACTTCAATTTCTGCAGAACCGTCAAGCCCGCCTTCTTCGGCTCGTCAAGCCTCGTCAGCACCGCCCACATCGCCGCCACCTCGAGCGTGTGCGGCGCGATATGGATGTTCTTGATCCGCTCAGGGCCGAAACTCTTCTGGTAGATCTTGATCTCATCGTCGAGTCTGATGTTGTACGGGACGTCGATCTTGATCGTGCGGTCCCTGAACGCCTCCATCATCTCGTTGCTCTGGAGACGCTTGTACTCAGGCTCGTTCGTGTGCCCGATGATCACCTCGTCGATGTACGTCTGCGCGAACTTCTTCGGCTTGATCGTGTGCTCCTGCGTCGCCCCCAAGAGGTCGTACAGGAATGCCACGTCCAGCTTCAGGATCTCGATGAACTCGCAAATCCCGCGATTGGCGATGTTGAGTTCGCCGTCGAAGTTGAACGCCCTGGGGTCGCTGTCCGACCCGAACATGGCGATCTTGCGATAGTTGATATCGCCGGTGAGTTCCGTCGAGTCCTGGTTCTTCTCGTCCTTGGGCTGGAACGTGCCGATGCCGACGCGGTCCTTCTCGCTCATCACGATGCGGCGGACCTTGACGTGCCCCATCACTTTGCGCCAGTCGCCGTGATAGCACTGCATCAGATCCTCGAAGATCTTCCGGCAGAACGGATCGGGCTCGCCGTACACCTTGAGCCTGCCGCCGTGGTGCGGCGACTTGTACTTCTCGTTGATCCGTGCCAGCAGCGCATCGCGCGCATCCTTGGGCACCAGAATCAAAGGCTCCTCGTGCATCGGGCACGGGAACTCGTGCGTCTTGACCGCTTCGCGCGTCCCGTTGTCCCCGCTGGCTGTCACGCCGCAGTTCTCATCCAGCAGCCAGCTGAACGAGTACATCGCCCCCTCGGGCGTCCGGCTGTACGCCTCGACGCCCTTCTTGAGCAGACGCGCCATCGTGCTCTTGCTGCTCCCGACGGGCCCGTGCAGCAGCAAGACGCGTCGATCCGTCCCGTAGCCTTCGGAGGCTGAGCGGAAGAAATCAACCAGGCTCATGAGCGCGAAATCGAGCCCGAAAATCGCGTCCGCCCCGTTCTCGAACGGGTCCGAGAAGAAGTGGTACCGCACGCAGTCCTTCTTGAACAGCCGGTACTTCTCGCTGCCGTGCACCATGATGGCGTCAAACGCCCGTTGGTACGCGTTGCGCAAGACCGCCGGGTTCTGCTCGACGATCGTCAGATACTCCCAGAACGTCCCTGTCCAGTGATGCTCCTGGAACCGCTGACGATCCAAACGCGACTCGATCAGAGAAATCAGTTCTTCACCCATCGGCGTGCCCTCCCGGGCATCCCCCCCGCCTCGCGACGGGGTCTGCCCACTGGAATCCATTCCGTGTCCAACCTCTTGTCATCGGTCCGAAACACCAGCACCGAGAATCCAAGAGGGGGTTCTCACTCCCGCTGACAGCACATTGGGTTATACGACGTAGCCGGAGAATGGATCGCACAATCGACGCGCACAGGCCCGTGTGGTTTTCTTCGGACCTGTCTGATCTCGCCCAATTCCCTACACTCCCCCGTGACGAGCACTCCATCCACTCCGCACCCACCCCAACAGGGCAAATACGACACCGCCCCGGGCGTGATCGCCATCCCGCGCGACACGATCCCGCCACTTCCCGACGATCTGGGCACGCGACCGGACGCCGGCCGCCTCGACCCGTGCGCCTGGTTCCAGAACCCCGCCCTGCCCCTCGAGATCGAGATCGGCTGCGGCAAGGGCACGTTTATCCTGAACGAATCCAAAGCGCGACCTGGGTCCAACTTCCTCGGCATCGAGTGGGAGGGCGAGTTCTTCGCCTACACCTGCGACCGCCTGCGCCGAGCCGGCGTCACCAACGCCCGCGGGCTGCACGCCGACGCGACCGAGTTCCTCCGTTGGCGCACCCCCTCGGGCTTGGTCTCGGTCATCCACCTTTATTTCTCGGACCCGTGGCCCAAGGTCAAGCACCACAAGAACCGCGTCATTCAGCACCGGTTCCTCGCCGAGGCATGGCGCGTGCTCGCGCCCGGCGGCGAACTCCGCGTCGTCACCGACCACGACGAACTCTGGGCGTGGGACCTCGCCCACTTCGCGCCGTGGACCGACGCGGGCGGGTTCGCGGCCCTCCGCTCGACCAACACCGTCCCCGCTTCGGCACTCCCCCCGGTGGACAGGCCTTTCGACATGCTGCCCTTCGCCACGCTCGATCGCATGAGCGAGGGCGAAGTCGTCGGCACCAACTACGAGCGCAAAATGTGCGTGGGCAAGACCCCCCACTCCTGCACCCTCCGCAAGGTGTCCACGTGAGTGCCGCCCCGATCACAACGTCCGCGGTCGTGCTGCTGTCGGGCGGGCTCGACAGCGCGACGGTGCTCGCCGTCGCTAAGCGTGACGGGCACGACTGCCACGCGCTCGCGTTCGATTACGGACAGCGGCACAGGCACGAACTGACGTGCGCCCGCCGCGTCGCGGACCATCTCGGGGCCGCCTCGTTCCGCATCGTCACCCTCGGCCTGCGCCAGATCGGCGGCTCGGCCCTCACCGCGGACATCGACGTCCCCAAGGACCGCTCCGACCACGACCTGACCCATGGCATCCCCATCACGTACGTCCCCGCCCGCAACCTGACCTTCCTGGCCATCGCGTCGGGGCTCGCCGAGGTGGTCGGCGCTCGCGCGATCTACACCGGCGTCAACGCGGTGGACTATTCCGGGTACCCCGACTGTCGGCCCGAGTTCATCGAGAGCGTCGAGCGCACGATCAACCTCGGCACCAAAGCGGGTGTCGAGGGGCAATTCCTGCGCGTCGTCACGCCGATCATCGCGATGGCCAAGCCCGAGATCATCCGCTTGGGCGTCTCGCTGGGCGTCGACTACGCGCTGACCTCGAGTTGCTACGACCCGACGCCGGCCGGCGCATCGTGCGGGCACTGCGACAGTTGCCAGATCCGCCACAAGGGGTTCGTGGACGCGGGAATCCCCGATCCGACCACGTACGTGGTGCGCGGATGAAAGACTGGCTTCCGATCTCGGAAACGTTCACGTCGATTCAGGGCGAGGGGAAACTCACGGGCGTGCCTTCGTTCTTCGTGCGCACCAGCGGGTGCAATCTGCGGTGCAAGTGGTGCGACACGCCGTACGCGAGCTGGAATCCGGAGATCGACCGCCGAACCATCGCGTGGATCGTGGAGCAAGCAATCGCCAGCGGCGTGAAGCACGCGGTGCTGACGGGCGGGGAGCCGATGATCTTTGACGGGATCGTGCCGCTGGCCGCGTCGCTGCGCGAGGCGGGGTTTCACATCACGATCGAGACGGCGGGCACGGTCGCGCGAGACGTGGCGTGCGATCTTTGGTCGATCAGCCCGAAACTTGCGCACAGCACGCCCGTGGGCGATCCGCGCGATCCGACGGGGCAATGGGCGAAGGTCCACGAGGAGAGGCGGCTGAACTTCGAGGCGTTGCAATCGCTGCTGGACGCCCCCGGGGACCACCAACTCAAGTTTGTGGTCTCGAGTGCGGCGGACTTTGCGGAGATCGAATCGGTCTTGTCCCGCCTGCGCGGGTTTGAGCCAGCGGATGTGCTGCTGATGCCCGAGGGGATCGCACCGCCGCCGCCGGGAACGCTGCATTGGCTGGTGGAGGCATGCACCGCTCGCGGGTGGCGGTTGTGCCGAAGGCTGCATCTGGACCTGTTTGGGAACAAGCGGGGGACGTGACGGGGTGACTTCAAATTTGAAATTTCAGATTTGAGATCTTGATTTCCGACGAATCCCCGCTCGCCTTTCGTTCGTATTTTATTTGCGAGACGGAAGGTTTTGCGCGGCGCATCCTTGTGGTGGTGAACCTTTGCGGTTGTCGATCGTCTTATGACAAGCACAGCACGGGCGGACCCGGGGCTGATTTGGAGATGAACATGGGCGGCAGATTGAAGATGGCGGCTTGGCTGGTGATGGCGGCTGGTCTTTCGGCGGGTGGGACGAGCCTGAACGCGGCGGTGTTCTCGGCGGACCCGGAGCCGACGCCCACGGTGGAGCTGGACTCTTTGGCGATCGCTCGCGGGCTTTCGAAGGCGTTCAAGGATGTCGCCAGGAAGGTCGAGCCTTCCGTGGTTCACATTGTCGCGAAGAAGCGCCAGCCTGAATACGAGCGGGTCGGATTTTTCGAAACGCGCCCGACGGGCAAGACCCGGATTGTCCAGGCGGGGCTGGGCTCGGGCGCGATCGTCTCCGAGGAGGGCCTGATCCTGACGAACAACCATGTCGTGGCGATCGCGGACCTGATCGATGTCCATCTTCGGGACGGGCGTGTGGTGCCGGGGAAGATCGTGGGGCGTGACACGCTGACGGATCTGGCGGTGGTGAAGATCGAGGTGAAGGGGTTGACTGCCCTGAAATTCGCGGATTCGGACACGCTCGAGGTCGGCGAGTGGGTGGTCGCGGTGGGGTCGCCTTTCGGGTTCGCGAACACGGTGACAGCGGGGATCGTCTCGGCCAAGAGTCGCAGCCAAGTGCCGCTGCAGGAGTTGTCGGACGAGGCGTACAAGGACTTCATCCAGACGGACGCGTCGATCAATCCGGGAAACTCGGGCGGGCCGCTGCTGAGCCTCGAAGGGAAGATCGTGGGGATCAACTCCGCCATCGCGAGCAAAGCGGGTGGGAGCGAGGGGATCGGGTTCGCGA
This sequence comes from Phycisphaera mikurensis NBRC 102666, assembly GCA_943369765.1. GTDB lineage: Bacteria > Planctomycetota > Phycisphaerae > Phycisphaerales > UBA1924 > UBA2396. The sequence goes on along the minus strand of CALROI020000014.1, from coordinate 68,879 downwards.
TTCCCTCCAACATCGCCTCGGTGGTGATGGACGCGATTGTGAAGAACGGGCGGGTCGTCCGCGGGTGGCTCGGGGCGTCCTTCTCAGACCTGGTGGGGAGCGAGGCGGTGGACGCGGGGGTTGCGCCCAATACGGGCGTGCTGATCCGCGAGGTCGTTATGGGCAGCCCGGCGGACCCTGGGCTCCGGGCTGGCGACATCGTCACGAGGTATCAAAACCGTCCGATGACCGCCCTTTCGACGCTGCGGGCGGCGATCGCGCTGACCGAGCCGGGGACGCCCGCGGAGATCGAGGTACTGCGTGCCGGCAAGCCGACGAAAGTCTCGGTCAAGATCGGAGACCTCGAAGCGATCCAGCAGGCGGATATCGGGGTTGAGGTCCGGGCGCTGCCCGAGCGGGAGGCCCGGCGGATGGGTTATAGGAGCATCAAGGGCGTCGTCGTCACCGACGTTCGCAAGGGCGCGGCTGGTGAGACTTCAGGCGTGCAGCAGGACGACATCATTCTGAAGGTTGACGGCCAAGATGTCACGACGCCCGAGGAGTACACGGCGGCCATGGGTCGCGGAAATCTCAAGACGGGCATCGTGCTGAATGTGATCCGTGGGGACAATCAGGGCCGACTGATCGTTTCGAGGCCCGGGAAAGAAACCAAGGATCGCTGAGCCCGTATACACTGGTGCTGCAGAGAGATCCGAGTCGAAGCAGCTACGGAGTCGGTTGATCGTGCGGGCTTGATCGTGCTGGTTCGATTCGTGGCGGCCAAATTTGTCCTCCTCTCGCCCCGTCGGCTCAACACACGGCCGGCGGGGCCTTCGTGCCGGATCGAACGCCAACTCGTCAGGGTGATTCCGAACGGACCGAACCTGCGCGGAACGCGCGGGACGGTGGCGTTGATGCCGATTCGTCAAAGCGTCTGGAATGGCCGCCTCGGCGTCTCAAGCCCGATGAGCGAGGAGCGACGCCCGTCTGGAAGCGCCCGGGATGGTCGGGAGATCCGGACCGCGCACACGTCGATGTGCCGGCGGGATTGATCGGGGTTGCGGACGAGCCGATCGACGCGGCAAAAACACAACGGGGAAGCGGCTGGCTTGATCAGGTCGAGCGGCACTGGCTCGGACTGACCTCGATGGGCTTTGTCGAGAGGGCAAGGCGATATGGGTGGGCACCCGATGCGGCTGGGACGTACTGCCCGCGGTGCGGGTCGCGGGTCGGGCTTTATGAACTGTCGATGCCGGAGGGCGGGGATGCGGGACTGACGGGAATGGAAGGGTGTCCGGCGTGCGCGAAGCGGCGTCTGCCTTGGGATCGGTGTGTGCGCCTTGGGGACTTTCACGGTCTGCTGCGGCGGGCGGTGCACGAATTGAAGTTTCGGCGATGGCGGCCCGTGGGTCGCGAGGTGGGAGCGATGCTCGGCGCGGCGATCGCGGCGGAACTGGATCGGGCGGGGATCGCGCGCGAGGCGTGCTGTATCGTCCCAGTGTCATCGTCATTCTGGCGGCGGATCTGGCGCGGGATCGATCACACGCAGGTGTTGGCGCGATCGGCGTCGGACGTGTGCGGCGTTCGGGTGATCGACGCTCTGGGGAGAAGGATGAGACCTTCGCAGCTGGCGGTGTCGGCCTCGGCGCGTCGACGCAACGTGAAGGGGAGCTTTCGTTGTCGTGGGGGAAAGCCAGGCGGGCTGCGTGTGGCGATCGTGCTGGACGATGTGCGCACCACGGGAGCGACGATGCTCGAGGCGTGCGGGACGCTGCGAAAGGGCTGGGGGAGCGAAAGGGGGCTGGAGATCTGGTCGGCGGTGGCGGGCGTGGCATCGTCGCGGCGGCGGCCGTTGGCGTGGGCTGGAGAGGAGCCGGCCTTTTGATAGGGTTTTGACTGGACTATCGACTCCTGAATGGGTGGAGAAAAATGCGAGGAGGGGAGTGCGGAACTGTAAAGTGCTGAAAAAACTGGAGTTGGCGAGGGGCGGGCGAAGAAAAGGTGAAATCACTCTGGGTACAGGCTTGACGCGGGCGGGGTGCGGAGTATGCTTCTCTCCCTGCTCCGAGCGGGGACGACACGAAGGCCGCAAGGGCCTGCGAGTCGACAACTCTTTGAAATCCGAACAGTTGGGAGAAACACGAGAGTGTGCAATCGCGACATCGGAAGGCGCCACGCCCGCAAGGGAGTAGTCTTTCGAGTTCTGACCGGAACGGTCGCGGTTGACGATCCCCGGCCCACCCGCGAGGGTGAGGACCGGTAGGTTAGTCGAGGGTTCACAGCCTCGACACACTTGAATTCGTGTGGAAAACACCCACTCCTCCCCCCCGGAGGTTGTGGGTGAAGATGTTCAAGTTTTTTACCGTGTGGGCTAGCCGCCCACATGGGCGGTCGGTCGCAAGACCGATCGTGACCGCCCTCACGCAAGTGAGGGTTTACATGGTCATTCAAGCTGAAGTTTGCCGGCTGAGGTCGCAAGACCGAGGCTGGAATCTACAAAATTCAATTGAAGAGTTTGATCATGGCTCAGACTGAACGCTGGCGGCATGGCTAAAGCATGCAAGTCGAACGAGCCCGCAAGGGCAAGTGGCGGACGGGTTAGTAATACGATCGAACGTACCCCGAAGTGGGGGATAGCGGCGGGAAACTGCCGGTAATACCCCATGTGCTCTTCGGAGGAAAGATTTATCGCTTTGGGATCGGCGATCGTCCTATCAGGTAGTTGGCGGGGTAAAGGCCCACCAAGCCGAAGACGGGTAGCAGGTGTGAGAGCACGACCTGCAACATCGGAACTGAGAAACTGTCCGGACTCCTACGGGAGGCTGCAGCAACGAATCTTCCGCAATGGGCGCAAGCCTGACGGAGCAATGCCGCGTGTGGGATGAAGTGCCTCCGGCATGTAAACCACTGTCAGAAGATAGAAACACTGATCATCTTCAAAGGAAGTGGCGACTAACTCTGTGCCAGCAGTCGCGGTAATACAGAGGCCACAAGCGTTAGTCGGAATTACTGGGCTTAAAGGGTGCGTAGGCTGTCTCTCAAGCGTCCTGTGAAAGCCTCCCGCTCAACGGGAGAACAGCAGGGCGAACTGGGCGACTCGAGGTTGGTAGGGGCTCACAGAACAGTCGGTGGACCGGTGAAATGGGTAGAGATCGACTGGAATGCCGATGGCGAAGGCGGTGAGCTGGGCCAAATCTGACGCTGAGGCACGAAAGCGTGGGGAGCAAACAGGATTAGATACCCTGGTAGTCCACGCCGTAAACGATGTATGCTAGATCGGTGCGGTTTTGACGCCGTATCGGTCGACGTGAAAACGATAAGCATACCGCCTGGGGAGTACGGTCGCAAGGCTAAAACTCAAATGAATTGACGGGGGCTCACACAAGCGGTGGAGCATGTTGCTTAATTCGAGGCAACGCGAAGAACCTTACCTGGGCTTGACATGGCCGGATTAAACCAGTGAAAGCTGGTGTAGGCCCGCAAGGGTACAACGGTCACAGGTGCTGCATGGCTGTCGTCAGCTCGTGCTGTGAAGCGTCGGGTTAAGTCCTCTAACGAGCGCAACCCCTATCGTTAGTTGCTCAGAGCAATCTAGTACTCTAGCGAGACTGCCGGTGTCAAACCGGAGGAAGGTGGGGATGACGTCAAGTCCTCATGGCCCTTACGCCCAGGGTTGCAAACGTGCTACAATGGTGCGCACAAAGCGATGCAAGAGTGCAAACTGGAGCAAATCGCAAAAAACGCACCCCAGTTCGGATTGCAGGCTGCAACCCGCCTGCATGAAGTCGGAATCGCTAGTAATCGGAGATCAGCTACGCTCCGGTGAATGTGTTCCTGAGCCTTGTACACACCGCCCGTCACGTCATGGGAGCCCGGGGTGCCCGAAGCCGCCATTCTTCAGTGGTGTCTACGGCAAAACGGGTGACTGGGACGAAGTCGTAACAAGGTAGCCGTAGGAGAACCTGCGGCTGGATCACCTCCTTTCTAAGGGATTTCCTTGGACTTGCGGGTTCCTTTTCGGATCTGAGGCGGCGTGAAGCCGACCTCGGCGAGGAGGACCCAGAAGAGCGATCTTCAGCAAGCTTGGTCAACGCACTCTCGATCTTTGGCCGCGAGGTCAAAGAACATTCACTCGGTGACGAGTGATTAGAATTCTCCCAACTGTTTCTGATCCATGGCCGAAGGCCCGGAACACCTCTGAGAAATCAGGGGTGTTTTCGTTTTTTGAATCTGATCTGCTTTGTCGCCGCATGATCTGCACATCGAGCCCGCTGGCGTGCGCGTGCCCTGGGCATTTGGGGGGATCCGGGGGCTGGGGCGGCGATCAGAAGCCGCGGCGGGTGAGTTCCATCGTGCTGGAGAGGAAGACAGCACCGACGGCCAGAGGCATTGCAGGCGGCGGGGCTAGGGGGAAGTGGCGAACCAGAAGAGGGCGGCGAGCAGGCCGGGGAGGGCGAACGCGAAGGCGAGGCGGACCAGGTTCCAGTGCTGATTGGCCGCTGAATTGGCGACGGTGACGCTGTTGAGCACGAGGGCGAGTAGAGGGCCGGCGACTGAGAGGCCGAGCCAGATCCATCGTGGCTTGCTCTTCCAGTGGCTTTGGCCGAGCCAGAGCACTGACGCGGCGAGGGATGCTGCTGCGCACACCGCCGCGTTTGTTGCCGCTGCGGGGCCCCGGGCCAGGGCGGTCATGCTGATCGCGGCAAAGGCGAGCATGGCGGGGAGGACGAGGGCGGGGAGGTTCATGAGGCGGGCTTTCGGGGGGGCATCGCCAAAAGAACGATCATGCCGAGGCCTGCGGTTTGGAGGAAGTTGAACATGGTCGCGGGCCAGCGGGCCCAGGACGTGAGCGACTGTCGCTGATTGTGGTCGAGGGCAAACCACGACGGGGTTGGCGTGGCTGTCGTTCCGGGCGTTGGGGGAGCGAACTGCCGAGGCGGGAGGAACTCGATCATCGTGAGTGCGGCGACGAGGAGCACCGACGCGAAGCCAAATCGTCGCACCCATCGCGCCGGACTGGCTAGCACGCTTGCGATGTCACCTTGCGCGATTGGTGCGGCGAGGACGTGCTGGGCGAGGAGGATCCCGATGGGTGTGAGGAAGGCTGCGGTGATACGGGTCGCGTCATACCACCAATTCAAAGGCGAGCCATTGAGGGTGACGTTCCATGCGCCGCCGAAGGCGGCGTTACTGGCGAAGGAGGTGAGGATCCAGGCGATGAGGGTCGCGCGGATCACGAGAGGGGCGGGACCGGGGCGAGCCTTGAGCGTGAGCAATGTGGAGAGCATGGCGGCGAGGAGGACTTTGGGAAGCAGGGCGAAGGTCTCGCCAGCGAGGGGGCCCGAGCCGCTGGAGCCGTTGCCCGAGCGCGGGAGGAAGGTGATCGCGCGACCGAGGCCATCGGCGGCGACGATGGCAAGGAGCATCCACCCCGACCAGCGAACGCATCGGTGGGTGAGGTCGGTGGTGGCTTGGGCGAGGGCGACGGGGTCGGTAGAGATGCCGCATTCGGGGCAGCGGGCGAGGGAGGTGCCTGCGAGTGGATAGCCGCAACCGGGGCAGGGGGTTTCGGGCATGGGGGCAGTGTACAGGATGGGGCCCCCGCGAATCGGCTGAGGGAGCCTCATCGTGGGCGTGGGGAGGGGAGAGCCAAGAACCCTCCCCCAACCCCCTCCCTCTGGGAGGGGGCTTTTTGAACGTCCCGGGTGCGACTCGAACGCACGACCTGCCGCTTAGAAGGCGGCTGCTCTATCCAGCTGAGCTACCGGGACTCAGTCCGAAAGGGTATGGACCCGCTCGCGCGGATTCCGGCGAGATCACCGGGCGATATGATCGGGCAGCTGGGGCGGCGGCGATGGAGCCGGGTAGTGCTTCAAGATATCGCGGCGCTGGAGTTTCGGGCGTCCGAGGCGACACTCGTAACGCGGCTGCTTGCTTTGGTTGGTCGATCGAACGGAGAACGGTGATGCGTGTGTCTGCATGCGTGCCTCTGGTTTTGTGCATTTGCGGGTCACTTGCGGCGTCGCAGCCAGCGGAAAGGCCCCCGAGCGAAAGGCCGCCTGCAGAGCGGAATCCGGCGTCGCAAGATGCTCGCGGCGCGATGCCGCCAGTCGAACTTCAGACCATTGATCTCGGGTCGAAGAGATTCCGCCGCGAGCTTCGCTTCAAGCCCACCGTCGGCGCAAGGTCGACCTTTAACGTGTCCGGGGCGATTACAACCTCGGTTACGCCGGGTGGGGAAGCGATTGCGACGACCACGAGGATTCCGGAAGTGACGATGACCTTTGAATCGGTCGTCGATTCCGTCAGCGAACGCGGAGAGGTGCAGTGCACGATGACGCTTGTGGGAGCGAAGGTCGTGCAGGCCAAGGGAACCGAGCAAAGCGTCGTGGATGCATCCAACGCGGGCGTGCAGAAGTTTGTCGGGATGCGGCTGGTGTCCGTCTCCACCGATCGCGGAATCGTAAAGTCGATTGTGAGCGAGCATCCGGAAGCGGATGCTGTCACCAAGGGGTTCGCCGACGAACTGGCGACGTCTATGTCCCAGTATGTGATTCCACTGCCCGACGAAGCGGTGGGAAAGGGCGCGATCTGGAAGACGAAATTCAAGTCAAACATGGCGGGCTGCACAACGGATGCGGTTGCGACCTACACCGTGGAGAAGATCGCCGAAACCACGGCTTTGATCAAAGTGGAAGTGTCGCAATCGGCGAAGGATCAGGACTTCAACCCGCCCGGGCAACTTCCGGGGCTCACGAAGATCCGATCCCTTTCGATCTCGACGGCCGGGTCGATGGCGTGGGCTCGTGACCATTGGATCGGGACGAAGATCCGTTTGAACACCACTGTTGATATCTCCATGGAAACACCAGCGACCACTACAGACGGCTCGGTGACCATCGTCGGTGACCAAAGGCCGATGAAGGTCAAGTCTGTATCGGATGCGAGGGTCGATCTCGTGACGCCGAAACCAGAATCGGGCAGTCCTTCGGGGCAGAAATAGCCCGCGACCTGCCAGGCGGATTTGTGGTATCAATTGGGCATGACAAACCGCTCCTTGACGGCTTTGATGTTCGTTTCCATGCTCGCTGTTGCTGGCCTGCCGGCATCCGCGACCGCCCGCCAGACATCCGCATCGGATCAGCCGCTCGGCACGATCGCGGTGCCCGCGGACGCGGATCGCGACCTGCGAGCCATGATCGAGCTTTTCACGACCGACGACCAGTATGTGTCGCGGTTTGCTGGTGTGGCGTGGTCGGAGGAGCGGTTTGATCGGCAGCAGGCGTTTGCGGAGCAGTGGCGGGCGGCCCTTGGGAAGGTGAACTTTGACGGCTTGGACCAGCAGGGGAAGATCGACTATGTCCTGCTGCGGAACTTGCTCGACAACCGACTGGCGCGGATGGATTTGGATCGCAAGCGATTGGCGGAGATGGAGCCTCTGTTGCCGTTTCGGCGGGCGATTCAGGACCTGGAGTGGTCGCGCCGTCGGCTTGAGAACTTTGACGGGGCGGCGGCGGCGGAGAAACTCAGCACGGTCGCGGAATTGGTGAAAAAGGCCCGCGAGGCGATTGAGGTGGGGCGGAAGGCGGACGCGGCTGCGGGAACGCTGAAGGTGTCGCCGGTGCTGGGGCTCCGGGCGGCGCGGGCGGTGGATCGGATCCTGGGGTCGTTCCGGGACTGGTGCGAGTACAACGAGGGGTTCAAGCCTGAGTTTTCGTGGTGGATGAAGGACATCAAGCCTCAGGTGGAGTCGTCGCTCAGCGACTACTCGAAGTACTTGCGTGAGGAGATTGCGGGGGTGAAGGGGAAGCTGGACGATCCGCTGATTGGGGATCCGATCGGGCGGGATGCGCTGTTGTCGGATCTGAAGGCTGAGCACGTGGCGGCGACGCCTGAAGAGTTTGTGCAGCTGGCGGAGACGGAGTTTGCGTGGTGCGAAGCGGAGATGAAGAAGGCGAGCAACGCGATGGGGTTTGGGGATGACTGGAAGGGTGCGTTGGCCAAGGTGAAGAGGAGTGCGGCACCGCCCGGAGGGCAGGACACGCTTGTGCGGGATCAGTCGCGGGCGGCCATCAAGTTTCTGCGGGATCGGGATTTGATCACGATTCCGGCGCTTTGCGAGGAGTCGTGGCGGATTGAGATGCACACGCCGGAGTTGCAGCGGAATTGGCCGTTCGCGGTGTATGGCGGGCAGTACATGGGTGTGTCGTACCCGACGGAGGCGATGAGCCACGCGGACAAGTTGATGTCGATGCGGGGGAACAACCGGCATTTCACGCACAACGTGACGCCTCACGAATTGATCCCGGGGCATCACCTGCAGGGGTATTACGCGGACCGGGTGCGGGCGTATCGGCAAGCGTTCTCGACGCCGTTTTTGATCGAGGGGTGGGCGTTGTACTGGGAATTCAGGCTGCTGGATCTGGGATGGGCGGGGTCGATGGGGGATGACGTGAACATGGACAAGGTGGGGATTCTGTTCTGGCGGATGCACCGGTGTGCGCGGATCATTGTGAGCCTGAAGTATCACCTTGGGGAGATGACGCCGGAGGAGATGATCGCGTATCTGGTGGATCGGGTGGGGCATGAGCGGTTTGGAGCGACGAGCGAGGTGAGGCGGTACATCGGGGGGGACTACTCGCCGCTGTATCAGTGCGCGTACATGATCGGTGGGCTTCAGATGCGGGCGTTGCAGAGAGAGGTTGTGCCCGGGATGAGCGAGAAGCAGTTTCATGATGGGGTTTTGCAGTACGGGTCGATCCCGATTGAGCTGATTCGGGCGGGGATGAAGGGGGAGGCGTTGAAGCGGGAATCGGTACCCGGGTGGCGGTTCTGGGAGGCGAAATAGGGGAAAGCCGGCTTGGAACGAAAAACAGCCCGCCTCGGTTAGCCTCGGCGGGGGGGCTTCTCGCACTGCTTGCGACGGACGTGATGAACACGCCCGAACCAAACACGGAGAAGACCCATGCGGATCATGACGACGGCACTCATTCTGGCGGCGGGGACAGCGGGCTCAGCGTTCGGGCAGGTTTCGGTGGTTTCGGCCACGGCGACGGCACGGGCGACGGCGGGGGACGGTTCGGGGACGAACCAGCAAACCTCGTCGAGCGTCGCGGGCGCGAATCTGTCGGCGTCGAAGAGCTTTCCGGGTGGGAGTGCGAGTGCTCACAACCAGTGGGGTCTCTCGAACTGGATCCTGAGCGGTTCGTTCAGCGGTTCGTCGTTTGCCCAGTCGCAAGGGCAGGCGGGGAACTCGGAAGTCACGACGCTGGTGAACTTTGACGCGCCGCTTGATCTGGACGTGGAGTACGGCGGCGGGTTCTCGCTGAACTCGCCGGGCGGGAGCATTGATCTTGCGATGCGGAACCGGGTGACGAATGCGTACGTTGTGGGTGGCAACTCGCCGAATCTGGTTCACATCAACGCCGGTCAGTACAAACTTCAACTCGACGGCTTCCTGCCTTACGGGGATATGAGCGGCGGGTACACGATCGAGTTCCGTCCCGGGAACGACCGTTGCCAGTTTGCACGGACGATCGTGGCGGGTACGCATTTCGGGACGACCACGCAGGCGACGTCGGACGGGAACGCGACATGCGGGACCAGCCAGTTCACGCCAAGCGTGTGGTACAAGTGGGTCGCGAACGCGACGGCGCCAGTCACGATGACCACCTGCGGGTCGTCGTATGACACGGTTCTGTCGGTGTACGACACGAACTCGTGCCCGAGCGGGACGGGGACGCAGATCGCGTGCAACGACGACGCGGGTACGGGCACGGCGTGTGCGGGTTCTCGGAACAGCGTGGTGACATTCAACGCAACTCTCAACGAGACGTACTACATCCGAGTCTCGGGATTCGACGACGCATCGGGAGACTTCCAACTGAACGTCGGTCCCGCGAACAACTTCTGCGACGACGCTCAGGGTGTGACGGCGGGTTCGTACCCGTTCGACAACCGGTTCGCGACGACGGACGGTCCGGTGCTGAACTCCTGCACGGCTGGCGGAAACGACACTCAGGTGAACGGCGATCTGTGGTACGTCTTTACCGCTCCGTCCAACGGGTTCCTGAGCGTGGATACCTGCGGTTCGTCGTTCGACACCAAGATGGCGGTGTACAGCGGCACGCCCTGCAGCGGGCGAGTCTCCCTGATCGAGTGCAGCGATGACTTCTGCGGGCTGCAGTCGAGGATCGAGAACATCCCTGTGGTGGCCGGTCGCGAGTACGGGATCCGGGTGGGCGGATACCTCGCCGCTCGTGGGACGGGCACGCTCCATGTCAACTTCGACGCGCCCTGCCCGGCGGACTTCAACGGCGACGGTTTCGTGGACTTCTTCGACTACGACGATTATGTGAACTGTTTCGAGACGGGCGTGTGCCCCCCGGGCAAGTCGGCCGACTTCAACGCGGACGGGTTTGCTGACTTCTTCGACTACGACGCGTATGTGTTGGCGTTCGAGACCGGGTGCTGAGCGATCCGAGGTCCTTCTGAAATCCGAACCCCGTGCGAGCGCACGGGGTTTTTTCATGGAAGGGTGAGAATCCTTGGTCGCGGGGGGTGACGAACACGCCTTATAGGTAGAGCGTCTGTTCGTAGAGCTTTCAAGGAGAATCGGCATGAAGAGCATGTTTAGAATCGCCGCGATGGTGTGCGCCGGCTTGGGAGCGGGAGCCCACGCGCAGAATTTCAATCTGGATTTCGATGTGGGGATCGCGGGGACGTGGACGGGGGTGCCGGCGTCGGGGTTTCTGGGGGCGGCGGACATGCCCGGAACGTGGGACGCGGTGCCGGTGGGGGCTTTTGCGTCCAATCTGACGGACACGGACGGGAGCACGACCGCGGCTGACTTGACGGTCTCGAACCTGGCCTCGGGGTATTTTTTCGACAGCGCGAGCACGTCGGGGGACTATGACCGTTTGCTGGGGGACGGGCTCAACTCGAACGTCAACACGACGATGTCGCTGTCGTTCAATTCGTTGCGGAACGGTACGTACACGGTGTACACCTACGCGTGCTCGCCGTTTGGAGTGGATTCGTGCAACGTGGGCGTGACTGGGGCGGCGGAGGGCTTGCAGTCGGTCTCGGGCGGACCCGGGAGCAACGCGCTGACGGCGGGCGTGACGCACGCGGTGCACAACGTCGTCGTGAATGGAGGAACGCTCACGATCACGGCGTTCAACGCGGGGGGGACGGCCCGCGTGGGTGCTGTGCAACTGAGGTACCGAGGGGCTTCGGTCCAGCGACTTTACGTCGATGACTCGGCGCCCGGGAACGACGGGTCGAACTGGGGGCGGGCGGTCCGGCGGCTTGACGACGCGATCGCGGCGGCGAACTTCAACGGGACGACGACGGAGATCTGGGTCGCGGCGGGGACCTACCGCCCGACAGCGGGCCTGGATCGATCGGCGAGTTTCCGCCTCAAGAGCAGTCTGGCGATCTATGGCGGGTTCGCAGGGACGGAGTTGACGCTCGCGGAGCGGACGAACATTCAGGGAAATCGATCGTTTCTTTCAGGGAACATCGGGGGGCGGCCTGCGGACGACAATGTGTACCACGTCGTCGAGGCGGAGTCGGTGTTCTCGTCGGCGATCCTGGACGGGTTTGTGATCACGGGCGGGTACGCGGATGGCGGAGGGTTTGACAACGGGGGCGGGGCGATCTGGATCAACGACGCGAACCCGCGGATCCGCAACTGCCTTATCCGCGATAACTACGCGTTTGAGGGCGGTGCGGTCTCGTTCTTCGCGGCCTCATCGCTGGCGAGGTTCAGCAACTGCGAGTTCATCGACAACAACAGCGCGACATTCGGCGGGGCGGTCTATTTCCGTGGCGCGAACGGGTCGCAGGTCGCCTTTGGGAACTGCCGCTTCATCGGCAACCGGGCTGAGTCATTCGGCGGTGCCGTGTACTCCCTGAACGGGTCGGGGTGGAACCAGTACTACAACTGCGAGTTCTCGGGAAACGTAGCGGGGGTCCGAGGAGGGGCGATCTATACGTTCGGCTCGTTCAACGACACGCGGATCGACAGCTGCACCTTCGCCGGGAACTTCGCCGTGGCGGGCGGCGGGTTGGTTGCGGTCGGGGGCTCGACGATCACCGTCGACAATTCGATCCTCTGGGGGAACACCGACTCGGACGCGGCGACCACGCCGTTTGAAGCGAACGTCTTCCCGCAAGCGGGGACGATCACGGTGAACTATTCGTGCGTGAACAGCATGCCGGGGAACTACGTCGGGCGCGGGCCGGGGTGCATCACGGTGGGCCCACAGTACGCCGACCAGTTCGGGCCCGACAACATTCTCGGGACGACCGACGACGATCTTTCGCTGCTTCCGGGCTCGCCGTGTATCGACGCGGGGGACAACGGGCGTCTCACGGCGGACTTTGCGGATGTGGACATCGACAATGGACTTGGCGAGATCACGCCGCTGGACCTGGCCCGCAATCCGCGTCGCGTGGATAACCTTGGGACGGTGGACACGGGTCTTGGCGCGAGCCCGATCACGGACATGGGGGCTCGGGAGTTTGTGGACTGCCCGGCGGACTTCAACGAGGACGGGTTCCTCGACTTCTTTGACTACGACGATTACGTCACGTGCTTTGAGACGGGCGTGTGCCCGCCGGGGAAGACCGCGGACTTCAACGGGGACGGGTTCGAGGACTTCTTTGACTACGACGCGTATGTGCTGGCGTTTGAGACCGGCTGCTGAAGGATGAGGGAGAGTGTGGTGTTGAACGAACGAGCCCTGCGCGAAAGCGTGGGGCTTTTCGTTTCTCAAGAGCCCGCTCAGGAAGAAGTCGGGCACCTCCTTGTTCGATGCTCAGGAGGCTATTGGAGGAGGCTTGGGTTGGTCGGCAGACCCTCGACAGTCGGCAGCGGGCGGACGCTGGAGCGGTCGCCGCGTTTGACAGCCTCGGTCGCGACGACGCTCAGGTGGTCGCAGCGTTCGTTCTCGGCGTGGCCGGCGTGGCCTTTGATCCAGTGGAACTTGACCTCGTGGCGTGCGACGAGGATGTCGAGCATCTGCCAGAGATCGACGTTTTTGACGGGCTGCTTGCTCGCGGTCTTCCAGCCGCGTTTCTTCCAGTCCTTCATCCAGTCCTTGAGCCCGTTCAAGACGTACTGCGAGTCGCTGGTGAGCTCGATGAGGCTCGGGCGCGTGATGGCGGCGAGCCCTTCGATCACAGCCCGGAGTTCCATGCGGTTGTTGGTGGTCTGGGTTTCGGCCCCGGAATCTTCACGCTCGCTGCCCGAGGCGGGATGGCGCAAGAGATAGGCCCAGCCGCCGGGGCCGGGGTTGCCGGAACAAGCGCCGTCGGTGTAGAGATGGACGTGTGGCTTCATGGGCTCAGAGTGTACGAGCGTGAAGCGTCCGCGATGGCTTTCAGAGGTCGTCGGTGCTGCGGGCGTCGATGGTGGGGTCGGGCGCGAGGCCTTTGGGCTCGATGTCGAGGTGGAGTTGCGGGGTGTAGGTGCCGCTGTCCATCCAGAGGCGTTCGATGGAGAGGTCGTGGGCGCGGTGGTAGGCCATGCCGAGCTTGGACCAGTCAAAGTCCCACGAGCGTTTATCGACGGCGTTGCGGAGGGCGATGCGTTCGCGGCGTTCCATCGTCGTGATGTGGAACATGATGGACGCGAGTTCATCGGCGGCGTCGTGATACCCGCGATTGCGTTTACGGAGAACCCACAGGCCGAATTCGTCGTGGTCGGGCATGTTCTCTTGAACAAAGCGGCCGAACCCCGCGAGATCGCTGGTGACCGCGGGGATGCCCATGGCCAGGCACTCGAGGGGCGTGTACCCCCAGGGCTCGTAGCTGCTGGGGAAGATGCCAAGGTGCGTGCCGCGAACGAACTGGTCGTACTCGATGCCCCAGAGGCGGTTGTGGGGTGTGATGAAGTCGGGGTGATAGACGACCTTGACGGGGTCTTCGGGGCGGTTGAAGAGTTGCAGAGTGCGGAGGTGGTTGAGGACGGGGTCGGTGGCGTCGTGCTCGAGCATGTGCGTCACGACCATGGGGAGGCAGTGCTGCTTCATGGCGTGCTGGGCGCGGCGGTAGCGGAGCATCCAGTATTCGCTGACGAGGTCGTCGAGTTTGAGTTTGCCCCCTCCGCCGGCGCGTTGGAAGAGTTTGGGGCCGATCTCTTCGGTGATGTGCTGGGTGATCTCGCGGAGTTCGTTGAGGACGCCGCGCTTTTCCATGGCGAGGGGGTTGATCCCGCGCGTGGGCTGACGGCTGATGATGAAGAAAACGACGGTTTTGTCGCTCTTCGCGTGCTTGAGGCGTGCGTTGAGTCTCGCCATCGCTTCGAGGCAGAGATCAAAGCCCTTGTTGCGAGGCTCGAAGCGGCCTGACGTGAAGAAGTAGAGGGTTTTGTCGAGATCGAAGGAGTAGCTGGGGAAGAAGTGCCCCATGGTGAAGCGGTGGATCTGGTCTTTGTACTCACCGTGCATCCGCTGCTGATCGTGCGTGAGGTTGTACGAGGAGATGGTCAGGGCGTTGGGCGTGACGAGGTCGACACGGCGACCGAGCAGGTGCTCGCATTCCTCGGCGGTAATGGACGAGACCGTCGTGAAAACGTGCGATCCGTGGGCGCAGGCACGCTCCATGCCGTGCTGGCAGGGGATGTTGTAGCGGACGGCGGCTTCCGCCTGATTGACCCAGGGGAGCTTTTCGTAGAAGTCGGTCTCGTTGCTGGCCATGTAGCGACCCAGGAGGGTCGCGTGGGTGGTGAAGAGCATGGCGACGGGGAGGTTCTTCTTGCGGATGAACGGGATGGCGAGGCCTCCCATCCACTCGTGGAAGTGGGCGACGATCGCTCCCCCACTGCTCCCTCCTCCCGCGCCGCGGCCGCCGCGCATGGCGGCATGGTGTTCGCAGAGGGCTTCGAGGAGGCGACGGGCGGCATCGGCGAAGGTGACGACGCCGTCGATGAGGCTGTCGCCGCCGGGCACTTCGATGCCGTGATCTTTCCAGAGGAGGTATTTGGCTTCGTCGAGCTTCTGGTGGCCTTGCCAGTGCTCGATGAGCAGGACGCGGGGGCGACCCGGGACGAGCCAGCGGCCGTGGCGGACGATGAGGCCTTGCTCGCGGAGCTGGTCCAGAGCGCGGCCGATCCAGCCGCCCGCACGACTTTCTTCGAACTCAAGCCCGGCCTTGCTGGCGTCCCACGGGCCGACGCAGCAATAGCGGTCTCCCCAGCGTTCGACCATGAAGGGGACCTTGGAGCGGATGACCTGGTAGATCCCGCCGACCTGATTGCAGACCTCCCAGGCGAACTCGAAGAGAAAGGCGGCCCCGCCGCTCGCGCCCGCGGGCGAGCCGTCGCCGTGCTTGTAGGTCGGGTCTGGGATCGAGGCGAAAGGGGGTGGCGGAGGGATCGACATGGGGCACACTCTATCAGGTAGGTCGCGGTGGAAGGGACGGGGTGTATCGGGCGGCCCGAGGACGTCGAATGAGTCCCGGGCCCCCCGCCCGAAGCCGAACGATCGGGCGGCGGCGGGGGCGTGTTTCGGGCGGGCGGTGGGGCGAGGTTGGGGGCAAATGGGGTGCCCCGGCGACTATCATCGCCCGTGCCATCCTCCCCCACCGTCGCTGCCCCTGTCCAACCCCCCACCCGACTCCCGGTCCACCGCGTCGAGGTCCGCCTCCGCGACGCTTCGACCGACCCGCGAGCGGTCTCGGTCGGGAAGCAGGCGGCGTTGGCAGGTCTCTCGCCGACGCGGGTGGGCGTCGCCCGGGTGTATCTGATCGAAGCGGACCTTTCGCCGACGGAGCTGGAGGCGGTCCGGGCCAAGTTGCTGGCGGATCCGGTCTCGGAATCGGCGAGCGCGACAGCACCAGTCGGCGGGACTACAGGCTCGTTGGTCGAGGTGCACCCGCTGCCGGGCGTCATGGACCCCGCGGCCCAGTCGGTCCGGGACGCGATCGTGGACCTGACCGGGAAGGCGGTCGAGGTCTCAACGGGGATGCGGTACGACCTGGCTGGGGTCGGGGCGGCTGAGGCGGAAGCGTTCGCGAGGCGGTCGTTGTGCAACCCGGTGATTCATGCGGTGCATATGAAGCCTTACCACCCGGCGGGGCTTCCCAAGGGGCACGAGCAGCCCCTGAGCGTGCGGCAGATCGCCATCCGCGACCTGAACGATGACCAGCTCACGAAGATGTCGCGCGAAGCTCACCTGTTCCTGAGCTTGGACGAGATGAAAGCGGTGCAGGCGGAGTACCGGACTCTCGGGCGCGAGCCTCGGGATATCGAGCTTGAGACGATCGCGCAGACGTGGTCGGAGCACTGCGTGCACAAGACGCTCAAGAGCACGATCCGCTACCGCGGCGGCAAAGACGATGCGATCTCATGGGCGGGTCGCCCGGGGCACACCGTGCACGCGGACGGGTCGGTGACGATCAAGAATCTGCTGAAATCGACCGTGGCGGCGGCGACGTTTGAACTGATCGCGGAGGGGTGCGACTGGGCGCTGTCGGTCTTCAAGGACAATTCGGGCGTCATCGCCTTCGACGACCAGTGGGGCGTCAACATCAAGGTCGAGACGCACAACCGCCCCAGCGCGATCGAGCCTTATGGCGGGGCGGCGACGGGGATTGGTGGGTGCATCCGCGACGTGATCGGGACGGGGCTCGGGGCCAAGCCGATCGCGAGCACGGACGTGTTTTGCGTGGCAACGCCGGGGATGAAGGACTTGCCGCCCGGATGCTTGCCGCCCAAGCGGATTCTGACCGACGTCGTCGCCGGCATCCGCGACTACGGCAACCGGATGGGCATCCCGACAGTCTCGGGCGGCGTGTATTTCGACGATCGGCACATCGGCAACCCGCTGGTGTTCGCCGGTTGCGTCGGTCTTATCCCCAGGCATCTGATCAAGGGCGAAGCCAAGCCCGGGGATCGGATCATCGCCCTCGGCGGCCGCACCGGGCGCGATGGCGTGCACGGAGCAACGTTCTCATCGGCGGAACTGGGTTCCAACGCGAGCACGGAGTTTGCCCACGCGGTGCAGATTGGCAACGCGATCGAAGAGAAGCGGGTGCTGGACGCGATCATGCGGGCTCGCGACGCGGGGCCTTTGTATCACGGGATGACCGACTGCGGGGCGGGCGGGTTCTCGTCGGCTGTGGGCGAGATGGGCGGGACGATCGGGGCGGAGGTGCACCTTGACCGGGCCCCGCTCAAGTATGCGGGGCTGACGTACACGGAGATCTGGATCAGCGAGGCGCAGGAGCGGATGGTGCTCGCGGTGCCGGAGAAGAACATCGCAGCGCTGGCCAAGATCTGCGACGAAGAAGGCGTGCCGATGGCGGACCTGGGGCACTTTGGCACAACGGGCGCGGAACTCGTCTTGCACTACCGGGGCACGGAGGTCGGCAGGTTGCCGATGTCGTTCCTGCACGACGGCATCCCGATGCCGACGCGCGAAGCGGTGCACGAGCCCGACGCGCAAGCGAGGGGGATGGGCACCCGTGGCGAGAAGAACCCCACGCTCGCGCGTGGGGCTCGTTCGATCCAGGCCTCCCTGCTCGCTCTTCTCTCGCACCCCAACATCGCAAGCAAGCACTGGATTATCCGTCAATACGACCATGAGGTGCAGGGGAATGTGGTCGCCAAGCCCTTGGTGGGTCCGGCGGGGCGCGGGCCCGGGGATGCGGCCGTGCTCGAGCCCGTGCCGGGCACCGGGCGCGGGATCGCACTCAGCCAGGGGCTTCAGACGCCGGTCGGCGACCCGCTCCTCGGCGGCGATGCGTACCTGATGGTGCTGGCCGCGGTGGACGAGGTCGTGCGAAACCTCGTCTGCGTCGGGGCCGACCCCACGCGGATCGCGATCCTCGATAACTTTTGCTGGCCCAGCTGCGGCGAGCCTCGGAACCTCGCCACACTCGTACGTGCGGCCGAGGGGTGCTACGACGCGGCCAAGGCGTTCCGGACGCCGTTTGTCTCGGGCAAAGACAGCCTCAACAACCAACTTCGCTACACCGACCCCGCGAGCGGCGAGGCAAAGGTGATCGAGATCCCGCCGACGCTTCTGATTACGGGCATCGGGATCGTCCCGAGCGTGGCACGCACGGTGACGATGGACGCCAAGGCTGCCGGAAACGTCTTGGTCATGGTCGGAGCCCGCACGACGGACGAACTGGGCGCGTCGCACCATTCGATGGTGACGGGTGCTGCGAACTCGACGATCCCGCGTGTCGATCTCAAGCTGGGCCCCGCAGCTGCGGCGGCGGTCGCCCAGATGATCCGCGATGGACTCGTGGCGTCGGCCCACGACTGTTCGGAGGGCGGCGTGCTCGCCGCGGTCGCGGAGATGCTCATCGCGTCGGGGTCGACGCCGAAGCAGGTTGCCTCGGACACGCTGCGATCCTCACGGACAGCCGCCGCGGGCCCCACGCCGCTCGGGCTGCGTGTGACGGCCGACATCGGCACGCTCAAGCATCATGAGTGGGCGTTCGCGGAGAATCCCTCGCGGTTCGTGCTTGAGGTTCGTGAAGCCGACCTGGCGAAGGTTCGAACGATACTCGCGGACTTCGGGCGTTCGTGCGGCGGGCTCTGGCACACGGTCGTGGGCCGCCTGGACACGAGCGGGCTGCTCGCGTGGGACCAAGCGGACGTGAGCGTGCCTGTGGAGGACCTGTTCCGCGCATGGCACGGGCCTCTGGACTGGTGAGAGCCCGGCCGGGCTTGAACGCTGTTACTTGAGCAGGAAGACCTTGACCAGGATGTCGCCGATGCCGATGATCGCGGCGCCAGCGATGAGCCCGGCGCAGATCGGCTCGTGCGATTCGATCCAGAGTCTGTGCCCCAGGCTTCCCTTTCGCGCCTGATACACCTTGTGCATGACCCAGAAGAACGCCGCCCCGGTGAACATGGCGAGGGTGGAATCCGGCGGGACGACAACGCCCAGGCCGATCGCCAGCGGGACCAACGGGAACTTGCCCTTGGTCGCGATGCGGACGATCTCGAAGACGAGCCCGACGATGCCAGCGATGATCATCGACCAGATGATCGACGTGGTGAGCAGGCTCCCGGTGCCGGTTTCGCCGAAGATGCTGGTGACCAGATCGGAGACGCCCTTCCACTGCACCGCGGACGGGAACGCGAACTGGTCCGACACCATCTTGGATTGCACGTTGTCGCCGTCCTTGTACCCGTCGAGGAAGAGGATGTAGAACAAGGGTGTGCTGGCGAGCGCGCCGGCGATGACGCCGATGCAATGCCCCCAAGCCTGCTGGCGGGGCTTGGCGCCGAGCATGTACCCGGGCTTGATGTCCATGAGGAGGTTGCTGGCGTTGCTGGCGACCTCGACGCACATCACCCCGGTCATCAGGTTGGTCGGGGCGTGCTTGGGGTCCAGCGCGCCGTAAGTGAACTGCGGGATCTTCGAGAGGGACCCGGTCGGCGTGGTGCCGGTGAGGGCGGTGCTGCTGGCGGCGATGAGCGTCAGGATGATGATCATCGGGATCGCGGTGGCCCCGAAGATCCACGAGACGCCGAACCAATCGTGGGCCATCCAGACGCCGACCGCGCCCACGATGGGGACACCAACGAACGAAACCCACAGCGGGAGTTCGATCTCTCGGAGTACGTCCTCGCCGGTACTCTTGCGCCCTGTCAGCCCCTTGAACGCCTCGATGAAAACCTGGGGCTTGGCGAAGAGCGATGTCAGCGACGCCACGACCATGATGACGATGCCCCACCAAAGGGCCCAGTTGTTGAGGATGTAGGCCCGCCCGAAAATCGCGTCGCCCGCCTCGATGGAACCGGACTTGGGCTTGAGCTCGCCGTAGGAAATCATGATCGGCACGATCACCGCGAAGTTGAGCAGCATCCCGATCATCATGCTCGACGCCGACTTGATCCCCATCAGCGCGCCGGCGCCGAACATCGTCAGGTCGAGGGTCGGGCGCAGCGCCAGTTCGCGGATGTCGACACCCGCGATCTTCGGTGCCCTTCCCATGAGGTTGTACGCCCATTCGTCCAAATAGTGCGGGAGGTGAAAGTTCGACTTCAGGCCCAGCCATCGTTCCTGGATCAGCTTCTGATAGCTCTCGCCCGAGAGGAACGCGATGGTCCCCGCGAAAAGCGCGGCGAAGGCAAGAATCTTGGCCTTGAAGACGCCGACAGCGGCTTGAGAGGTATAGAGGGTGTCGAGCACGACGCCGCAGGCTCGCCCCTCGGGGAAGGGCTGCTGTTCGTCGTTGATGAACCGACGCTTCATCGGAAACGCGACGAGCACGCCGAGGATCGACAGCACCACGTTGAAGAGGAGCATCTGCCACCAGGGCATGAGCCGGTTCTCGACCCACATGTACGCGGCCATGCCGCTGACGAGCGGGCCGGTCATGTACCCGGCGGCGGTCGCGATGGACTGCGTGCAGTTGTTCTCCAGGATCGTCATGTCCTTGGCACCCAGCCGGGCGAAGAACCTGTACATGGCGAAGGAGAGGATGACGGAAGTAAGCCCGACCCCGAGCGTCCAGCCGGTCTTGGCCCCGACGTAGAGGTTGGTCGCGCTCAGAATGCCGCCGAGCATGAACCCGGTGAGGGCGGATCGGAGCGTGAACTGGGCCATGTCACCGCGGAAGACATTGGCAAGCCACCAGCGGTCCTTCTGTTCGCGGGACCATGTAAGAACCTGTTCGTCGGTGAGTTGCGGAATGGCCATCGTGGAGGCTCCGAGAGTCGTGGAACAAAGGATCAGGTGGAGGCGAGGAGCCCCGCGAGAGTCGCGGCGATCGCAAGCCCGGCGGCCATCAGCGATTCACCGGCGATGAGCCCCGAGGCGATGGGGACGTTGTACTGATCGGAGGTCCGCTTGCTGGCCTTGCTCCAGATCATGGCGATGACAGCGCCCACAAAGAACGAGAACGCGTTCTGGAAGGGCATGACCCACGCGAGACCGACGCCGGTCGCGGAGGGGGTGTACTTGCGGTACTTCGCGGGAAGCAGTCTCTCGATCACCGGGATCGCGATGCCGACGGCAGCCCCGATGAAGATGGCCTGCACCGCAGAGTGCGGCAACTCGGAGATCCCCTTGGTGAGGACGCGGGCGACGGCTTCCCACGCGCGGGTGGAGGGGAGCGCAAAGGTCTCGAGCTTCTCCCGAGTCGGAACCATGAGGTACCAGATCGGGACGATGGCGAGAGTGCCGAAGAAGACGCCGAAGAACTGAGCGAGGAACTGCCGGCGCGGGTTGGCGCCGAGCAGGTACCCGGTCTTGAGATCGGTGAGCAGATCCGCGGAGGACGAGGCCGAGTTGGCCGCGATGCCCGCCGAGGCGAGATTGGCGTTGATGTTGGCGGGAGCGAGCCCGGCGAAGATCAATTGCATGACCTTGCCCATCGCTCCGATGGGTGTGGTGTCGGTCTCGCCTGTGGCCCGACTGGCGACCAGGGAGAGCACGAACGACATGGCGACCGCGATCACGCCCGCGTACCACGTCACGCCGAACGCCTGATGCTGGAGCCAGACCATCGCAATCGTGATGGGGATCATCCCGATGATCATCCAGGACCCGGGCACCTCGATGCCCGCGCGACCCACGCTCGAGCCGCCGCCGGATCCGACGCCAGAGAACGCCCGGGCGATTGTGCGCCACTGGAGCGCGACCGCGGTCAGACTTGAGAAGACCATGATGGCGGTCCCGCCCCAGAGCGACCAGCGATGGATCGTGATCGTGCCGCCGCCCCAGCTCCAATTGAACTGAGGCTTGTACTTGGCTTCCTGGAACGCGACGGCTCCCAGACGCTCAACCTCTTCCGCGGGTTTCCCCGCAGCAACGGCGGAGGCCTTCGCGGCGTCTCTCGCCGCACGGCCCGGCTTCTCCGAGACGGAAACAACGGTCGCGTTCGCGGAGGCGGTCGAAACGGCCTTGACCACCCCGGTCATCCATCCCTCGACACTCTTCTTGATCTCCTCGGGCTTGGCCTGCGACTTGACCAGAGCATCGTGCTCCTTCGTGATTTCGTTCATCTTCGTCACGACCGCTTTGCCCGCGGCATCACGAACGAACGCCGCTTCGGCCTGCTGCTCGGCGGCGACGGCGGCGGCCTTGTCAGCCACGGCGTTGCCGACACGCGTCAGCTCGAGCACGATCGGGAGGCTGCCATCGATCGACTGCGACTTGCCCGCGTCCAACGAGGCGGTATACACCATCATCGCGGGCTTCTCGATGACCGCGGCATCCTTCTGAGCCAGCCAAGGGCCGACGCCGAGAAAGAGAATCGCGGAGCTCACGACCAGCGAGAGACTGGTGCGCATCCCGACGATCATGCCGGCGGCGATCAGGAGCGCGGAAGGCTCGAACGCGAAACCCGCCGGGTGACGGCCGCCCGGGTAAAGCCGGTCCGCGAAGTGCATCTCGATCTCGGAGGGAATCCGGAGGGCATCAATCTTGCCGAAGAGCGACTTGAGGAACCCGACCTTGTCAACCACATCGTCACCGGCACGGAGGAACCCAATCAGAATGCCCAGCCCAAGACCCAGCACGAGGACATACGCCTTGCGGGCGGCCTCAGCGCTGCGGCTGTAGAGGCTTCGGAGCGTTTCCGCCGCGGCCGTGCCCGACGGGAACGGCAGCTCCTCGTGATTGATCATCTGCCGTTTCATTGGAATCGCGAGAAACACCCCCATAAGACCCGTGCAGAGCGTGAAGAGCGTCACGACCCAGGGGAGCGTGATGTCCCATGTCTTCATGTCCGCGGTCGTTTTCCCCTCGGGAATCTCGGCCAAGAGCACCACCGCCCCGAACATGGTCGCGATGGTCGAGCCGGTCGCGTACCCCGCGGCCGAGGCGGTCGATGCCATGCAGGCGTTCTCGAGCACCGACATCTCGCTGATCTTCCCGCGAGAGATGAACACGACCACATTCCACATGACAAACGACAGAACGCACGCCGTGATGGCGATCCCGAACGCCCAGCCGATCGAGAGCGTCGTGTACAGATTCGCCGCCGACATCAGCATGCCGAGAAAGCCGCCCACGAGCACGGCACGCAGCGTGAGCTGGGGCTTGGAGTCACCCTGGTACACATGCTTGTACCAGTGCTCGTCCTTCTGCTCCGCGGTCGCCCCCTCGGGGAGGATCGGGACACCGGGCCCGTACGGCGATACTGCGGTTCCCTCGGCTTCGGACGGCGTGTGCGGGGTGGACATGCGGCGGGCTTCCCTTTCCCGCGCTGGCTTTCGCCAAACAGTCCCTGAACCTCAGGTTCCTCGCACGGGTCGCCCACAATACAGCATCCACGCTCAGCTTTCAAACACTGCGATCGCGACTCACCAAACAAAGCACGATCAGGCCCTGCGATTCAGCTCGCGGCGGGAACCGTGAGCAGACGCATCTTTCCTGAAAGGCCTCGTGACCGGATCTGGGCGTTGATCCGATTGACGACCTCGATCACGTCCGGAGGGTGCCGCTGCTGGGCCCCCGGCGCGAGCGTCCATGGATACGCCACCGCCCTCTGCATCCGCTTGTCGGGGTCCGTCGTCACCACGCAGTAGGAGCCCGAGGGCAGCGTGAGCGATGTGGGCACTTCGGACGCTTCGGAATCGTCGGGCCCGGTGAACCCTGCTTTCCAACCTCGAAGCACAAGGCGAAGCTCGCCGATCCGAGACCCGGCGGGGAAAAGAACGATGTCGCAGCGAGAATCGGAGGACACGATCAGCGTGTCCGACGCGCCTCCCCCACCACCGCTCATGAGAGGAGCAAACCCGCTCGATTCGCCGCTGGCACCATCTCCGCCGCCCGAACCGCCGTCGGGGACCTGAATGCTCCCCTGAGTGATCCCGCGGATGCGACGGGTGGTGGGGATCACCCATCGGCCGGCCTGGCCGAAGATCCCGCTGTTGAGTCTTGAGTCTGACGATCCGGCCCGATCACCGAAGCCGCCGCCGGAGGCTCCGAAACCCTCGGAAACCGAGGCGGAGGACTCGCCGATCGCGGGCCCCACCAGCATCGTCGCATTCGGCGCGGTGCCGGTCAGGTCCTTCACCTCGACAAGCCGCCAGTCTGTGAGACTCTGCATCGGAGCGCGGAGTTTGACCGTCGGGGTCACAGACTGCCTGATGGTCCGGTCTTCATGCATGGAGAGTTCCTTTTGGAGAGCTTAGGGGGTGAGCACGGGGAGTCGCTTCACAACAGTCAGATGGTTCAAGATGTCGACCTTTGCGTTCACTCTCGTGATGATCTCCTTGACGTCCGCACCGTGGGTGCCCGAGGTCAGGTTCCAAGGCTTGGTCGCAACGGTCTGCTTCTTTGACACGGAGTCAAAGGTCACAATGTAGTAGTTCCCGCTGGTGATCTGCTGACACTCAAAGAGCGTGTCCGCCAGCGGCGGCTCCTCATCCCTCGGATTTGTCGAGCCCGGCATCCACTGCTTGAGAACGAGCGTCATCGTCGAGGGCGCCGCGTCGGGAGCGAAGAAGACGATGTCCCGGGTCTTGTCGGTGAAAACCACGATCCGGCCTTCGATGACCTGATCATCGCCGATGGCGCATGACGCGGGATCGATCGGCTCAGGTTGCGGAGCCCCACCGACCACGCCCGCGCCATAGAGATTCCCACCCGGGCTTACCCCACGGATCCGGCGCGTTCTCGGGATGATCCAGCGTCCGGACAAATAGCCGATCCCGTTGTCAAGCCGCACGTGCGGGTTGCTGAAGTGCCCCTCGATCTGAGCGGGAGTGACATTCGGGACAGCCGCGTCACTCGGCCCAACCAGAATGTCGTACCACGCCTCGCGGAGCGAGGGCGGAGAGAGCGACTGGTCCCCCTTCGCCACGAGATGGCACCACTCGGGCAGCACGGCCTTGAGGTCCTCGTTCTTGCGCATCGCGGGCCTGGGCCTGGTGAATCCCGTCGACATCCCGGCCGAGACGTCCGAGACACCGATGGGCACCGGGGTTGACGGCGGCGGGGGCGACAGCGGCACTCCGCCCCACCGCGGAGGCCCGAACAACAGGAAGGCGGAGAAGCCGCATCCGAGCACGCCGGCCGCAGCCCCGACAACCACCCACTTCTTGAGACCTTGCGAAGACGCTTCCATGGCCATCCAAAATCCTTTCCTTACCGCACCGCCCGCGGCGCGAGCCACCAAGACACGATCGCCGCGAAAACCATCCCGATCAGGAGTTGAGCGGGCAGCACGAGGACGCCCGCGAACCACCAAGCCAGCACACTCACGCCGAGGATACCCGCTGCCACACCGAAGACCGCCAAGGCCTTGAACCTCCGGCGCCGGGGCCAGACACCCGCGACAACGCCGAGGCTCGCGACCAGACCGCTCGCGCCCCACTCGGTGAGCACACCGGGCAACCGGACGGAGCGTTGCTGGATCAGCGCGGCAATCGTCGAAGCGTGGGCATAGACGCGCCACACGGGCCGACCGTGCGTGGGATGCTCGGTCGTTTCGTCCGCGGAAACCTCGCGATCGCAACGAGCCACCACCACGACACGGCCCTTGATCATCTCGAGCGCTCGAGGGTCTCTCCTTGCGATATCCGCGTACTCGACCGTCACCCGGGCCGCAGCGTCATCATCCCACGGCGCAACGAGAACGATGGCCTCCTTGTCGCCCGACCTCAGCCCCAGGTCCGCGTCGTCCGCATCGAGTGTGCTGATCTGAACCGGGACGATGTCACGGACGCTGTCCTCAACCACCCGGCCGCCCTTCGACCTCATGTAGCGGATCTCAACAACTTCGCCGGACTCGTCAAGCGAGGCGACCGGGGAGGCTCCGGGGGCTCGCGCCGCCGCCAAGCCCGTCATCGCGAGAGAGTTCATCGTGCCGTGGAAACCTCCACCGTCTGCGGCTCTCGACATCGCGAGGTGATACACCCACATCCCGGGCATCTGGTCAAAGGTGGCTCCCCCGGCAAGCACCCGGTCTTGAAGGAACGGCGCGGTCCTGATAAACCACTGGAAGTTTCCGACGGAGACAGGAACGCCAAGCGATTGCGCGCGGTCGATGCTCGCCGCGAGATCGCGGTCGCACGACGGGTCGAGCGAGGCCGCGTCAAAGGCCATGTCCATCACCACCCCTTGCGCCCCCGACTCCGCGAGAATCTCGATCAACTTCCCGTGCATGCGACGCCACGTCGGATCCCGAGTCGCCGCGACGGGACCGATCCCAAGAACGGGTCCGAGTGTTTCCGGTTTGGTCGAATCGGTGAGGAGGACGACAGCAACCCCCTCGGTCGAAGCGTCCGACTTCCAAGCCGGAGCCATCGCCGAGGCAACCGCGCTCTGCGCGTATCGGGACACGTCGTTGAGATACCCCAGGGGCAGCATCACAAACAGCATCGCGGCGACAACGACCAGCATTCGTGTGAGCGGCCTGTTCAGGCTCGCCGTCGTCCGCGCACGCCTCAATCCAATCATCCACCACGATGGACGCCGCGCCAGTACCGGCTCGTCCGCCAGCCACCGGCGAAGATCCGCAGCGAGAGCCGCGACGCTCTGGTACCGCTCAGCGGGCTCGCGCGCCACCGCGGTGTGCAGCACCACCTCCAGGTCGCGCTCGGCGGATGTTCCGCTCTGCGTCGATCGCAGCGCGGGCGCGGATCGGATCGCCTCCCCCGCCGTCTGCACATCCACAGCACCCATCCCGTAGGGGTGCACGCCCAGCAGCAGCTCGTACAACACCACGCCCAACGCGTACACGTCCGTCCGCTGATCCACCAGCCTCGGATTGCCCGACAGTTGCTCCGGGCTCGCAAATCGTGGAGTGCCGAGGAACGACCCCGCCACAGTCAGCCGACTCCGCACCGCTTCCGTCCCCACCGCGTGCGCAATCCCGAAGTCAATCAGCCTCGCGCGCGGAGTCTCCCCTCCTCGGCTCGCGCGAGACATCCCGTCGGGCATCCCTACGAGAATGTTCTCCGGCTTCAGGTCCCGATGCAGCACACCGCGCTGATGCCCGTACTCCACCGCGTCGAGCACCGGGAGAATGAGTTGCACACGCTCCCGGATCGACAGCTCGGCGTCGGCACAATGCCTCTGAATGTCGCGCCCACCCTCGACCAGCTCCATCGCGAAATACGGGAGGACCTCGCCGCGCGGGTCCTCGTAGGTGCCCGCGTCCAAGACACGGCAAATCGCGGGATGATCAAGCATCGCGAGAAACCGCGATTCGTCGATAAACCTCGCCACCGCCGACGAAGAAGAAGCGCCGCCACCCGTCCGCCGCATGAGTTTCAGAGCCGCTCGGCTCCCCAGCCGCTCGTGCTCGCCCTCGACCACGACACCCATCCCGCCCTCGCCGATGATTCGCTTGATGAGATACGGACCGACCCGAGACGGGAGTGCCGACGCGAGAGACAGAGGCGGCGGCAGGATCGCCGTCGGCTGCTCTCGAAGGCCGATCGGGTTGGGCGGCGAGCCGGAAGTCGGACTTTCGTGCGGGTCAGGAGTCATTGGTGTGCGTCCTCTGTCGTTCGACACCTGCGACAGCGGATGCCGTACACTGTACGTAAGGAGGCCCGCATGAACGAATCCCCCAAGGGCACCCCCAAGCCCAACCCGCAGCCGGACCCGCAGAACGATGCGCTGCTCCTTCGTGCCAAGACCGGCGACCGCAAGGCCCTCGCGGAACTCCTCGAAGCCGTCGGCCCCCGCGTCCGCGCCCGCATCGAGCCCAAGATTTCCCCGGCTATCCGGACCCTCCTCGAAGCCGATGACGTCATGCAGGTCACGTACATGGAAGTGGTTCTCCGTCTCAACACGTTCACCGGCGGGGGCTTCTCGGGGTTCATCGCGTGGGTCTCGCGCCTCGCAGAGAACAACCTGATCGACGCCATCCGCTCCCTCGAGGCCGCCAAACGCTTCGACCCGCGCAAAAAAGTCACGCCGAACCGCGATGACTCCGCCTCCGCGTTTATCAACCTCCTCGGGGTCAATTCCATCACCCCAAGCCGCGTCGCGGCCAAGGACGAAGCCGGCGGCATGCTCGAAGTCGCCCTCCGCGCCCTCCCCCCCGATTACGAGCGAGTCGTCCGGGGGCACGATCTGGCTGGCAAGCCCATGGCCGAGTTGGCCGCCGAGATGAAACGCTCCGAAGGGGCCGCGTACATGCTCCGGGCCCGTGCGCACGACCGACTCAAAGAGATTCTCGGGTCTGATTCCAAGTATTTCTCCACTCCAGGCTAGCTTTCGCGTGAGTCCGCCACCGGCCTGTCGTTCAATCAGCAGCGGGAACACCGCGCCACAGCCCCGCCCCCCGAACCGGACCCGAACGCATCCGTGAACACCTCACCCGAACCATCCCCAGAAGCGATTCCCGACGCGGAGAGCGGCACCGGCAAGAGTTCCGGCGAGCGTCGCCTCATCGACGCGGTTTTCGGGCAAGAAGCCGAACGCCCCGAGGCCTTTGACCCGGACGCCTCGAACACCGGAAGCCTCCCGCCCTCGGATTCGTTCCCCGGGTACGAGATCATTCACGAGATCCACCGTGGCGGGCAGGGCGTTGTCTATCTCGCGTTACAAAAAGCAACCAAGCGCCGCGTGGCGATCAAGATCCTGCACGAGGGACCCTTCGCGGGCACCACCGGCCGCTCGCGGTTCGAACGCGAGGTGCAGATCCTCGGCCAACTCAACCACCCCAACATCGTGCACATCCACGACAGCGGGGTGGCGACCAACGGCTCCTTCTTCTACGTGATGGACTACATCTCCGGACGCCCGCTCGATGACCTCATCGAGGGCAAGTCCGCCATCCCCGCGCCTCAGCACCACTCGGGTTCGGGAACCGGCTCGCGAGCGGCGAGAAAGTCCAGCACCGCGAGCGCATCCACAGCCGGCGGGGCCTGGGCCACCGAGGACGTCCTTCGCCTCTTCATCAAGATCTGCGACGCGGTCAACGCCGCCCACCTGCGCGGCGTGATCCACCGCGACCTCAAGCCCGCCAACATCCGCGTTGACCAACGCGGCGAGCCCGTCGTCGTCGACTTCGGCCTGGCCAAGGTCGCCATCCCCGGAATGTCGCCCGGCGACGGCGATCACCCCGCCATGACGATGACCGGGCAGTTCATCGGGAGTCTCCCCTGGGCAAGCCCCGAGCAGGCCGACGGCAGCCCCGACGCGATCGACGTCCGCACCGACGTCTATTCCCTGGGCGTGATCCTCTACCAGTTGCTGACCGGGAAGTTCCCGTACAGCGTCATGGGAAACATGCGGGATGTGCTCGACAACATCCTGCGGGCTGAACCGGCGCGGCCGAGTTCCGTCGGCAAGCGTGTCAACGGCGAGATCGAGACCATCGTCCTCAAGTGCCTCGCCAAGGATCGGTCGCGACGGTACCAGTCGGCAGGCGACGTCGCGCGTGACCTCGAGCGTTATCTCGCGGGCGAAGCCATCGAGGCCCGACGCGACAGCGCGATGTACGTCCTCTCGAAGACACTGAAAAGACACCGCGTCACCGCCGGCGTCTTCATCGCCTTCGCCTCGCTCATCACCGTCTCGGCGATCGGGATGACATTCCTCTATCAGACCGAGAAACAAACCAGCAAGGAAGAGCAGAAGCAGCGCATCGCCGCGGTGCAGGCCAAGGGCGTGGCGGACGACCAGAAAGCCAGGGCCGAGCGGAACTTCGCCGCTGGGCGCGCGCTGGCTCGGTCGTTCATGTACGACTTCAGCAAGGACATCGCGAACCTGCGCGGCGCAACGCCCGCCCGTGAGCGCCTCGCCCGCGAGGCCGCCGGCTATCTCGGAACGCTCCGTGGCGAGGTCGGCGACGACCCAGCCCTCCTCCGCGAACTGGCGGACGCGTTCGACCAACTCGGTCGCATTCAAGGCGGGCTCTACCTGCCCCGCGTCGGCGATACCGAGGAGGCCGCCAAGAGTTTTGCCGAGGCACGCTCCGTGCGGATGGCGCTCCTCGCACGATTCCCCAATGACCCCAAGGCCCTCGCGGACGCCGCGACAAGCGCTCAGCAGGAAGGGTGGATCGCCGAACGCGGCGAACGCTACGAAGAGGCGTTCGGGCACTACCAGCGTGCGATCGAGTGGCTGGCCGCTGCGGAATCAAAGTCCCCCGCCGACACCGCCGATCGACGCGACCTCATCGAGCAACGCTACCGGATGCTGGTCTCGCAGGGCGACGCCAAAGCAAGACTCGGCGAGAAAGCCCCGACGCGCGCCGAAGCGGAAGACCAGATCGCAGCCGCACAGTCCCGCTACGACCGGGCGCAGAGCGAGTACTGGGCCCCGAGGCTCGCCGCGGACGCCCAAGACACAGAGGCCAAGGGCGTGCTGAGCGTGCTGGCCAGCAAAAGAGCCTCGATCGGGACGTCGCGCGGCCGTGCCGCCATCGAAGAGGCTGAACGGCAGGCCAAGGCACTCGGGAAGGGTCAGCCGCCCACACCCGCGATCGTTGAACTCCTCACCGAAGCGGGCGTGCGATTCGACGAAGCCATCGCCCGGGCCACGCCCGCGCTCGAGCGTTTTGGCGAGATCGCAGCGGACGCCCCCGCGAGCGGGGCTGCCGACCGTGACATCTACGTCGCGTGCAATAACCTCGGGCTCGCCGTTTCAGCCAAGGCCGACATCCTCCGCGTGCTCGATGAGCAACTGGGGCTCGCGACGATGCCGACGGAGATCGCCCGCGTCGTCGGCGGCACCGACGGCCCGGCGATCGAACGCGACCTTCGAACCCGGGCTGCGGCGGTCTATGCCCGTGGGCTCACCATCGCGGCGAGGCTCTCCGATAACGATCCCAAGAACATCGAGGGCGTCCGCGACCGGGCCATCATGCTCAACAAAGTCGGCAACGAGCAACGCTGGCTCGCGAGACTTGATCCCGCCCGTCGGGACGCGCTGCTCGATCAAGCCTTGTCGAGTTACACGCGGTCGCTGGCTCTGCGCGACGGGCTTTACAAGACCGACACCACCGCCAGGCACCTCCGTGACCTGGGCCTGGCCGAGTTCAAGATGGGGCAGGTTCATCTCGCCCGCGCGTTGTCGTTGCCCACGGGACCAGCGCAAACCGCGCCGCTCGAACTCGCGGAAGAGTTCATGACCAAGGCCTCGGGACGCTTCGAGGAACTTCGCGCCAAGCACAAGGCCTTGACGGAAACGTCGGCCCCGATCGTCGAGTCCCGCGAGGCTCTCACGGACATCCAGTTACTCTTGGTGCAGAGTGACCGCCGACAGAAGTAACTCCTGGTCGTGTTTTGTACGGATTCTACCACGTCTGAAAACCAGAGAATCCGCGTCGATTCGGCGATTTCTGCGCCAAGTGGATCCGGTCTCTTGGTGAACGAGGGCGCAGCCCTTATTCTGGATGGTGGCACGATGGCGGATGGGGATCGAAGCGAGAGAGGGAAACATGACGAAGACGAGCCGGACCAAAGTTAGCAATCGGTGGTGCGCGCCCGCGGCGCTCGCGGTCTTGGCGGGAACGGCCTGCAGCACCCTCGCGCAGACGACGCTCACGTGGAACAACGGAGCGGGCGGGAACTGGAACACCTCGGGGAACTGGACCCCCACCGGCGTGCCGAACAACACCGGTCCCACGTTCAACGCGGTGATCTCGCTCGCTGGGGCGTACACCGTCAATCTTGATATCGACGCGACCATCGAAAACTTCACGCTGAATGCCACAGGCGGCGCGCTCCTGAGCCTCAACAACACGTCCGATCTCGTCGTCAATCAGTCGATGACACTCGGGTCGGAGTTCTACGGCCGTCGCGAACTGGGCGGAAGCGGGACACTCACCGTTTTCGGAACGACGACGTTCAACAACGGAGCGCGGATGCGTCGGACGACGCTCGCCACCCTTTGGGGCAACGTCAACTTCAACAACACCACGACCGACGAGATCTGCGACACGGGGATCGACCATCGCGGAGCGTTCATGGACTGGAACGGCACGGGGAGCATCAACCTCGGACGGGCTGCGAGCATCACCCTCTCGACCTCGACCACCATGCGGATCAACTCCGCCGCGACAATGGGGTACAACGGCCTGGGCGCGACGGGGACCGTCTTCAACAACGGGCTCATCCATAAGCTGTCCGGGGGCACGACGTTCTTCAACCGCGTCACCATCAACAACTCGGGCGGCGGAAGCATGCGGGTCTCCGCCGGCATCCTGAAACTCAACCAATTGGTCAACTTCAGCGCGGGCGGCCTGACGGGCGGCCGCTTCAGGTCCGAAGACGGCGGTGAATTGCAGCTTGTGGACCTGCTCGACGTGACCGAGGAGATCACGCTCAACAACGCGACCGTCGAACTGATCGGCGCGGGCTCCCGCTTTGATTCGCTCAACACCATCCAGACCAACGGGGCGGCGGGCGTGCTCACCTTCGGCGCGGGGCGTGACTTCACCACCGCGGGCAACCTCACCAACATCGGCAGGCTCAACATCGGCGAGACCGGTGACGTGGTCTCGACCAACTTCACGGTCCTCGCCGGCTCAAGTCTCACGAACTTCAACGCCGGCACCGGGACGCTCTCGGGAGGGACGTACAACCTCGTCGGTGGGCGACTGGCCTTCGACAACGCGTCCATCCGGCACATCGACGCGACCGTCTCGCTCGACGGGGCGGCCGCCACGATCACCAACAACACCGGCACCGACGCCTTTGACGGCTCACTCGCCATCAACGCCGCCGGTGATTTCACCGTGAAAAACAAGTCCCTGACCACCGCGGGCAACCTCACCGTCGACGGCAAACTCGCCGTCGGCACCGGGGGCACCGTCGAGGTTCAGAACGGTTCGGTCATCACCAACATCGCGGGCGGGACGCTCACCGGCGGAACCTTCGAGATCGCGGGGACGCTCAAGGGCGGCGCCGGGCAGACGATTGAAACCATCGCCGCGGACGTCACGTTTGATGGTGCCGCTGCTGCCATCGTGACCGACACCAACGCCAACGCCCTCGCGGACTGGAACGCCATCGCCGCCACCGGCGCGTTCAGCCTCAAGGGCGGAGCGACGTTCACGACGACGGCCTTGACGGATTTCACCGTCGCGTCGGCGGGGCGGCTTTCCGTCGATGCCGGGAGCGAGTTCATCGTCCGGGCAGGGTCGGACCTCACCAATTGCTCGGGCGGCGTCTTCAGCGGAGGCGTCTTTGACATCAAAGGCCGCCTGCGTTTCCAGAACGCGTCGGTGACACGCATCGAGAACAACATTACCCTCGACGGCGACACCGCCGACATCGTCGACTTCGCGGGGAACAACGCCTTCGCACCCCTCGACACCATCGCCACCACGGGCACCCTCAACATCCGCAACAAGCAGTTCACCGTCGGCGGCGGGCTCACGCTGGATGGAAAGCTCAAGATCGGCACCGGCACCGGCCCCCACACCGTCGGCGAGGTCATCGTCTCGGGAAACCTCGACCAGACCGGCATCGTCGAACTCGACAACGGGATCCTGACCGTCCTGGGCAGCTACAACAACTTCGGGCTCATTCGCGGCGGGGGCGTCATCAACGCCAATCTCCAACACTTCGGCAACTTCGCCGGGGGAGAGGCCGACGGGCTCATCATCCAGGGCAATCTGCTCGTGGGGGCCGGAAGCGTCTTCACGCTCGACCTCATCGACGCGCTCCAGCCCGCGGGCGTCGGGTACGACCAGTTCACGATTTTCGGCCCCACGAACTTCCAGGGCGGCTTCGCCGGATCCGTGGTCATCAACGACGCGACGTTCGGCGGCACGATCGGGCAGGTCTTTTCGAACGTCTTCGTGTTCGGCGGGCCGATCAGCGGCTCCTTCGCCAACTTCGACCTTCTCATCGAGTCGCAGGGGCTCGCGCTCCAGTCGATCATCGACGGCAATTCCATCAGTTTCGTCGTCGTCGCGATCCCGGCTCCGGGCGGGTTCGCGGTGCTGTTGCTGGCCGGGCTCGCGGGGTCACGACGCAAACGCTAACCGAGCCTGACCCACGGAAAGTCCGGAGGAATCAGGTCCGGACGCTCGTTGAGGAGACCGATCAGAAACTCGAACGCATCCGCGAGGCGCGGGCCGGGGCGCGCGAACATCTGGTTCCCGTCAACAACCACCACTCGCCCGAAGCGAGCCGCGGGTGTTTCGCGGAACCACGCGTGCTGCGCGAGGCCCTTGGCCATCACGATCGCCGCGTGCAGCTCGACGCCGCACGGGCAGATGATGATCCAGTCCGGCTTGCTCGCGGCGAACGCGTCGGCCGAGGCGGTCACGGACTTGCCCGCGAAGCGTGCGGCCATCTGAGGCCCGATCGCCGCACCCGCCGTTTCACGCGCAACCGTCGGATTGAGCGGATGACGCCCCCCAGCCCGCTCGATCAGTTGCGGGACCCAGTGCCCGCCGACAAAGAGCGGGCTTGTCCATTCAAGAAACGCCACGCTCGGCCCGTCGTCGAACGGGTTGACGTGCTCGCTCGCAGCGAACAGCCTCTCACGCATCGCCACCGCAGCCCGGGTCGCCGCCTCGACCATTCCGATCGCTTCGCCCACGCGGAGCACGTCATCGAGAACGCCCTCGACCGTCTCGGGGCTCAGGCTCACGATCGTGGGCGGCCTCGGCATCGCCTCGGCCGCGCGCCGGACCGCCGACAGGTCCACCGAGCAGGCGGAGCAAAGGTCTTGGGTCAGGATAACGTCCGGGGCCAGGGCTTTGAGGAGATCGACATCCAGTTCGTACAACGACGTTCCGGCCTGGGCGGCCTCGCGAACCTGCCGATCCAGATCGGCCGGGTCGTGTCCGACCGTCCGTGCCTTGGTCAGCACAGGGAGTCTCGCGACCGAAGGGGGGAAGTCGCATTCGTGGGAACGTCCGACCAGCGACGCCTCGCCCCCCACGAGACAGACGATCTCCGTGGCTGATGGAAGCAGGCTGACCACGCGAAGCGGGCGTGCGGTTGAGTTCTGACGAGGTTGATCGGGGTGTGTTGGGGCGGTCACGGGTGTTTCAGGGATTCAACCGATAAAGGGACGTGAATGCGTGAACGCGGAGGAACCCGGCCGCGCTAGATTTGGGTCCCCCCCCGAGGGTCGCCGATACAACGCGTCCTCGGTGCGGGGCTTCCGGTTTTGGAACGCCTCCCAGGCGACCGGCACCGAGTCCGCCCATGAGTTACGATAGTCGTGTCCGACCCTTTCTCGGAGGCCCCCCTGTGCAGAATCCAACCCCCCGTTCAACCAGCCCCGCGACCAGCCGCCGCCGCACCGCCGCTGGGCTTCTCGCGGTCGCCGGGCTCGTCGTCGGCATGGTTCCCGGGGCCCTCGCCCAGGACAAGGCGATCCCCGTCCCCGGCACGGCCCAGCCGGCCGGTTCTTCCAAGCCCGCAGCGGCCAAGTCCCTTGCGCCCGGGCGGAACAACGCCCCAAACCAGCCCTCGAATCCGGCAGGACGCAACAACGCCAATCCAAACGCGCCCTTCGCGGGCCGGCCGCAGCCCGGGTTTCCCAATAACCCTAACGCCGGAGCGGACGCCGCTCCGGAAGCAGCCCACGAGGTTCCCAACATCGATGTCGGCGACGGCATGATCGAGTTTTCCGGCTTCGCCGAAGCGGTCGAGCTGACGACGCTCGTCGAGATCGTCGCTCAAACACTTGAGATCAACATCTACTCGGACCCGAACCTCTCGGGGAGCATCGTCTTCAACGCGGCCGTCAAGGTGAAGAAAGAGCGCCTGCTCGACATGCTCCGCGCGTGGCTCGAGCTCTACGGGTACGCACTCACCTTCGACAAGCGGACCGAGTTTTACGCCGTGATGTCCGCCGGCAAACTGGACCCGCAGTTCGACGACACGATGTCGACGCGCGTCTTCATCACCGAAGGGATCCGTCCAAGCTCGCTCAAGACCATGATCGACGGGCTGCTCGGTTCGGGACAAGCCTCGGTCGTCGGGGGCGCGGGCGGTGGCAAGGGAGGCAATCGAGGCAACCCCCAGATGGGCGGCGTCGACGAGAACGGCAACCCCCTCCCGCCGGGCCAGTCGGGTGGCGGTGGCGCTTCAGGTGGCGGTGGCGGCGGATCGGGACGAATCGTCTACAACGACGAACTCGGGATGATCGTGATGCTGGACACCGTCCGACGCATCGACGCTGTTTCAGCCGTCATCGAGCGCGTCATCAAGGAATACGCGAGCATCACCGTCACCGAGATTGATCTCGAGTACGTCGCCCCAGCGGTGGCCAAACAACGCATTCAGGAGATCCTCGGGCAGGCCCCGCAGGCCTCGGGGCGCCAGAACAACCGCCAGGTTGACGATTACGGCAACCCCATCCAGCAGCAAGGCCAACCCGCCGCAGCAGCCAAAACCAACATGGACAACCTGGCCGAGCGGCTCACCGCCAGCCCCAACGGCAATTCCCTGATCTTCCGCGGAAAGACCGAAGAGGTCGAGTACGTCAAGGCCCTGGTCAAGTTCGTCGACGCCCAGAGCCGCCTTGAGCCCAAGACCTACCGGGTCGGCGCGTCTGCCAAAGCAGTCGCCGACATCGCCCGCCAGCGCGGCATGGGCGAAGTCACGACCATCAAATCGCAGGACGAAGTCAATCGCGGGATGAACTTCGGGTACTTCAATTACGACGACGGGCAACGCCGCGGGAATCAGGGGCAGCAGCAGCCCCTCTCCGGTGGCGCGGTGCTCGTCGTCGACGAGGGGCGCGGGCAGATCATCTACTACGCCACCCCGAAGCTCCACGCCGAGATGGACCGGCTCATCCGCGAGATCGAGCCCGAGAACGACGCGATCGTCATGCGCGAGTACAAACTCAACCACGCCGAATCGAAAAAGCTCGCCGCAACGATCCTCGGGCTCATCAACAACCAGACCCCCCAGGGCGAGAGCAACGAGAGCGGGCTCATGCCCAACGGCGGCGGGCGAGGCGGGAACCAGCCCATCATCGTCACACCTCCGATCTACGTCAATGGCAACGACCTTTCGATCTCGGGCAAGAACAGCTTCGTCGTCGCCGACGAGGCCAACAACCAGGTCATCGTCAAGGCCCCGCTCAAAGAGCAGGCGTACTACGCCGAACTGATCTCTCGTCTCGACCTCCCCGTCTCGCAGGTCTACGTCGAAGCTCAGATCGTCGCAGTCACCGGCTCGGACTCCTTCCGTCTGGCGTTTGAGACCCAGTTGATCAACGCGAGCGGGTCCGGCGGCGTCGTCAACACCAACTTCGGGCTCTCCTCGTTCGGGACCGGCGCAACCCTCGATTCACGCAAGACCGTCGCCACCGGCCTGCGAGGAATCACCGGAGCGATCATCAAGTCCGACCAGATCCCCCTCGTGCTCAACGCGCTCCGGACCGTGACCGAGGCACGCGTGCTCTCGACTCCTTCGCTTACCGTCGACGCGAACACGGAAGAGGCGAGCATCGAGAGCAACGACGAGCAGCCGACCGCGACCCGCACCGCTGGCAACAGCAACGTGGCGCAGGACGTGGTCTCTTTCGGAGGCTACGAAAAGGCCGGAACCAAGCTCGTGATCAAGAAGCCGCAGATCTCTCCCGGCGACGGCGTCCGTATGGAGATCGAGGTCGAGCTGTCGAGCTTCACAGGCTCCGCGACGGACACGCTCCCGCCCCCGAAACTCACGAACAACATCAAGAGTCAGGTGCAGGTCCCCGCAAACATGACTGTCGTCATCGGCGGTGTCGTCGTGGACAGCAACCGCGACACGGTCGACAAGATCCCCCTGCTCGGAGACCTCCCCTTCCTCGGCTTCCTGTTCCAAGACCAGAACCGCGCGAAAAACAAGACGACCCTCTACGTCTTTATCACGCCACGAGTTCAACGCGACCCCAAGTACGGCGACGTCTCTCTCTACACGCGCCCCGCCATGAAGGCTGTCGGAATCTCACCGCTGGTCCCCGAGATGAAGCCCGTTCTCGTCGACTTCCTTGAGATCAAGGAAGCAGCTCCGGGCGCGGCACCTTCAGACACGTCGTCCGGCAACTAACCACAGCGTCGATCTTCTCAGAAGACACCTATGCCCCCCCCACGCCCCGCCGCGACCGACGCACTCTCCACCGACTCTCCCCGCGAACTCGCGCGGGTCGCGGAGATGCTCCAACCCTTCAAGATCACCCCGGAGCACGTCCGCCAGTTCCGCGACATGGACGGGGCCGACGTCGAGCCTTGGGACTCGCTCCTCTCCATGCTCGCCGTCGACGAGCACGAAGGGCTCGAGACCCTCGCCAAGCGCACGGGGCTCAGCTTCGTCTCCGAGCCCAAACTGCAGGACTCCTCGGGTCGCTTCTACGAGACCGTGCCGGGCGACGTCGCCCGCTTCTACCACATCGCCGGCATCGAGGAGGAGCCCGCCGCCCCCGGCTCTTCCGCCATGGTCATGGTCTGCGCGACGGCCCAGCCCCTCACGCCCCAGGCCTTCACCATCGTCGAGGACCACCTCGAGATGCCCATCCGCATCGTCCTCTCCCCTCGCGCGAGCGTGGCCAACCTCATCAACAGAGGCTACGAACAACGCCAGGGGCTCGTCGAAGAGATCATCGAGGAAATGCCCCTCGACGAGGGCGTCATCGCCGCCGCTGCCGGGTCCGCCGGGCAATCCACAGACCTCCTCCAACTCGCCCGCCAGACGCCGGTCATCCGACTGGTGAACATGATCCTGTTCGAAGCCCTTCGCCGCCGCGCATCGGACGTCCACGTCCACCCGATGGAGAACAAACTCGCCATCCGGTTCCGCATCGACGGGATGCTCAACGACGCCTTCTCGCCGCCTCTCTCGCTCGCCCCGGCCATCTCCTCGCGTATGAAGGTCATGACCGAGCTCGATATCGCCAACCGCCACAGCCCGCAGGACGGGCACACCTCCGTCCGCATCGGCTCTCGCAAGATCGACATCCGCTTCTCGTGCATCCCCACCGTCTACGGCGAACGCCTCGTGCTGCGCCTCCTCGACCAGTCGCAAACCCAGCTCACGCTTGATCAGGTCGGCATGGCCAAAGCCATGCAGGGCCAGTTCATGGACCTGGTCGAACGCCCCACCGGCATCCTCCTCGTCACGGGCCCCACCGGCAGCGGCAAAACCACAAGCCTCTACGCCGCCCTCGGACGCATCGATCGCGGCAGCCGGAACGTGATGACGATCGAAGACCCCGTCGAATACCACATGGACGGCATCTCGCAGATGCAGGTCAACGTCAAGCGAGGCGTCACCTTCGCCTCAGGCCTCCGCTCCCTCCTGCGTCAAGATCCCGACGTCATCCTCATCGGCGAAATCCGCGACAACGAGACCGCCCAGCTCGCCATCCAGGCGTCGCTCACCGGCCACCTGGTCCTCGCGACACTCCACACCAACGACGCACCCGGCGCCGTTACACGCCTCGTCGACATCGGCGTCGAGCCGTACCTCATCACCTCGACGCTCCTCGGCGTGCTCGCCCAGCGGCTCCTCCGCCGCAAGTGCAAAGTCTGCGTCGGCGCGGGCACCGTCAACGGGCACCGTTGCGACGTCTGCTACGGCACGGGCTACAAGGGCCGTCTGGCCGTCTACGAACTCATGCTCATGACCGACGAACTCCGCCGCCTGACCGCGAAGAACGCCGACGCCATGACCCTCTTCGACGCAGCCCGCGCCGGCGGCTTCCGCACGATGCACGACGACGCCCGCGAGAAGATCGCCTTGGGCTACACCGACGAGGCCGAGGCCTACCGCGTGCTGCACTAGGGTGGATGGTTTCAGCCCCCCCGCCTTCTCACTTGCCGCCGCGCCGCGTCCAGAATTTCGACCACGATCACGTTGTTTTCAAGGCTTGAGAGCGGGTCCACCGCGCATTCCCCACGCACAACACGCCTGAGATACTCCCACTCGTGCTCCATCGCCGCCGGCTTCTTCGCAGGCACCGCCTTCACCGCCGGTTTGTCCGCAGCGCGCTTCGTCATCTCGTCCCACTTGCCGCAGTACACCGCGCCCTTCTCTGTGAAGACGTCCATCTCCTTGTTGTCGTGCGTCCACGCCCACGACGCCTGGATCACCGCCGTCGCGGTCGGATACGTCAGCACCATCGTCGCGTCGTCGTCGACGTTCGGATACACGTCGGGCTTCAGGTTCGCCGCGCTCGCCGTCACGGACAGCGGCCGCTGCCCGTCCATCATCCACGTCGCAAGCCCCGCCCCGTAGCATCCAAAGTCGACGATCGCCCCGCCGCCATTCTCCTTGGGGTCCGTCAACCACGCGAGAAACTCCTCGGGACACCCGATCTCCCGAGGCCCCTTGTGCCCGTGCCGAAAGACCATCTTCCGCACCGGCGACATGCCCGCCTCCACCATCCGCTTGGCTTCACGCACGGACGCGTACCAGCTCGTCTCGTAGTTCGTCAGCACCAAGATGCCGTGCCGCTTCGAAAGCTCCGCCATCCGCGACGCATCCTCGTTCGTGAACGCGAGCGGCTTCTCGACCAGCACATGCACGCCTCGCGGCGCACACGCCTCCACCGCCGCGACGTGCCCCGCGATCGACGTCATCACGCTTGCCGCCTCGGGCTTCGTCCGATCCAGCATCACGCCGAGATCGTCGAAGTAAAGCGAAGCGTCAAGCCCGTACTTCGCCGCGAGTCGATCAAACAGCGCCCGATTCGGCTCCCACACGCCGACGATCTCGACTTCCTTGCTCTTGCCTCGCCAGAGCAACCCCTCGACGTGCCCGTGCACCATCCCGATGACGGCGATCCTCAGAGGCCCGCTCTGTTTCGAGACCCGCATCGAACCCCCACCATCCGGCACCGTTGCCGCCGCGCATCCACCCAGAACGATCAACGCCAGAATCAACACGCACTTGAGCATGCACGCAGCATACCGCCAGCTCAGCCCCAGACTTGGCGCAACGTCCCAGAACCGCCTCTTCCCCGATTGCAGCAGCGGCTCGACGTTCGGGCCCGATACACTCCCGCGGAGGAACACCGCGCATGCCCGACGAATCCCAGCCAACTCCGCCCCCCATGCCGACCCCGCCCGGCCCCGACCAAGCCCGTTCTGATCAGCCCAGCGCCCAGACGGCGGTCGCTGAACGCCCCAAGACCGCCCCGCCCAAGGTCGATCACCTGCCACCCTTCAAGGTGCTTCTGCACAACGACGATGTCAACGACATCGAATGGGTCATCCGCTCGATCGTGTCGCTCACCCCGACCCCCCCGCTCCGGGCGATCGAACTGACGATCGAGGCGCACAAAACCGGCGTCGCCCTCCTGCTCGTCACCCACAAGGAGCGGGCGGAACTCTATCAAGAGCAGTTCCAGTCCAAGAAGCTCACGGTGACGATCGAGCCGGCGGAATAATCGGCCCGAGGATTGTCGCCATGCGGTCCGGTGCTCTTCGCGAGTTTCATGCCAAAAACAGCGCATTCCCGGCAATAGCGAGGACACCTTCGTGTTTTCCCTGCATGCACTCCCGATCCAAGCCTCACGGAAGCGTCCGACAAACTCTGGTTCTTCTTG
The DNA here is from genome assembly GCA_943369765.1 of Phycisphaera mikurensis NBRC 102666. Lineage (GTDB taxonomy): Bacteria > Planctomycetota > Phycisphaerae > Phycisphaerales > UBA1924 > UBA2396. Next base: position 27,504 of record CALROI020000014.1, on the reverse strand, counting down.
GCGCCGCCGCGTTCACCACGCACGCCTGCGCCCAGAACCTCTACGACTTCTCGGCCGTCACCACCCTCGCCGAGGATGCCCTCGCTGGCCGAAATGTCAGCTCGCCCGTGCGCGGGTTTGAACTCATGCTTGTCAAAGAGGGGCGGACCGTCTACCAGCGTGCCTTTGGCCGCTGGAGTCTCAACGAGGTCGGCGCCGCGGATTCCGCGACCAAAACCCTCGCGGGCGCGGTCATCATGTCCCTCACTGACTCCTCCCCGAACCCCTTCTCCCTCGACACGCGTCTCGCTCAGTACATCCCGGCCTTCAGCGGCCAGAAGAGCACCATCACCATCCGACAGGCCTTCTCTCACACCTCGGGGCTCGAGCCCAGCAACGTCGTCTCCAGCACATCCCTTTCGCTCCAGCAGGCCGCACTGGTCATCGCGTCCAACCCGCTCGAATTCATCCCCGGCTCGACGTTCTCCTACGGCGGCTCATCGATGCACGCTGCGGGAGCCGTCGCCGAACTCGCCGGCGGCGCACCGTGGAACACCATTTTCGCGCAGCGCCTCGCCGGACCGCTCGGACTGACCCGCACGCGATTCGTGCTCTCATCGCCGACCAATCCCAGGATCGCCGGCGGCTGCGAGAGCAACGCGGCGGAGTTCTGCCGGTTCATGGAAATGCTCCGACGCGGCGGTGAGATCGATGGTGTGCGCGTCCTGTCCCAGGCCGCCGTCTCCCAGATGTTCACGAGACAACCCGCCCCCGGCATCCCCATCGCCAACACACCCCTCGAAGGGTCCTCCGACTACGGGATCGGGATCTGGCTTGACCACCGCCACCCCGACGGCACCCTCGAAGGCGTGCAGGCGGCCGGGGCCCGGGGTTTCTCCGCATGGATCGACTTCGACGATGGCATGGTCGGCACGTTCGCGACCGACCTCACCCTCGGGCAGAACATCCGCGAGCTGATCGACCAGATCCGCGCGGCTGCACAGGACGCCATCCGCAACCCCCGCCCCTGCCCGGCTGATTTCAACGCCGACGGCTTCCTCGATTTCTTCGACTACGACGCCTTCGTCGAGTGCTTCGAGGGCGGCCCTTGCCCGGCTGGAAAGTCCGCCGACTTCAACGCCGACGGCTTTGCCGACTTCTTCGACTACGACGCCTTCGTCGCCGGCTTTGAAGAAGGTTGCTGAACTCAGCTCGAAAGACCTTCCAGAATTCACTCAAACGCCGTACAGATTCCGTATATCGCCCCGCTCAATCTCCTCGCGAGGCTTGCCTTTCGACCCGCCCCCGCTATCCTTCCCTCCCATTGGAGCTGTGCGATGTACGCGATGATTGAAGAATTCGGTGGTCAGCGGCGTGTCACCCTCAACGACGTGATCGAGGTCGACCTCGTCAGCGGCGGAGAGGCCCCCGTCGGCCACAAGATCAAGTTCGACAAGGTCCTGATCGTCGGCAAAGAGGGAGGCACCGCCAAGATCGGTCAGCCTTACGTCGCCGGCGCGTCCGTCGAGGCCGAAGTCATCGACCCGCTCACCATGGGCGACAAGGTCCACATCTACAAGTATCGCCAGAAGAAGACCTGGAAGAAGAAGTACGGGCATCGTCAGCGTTACACCACGCTCAAGATCACCGCGATCAATAACTAACCGGCCTGGCTCCCGGCGGGCAACCGCCCCGCGACCCTTGCCGCTGCTGAGTTTCATCCGCTTCATTTCCTTCTGTTTCTGACCCACACGCGGCCCGGCCCCTCCCGGGCCGCGTGTCTTTTTGCTCCCGGTGCGCCGCCTCGCAAACCTACGCTCCCCCATGCGGCACCTCACGCTCATCACCACCGGCGGCACCATCGAGAAAACCTACAACGAACGCACCGGCTCCCTCGAGAACCAGCGCTCCCTCGTCAGGCTCATGCTCGGCCGCCTGCGGCTCGAGGACACCTCCATCAGCATCGTCGAGCTCATGAGCAAGGACAGCCTGCACATGACCGACGACGACCGCACCCGCATCGTCGAAGCCGTCCACACCGCCGGCGCCGCTGCCAACCTCGGCACCGACTGCGCGGGCATCATCATCCTCCACGGGACCGACACGCTGCACCTCACGGGCGAGGCACTCCACAAGGCCTACCCCACGCCACGCATCCCCGTCGTCCTGACAGCGGCGATGAGGCCCTACGAGATGAAACGCTCGGACGCGATGCAGAACCTCACCGAAGCGGTCTTCGCCGCCGGCACACTCGCTCCGGGCGTGTACGCGGTGGCCCACGGGCGTGCCCTGCGTTTTCCCGGCGTCACCAAAGACCGCGACCGCGGGACGTTCGTCAAGTAACCCCCCCGCGCCACCCAAAGAAAGAAAGAGGCCCGGTCGCGATCGACCGGGCCTCATCGTTTATCTCTTCACGTGCTCAGCAGCCCGTCTCGTAGAACAGCACGAACTCGTCGTAGTCGAAGAAGTCGACGAACCCGTCGTTGTTGAAGTCAGCGGTCCTCCCCGGCGGGCAGACCTCCGTCTCGTAGCACTCGACGTACGCGTCGTAGTCAAAGAAATCCAGGAACCCGTCGCCGTTGAAGTCCGCCGGACAAGGCGGCGGCAACGTGAGCCCCGCCCAGAACCCGCCGCCGATCGCCAGCGTGGCCCCGGTGGAAGAGTCCGGCGCGGTCCCATCGGGCTGCCCGATGGTCCCCTGCAGCGTGAGCGTGGCCCCGCTGCTGGTGCCCCCCCCGCCGTCGAATGTGTGCCAATCCATCGCGAGCTGCGCCCGGGCCGAGCCCGCGAACATCAACGCCAACCCGAAGATCATCAGAAACTTGATCTGATCCTTGCTCATGTCGAATCTCCTTTCGTGGTTCGGCATGAAGGATTACCGGTCCGCCGTGTAGTTAATGCGAATCCCGACGATGTACACGTTGCCCTGATTGGAATCGATGAACCCATTTCGGAGAATGGTCAGTGCGATGACATCGCCAGCCGTAACGCCCGTCAAGCCAAACGGCACCGGCGAAGTGATGATCGCGGATTGAGCCCCGTTGTTGAGGATCGCGCCGCCATTCGGAGTCAGAATGTCGGCAGGACCAGTCACATCCGACGTCTTGTCGGAATAGATCTCGATGGAGGTGGATCGCCCGGCGGTGCCCTCGTCCGTCGCCCAGATGAGTTCAAGGCCCGTCAGGGTCGTGCCTACGAAGTCGTTCGGGATCACGAACGACGTGCTTCCGTAGGGGAAAGCGGTCGTATTGTCCAAGATCCCGCCGCGAACGGAACGGAACGGTTGCGCAGCGAACTGAACCGTGCCGAAGCCGCCCGAGAAATCGAACGCCGAGGCGGGCACATAGATGGACCGGGTGATGTTCTGAATATTCGCCGAAGTGATGGCGTTGTTCACCGACGTCAGCGAACTGCCGTCGTTGAACTGGAGCCTCGAACTGGCTCCCGTGATCCGAACGCCCTGCCCGCCGTTGAACACTCCGGCCCAACCGGTGGCGTCCTCGGTCGATCCGGCAAGGCCGATGCCTCCGCCCGAGGTTGAGAAGTTAGCCGCCACGACACCCACGCCGCCGCCTCCACCTGCGCCGACTTCAAAGCGTGCGCCGGTGCCGCCCGAGGGCGTGCCGCCATAGACAGCGCCGCTGAACGCGCTCGCACCCGCGTGGTTGTTGAAGGCCCGCAAGGCGTAGCCGTCGGTGATCGAGTTGTTGATCGCCAGGACGCCCTGACCATCGAACGCATTGGACTCACCCCACACACCGCTGCCGCCACCGGAGGCCGCTGTCGAGAGACCCTTGAGGGCGTGGCTCGTCGCAGATTCAACGTTCATCGACGAGACACCGTCCCAGGTCACTGTGCCCACCAGCACCGCTCCGGCCGTGTAGGTGGTGTGCGGGCCGCTGAGCCCCCAGGGCGACGCCCCGGCGGGCCCGGTCGCACCTGTCGAACCGGTCGGACCCTGAGGACCCGTCGCACCAGCCGCACCGTCCGCACCAGCGGGACCCTGCGGGCCCACCGCGCCGTCAGCACCCGCCGGACCCTGTGGCCCTGCGGGACCAGCAACGCCCTGAAGACCTTGAGCGCCGGTCGCACCGTCCGCACCAGCGGGACCCTGCGGGCCCACCGCGCCATCAGCACCCGCCGGTCCCTGTGGCCCTGCGGGACCAGCAACACCCTGAAGACCTTGAGCGCCGGTTGCACCCGTTGCACCAGCCGGACCCGGATCACCCTGAGGACCCTGCGCTCCGTCCATGCCGTCCGCGCCGTTCAACCCATCCGCGCCGGCTGGACCCTGAGGACCCTGCGCACCAGCCGCACCGTCCGCGCCAGCGGGACCCTGCGGGCCCACCGCGCCATCAGCACCCGCCGGACCCGCCGGACCGACGAGCGTCGCGGTGTACTGCGTGGAGCCGTCGGGGAAGATCAAGCCCGTGGCGCCCGGAGTCCCGATGATCTGGAGCATGCCCGTCGAACGCACGCCCACGCCGAAGTCGCCGCTGCCCACGCCCCACACGCCCGCGGAGTCGTCGGGCGTTTCGCCAAGGGCCGTGCCGTAGACGCCCGCGGAGGTCGGGGCGGAGCTGGAAGTATGGCCGTGGACGCCGCGGAGCGTGACGAACGGGCTGGCTTGCATCCGGCGGTTCGCCTCACCGTACACGCCCGTCGCGATGCCGTCCGCCGTCGTGCCCTGCCTGGCTTGGGCGATGCCGGAGACCCCGATCGGCAGGAGCGCGGGGGTCACAGCCCCGCCCACGTTGGCGGCCACACCGTAGCTGGCGCCGCCGTGGACCACGAGGGCCGTGCCGCTCGGCGTGTCGTTCTGAATGCGGGCGGCGTAGGCGAGCGTGTCGTTGAACACGTCGAGCCTCGCGGAGCCGGAGATCCCGCCGATCGCCAGCGTCCCCGACAGGTCATAGGCCGCGTCTTGGCCTGTGATCGTGAACGGCGCGTTGCTGCCCGCCGGACCCGGATCGCCCTGGGGCCCCTGCGGACCAGTCGACCCGTCAGCACCAGCGGGGCCCTGTGGGCCAGCCGCTCCGTCCGCACCATTCAACCCATCCGCGCCCGCCGGACCCTGCGCACCCGTCGCGCCAGCGGGACCCTGAGGGCCAGTGGCGCCCGTGGCTCCATCGGCACCAGCGGGGCCGGTGAGACCGATCGGACCCTGCGGGCCCGTCGCGCCGTCAGCACCTGCGGGACCAGTCAAACCAATCGGGCCCTGCGGACCAGTAGCGCCCGTCGCACCCGTGGCTCCGGTCGGACCCGGATCACCTTGAGGACCTTGGGCGCCGTCCATGCCGTCCGCACCATTCAACCCATCCGCGCCCGCCGGGCCCTGCGCGCCCGTCGCGCCAGCGGGACCCTGAGGACCTTGAGCGCCAGTCGCACCTGTCGCTCCAGCAGGACCCGGGTCACCCTGAGGACCTTGGGCTCCGTCCGCACCATTCAACCCGTTCACACCGGCTGGACCTTGCGCACCCGTCGCGCCGTCCGCGCCAGCGGGACCCTGAATGCCCTGCGGGCCTTGCTGACCGGTGGTCAGGAGTTGCATGGCCATCTGCCCGATCACATCGACCCCAGTGATCGGAAGCGTATAGATATCGTGGTGAACGAGCAGTTCGACGTAGTCGCCGGGCTGCAAGTCCACGATGTGCGAGACGGCGACGTTGGCCTCCCCGAAGTCCAGTCGGGGTTCGCGATGGGCTTGGTTAATGACCTCGTCGACACCATTCTTCCTGATTGCGATCGTTCGGACCGTCCCCGCGCTCCCCCACCCATACGGGCCTGCGCCGAAGTTCACGCCCGCCGAAACGATGTACCTGCCGGGTGTGGTGGCGTAGATACGCGAAGGATTCACGGCTGTGTCGTGCATCGATGCACCGCCGGTGTTGAGCGACTCGGTGGACAGAATCAAAGCGGTGGGCGTCCCCGAGGGGACCACTTGGACGGCGGGCATGGTGGCTACGCAGACCAAATCGGGGCCTGCTGTGCCCGGATCACCCTGAGGACCTTGCGGACCAGCCGCTCCGTCCGCACCATTCAAACCATCCGCACCGGCCGGACCCTGCGGGCCCGTCGCGCCTGCGGGCCCCTGAGGACCTTGAGCGCCAGTCGCACCTGTCGCACCAGCCGGACCCGGATCACCCTGAGGACCTTGGGCGCCGTCCATGCCGTCCGCACCATTCACCCCAACCGCGCCCGCCGGGCCCTGAGCGCCCGTCGCGCCAGCGGGACCCTGAGGACCTTGAGCGCCGGTCGCACCTGTCGCACCAGCAGGACCCGGGTCACCCTGAGGACCTTGGGCGCCGTCCATGCCGTCCGCGCCATTCAACCCATCCGCGCCCGCCGGGCCTTGGGGGCCTGCGGGACCAGCAAGACCCTGAGGACCCTGCGCGCCGGTGGCGCCCGTCGGCCCCTGCGGGCCAGCGGGTCCGGTCGGACCAGAGCCCGGCAGCAGCACCGCGGAAGGGGGCATCCCCTGGCCGGGCGCGGTATACGTCAATTGCGTGTAGAACATCCCGCCGACACCGTCGGTGGTGGCGACGTTTCCGGCGGTGAAGGTGTTGAACCCGGTCGAGGCCAACAGAACATTGCCGGTGGTGGTGTCCACGACGCCGGGCACGGTGCCCGTGCGGATCTGAGAGTTGCCGAGCGAGAAGGCTGACGCGCCGGACGCGGCGACCTGGCCGAAGATGTCCGAAGCGGACAGGAAGGCGACGCCGGTCCCGGAAAGATCGATCGCGGTGGTGTTGGGGGAAACAGGCCAGAACGTGCCGCCACGCCCTTGCAACGCACCTGCGGTGACGACGACGGGCACGCCGCCGCCCGAAGTGACGCGGAGGTTGACATTGTCGATGATCACGCCCGAACTCGCGCCCGTTGTCCCGAGCACGAGAGAACGCCCGGTGCCGGAGGAGTACGCGACGCTGTCCGCGAGGTACAACTGCTGGAAAGGTGTCCCGCCCGAAACCGTGATGGCGTCGGCGTTGGCCGGAGCGGAGACATCGATCGCGTTCATCGCGACCACGCCCGGCCCGGCATGAGTCACCGTTCCTTGGATCTGCGTCGAGAAGCTCTTGCCCGACACGCTGCTCTGAAGATTCACGCCGCCCACGAGCGAGACGTTCTCAACGTACGTCCCGGGACGCACGAGCACAACCGTCGGGCTGGCGGGACCGAACCCGTCGGCGACAGCCGCGTTGATCGCATCCTGGATCGTCGTGTGCGTGCCCGAGCCGCCCGCGTCAACGATGTACCGTGCGGAACTGATACCCGCGGCGCCCTGAGGCCCGGCCACACCCTGAATTCCTTGCAAGCCCGGAATGCCCTGAGGCCCCATCGGCCCGATCGGGCCCTGTGCACCCGGCGCTCCGGGAATCCCCGGATCACCCTGCGGACCTTGCGCGCCAGTTGCGCCTGTCGCGCCCGGATCACCCTGCGGACCTTGCGCGCCAGTTGCGCCTGTTGCGCCCGGATCACCCTGCGGGCCAGCCGGACCCTGCGGCCCGGTCGGACCTGGGTTCAAGGAGTACAACGCGTAAGGCGTCGGCGTGATGGACTGACGGGGGGTGAGTGTTTCGAAGGATCCAACACCCGCGGGGAAACGAGCCTCAACTTCAAGCCAGCGACCGTCGCCCGAGAAGGTTCCCGGACCAAAGTCCAGAAGCACCGTGACGAGCCCGTTGCTGACCGTCACGCCGTTGGCGGCGAGGACGGGGCCGATCTGAACACCCAGACCTGACGCGTCCCACAGCGTGAACCGCAGATCCGCAGTCCCGTTGACCACGACGTTGTTCTGCGTCAGCTTGCCCTGGTAGGTGAATTCCTGCGTGGTCGACCCCGAGGCGCGAGCCAGTGCGGGGGAACCAACGATCGACGAGGGAACCACGAGTGTTCCTCCCGCAAGCGCGAGCCCGAGAATCAGACCCATTCGCGTGTTGAACGACTTTGGCTGCATGAGACCCTCCGGATCGAAGAACGTGCATTCAATCGCCGTCGACGCGACGGCAACCCTGTGGAGTACCTCCGCTTGAGATGGGGAGATATCACCGGATCGGCAGCATAACGAACCACCCCTTTCGGTGCAAGCCAAATTGCGCAATATTGGCGCGAACGCAGCTTTCCTACCTGGGCTCGCATGAAACGGGTTTCAGGCCGGGGAATGACCGGTCGTCTGCTCTTGGGTCCTCGAATCGTTCGGGGGCCGAGGTTCACTCGGGACAGGAACAGACCGATACGAAGAGGAGCAGAGAGCCCGCGCGGGCTTCGGACACACCGATCAAGACGGGGAATTCCCTTGGACATCGCTTCACTCATCGGAATGTTCATCGGTGCCGCGGCCCTGGGGTTCGTGTTCGTCGAGGTGTCGCACGGCAACCTGATGATGTTCTTCTCGGGCGAAGGTGTGCTGATGGTGGGGTGCGGGTCGGTGTCGGTCGTGTTTGTCGCGATGCCCCTAGAGAAGCTCAAGCAGGTGCCGGGGTACTGCAAGGCCTTCCTCTTCTCCAAGGGGATGCCGACCGTCGAAGTCGTCAAACTCATGAGCAATCTGGCGGACAAGGCGCGAAAGGACGGGATTCTCGCGCTCGAATCCGAAATCTCCAAGATCAAAGAGCCTTTCCTCGCCGCGGCACTCAAGATGGCGGTGGACGGCGTGGAACCCGCGAACATCGAGGCGACGGCCCGCATGGAGATCATGGCCATGCAGGACCGGCACAAGGCCGGGAAGAAATTCTTCGACCTGATCAAGACGTACGGCCCGGGGTACGGGCTGGTGGGAACGCTGGTCGGTCAGGTCGGCATGTTCGGGCAGTTGGCCTCGGCGGACATCGGGGCACTCGGACACGCGCTGGGTATCGCGGTCGTGGCGACCATGTACGGCGCGATCATCGCCAACGCGGTGGCCGGGCCGATCGGGGACAAGCTCGGCATCAAGTCGGGCGAAGAGATCCTCAACCGCGAGATGATCCTGCAGGGCGTGCTCTCGATTCAGGCGGGGGACAACCCGCGCGTCACCCAGGACAAGGTGATGGCGTTCGTCCCGTCCTACACACGCAGCAAGATGAAGGCTGCCTAACGCGAGTCACACGCCATGTCAGACCACGAGGAAAAACACGGCGAGGGCAAGACCGAGGAGCACGGGAGCGGCTCGCACGGCGGCGGCGGGCACGGGGGCGGAGGCCACGGCGGCGGCGAGCACGAGGAAACAGGCGCACCGGAGTGGCTCATCTCCTTCGCTGACAACGTCGCCCTCATGATGGGATTCTTCGTGATTCTCCTGGCCATGAACATGGGCCCCAAGGGAGATCCCAAGCAGGGAGGCGACCCCAGCGAGAACAACAACGGCAGCGGCGGCGGGATGAGCCGCGCCGACAGCATCATCATCTCCATCCGCGAGGGGTTCAACTCGCCACTCAACGCCAAGAGTTCCAACCCGGACGAGCGCCGACTCGCCAACGCCAAGAAGCAGCAGGACGAAGCCCGCAAGGACGAAGGGCCCATCGGCAAAGGGCAACGCCCCCAGACCGTGCGAGAGACGGACTATTCCAATCTCGGCGGCGTGGTGTACTTCGAGGACTCCTCAGCGGAGCTCAACGCGACCTCCCAGGACACCCTCGCACGCATCTCCAAAAAGATGCAGGACCAACGCTGGATCATCGAACTCCGCGGATCGGTCAGCCCCTTCGAGTCCGGTCGCAACGCGGAGAAAGCGATGGCCCTGGCGTATGAGCGTTCGCTGAACGCGGGGCGCGCGCTGGCTCGCAACGGCATCCCGTGGCCTCAGATCCGGCTCGTCGCGTGCGGGGACGCCAACCGCAGGATCGCCCGATCCACCGACCACGCCCAGGACCGCCCCAATCAGCGGGTTGAGATCATCGTCACCAAGGACGCCATGCCCGCTGACCCGTACGCGAACGAAGCGGGCAAGGAAGCTGGCGGCTGACCGCTACGGCTTGCGCTTGGCAACCGTGTACCACGCGAAAACCTCTTTCGCACCTTCGTCACGAGGCTTGCCCTCGTCGTACCCGAGCGCTTTCCAGCAGTCAAGCACCCACTCCTGGTCATCGACGTCGAACTCGATCACCTCGAGACCGGCCGCCTCAAACTGAGCCTTGCTAAAGGGGCTCTTGCAATCGGCCCAGGGCATGTAGGGCTTGGCAAGGTCGTCGGCGGGGCTCTGAGCCGGCCCGATGTTGTAGATGATGAACAATCCGCCGGGCTTGAGCGCGTCGTGCACAGCCTTGAGATACGCCGGGTCGTCCACGCCGAGCTCGACCAGTTGCTTCTCGTCCACCGTCTTTCCCGGAGGGGGAGTGGGATGGATGTACCCAGCCTTGAGGGTGTTCTTGCTCGTGATGACGTCAAACCCGGTGCCGATGGACGTGACGAGCTCGGGCTCGGCGGGCCAGCGGCCGGTGTGGACCTTGAGCGTGGGCGAGGTATCGTCCGGTTCGGAATAGAGCGCGGCGAACATCGGCTCGACGTCAACGCCGTGGGCCTCCGCGCCCTGATCGCTCATGAGCCGCAGATGTCCGATGGTCCCGTAGCCGAAGTCCAGGACGCGGGCGTTCTTGAATGAGGAGACGCCATTCGAGGCCATCAGATCGATCACGCGCACGTAGACGAGCGGCGAACCGAACCCGGTCATGTAGTAGAACTCCGGCGTGCATTCCCGGGGCTTGTATTCAGCCTGCTGTGCGACGGGCAACTTCGCCCATTCCGCAGCGTCCACCGCGACGCCCTTCTCACGGTTGCGGTACACCGTGCGAGCGGCGGGCGCGGGCAGCCGATCGACCGCGCCGAGAAAGCCCTTGGCCAGATCGCTCTTGACCAACGGCGCGAGAAGACCAGCCTGGCTCTTGAGCACCGCGACAACGGAAAGAGGTTCGGCCTCCTTCTTGACCTCCGGAACGGACGCGACGGGAGGTTGCGGCTGGGCGATCATGGAAAGCGAGCAGAAACCGGCCGCGAGCAACGTCACGCTGATCATCAGAGCCTCCGTCCCGCATCCCGCAGGATTGTACCGGATGATGGCGTGAGTGATTCACCACCAGGCAGCTGAGCCCGAGCCACGCCGAGGCTTAAGCGTGCGACGCGATCAGCGTCTCGGCGGCATCTTCCGGATCGCGGAGCGTCGCCACCAGCGGCTCGGGCTTGATCACACGCAGCATGCCGTCGTCGTACTCCACGAGCGCGGAGAGGCTCTCCACCCAATCGCCGCAGTTGTAATAGTGCACCTCGCGACCGTCACCGGTCCGGATGGTCCGGATCTCGGCCTTGTGAATGTGCCCGCAGACGACGCCGTCGAGCCCGCGCCTCGCGGCCTCGTCGGCAAGGGTCTGCTCGTACTTGGCGACATGCTGGCACGCGCGTTTGACGCGCTGCTTGATCGCCGCGGAAAGCGACCAAGGCTGGAGCCCCATCCCTCGACGGATGATGTTGGACCAGCGGTTGATGGTGACGAGTTTGTCATAGGCCGCGCCGCCGATCATCGAGAGGGCGCGGTGGTGACGGACGACCGCGTCGACCTCGTCGCCGTGGATGATGAGCAGACGCCTGCCTTCGGCGGTGGTGTGGACAGCTTCGCGGACGAGCTCGACCCCGCCGAAATTGAGGCCCGCATAGTCACGCGCGTGCTCGTCGTGATTGCCGGGGATGAACACGACACGGGTGCCATGCTTGGCCATCTTGAGCACACGTCGTATGAACTTGTTGTGCGTCTCGGGCCAGTACCAGCGCGAGCGCAACCGCCACATGTCGATGATGTCGCCCACGAGGTACAGCGTCTCGCACTCGACATGCTTGAGGAAGTCCGCAGCGGCGTCGGCGCGGCTGGCCGCCGAACCAAGGTGGACATCGCTGATAAACACCGCGCGGTACGGGAGCTTGCTGGGCATGAGAGCCTCCTTCGCCGAACCATTGCAACGTGGTCGTAGAAGTATCGACAGCCTCACTGCCGAAAGCAGGTCGAAACGCGCAAAGAGTGCGTCAATGTTCCGGCGAGTTCTCGGGCTGTTGCACAAGCTCCACCGCCGGTGGCACCGAAACTGCCTTGCGATTCGGCCTGATCCTCGCTTCTTCGCCCGCGCCGAAGAGCGACGGGGTGAAGTACCGACCACGCCAGCCCTCGGGCTTGTCGACCTCCGCAACCGCCGGGCGTGAGCGCACCCACGCGTCGTTGCGCGTACCGGTCACAGCCCACGAGACCTCGAGACCAGCGGGTCCGCCGGCGATGCGGAACCGGCCTCCCGTGACCTTCTCCGCGATGTACAGGCCCGGCGCGGGAGCGCCGATGGCGGTCAGTTGGTACGTCTCGTCGCGGTTGATGGCGGCGAAGTACGCGGGCAGTTCAACCGTCGCGGTGCCCTCACTATCCAAGTTCACGCTGCCGCGATAGACGTTGTAAGGCTCGGGACCTTCAGCGGCGTAGTGCTTGAGGAGCTTGTTGGCGGGGTCGAGGGGGTGGTCGATGACGAATTCCTTGACGCCGCTGGACCCAAGATCACCAATGGCGAAGACGCCGTAGCCCGCCGGGGAGTCGACAGCACCGAGAACCCCGATGGTGACGCCGGTGGTGGCCGTGGCGGTGCCGTAGACGGCCGCGGCGGCCTCGGTGTTGGATTCGATGACGCCCCAGATGCCCGCGGTCATGCCCGAGGTTGCGGCGGCGTAGCCATAGACGCCGACCGCGTCGTTAGCGTTGGAATCAACGCGGCCCAGGACGCCGGTTGACGCGCCGGTGGTCGCGCGATTGTGCCCCAGAACGCCCAAGCCGTCGCGAGAATCAACGAGCCCCCAGACGCCATAGGTCTCGCCGGTAGTGGCAATGGCCCATCCTTGGACGCCTCGCCCAGAAGGGCTGTCGGATTGGCCCTGCACGCCGACGCCGCCGCCCGCAGTCGCGGAAGACCACCCGACGATGCCGACGCCGGATTGGCTGATGGCTTTGCCGAGCAGGCCAAAGGACGGGCCGCTGGCGAGATTGGACGCGAAGAAGCCCGCGCGGGCCTGGGTGGTTTCGACGTGGAGGGGATAAATCGGCGGGGAGATACCGATGCCGACGTTGCCCTGTTGATAGGTTGTGTTGAGGCCCTGCAACAGCCATGGCGAAGTTCCAGCAGGACCTTGCGGACCTGTGGATCCGGCGGCACCGGCTGGACCTTGGGGGCCGGCGGGTCCGGGAGAGCCTTGCGGGCCGGCGGGTCCTGTCGCACCCTCTGGACCAGTGACACCTGTGGGACCGGCGACGCCCTGCGGCCCTTGCGGACCGGGCGGGCCCTGAGGGCCGGCGGGGCCCTGGGTCCCCTGTCCGGCATTGTTGAGCGCGAAGAGGGCGTAGGGCACGGCGGTGATCAGTTGTCTCGGCGCGAGGACCGTCCAGACGCCGCCGCCGGCGGGCGCACGGGTCTCGATCTCCATCCAGCGAGCCTCGCCGGTGAAGACTCCGGGGCCGAAGTCCAGGGTGGTGGTGAACCTGCCGTTGAGCAGGACGACCGGGGGAGGCTGGAGCATGGGGCCGATCTGCGTCCCGCCGAAGGGGGAGTCGTACAGGCGGAACCGCACGTCGGCGGAGGTGTTCCCCGGAGCGTTGGCGACCTTCATCTCGCCCTGGTAGGTAAAGCCGCTGGGCTGCGGGGCTTCGGGCTGGGAGGATGCGGTACCAGCGATGGCGAACAAAGCGGCCAACATTCCGATCTTCATGCGAGGACTCCAATGCCCGGCGTTCCGGACGGATGGACATCGGGTGGAACCGGATGAGGGGTTTCCGGGACCCGAAGGTTCAAGGATGTTCTGGGGAGGCTGGGACGGTTGTGCCGCCCGTACCGACCGGTCTCGAAGGAGGTCCGGCGGGTAGTCTGACGGGGGGAATAGGATCAGCCCATGTCGAACCACCACCAAGCGTTTGTGACCTCCCTCCTCGCGTTGACTGTCTGTGCGGGTGCTGCCCATGCCCAGAATGTGTCGGCGCTGTGGGCCAAGAGTTGTGCCGAGTGCCACGGGGCCAACGGTCAGGGCGGAGGCGACGGCGGGAAGGACACCAAGAGCCTGCTGACCGACGAGATGTTCGAACAGAAGTACGACCGCCCGTTCTTTGACGCGATCAAGAACGGGATCAAAGGGAACGACAAGCACGCGTTCGGCGCGACGCTCAAGAACGAGCAGATCTGGTCGCTTGTCGTCCATCTCCGCGAGCAGCAGCGGGACGAAAGGCGCTCACGCCTGGGCGATCCGAAAGCGGTCGCGGGCGTGTACTCGTCTCAGCACGAGAAGTACAAAGTCGAAACGGTCGTGGACAAGGGTCTCAAGACGCCCTGGGGCGTGGAGTTCATCTCTGGGCCGCTTGAAGGGATGATCGTCACCAACCGCAGCGGCCCGGTGATGCTCTACCGCAACGGCGAACTGACGACGATCGACGGCATCCCGGAGTCCATCGAGAGCGGCCAAGGCGGGATGATGGAGGTCGAGGCGCACCCGGACTTCGCCAAGAACGGCTGGGTGTATCTGGCGTTCACCGACCCCGGCGAAACCGACAAGCGAAAGAACATGACGCGCGTCGTCCGCGGCAAACTCAAGGCTGAAGGCAGCAAAGTGCTCTGGACCGACCAGCAGAACATCTTCCAGGCCAAGCCCGAGCACTACATGAACAGCGGGCTGCACTTCGGCGTCAAAATCGCCTTTGACCCCAAGGACTCGAGCATCCTGTTCTTTGGCATCGGCGAGCGCGGGGCCGGCCAGCACGCCCAGGACCGCAAGCGACCCAACGGGAAGATTCACCGCGTGAAAGACGACGGGACGATCCCGAGCGACAACCCCTTCGTGAACGAGAAGGACGAGTACCCGAGCATCTGGTCGTACGGGCACCGCAACCCGCAAGGGCTTCACTTTGACGCGGCCGGCAACCTGTGGGACACCGAGCACGGGCCTCGCGGGGGCGACGAGGTGAACCTGATCCAAAAGGGCGGCAACTACGGGTGGCCGATCGTCACCTTCGGCATCAACTACCAGGACACGCCGCTGCGGACGCCTTGGATCGACGTTCCGGAGTCCAAGAGCGAGGGGAAGGCGGACCAGCCGACCATCATCATGCCGACGTACCGCTGGCTGCCGTCGATCGGGGCGTGCGGGATGGGGATGTCGAACAGCGCCGCGTTCCCCAAGTGGAAGGGAGACATCTTCGCGGGCGGCTTGTCCGGCGCGAACGTCGACCGCCTGAGGCTCAAGGTCGAGAACGGGGTCGGCGTGCTGGTCGAACGCGAAGAGATCATCCACGGGATGGGCCGCGTGCGCGACGTCACCGAGGCGCCCAACGGCGACTTGTACGTCGTGCTGAACGACCCGGACAAGATCGTGAAAGTCACGCCCGCGAAGTAAGTCGCGGTCCGGACCGGAAAGTGACCAAAGAAAGAACCCGAGCCGTCCGAGGCTCGGGTTCTTTGCTATTGGAATTCGAAGCCGCGTCAGCCCGCAGCCGTCGACGAGGGGCGCTTAGTCCTCAGCCTTGTGAGGCTTGGCGACGACGGGCATGCGCTGAAGGACCTTGTCGATCAGGCCGTACTCGAGCATCTCGCCGTCGTCGAGCCACTTGTTGCGGTCGCAGTCGCGGGCGATCTGGTCGGTGGTCTTGCCGGAAGCTTCGGCGTAGATGCGGTAGAGGCGTTCGCGGAGGCGGAGCATCTCGCGGGCCTCGATCTCAAGGTCGGTGGCCTGCCCTTCCATCACGCCCGAGAGGAGCGGCTGGTGCATCAGGTTGCGGGCGTTGGGGAGCGCGTACCGCTTGCCCTTTGTGCCGCACGTGGCGATGAGGCTGCCCATGCTGGCAGCCTGCCCGATGATGTACGTCGAAACGTCGCAGTCGATGAACCTCATCGTGTCGATGATGCCCAGGCCCGCCGTCACGCTCCCGCCCGGGGAGTTGATGTACAAATGGATGTCGTTCTTGGAGTCCTCGTTGGCGAGGAAGAGCAGCTGGGCGATGACGACGCTCGCGACCTCGTCGCCGATGGGGGCGCCGAGGAAGATGATGCGGTCCTTGAGGAGACGCGAGTAGATGTCGTAGGCGCGCTCGCCTTTGGCGCCCTTCTCGATGACGATCGGAACCAGATATCCAGACATGGGTGAAACCTCGTGGTTGATGGACGGAGTGGAAGATCAGACGGACACGGGATCAGAGCAAGCCAGCCTCAGCGGACGCCGGCGAGCACGCCGGAGGCTTCCTTCGGGGGCTCGGTCAGCACTTCGTCGGCCAGGCCGTACCGAACCGCCTCTTCCGCCGTGAAGTACCGGTCACGCTCGCTGTCACGGTGGATCTGCTCTGCGTCCTTCCCGCAGTGCGACGCCAGGATGCGGTTGAGTTCCGCCTTGGTCTTGATGATCTGCTCAGCCTGAATCCGGATGTCCTCCGCCTGCCCGCCCACGCCGCCATAGGGCTGGTGGATCATGACCTTCGCGTGGGGCAGAATGAACCGCTTGCCCTTCTGACCGGCGGCCAAGAGAACCGACCCACCCGAATAGGCACGCCCCATGCAGTACGTTGCCACCGGGCTCGAGATGAACCGCATGGTGTCGTAGATGGCGAGGGTGTCGTCCACCGCTCCGCCGGGGGAGTTGATGTAGAGGTTGATCTCGCTCCCCCTCTTCTGGTTCTCGAGGTAGAGCATCTGCATCATGACCCGGGCGGCGGAGGCCTGGTTGATCTCCCCGATCATGAAGATGACTCTGTTCTCTAAGAGAAGCTCGTCAATCGACATTTCACGGGTGCGCTGGTACGACACGGCGGCTGCGGGCATGGGTGGTCCCTTCTCTTCGCGACTGAGGTACGGTGTTTGATTGGTTCTGAACACCGACCAAGGTTCTCGGCACTTCCAACGTTACGGGAGGCGATGGACAAGGATCGGACCGACGGGCCTCCCGCATGAAGAAACGGGCGGCAACGGGGATGCCAAACCGTGAGTTCCTTTGGGGTGCCTGAGGGAAGGATGCGGACGTGGTCCGACTGCCGAGATGACAGACCGACGCCCTAGGCTGCCCGATTCGGTCGCCGTAAAGGCGGCAAAATACCTATTTGAACCAAATCTTCCGGAACCGTCAGACGCTTGGACGGGTTGGAACGCATTGACAGTGCGGGGCGGGTGCAGACTCGCTATCCTTCCCACCTTCCGACCGGCCCCCCCCACCCTTTGGGACATCTCTGTGCCGACTGCCGTCATCAGTGACATCCACGCCAACGTTTCCGCCCTTCGAGCGGTCCTCGCGGACATCTCAGCCCGGAAGATCGACCGGATCATCTGCCTGGGTGACACGGTCGGGTACGGCCCGGACCCGCTGGAGTGCGTCGACCTCGTCCGCGAGAAGTGTGCCTGGGCCCTCATGGGCAACCACGACTTCGCGGTGCTTTACGAGCCGACGAACTTCAATCAGGGCGCGGAAACTGCCGCCTATTGGACGCGGGAACAGTTTGACAAAGAGCCCGACGAGAAGAGCCGGGCTGAGCGGTACGACTTTCTCGGCAAGCTTCGGGTGCGGGTGGTTGATCAGCCGCCGGACCTGGCGTTCCCGATCCTGGCGGTGCACGGGTCACCCCGGCGGCCGATCAACGAGTACATCTTCCCCGACGACCCTCAGAACTCGCCGGACAAGATGGAGTCGATCTTCGACCGAGTGACGCGGGTGTGCCTGGTGGGCCATACGCACGTGCCGGGTGTGTTCACGAACGAGCCTGATTTCTACCCGCCTGATGAGCTGGGAAGCGACCGGTGTTACCGGTGGCGCGAGGGCGAGAAGGCTGTGATCAACGTCGGGTCAGTCGGCCAGCCTCGGGATCACGACCCACGGGCGAGCTATCTGGTGCTGCACCCCGACCGGGCGGAGTTTGCCCGCGTGGCATACGACATCGACGCGACAGCCAACAAGATGCGGGGGATCCCGCAGTTGCCGGGTTGGCTGATTGACCGTCTGTACGACGGGCGGTAGGCCGAACGGGTCCAATTGGCCAATTTACAAGGGTCCCTCAGACAATCGCTGCGATTCGGGCGGCGCGACGGATGGCACGAGCCGACGTGTGACCCATTTGCCAAGGGCGAATCCGCCGGATTTCCGCCCTACCCTCCGGTCCAATGGCAGAGAATCCAAACAGAGCCCTTCGCTGGGGCGTGATCATCGGGGCGGCGATCCTTGGCGCGGGCTTGTTCACCGCGGTGTTCCGCAACACCGGGCGGCAGAACGCGGCGCTGAGCGAGACCGCGCCCAAGGCCCAAACACCCGCACCGACCGACCCACAAGGCAAGGGGAAGAGCGATTCTGTGGAGGCGGCAAACCCCGCGCCCGCCGCGGCACAGCCGGCGGGAACGCCGCCCGCGGTACCCGCCCCGGCTCCGAGCGCACCGGTTGCCGCCCCCGCTGTTCCCGCCGCAACGGTCGCTTTGGCGGCTCGAGCGGGAGCGCCCTCAGCCGCGTCCCCGGCACCGCTCGGCGGGCTTGACCAGGCCGGCACCGACCTGCTCAAGCTTGAGTTCTCGCTCCAGGGAGCCGGGATCAAATCCGCGACCCTGACACGCTACTTCACCGAGATCGACCAGCAGACGCACGTCGAGGTGCAGAGCGAGAAGGAGATGATCACCGGGAAGTTCGTCACACCGATGGCGCTCCTGGGGGTCCAGATCGACGGCGCGTACGTCGATCTTCTCTCCCCCACCGTCTGGCGGGAGAGCGCGGCACCCGGGCACTTTGAAGCGACCATCTACAACCCCGCGACCGACAAGAACGTCGCGACCATCACCAGACGATTCGAACTCGTCAAGGACAGTTACGCGATCCGCGTCCACCAGAACCTCGTGAACCTGACGGACGCTCCGATGTCGGTCCGCTGGTTCCAGCTCGGGCCCGTCGAGATGACCGCGGACAAGGTCTCGTACGGCGGCGACAAGCGGCGGGTGCGGTTCGGATACCTGATCGATCCCAAGAGCGATCCCTCGCGCCAAGTCATCCTCGGAAACGACTCGGCGGTGGTGCTCGACCACGCGACGTTTATCGGTGCGCTCGACGGGAACGGCCAGCCCGCGCCGGACCTCACCCTCTGGCCGAACGAGACGACCGCGAAACGCGGGTACGAGCTGGCGTGGACGGGCGCGACCAACCGGTACTTCGCGGCGATCGCGACTCCGCTGGTGGATCTGAACAAAGCCCCGGGCACGCCCCTTGACCTGGCCATGGCTCGAATCGAGATCGTGGACCGCATCGTGCGTGCCGGAGCCAAAGGCGCGCAGGTTTCGGCGCTGAGGCTCAACGATCGCGCGACCACGGTCGCGCCGGGCGCGACGCTCGATGTTTCGCAGGCGCTCTATGTCGGGCCGCAGTCGGCCCAGGTGATCCGCAAGGACCCGCTCGCGAAGGCGACGGGCGTGGATCAGGTGGTGCTGTTCAACTTCGGCGGGATGTGCGGGTGCTGCACGTTCGCGTGGCTGACCGAGCCCTTGCTCAAACTGCTCGTGGTGCTGCACGATTACGTGACCAAGGACTGGGCTTTGGCGATCATGCTGCTGGTGGTGATCGTTCGGACATTGCTGCACCCAGTGACGAAGTGGTCGCAGATCCGCGTGCAACGGTTCGGGAAGCAGATGCAGAGCATCGCGCCCAAGATGCAGCAGATCAAGGAGAAGTTCGCGGACGACCCCAAGAAGCAGCAAGAAGAGACCGCCCGCCTCTGGCGTGAGGAGGGGATCAACCCCGCGGGGATGCTGGGGTGCCTGCCGATGTTCCTTCAGACGCCCGTGTGGATCGCGCTGTCCGCGATGCTGTTCTTCGCGATTGAGATCCGGCATCAGGGCGCGTTCTTCGGCTTGTTCCAGCAGATGGGCAGTTCGAGCGGGAGCTTCCCGTTCTGGTTCCTGGGCGATCTGGCCGAGCCGGACCGGCTGATCTACTTCCACAAGACGCTCTTCACCGCCCCGCTCATGGGCGAGATCTCGTCGTTCAACATCCTGCCTTTGCTGATGGGCGTGCTGTTCTACATCCAGCAGAAGTACATGAGCCCGCCGCCCTCGGCGACGACGACGCCCGAGCAAGAGCTGCAGATGAAGATGATGAAGTGGATGACGGTGTTCATGTTCCCGCTGATGATGTACAACGCGCCCAGCGGCCTGACGCTGTACTTCTTCACCAACTCGGTGCTCGGGATCCTCGAGAGCAAGTGGATCAAAAAGCACATCGACACGCACGACCTGCTCAACGTGGACAAGATGCGTGAAGAACGCATGGCCAAGGGCAAGCAAGGCGGCGGGATGATGGGCTGGTGGGCAAAACTGCAGGAACGAGCGGCGCTCGCCAAGCAGAAGCAGGAAGAGGCGGCCAAGCGGGCAAGCAGCGGCGGGAGCGCCGGGAGTGGCAAGTCCACCGGCGGCACGCCCCCCGACCGGTTCCGCAAGCGGTAACGAGCCCCACGCGCAAGCGTGGGAGGACCCTCATGCGACTGGGCGACACCATCGTGGCGTGCGCGAGCGGGGCGGGAAGGTCCGCTCGCGCCCTCGTGCGCGTGTCGGGACCCACGACGGCACGCCTGCTCGACACACTCTGCGAATCCTCGCCGCCGAACACGCGGGGCGTCTCCGCAGCAAGGATTCAGCTCGGAGCGTCGGCCTGCCCGGTGACGCTGCTGCGAATGCCCGGACCGGGGTCGTACACCGGAGAAGACTGCGCGGAGATTCAATGTCCCGGGAACCCTGCGCTCGTCGCACGGCTCATCGACACGCTGCTGACGGTGCCGGGTGTTCGACACGCGGAGGCGGGCGAGTTTTCCGCGCGGGCGTACCTCAACGGAAGGCTCACGCTCGATCAGGCTGAAGGCGTCGCGGCGACGATCGCAGCCCAGACCGCGGGACAGTTGGCCTCGGCACGCTCGCTGCTCTCGGGAAGCAGCGGAGCGGCCTACCGCCGCTGGGCGGAGGATCTGGCCGGGCTGCTCGCGCTCGTCGAGGCGGGGATTGACTTCACCGATCAGGAGGACGTCGTGCCGATCGCGCCAACAAATCTGGCAGCCCGGCTCGGCTCGCTCGCCACGGCGATCGAGGGGCATCTCGGGGCCGCAGCGGCCGAGTCGGTCGCAGAGAAGCCCCGGGTCGTGCTGGCGGGCTCGCCCAACGCGGGAAAGTCGACACTATTCAACGCCTTGCTCGGGCGCAGACGGGCCGTCGTCTCGCCGGTGGCGGGGACGACCCGGGATGTGCTCGCAGAGACGTTGGATCTCTCGAAAGACGTGCCGGGCGCGGGTGAGGTTGAATTGGTCGATCTCGCCGGGCTCGATGAGGCCGCCGCGGGGGAAATCGATGCAGCAGCGCAGGTCGCGGCACGGCGTGCCATCGCGGGCGCAGCGGTCATCGTGCGCTGCGACCCGACGGGCTCCTTCACGGCGTTTGAAAATCCGTCAGGCCGGGCGGCGATCCTCCGCGTCCGAACCAAGGCGGACGCCGCGTCCGCATTGCGGCAGGACGCGTCGGAGATCGCGGTCTGCGCCCTCGACGGGTGGAATCTCGCCGAACTCCGACGCCGGATCGCCCTCGCGGCGTGGGGTGCGGGAGCGCTCGATCAGGTGCTGGTCGTGGTTCCCCGCCACCGGCGGTGCCTAGCCGCAGCGGCGGGATCGATCCGCATGGCGCTCGCGTCCTTTGACGACGTTGCGAGAACACTGCGCGAACCCGAGGTCGTCGCTGGTTCACTCCGGCTCGCGCTCGACCATCTGGGAGAGATCACCGGTCACATCTCGCCCGACGAGGTGCTCGGGCGGATCTTTTCGACGTTCTGCGTCGGGAAGTGATCATCGAGCTGCGCCGGTGGGCAAGAGTGTTTCGCCGAGCAACCGTTCGAGCGACGACTCCCGCAGCATGCCCGCCTTGCGGAGGCGCTCGATCGCAGCGGGCGCGGTGAGGCCTTCGTAGCGGACGAGGTACGCCGCCCACAGCGTCGAGGCCCGAGGCCCACCCGCGCAGTGGAGGTGGAGGCCCGTGGTGCCATGCTCGGTGATGATGGCGCGGAGTCTCTCGACATCCTGCGTGTTGTAACCCTCCGAGCCGCCCAGGGGGATTTCGACATACTTCATGCCGGCGGCTTCGACGATCGCCCGCTCGGCGAACCCGACCTCGCGCGTCTCGCCGGGCGTGCGACAATTGACGATCACTCGAGTCCCGCGATCGGCGAGCATGCGGATGGTCCGCTCGCTCGGCTGCCCGCTGGTGGAGACGGCACCGTCGGAGTGGATCGCGACGCCAGGCTCGCTGCCGATCTCGACGGGCAAGTCCGCGTGCGACTGGTACTCGGTCCACGACCCTTCGTAGAGGCGGACGTTCCGCCAACCGGGGGCGGTGCGGAGCGTGAGAAAGAGCAGCGTGGCCTCGCGCCCGGTGCCGCAGTAGACGATCGTGGGGTCGTCGGGGCTCGCCTTGGACGCATTGATGATGTCGCGGATCGTTGCGGGCGCCTTCATCAGGCTCTCGTTGTCCGCGTTCACGAGCGTGTGCCAGTCGAGGTTGGTCGCGCCGGGGATGTGCCCGTTGCGCTTCCAGGCTTTGCCCTCGCCGCGGTAGGACTTTGGGGGCCTCGCGTCGATCAACGCGATTTCCTCGGTGCGAAGGGCCTCGCGGACGTCGTCGAGGGTTGCCGCGAGCGTGGTGTTGGGGCTGCGCGTCCAAGGCCTGGGTGTGATGGTCGGAAAGTCCTGCGTGGTCGGGCCCGAACCCTGCCACGCGGTGAAGCCGCCGTCGAGGACGCGGACATGCGGGTGCCCGGCTTTCAGCAGGGCGTAGGCGACCAAGGTCGCAGCGAGCGGGTCCTCGTGGTCGCTGTAGACGAGCGCGGGCTTGTCATCCGCGACACCAAGCCGGCCGAAGAGCTCGGCCAGGCGTTCGGACGGGAGCATCGCGGTGGGAAGCGAGCCCGCAACCTCTCGCACAGCCTCGTCGCTGAGGCGGATCGCGCCGGGGAGGTGCCCAGCGAGATACTTGGCGAGCGGGCGCGTGTCGATCACGCTCGAACCGGCCGCGAGCGGGATCGCCCGTTCGACATCGATAAACTCGAAGCGGAAATCGGGCGCGGGGGCGACAGGCAGCACGGCCGGGTTGGGGGAGGCGACGGGCTGGGCGGTCGTGCTTGATGCGCACGCGAGAACAACCGCCAACGCCATCGCGATGGGACGTACGAACATAGAGACCCTCTCTTGGGTGGGGGGTTGGGTGGGGGGTTGGGTGGGGGCTTGATTGGGGACTGGATCGAGCAAACCACGCCTGCTCTGAGGCGAGGCTCGCCCCTTTCATACGAGGGATCTGCCTCCAATCGGCGGATGGCCGTCGATTTATTCTGAGAACGCCCGCCCGTACAATTGGGTCATGGCCCTCGGCGGACGCATGTTGATGAAGTACGACCCACCTCCGGGTGATGGGAAGCCGCCGCCGACGTGGGACACGCCGCTCCTCGCAGTCGCAGCGTTTGTCGTCGGTGTGGCGATCCTCCTCGGGTTGATCGCGCTGGCGAACGCGTCGCCGACCGGCTCCTCTTGGGTCTTGGTTTACGCCGTTCTCGTCGCCGGGTCGTACACCGTCTCGCGGATCGTGCTGGGATGGCAAGAGGATGGCCTCTTCGGCGTGTGGTACCGGTTCGAGAAGCCGATGGGCTCGATGATCGTGGGCGACGAGGAACGCTCGCCGATGGTGGTCGCGTGGTTCGTGCTCAGTGCGATGTCGGTGGCGGCGGCGGGGCTCGTCTGCGGGGTGTGCTAGACGCCCTTCATGTCCACGCCCTTGACGACCTTGAGCGTGTCGCCGCGGGCTTTGGCGAGTTTCTGCGACGACTTCTTCGCGCGTTGGAAGCGTTGGTCCATCCACTTCGGGAAGGACTCGGTTTCCTCGCCCCCCACTCCACCCACCGCTCCCACGATCGCGGCACCCTTCGACCGGCGGCGCTTGTCTTTGGGCTTGGCCGGAGTGGACGCGGCCACGGCGGGCGGCGCGATGAGAGCGGCGAGTTCTTCGCAGATGAGGCCATCCTTGATCGCTCTGGCGAGGATCGCGGGGATCATCTGGAGGAGGGGCTTTTCGTCGGCGAGGTGGTAGGGGCCGCCTTCTTTGAGGTCGCGGAAGAAGACGCGCGAGCCTCGGGCGGGCTGAGCGGCGGCGTTGGGAGTGTGGGGGGCGGCGGACGCGTTGTACTGAGCGCGGAACTTGATCCCAGGCGTCTCGTAGAACTCGCGGCGGAGGCGGACGATGGTCGACTGGGCTTCGATGTGCGTGCGGGGCAGATCAGCGAGCATGTTCCACCGGCCGGTCCGCTGGCTTCGTTCGATGACGGCCCGCACGGTGTCGGCGAAGGGGCGGTGAACGTACCAGAACTCCGTCTCCCAGCCATGCTTCGCGGCGGTCTCGAGGATCTGCTTGGCCCGGGCGAAGTCGCGGAGCTGGTTATCGAAGATCAGGTCCGCTTGCACCGGATCGGTCGTAAGGGCGAGGAGCGAAGTCTTCCCCGACCCAGCCCCGCCCGCGGTGACGACGAGCCGCTTGGTCCCGGACTTGTTGGCGGGGGGCTTGGCGAGTTCGCGCAAGAGCCGGTCATGGGCGTACGCCCCAGCGGGGTTCACGGTCGAAGGTGTGTGCCGCACCTTGGCGTCCCACGTCTGAAACTCCGGCGAGACGAGCCGTGCAACATCGACGCTGATGAGCTTGCCCTTGCGAGACTCGGGGATGGCGTTGTACTTGCGGTCAGCCCCCTCCCCCGAGAGGATCGCTTTCAGACGGTCAAAGACCGCCCGTTGATCAACCGCGAGCTTGCCGGGTTCGTGGATGGCGAGGGTGGACATCTACGACCAGTCTAGTGCGCCCGCGCGAGACCGAGAGAGAGGCCCGCGCATGGTCAGGGCCTTCGCCGCCAACCTTCGGACCGTCCCCCTCACCGCGACCACGATCCTCGACACCAGCCCCGGCCGAGCCCCCTTCCCGCACTCGGGGCACCGGGTCGGCGAGGCCGCCATGTCGTATCCGCACCCCCCGCACCCGCCACGGGCGATCCAGCGTGCGCTCCGCCACGCTCCGAACGTCCACCACGGGGGAAGCACCGCCAGCGGGACCAGCACCCAGACGGGGAAGCGGACGACAAGGCCCTCGATCTGCTTGCTCTTCATCGCGACAAAGGTCCCGGGCGTGCCCACGAGGGGCCCGTCCTGCACCCACTGCGTGTGCACCGCCGCCTCGAACCCGAGCTCGACGCGCGTGTGCCCGCGGATCCTGTCGGGGATGATGCCGGGCCTGTACATCGACCAATCCCCCGAACGGCCGATCCACACGCGGACGCAGCCGTTGACCGTCGTGGCGCGGACCGCGTGCCCGGGCGCGACCATCTCCGCTGGCCAGAAGGCCAAGGCCGACAACACCACGACCAGCACCAACAGCACGCACGAGGGAATGAACAGGCGGCGCTTCATGACAAGTCTCCAAGGCCCAATCGCGCCAAGATATACCCCCACCCCCCCCGCCGCGATGCACCCCCTCACCCCCAAGCCCTTCGCTCACGCGGCCCGATTCCGCGCCTTGACCCCCACCCCCACCCGCACTCCAGCCCCCACCACCGCTCCTCTCTCCTCCCCCATCGCCGCCCCGCCCGCGAAGGTCACCGACACCGCGTTGCTCGGGTCGCTCTCGCGCCCGCCGCGCCGCCTCCACATCCCCAACCGCCGCTCCCACGTCCGCCAGTACCGCGCCAACGGACTCGGGCGCGCGATCGTGGACCGAGGGGGAGCACAGGCCGCAGGCAGGTGCGGCGAAGCGACGCCGCATCCGAGTGTCACAGCCTGTCTCCGAATAGCCACATCGCGGAAATTTTCGCGTTGACGGACGCCGCGATCGCCGCAAACTTACCGCGTGGTCCATCGTTCGGGCTTGGATCGCGTCTGTGGCACGCGGGTCCGTTCGAGGAGGTCCTCTTTGGGAGACATGACATGACACAGACTCTTTCGTTTTCGGCGGCGCTTGTCGTCTGCGCGGGCTCGGCGTTCGCGGACATCCACTATGGGGACGGCACCCTCAAACCTCGCAGCTTCCGCAATGCCTACGCGTTTGCATTCACGGTCGGCGGCGGCGGCCGCGACGAGCAAGTGGTGACGAACGGGAACGAGGACTTCCTGGCCTACGCCACCGCGGTCTCGCTCGATGACGGCGGGGGCATCACGTATCCCCAGTACGCGTATGCTCGCGCGTTCCACGAATCGACGCTCCACGTCGACGCGATGAGATTCTCGATGTGGGGGCAGGGCTACCGCAATGGCTTCTACGGCGACTACCGCTTTGCCGCGACGCTCGATGTCTGGGTCCATCTGTCCGAAAGCACCCCGTACTACTTCTTCTTCGCAGAGCGCATGTCGCCCGACGTCTTTGACAATGCAGCGATCACGCGGGAGGACGGCACGCTGGTACCGCTTGGATTTAACGACGACCTGACGTTCGCGACCGGCACGCTGGGTTCCGGCTGGTACCACGTTCGCATGTCGATGAACGAATATGGCAGCGGACCCATGTATGGGCTGATCGGCGTGCCGAACCCCGCGAGCGCCTCGGTCCTTGCGCTGGGCGTCTTGGGCGTCGGCGCACGCCGTCGCCGTCGCCCGGCATCGACGGATGCAGGGGCGACCGGCGCGGCTGTAGGCTCGGCCTAGGACGTTGTGGGGGTGAGGATGGGGGCGCCGAGTTCCGTGGGGGGGTGGGGGTGAATAGATGGGATAAAGGTCATAAACCGACGAAAGCCGCCCAAGCATGGAGCGCAACCGACCGGTTGTGCCCCATGCTTGACCAGATTTTCCCCGTGACGGACCGGGCAAGGCCCATGCCGGGACCCGATCGGAAAGGGACGCCCCTCCACGACCATCCCGAAGCGGGATGGTCGTGGCACCCGGCACGCCAACCGCCGCTCAACCAAGCAAGCGTTCGACGCCGCGACGCCTCGCTCATGCTCTCCACGGTGCGGGCCCATGGCGCAGCTCTCGCACCCTCGCAAGGATCTCGTCCGTGCCGCTGCGCATGTTCATCGAGTCGAGCCATACGAAAAACCGCTCCGCCTCGGCGAGCATCGCCTCCGCGAGATCCGGCACGCGGCACTCCGCCGTGGCTGAGAACGGCACCGCGCCTCCCTCCTCGCTCGACTGAGCCCACACACGCGACCGCCGCGTCCCCGGCACGATCTCGATCTCAATCCAGCAGTGCTCGCCGCACAATTTCCAAGACGTCGACCGCAGCGCGAGCAGATCCTTCACTGCCGTAAGACCCTCCTCCCACCAGCAACAGATGTCCCCCATCCAAAGTGATGTATTCGTCAGGATCGCGACCGAGCCGATGTGGAACTCCAGCGAACCTTCGATCATGCGCGACGTGTACACCTTACGCGGCAGACGTTCGATCGCTTCAATAGGCATCAGCACCGAGCCCTTGCGGCAGATGCCGGTGTCGTAGACAAACGTCCGGATGCTGATGCGGTCCGACATGCGGACACCCTAGGCGGGCTGAA
>CALROI020000013.1:0-132489 GCA_943369765.1 Phycisphaera mikurensis NBRC 102666 | reverse complement strand
GAAAAAAGCAACCCGCTCGCGGACGCTCGGGGCTCGTTGGGGGGCTCGTTGGGTACCGAGTACGATGACGCCATGGGCAGGCTCCCCTTTGACCCCAAAAAAACCGCCGCCGCTCGAAAGGCCGCCGAAGAGGCCCCGACGCTTCACTCGGCAACCGCCGGAGCGGTTGCGGCCCCCGAGCCGCGTCTCACGGTTTCCCAGCTCGCCGACCGGATCGACGCCTCGCTCAAAGCCGGATTTCCCGACCGCGTCCGCGTGGTGGGCGAGGTCTCCAATTTCACCGACCGCACCCACTGGTACTTTGACCTCAAGGACGCCGCCGCCGTCGTGAATTGCGTCATGTTCGCCGCGCTCACCCGCAAGGTCTCAGCCGCCGGCGTCCGCGTTCAACAAGGGATACAGGTCGTCGTCAGCGGGCGCGTCGAGTACTACGCCAAAGGCGGGCGCGTCAGCCTCATCGTCGATTCGCTCGAGCCCGTCGGCGTCGGAGCCCTCGACCTGGCCTTCCGCCAACGCTGCGAGGAACTCAAAGCCCTGGGCTACTTCGCGATCGAGCGTAAACGCCCGCTGCCGATCTTTCCGCGAAAGATCGCCGTCATCACGAGTCGAACGGGTGCCGCGCTGCAGGACGTGCTGAACACCATCCGCCGCCGGTGCCCCGCGGTGGGCGTCGTGCTCGCGGACGTTCGCGTGCAGGGCGACGGTGCCGCCAACGAGGTCGCCGCCGCGATCGACACGGTCGGACGTGTACACGACAGGCTTGGGATCGACGCGGTGCTCGTCACGCGCGGCGGTGGTAGCAAGGAAGATCTCTGGGCCTTCAACGAGCGTGTCGTCGCCGACGCGGTGCTGCGCTGCCCGATCCCCGTCGCCGCCGCGATCGGTCACGAGACGGACACGACCATCGCCGAACTGGTCGCCGACGAACGCTGCGCGACCCCGACGCAAGCGGCCATGAGGCTCACGCCTGAGATCCCCGCCCTCCTCCGTCAGACGCAGACCGCCGAGCGCCGGCTCACGACGATCATCTCCACCCGCCTCCGTCGCGCGGGCGACCGTGTCGATTCCGCCGCCCGCCATCTTCCTTCCGCGGTCCATCTGCTCACCGAGCGACTCGGCCGGCGTGTCGCCAACGCCTCCGCCCGCCTGGACCGCGCCCAGCCCTCCGCGTTCCGCGCCCGCATGTCCGGCCGCCTGGGCTCGCTCTCCGCACGCCTCGACGCAGCCCTTCGGCGTCGCCTCGCCGCCGCAGACGTCCGGCCGGTCCAGATTCGGCTCGCCCAGTCGATGTCCCGCTACCTCGAATCGCAGGCCGACCGCATCGACGCCCTCGACCGCAACCTCGAACTCGTCGGCCCGCAGAAGGTCTTGGAGCGCGGGTTCAGCCTCACCACCGACGCCCAAGGCCGGCTCATCCGCTCCGTCGCTTCGATCAAACCGGGCGACTCCCTCACCACCCGCCTCGCCGACGGTCAATTCGGCTCCACCGTCGACGGCGAGCGCCCCCCCACCCTCGTCCCCCCGCGCAAGCCCGGACGAACACGCCGCCCCGGCGAACGTGCCCCCTCCAATCCAGACCAGTTGGATCTTTTCCTCGGCTGACGGTACCGTGTACCCATGGCTCCTCCAACACCTTCGCCAATCCCTACGCCCGGGTCCAAGGCGACCCCTCCCTCTCCGGACAACCTCACCTTCGAGCAGGCTATGGAACAGCTCGAGTCCATCGTCGAACGCGTCGAAGAGGGCCAGGTCGGGCTCGAGCAGGCCTTGGCGGAGTATGAGCGGGGCGTCGGCCTCGTCAAACGCTGTCGCGAGGTGCTCCAGCGGGCCGAACTCCGCGTCGAGGAGCTCAGCACCCTGATCGCCCAAGACTCGGGCCAAAACCCGGACGCGGACGAGCCCGAGCCCGGGGATCGCCGATAGTCTGTTCATCGTTCCGTTCCCACACCCCGGCGAGGACCGCCGCGGCACCACCCAAGAGGCGACATGACCAGGGACCCGGTCGAAAGTTTGGAGTTCTGGGCACGCGTGATACAGACACTGTTCGCCTTCGCCTTCGGGGCCTGCGCCGGGTCGCTCATCAACGTCCTGGCCTATCGCATGCCCCTTGGGCTCAGCGTCGTCTCGCCCCCGAGCCGATGCCCCTCGTGCTACACCAGACTGACGTGGCGTGAGAACATCCCGATCCTGGGCTGGCTCCTCCTGCGCGGGAAGTGCCGGTTCTGCAAGAGCCGCATCTCCGCCGAGTACCCCATCGTCGAAACGTTCGTCGCCTGCCTCTTTGCGCTCGTCTACTTCCTTTGGTACGTCCTTCCCCCGCACGGCCTCTACCCCGCCCATCAGCCCGCGGTCTGGCTCGGGTTTGACTGGTCCACCCTCAAGCCCGAGTGGGCCTTCGGCGGGTTCTCCGCTGGCTGGCCCCTCTTCATCATGACCCTCGTCATGCTCGGCAGCCTCGTCGCCATGACCCTCTGCGACGCCCGGACCTACATGATCCCCCTTCAACTCGCCTGGGCCCCCGGCATCGTCGGCGTCCTCGCCCACACCGGCTGGGCCCTGTGGCTTCAGCTCCAGAACAAAACGCTCGTCCGCGTCGAGCAAGGGTGGACCTGGGCCCTCGCTTCCCCCGCCGCTACGCCGTCGGGCGGCGGGTGGTGGATGGTCGGCGCGTCCATCGGCGGCGTCCTGGGCCTCCTCATCGGCAACGTCTTCGTTTCCACAGGCCTTATCCGCCGCAGTTTTGCCGACTACCAGGCCTGGGAAGACTCGGTCCGCCCCAAGCCCAAGCCGTTCCCCGGAATCTGCGGAGCCCCGCCCCTTCCCGACCTGTCGACCGACGGCAAACCCGCTTCGGAAGCAACCCCGGCGGACTTCTGGCTTGATTACCCGCACGCTCGACGCGAGATGTTCAAGGAACTCTGCTTTCTCGCACCGGCGGTCTCCCTCGCGGTCCTTGGCGGGTGGCTCGCGATGCAAATCTGGGGCGGCCCGGCCACCTCGGGAACCACAGGCCCCATCGCGGCAAGCCCCCTCGCCGCCTACCCCGCCGCCCACGCCATCCCCATGTGGCTCGACGCCCTCTCCGGATCGCTCTTCGGCCTGCTGATCGGGGGCGGGGTCGTCTGGCTCGTCCGTCTTCTTGGCAGCGTGGCGTTCGGCAAAGAGGCCCTCGGCTTGGGCGATGTCCATCTCATGGCCGGCGTCGGTGCGTGCTTGGGGTGGATCGACGCGACCCTCGCGTTCTTCGGCTCCGCGTTCGTCGGGTTGGCGATCACCCTTGTTTCCTCGATCGCGAAAGGCAAGACCAATCGCGCCCTCCCGCTGGGCCCCTCGCTCGCCATCGCCACCGTCGGCGTGCTGCTCGGCAAGGTCTTCATCGAGCGAGCCATCGGGATCCTCGCGCCGGCGCTGGCCCCGGTCCACCTTCCCTAGTGTTTTTCCTCGCTCGAACTTGAAAAAATCACAAGATCGTGCGTTCTCATGCGGGAAAATCGACCGCCATGCCGATACACTGTGCGCGCGTCGGATCGAAAGAGCCGCGATGGATCCACGGCAACGACGCGAGCCCTCATTTTGAACCCCCGGAGGGAATCATGGCTGGTATGAATTGGTCTCGTTGCTTCGGTTGCGTCGCTGTCGTCGGTCTCTCCGCCCTCCTCGGTGCCTGCGGTCCGTCCAAGACCGAAGTCGCGGCCAAGGCGGAAAATGAAGAGCTCCGCTCTCAGCAGGCCGAACTCGTCAACCGCCTCAACGGCGTCGAGGGCAACGTCAACACGCTCGCGTCCGATGTCGCCGTTCTCAAGTCCAAGCCCGCCGCTCCTGTCGCCGGCGAGAATTTCCAGCCCAGCCCCGATCGCCCGCAGGCCACGCGCAGCAGCGGCCGCCGCGTCGACCTGGGCACCAACCTCTTCCCCTCCGGCTCTGATCAGCTGACCTCCACCGGGAAGAAGTCCGTCGACGATGCCGTCCGCGGCATCTCCAAGGGCGCCAGCATCACCGTCGAAGGCTTCGCCGACTCGACCCCCATCAAGAAGAGCAAGTTCGCCTCTAACCAGGCCCTGAGCGAGGCCCGGGCACGCTCCGTCGCCTCCTACCTCCGCGGCAAGGGCTTCAGCATCGCCGATTCCGTCGGCATGGGCTCGGTCTCCCGCAACGGCAAGGCCCCCAGCCGTCGTGTCGAGCTCGTCGTCGCCGAGTAAGCCTGTTTGCACTGCCTCGTTCTCCTCAGTTCAGTCCTCACAAAGCCCGCCCCTCGGCGGGTTTTTTGTTGGCTCGCTCCTCCCACCCGATCACTTCCAACCACACCCGCACGCAAGGCCCGCCGCTTGCCCTCGGCTATGATCGTCCACCATGAAGCATGCTGAACGAGTCGTGATGTATTCCGGTCTTGCCCTTTGCCTTGCCCTCGGGCTCGGATACCGGGGCCCCGGGCCGATGGCCAACGCCGACCGCATGGTCGCCGCGAACCCCAAGCCCGTCCGCATCGCCACCATCGACCTCGGCAAACTGATCGTCGACCAGTTCACGCTCAGCGAGTCCTACAAGGCCGCCCGGGCTGCGGAAGAAGCCAAATTGAAGCCCATGCAGGACATGCTCCTTGGGATGAAGTCTCGCCTTGAGAAGTTGCCGCAACAGTCCCCCGAGTTGCAGGCCGAACTCCCGAACTACCAGGCCAAGGTCAAAGAACTCCAAGGCCTCGAGAACGACTTCGCCGCCTTCTCCGCCAGGCAGGTCGCCCAGGCCACCAAAGAGATCGCCGCCGCCGCCAAGACGGTCGCCGACGCGGGCGGGTTCTCCCACGTCATCCTCTCCCGCGCGGTGGACGCTGAGTTCCGTCTCGCCAATCCCGACGGCGCCCTCGCCGAAGCCCTTCAGCGCACGGTTCTCGTCGGCGAGCCCGGAAGCGACATCACCGAAGCGGTCCGCAAGGAACTCAAACTCCCCGAGCCGCTGACCGTGACGCCCGTCGGCCCCGGTGTGGTTCCCGCGCCGGCCGCCGCGCCCGCCGCAGCCCCGGCCGTCGCTCCCAAGTAATCCCGCGTCGACGGTGAGTCTTCAATTCAACAGGCTGTCTATTCGATGCGCCCTTATTCCCCCGGCAACGTGACGGCAAAGTCCGTCCCGCGCCCGGGTTCTGAATAGACCTCGATCTTTCCCCCGTGCGCCTCGATGAGCCTCTTCGTCGTCGAGAGCCCCAGCCCCGACCCCCCGGGCTTGGTTGTCACGTAAGGCTTGAAGATCGAAGCCAGCAACTCCGGCGTCATCCCCGGGCCGGTATCAATCACGTGCACCGTCGAGAACGGGCTCTTCTCGCGGTCCATACTCCGCTCGGTTCGGACGATCACCTCTCGCGGGCCCGTGCCTCCCGAAGCCGCCGGCGGAAACGCCTGGACAGCGTTCAGCAGCAGGTTCAGCAGCGATTGCTTGATCGCCGCCGCGTCCACGAACGCACGGACCTTCCCCGCCGTAGGGTCTACGCGAAGCCGCACGCCGGCCTGCTCCGCCTGCGGCATGAAGAAATCCGCCAACTCCGAAACCAGTTCGTTGAGGTCCACCGACTTGCGATCAAGCCTGAGCGTCCCGGCGTATTCGAGAAAGTCCTGCAAGATTCCCTTGAGCCGTTCCGCCTCCCGCCGAAGCGAATCCGACCGACGCATAAGTCTTGCCTTGACGTCCGGATCGGTCGGGGCGTCTGGGTCAATCTCGGCCGCAGCCTCTGCGATCAATTGAGCGTTCAGCCCGATGGTCGACAGCGGGTTCTTGATCTCGTGCGCAAGCCCGCCCGTCATCGCCCCCAGATCCGCCATGCGTTCCGCCGCCCTAGCCCGCCGCTCCGCCGCTCGCACGCGACGGATCGCCCGCCCGACATGCCAGAGCCATCCGAGCGAGGCCGTGGCAAGCCCGAGCGAAAGCCCGAGCGCGACCCAGACCAGAGGATGCCACGACGCGGAGGGCATGGGCGGAGTTTACGCCCGAGGCCTCCCCCGCCCCGGGCGAGGATTCGAAAAAGAAAGGCCGGGCGATTGCTCGCCCGGCCCCTTGGTTTCATGCTGCGACGCGGGGCTTACTTCTTGCTCTTGGCGTCCTGGTACTCCTTGAGGGAGTCCTTGAGCTGATCCTTCATCTGCTCGTTCTTGGTCAGTTCGACGGCGTTGGTCTGGATCTCAATAGCCTTGTCGATCTCGCCCTTGAGGAAGTGGACGCGGGCCAGGGAGTCGAGGATCATGCCCTCTTCGTCCGTGCCCTTCGCGAACTCGGCGCCCTTGCTGGCCGCCTTGAACGCCAGGTCCAGGTCCTTCTTCTCGATCTTGCCGTCGGGGTCGACGATCGTCCACGCGATCTCGTTCAGCTTCATCGCGTCCTTGGACGCGATCGCCTCGTCGGCCTGCTTGTTCATGATCTTGTACGCGTCGGTGAACTCGCCCGCAGCGAGGAGAAGACGCAACTTGGTGTCGCTCATCGCCTCGGCGACGGCGGGGTGCTCTTTCTCGAAACCGGACCAATCCGCCAACGCGCCCTTCCCGTCTTTGCCAGCCTTGCGCATGATCTCGCTCAGCTGCTTCTCGGCCGCCGTCAGCTTCGCCGGGCTCGTCGCGAGGTCCCACTTCTTGGCGACGACGTCCGCGAGGACCGCGTCAAGCCACATGGGGTGCCCCATCCACGCCACTTTGCCGTCCTGGTTCACGACGAACGCGGACGGGATGCCGTTGCGTCCGGCGGCCTTCATGTAGTTCGTGTCCATCTTCTTCGCACTGCCGTCATACGCAACGGTGTACGCCATGCGGTCGCCCTGCGCCTTGACGAAGTCGTTCGCCTTGGCGAAGGTCTTCTCGTCGTAGTTCTTGTCTTCCCAGATGTTCACCCCGATGATCGTGACCGTGTCCTTGTACTGCTTCTGCAGCTTGGACACGTGCGGCATCGCCGCGATGCACGGCCCGCACCAGGTCGCCCAGAACTCAACCACGTACACGCGGCCCTTCTCGAACCCGGTCACTTCGTTCCCCTTGAGGAACTTCTCGACCTCGAGCGCGGGAGCCATGTCGCCGACCGACAGCTTTGCAGCCTTCGCGGGCTCCACCTTCTTCTCGGTCGGGGTCGCCGGGGTCGCGGCGGGCTTGGCGTCCTGCGCCAGAGCCTGGCCAGCGGTGAACAAAAGAGCAGCGATCGTCAGCGTCCGTTTCAACATGAGCAGCCTCCTTCAGGCGGGTAGAAACACGCCCGGACCGAACCGGGTCCGGAAACGCGTTTCATGATTGGATGCTAGGTGATCGGCGAAGTTCCCATCTCTTCATGGAACATTGGGCGCCACAAGATGCCGATACGCCACAATAGGGACATTTCAAAACTCGGTCCTAGGGTTTTTACTTGGGTCTAGATCCCTCGTTGGGCTAGATCCCTCGTTCAGCCGTTCTGGAGCGCTTTCTGTGGCTTTGGGTCCTCGGTGGGCGCGGCTCCGCTGAGACCGGGACGATCAGCGGCTTTCCGCCGGTTCCAGGCGTGGGCATGGCGAAGACGCAGCAGGGCGCATCGCGCGGCGGTGTCATCAGGGTCGGCGGCGAGACTGCTTTCTACCAGCACCCCGTTCCTTCCGCACGCGGCTTGAGCTCGGAGATCGTCATGAAACCAGATCTCGCTCTCTCGCTTGTCGAGTAGCGATCTCTCGCAATCCGCCACCGACACCACCGGTACGCAAGCCGCGGGAGGACTGCAATCGGCCGCACTTGATCGACGGGGAGTGATTCGGCACAACCCGTATGCGAGCGCAGCCAGCCCACCGCCGCTCGACCGGCGCGCGTTGGGTTCACGCGGCTTGCTCAACGTCTCAACTTTCACCAGACTCCCTGACGGAGCCCGAGCTTGCCTGAAGCCCAAGAAGGACCCCTCTTTCGTCGATGGCGCGGCACCGTCTCACCGTCGATGCGTCGGGCAGAAGGAAGGGTTTCGGGTATGCTCTCGCCCTTCGGACAGGAGATGAATGCATGGCACAGGAACTGGATGCGGGCGGCGGGCGGTCTGGCAGCGGCGGCGGGGTGCTCGGGGTGATTGAGTGGCTTGGGAACAAGCTCCCTGATCCGGTGTTCCTGTTTCTGGGCGCAACGGCGCTCGTCATCGTCCTCTCGGCCATCGGGTCCGGGCTCGGGTGGTCGGTGCAGCCGCAGCGGCCGCGCGTCGTGACCGAGCAGATCGTCGAGAACGGCGTCGAGGTCACCAGGCCGAAGAAAGACGATCAAGGCAAGCCGATCATCGAGCTTGTCAGCGAGGGATCGCCCGTGACGCCTCGGAACATGATGAGCGCGGAAGGGGTGTACTGGCTTTCGGTGAACATGATCCGCAACTTCATCAACTTCCCGCCGCTGGGCGTGGTGCTGGTGGGGATGTTCGGGATCGGTGTCGCGGAGAGGGTGGGGCTTTTCTCGGCGATCCTTCGGTGGATGGCGCGGCTCGTGCCGGGCTGGGCGTTGACACCGACGATCGTGTTCCTCGGGGTCGTGTCGAACGTGGCGAGCGACGCGGGCTATCTGGTGCTGCCGCCGCTGGCGGCGGGGCTTTACATCCTGTTCAAACGCCCTCCGCTGGCGGGGATCGCCGCCGCGTTTGCCGGAGTTTCAGCGGGGTTCAGCGCGAATCTGCTGGTCGGATCGACGGACGCGCTGGTGGGCGGGATCACTCAGGCCGGTGCCCGTGTGCTCGAGCCGGACTACACCGTGCTCGCGACCGCGAACTGGTGGTTCATGTTCGGGTCGACGTTTCTCTTGACGGGGCTTGGGTGGGCGGTGACCGCGTGGGTCGTCGAGCCGCGGCTTGTTGCGTCGGGCGGGCTGAGGTCGGATGATCCGCTGGCGGGGCAGGAAGGGGAACTGTCCAAGACGGAACGCCGGGCGCTCGGGCTTGCGAGCCTTGCGGCCTTGGTGACGGTCGGGGTGGTCGCGGCGATGATCTTTGTTCCCGGGGCGCCGCTCGCGGGACCGATGCCCGCAGCGGCTCCGACGTTCGGGCCGATTCCCGTGTCGGCTCCCGCGAATGCCGCGGCTGCCACCGCGATCCCGCAGCCGCGCTGGAGTCAGGCCGTGGTGCCGCTGATTCTCGTCTGCTTCCTCGTGCCAGGGCTGGTGTACGGAATGGTCACGGGGGCGATCCGTTCGCAGGCGGATGTCTCCAAGGCGTTCATCGGAGCGATGGTGTCGATGGCGCCGGTGATCGCGCTGGCCTTCTTCGCGGCCCAGTTCATCGCCTCGTTCCAGTTCTCCCAGCTCGACCGCATGCTCGCGTTCGCCGGCGGCAAGGCCCTGGTGCAGTCGGGGCTGCCGCTCCCTGCGCTGCTCGCGGGCGTCGTGGTGCTCACGATGACGGTCAATCTGCTGATGTCGTCGATGAGCGCGAAGTGGACGGTGCTGGCGCCAATCCTGGTGCCGATGCTGATGATGGTCGGGATCAGTCCCGAACTGACGCAGAACGCGTACCGCGTGGGCGACAGCGTGACGAATATCGTGACGCCCCTCAACAGCTACGCGATCGTGATCCTGGCGGCGATGCAGCGTCACCGGAAAGACGCCGGGATGGGCAACCTGATCGCGATGATGGTGCCGTACTCCGTCGTGTTCGCCATCGCGTGGACGATCTTCCTGCTCGCGTGGGTCTGGCTCGGCATTCCGATCGGACCGGATGCACCGATGTGGTATGTGCCCAAGTGAGCAGCGGCGAATGACGCTCGCCCGCGGTCGGCGTGGCACCTGCTCCCCGTGCGCCTCGACGGGGAGCAGGGAGGGTCAGGCGGCGCGCTCCGTGTCGCCCGACTCGATCCCGAGAGCTTTGAGTTTCTTGTAGAGGGTGGTCCGGTTGACCCCGAGTTGCTCAGCGGTCTTCTGGCGGTTCCAGGCGTTGGCGTTGAGGGCACGCAAGAGGACGCGACGCTCGGGGTCGCGCATCGCTTCTTCGAGCGTCATGGGAACCCAAGGCTCCGGCTGCGCGTGGGGCGGAGCATTCACCGCCCGCGACGGCGTCGCTTCGAGGAGAGGCGCCGGGAGCTCATCTTCGGTGATGACCTGCCCGCGGCAGAGGACGACGCCCCGCTCGACGAGGTTCTGCAACTCACGCACGTTCCCCGGGAACGTGTACGCCGCGATACGGGCCTCGGCTTCCTTCGTGAACCCGACCACCTGCTTGCCCAGCTCGTTCGAGTACCGCGCCAGGAACCGGTGCGCCAGCAGCATCACGTCGCCGGGCCTCTCCCGCAGCGGCGGCAACTCGATCTTCACGACGTTGATCCGGTAGTACAAGTCCTGACGGAACGACCCCTCCGCCACGAGACGTTCGAGAGGTTGATTGCTCGCCAGGATCACGCGGGCGTCGACCTCGATGGTCTGGCTGCTGCCGACAGGCTCGAACTTGCGTTCCTGAAGCACGCGGAGCAGTTTGAGCTGCATCGCCGGGCTCGCCGAGTTGATCTCGTCCAGGAAAATCGTCCCGCCGTTGGCCGTCAGGAACCGCCCCGGCTTGTCCACGTGCGCGCCCGTGAACGCGCCCTTGACATGCCCGAACAGCTCGCTCTCCAGCAGCGTCTCCGGGATGCTCCCGCACGAAAGCTCCACAAACGCGCCGCTGCGCCGAGGCGAAAGATCGTGAATGGCGTGGGCGATGAGACTCTTACCCGTCCCGCTCTCGCCGCACATCAAGACCGTCGTCCGGCTCGGTGCCACCGCCCGCACGAGATCAAAGATCTTGACCATCCGCAGGTCCGTCCCCGCGATGCTCGAAAGCGCGTGCCGGTCTTCCAGCCGACGCTTGAGGTTCCAGTTCTCCGCCATCAGCGTGTGCTGCCGCACCGCCCGCTCAAGACTGACGCGGAGCTCACCCTCCGCCGCCGGCTTGGTCAGAAAGTCCACCGCCCCGTGCCGCAGAGCCTCGACCGCGCTCTCGACGGTCCCGTACCCCGTCAGCATCACGACAGCCGTCCCGCGCCCGCTCTTGACGATCTCGCGCAGGAGGTCCAGCCCGCTCCCCCCAGGCATGCCCACATCGACGATCGCCACGCCGATGGGCGCGTCTCGCCCTTCGTCGGCCTCGGCCGCCGCCGCCGCGAGCGCCGCTCTCGCCTCCGCGAGGCTCCCCGCCGTCGCGGACCGATAGCCTTCAGCGGTCAGAAACTCCGCGAGGCTCTCCGCGACGAGCGCGTCGTCGTCCACGACCAGCACCCGAATCCCGCCCGATGTCGCTTCTGCGCCCATGGGATTCTCCTAGTTGGCCGTCGGGACCGGCAGCACGATCCGCAAGAGCGCGCCCGGCCGCCTGGGATCGCGTGGGTCGCGCCGACGCAGCAACACCACCGTGCCGCCCGCGGACTCCACCACCGAGCGTGCCACCGCGAGCCCGAGCCCAAGCCCGCTCGGCTTGTGCGTAAACCCATGCTCGAACACGCGGGCGAGATCCGCGCCGCTCGGCGGGCCGATGCCGTCATCGACGATCTCAATCGCCACCATCGGCCTCACGGTGGCCGTGCGCATGTCGAAGTCCTCGGTCCGCGCGGTGATGCTGATCATCCCGCCGGGGACATTCTCGTCGATCATCAGCCGCGCGATCGACTCCACAGAGTTCTTGATCCCGTTGAGCACCGCGAGATAAAGCGGCCCCGCGGGCAAGCGCCCCACCGTGTCGGTCACCGACACGCTCATCGACACGCCCAGTTCTGCCGCCGCCGGGCTCATCACCTCGACCGCGTGATCGATCGCGTCCGAGAAAGTGACCGGCCGCCCACCCGCCAGCAGCGGCGACCCGAGCGAGATCGACGGGCCTTGCATCGCGCCGTGGACGAGGCTTGACATTTGCTCGAGGGCGGTCGACGTCGCGTCAAGCTGCCGCTGCACGCGCTCCGACTGCGGGTCTCTCGCCCAAGCGTCGCTGGCACACAGGGACCTTCGCGCCAGCGAGAGGCACCGCAGCGAGCCGTCGAGCAGGTTGCGGAGTTCGTGGATCAGGACGCCGACATCGCCGAGGAACTCCGTCGAGTTGGTCCCCTCGGTGGGGTCCGCGGGCTGCCTCGATTCGGGCTTGGTCCTGCTTTTCGGACGATCTTCGTTCGGGCGGCTTTGCATGCTGGTGACTCTCCTGCCGACCCCACACCATCGACCACAAACCGCGCCGCGTCAACCCCGGGGTCTCGCGGGCGTTGCGAAAAACCCACACCGGACCCTCCCAGCCTCACAGACCGCTCAGCCCCTATCCTCGGACATGCCAAGGATCGGCTTTGAATCGTGGGACGGTGCGCTTGCCGTGATCGACGGCAAGCCACGCGTCGTCTTCGGCGGTTGCAACTACCTCGGGCTCGCCCAGCATCCGGCGGTTCACGCCGCAATCGCCAAGGGGCTCGAGCGATGGGGAACCACCACCACCGCGAGCCGCGAGACGACGGGGAACACCCGGGCGCACGAAGCCATGGAGGCGGAGATCGCCGCGTTCCTCGGGATGCCCGCGGCGATCCTCACCACCGAGGGGTACACCGCCAACATCGCGCTCGGGCAGGGACTCGCCGGCGAGTTCACCGTCGCGGTGGTCGACGAGAAGAGTCATAGCAGCGTCATGTTCGGCATGGGTGCCCCGGGCTTGCGCGTCGTCACCTATCGACACCTTGATGCCGCCGACGCCGTCCGCGTCGCCGCCAGCGAACATCGGCGCGGCGAGCGGGTCGTTGTCATGTCCGACGGCGTCTTCGCCGCCGGTGGAAGCGTCGCCCCCGCCGCCGCCATCCTCGCCGGATTGCCCGGCGATATCCCGCTCATCCTCGACGACTGCCACGGGTTCACCGTGCTCGGCGAGAGCGGGCGCGGCACCTCCCACCACTTTGGAGTTCAGCGCGATCCTCGCCTCATCCTCACGACCACCTTCGGCAAGGGGCTCGGGTGCTACGGCGGGGCGGTGCTCGGCCCGGTCTCGCTCATCGCCCGCATCCGCGACCGCGCCCTGGTCTATCGCGGCACAACCCCGTGCCCGCCCCCGCTCATCGACGGGGCCCGCGAAGCCCTCCGCGTCCTCGTCCGCGAGCCCGCGCACCTCGACGCGCTGCGCCGAAACGTCGCCCACATGAAGCGAGTCCTCGCCGACGCCATCGGCTGGACGCCCGTCCAGGACCCCACGACCGTGCGAGGCCCGGGCGGCACGCCCGAAGTGCCGATCTTCGTCTTCCATCTCCCCACAGCCTCCGAGATGCAGCGGGTCCAGCAGGCTCTGGACGCGGACGGGTACTTCGTCCCCCTCATCGACTACCCCGGCGGCCCCGTGCCGCTCTACTTCCGACCCACGGTCACGTCATCGCACACACCCGATCAAATCGACGGTTTCGCAGCCGCCCTCGGCTCCGCGGTACACTGCCTCGAAAGGAGCATCCCATGACCAACGCCCCTCGCTTCCTCGTCTCGCTGTTCGCCCTCGCCGCCGGATCGGTCGCCGCTGCTCAGACCGTGAGCACCCCAGCCCCCGCGACCGCCCCCGTAACCCAGCCCGCCACCAAGCCCAAGGTCGCCGTGTACGACGAGGCCGCCGACGGCAAGAAGCAGATCGACGCAGCCCTCGCCAAAGCCAAGAAGAACAACCGCCGCGTGCTGGTGCAATGGGGCGCCAACTGGTGCGGGTGGTGCGTGAAAATGCACGGCCTGTTCAAGTCCGACCGCGAGATCGCCAAGGAACTGCTGTACGAGTACGACGTGGTATACATCGACGTGGGCCGCTTCGACAAGCACATGGACCTCGCCACCGCATACGGCGCCGACCTCAAAGCGAGCGGCCTCCCGTTCCTGACGATCCTTGACGCCGACGGCAAGCCGCTCGCGAACCAGGAAACCGGCTCGCTCGAGAAGAAGCCCGAGGCGGGCAAGGAGGCCCCGGCGGAGCACGACCCCAAGGCTGTCATGGCGCTCCTGACCAAACATCAGGCGACG
Source organism: Phycisphaera mikurensis NBRC 102666 (assembly GCA_943369765.1). Lineage (GTDB taxonomy): Bacteria > Planctomycetota > Phycisphaerae > Phycisphaerales > UBA1924 > UBA2396. The sequence continues at coordinate 118,561 of CALROI020000013.1, read as the reverse complement.
CACCCCGAAGCCAACGCCGTTCTCGACGCCGCCCTCGCGGAAGCGAAGAAAGACGGCAAGCAGGTCTTCGTCCACTTCGGCGCACCCTGGTGCGGCTGGTGCCACCGTCTCGAAGACTGGATGGCCAAGTCGGGGATCGCGACGATCCTCGCCAAGGAATTCGTCGATTGCAAGATCGACGTCGACCGCACCAAGAACTCCGCCGAAATCACCAAGAAGTTCGGCAAGGACGAGAAGGGCGGGATCCCCTGGTTCTGCTTCGTCTCGCCGGACGGCACCAAAAACGCCGACAGCGACGGCCCCAAGGGCAACGTCGGCTTCCCCGCCGAGCCCTTCGAGATCGAACACTTCAAGGCCATGCTCACCAAGACGAGCAAAAAGCTGTCGAGCACCGAGATCGATGCCCTGGCGGCGTCGCTGCAGACAAAGAAGTAAGTCGACAGCCCAGACCACGCACGCCGAGGACCACCACGCCAGGCGGTCCTTGTTTCGTTCTCGCATCACTCCAACCCATGCCCATCAGCCCAATCAACCAATGACCACTCGCCGCCCGCATGAGCCGCCTGCCCGCTGGCCGTTTGCCCCTCCGCCCGTGTACTCTTCTCACGTGCCCCCACCCGCAAGCCCCACCGGGCCCACCATCGCCCTCTTCGTCACCTGCCTCACCGACCAGTTCTACCCGCGCGCCGGCACCGCCGTCGTCCTCGTCCTCGAAGCCCTCGGCTACACCATCGCCTTCCCCGAGGCCCAAACCTGCTGCGGTCAGCCCATGTACAACACCGGCCGGCATGACGACGCCCGCACGCTCGCCGCGCGCATGATCGAGATCTTCGAGCCCTCCACCCACGTCGTCACCCCCTCAGCCTCCTGCGCCGCCATGGTCCGCGAGCACGCCCTCCATTTGTTCCACGACGACCCCGCAATGGCCGCCCGCGCCAAAGCACTCGCCGACAAAACCTACGAGTTCGCCGAGTTCATCACCAAAGTCGCAGGCGAACACAAGCTGGCCGCTCGCCTTGCCGCGTCCTTTGATCCCCGCGTCCCCGCGTCCCCGCGTCCCCTCCCCGTCACCCTCCACACCTCCTGCCACCAACGAAGCCTCGGCCCCAGCACCACCCCCGCCATACTCGCCCTCGTCCCAGGCCTCGAAGTCCGCCCCCTCGCCCACGCCGAACAATGCTGCGGCTTCGGAGGCGCGTTCGCCGTCAAGCACCCCGAGATCTCAGGCCCCATGGTCGAGGAAAAGGTCCATGACATCGCCGCCACCGGCGCCGAAACCCTCGTCTGCAACGACGCCGGCTGCGCCATGAACATCGACGGCGCATGCCAACGCATGAAGACCGGCCACCAACGCACCCGCCACCTCGCCGAAATCCTCGCCGAATCCATGGGCCTGCTCCCACAGGAGGGCCCCTAAATGGACCTCTCCCCCACGCAGCACGCCGCACGCAGCACGCAGCACGACCCCCACGCTGTCCTCTTCCCCCCCCTCCCCTACACCATGCCCGCCCGTGCGAGCGCCGCCTCCCGCGACCTCCAGCTCCAACAGTTCGTCCACCACGCCACCCGCACCAAAGACTCCGGCCGCCGCACCATCGCCGCCGCTGCCTTCGGTAGCCAAGATCGGTACGACGATCTCCGCCGCCACGCCGGCGCGATCAAACAGCACACCCTCGAGCATCTCGACCGCTACCTCGACCAATGGATCACGAGCGCCGAAGCCGCCGGCACCAAGGTCCACCTCGCCAAAGACGCCACTGAAGCCAACGCCATCGTCCTCGCCATCGCCGCTCAGCACAATGCCAAGCTCTGCGTCAAAGCCAAGTCCATGGCCACCGAGGAAACCCTCCTCGTCCCCGCCCTCGAAGCCGCAGGCGTCCACACCGTCGAAACCGACCTCGGCGAGTTCATCCTCCAACTCGATGGCGACGCCCCAAGCCACATCGTCACCCCCATGATCCACAAGGACCGCCGCTCCGTCGGGCGAGCCTTCTCCCGCGAGCTCCACGCCCGCTACACCGAGCAACCCGAAGAACTCACCGCCATCGCTCGCGCCCACATGCGAGACCTCTTCGAACGCGCCGCCAAGAACGGCATCGGCATCAGCGGCGCCAACTTCCTCCTCCCCGACACCGGCTCGCTCGTCCTCTGCACCAACGAAGGCAACGCCGACCTCTCCGTCCTCTGCCCCAACATCCACATCGCCCTCGTCGGCATCGAGAAACTCATCCCCTCCGCCGCCCACCTCCCCATCTTCATCAAGCTCCTCGCCCTCTCCGCCACCGCCCAGCCCATCACCGTCTACACCACCACCATCACAGGCCCGCGCCGCCCAACCCCCCACGCCGAGCAAGACGGCCCCCGCGAGATGCACGTCGTCCTCCTCGACAACGGCCGCGTCGACCTCCTCGCCTCCGAAGCCCGCGAACTCCTCCGCTGTATCCGTTGCGGCGCATGCCTCAACGCCTGCCCCGTCTACCGCAAAGTCGGCGGCGGCCACGCCTACGGCGCGGTCTACTCAGGCCCCATCGGCGCGGTCCTCACGCCCCACCTCAAAGGCGTCGAAAACTACCCCGACCTCCCCCGCGCCTCCTCCCTCTGCGGCGCATGCTTCGAAGCCTGCCCCGTCCACATCGACATCCCCCGCGAACTCATCCGCCTCCGCCAATGGCAGGACTCACGCCACCTCACGCCCCTCAGCGAGCGCCTCGCCATGAAAGCCTGGGCCTGGACGCTCGCCTCCCCCACACGCTACCGCGCCGCCTCCGCCGCCGCCCGCTGGTTCATGAACACCGCGTCAGACTCGACAGACGCCGCAGGCCGCCGCTGGCTCTCCGCCCTCCCAGGCCCCCTCGCCGGCTGGACCGCACGCCGCCAATTCCCCGCCCCCGCCCCACGCAGCTTCCGCGACTGGTGGGCCTCACGCAAGGGGCCACACTCATGACCACTCCACGCACCACCCGCGCCGCATTCCTCGAACGCGTCCGCGCCGCCGTCGCCAAGCAGCCCCGCTCCGCACCCGCCAACGCCCCCACGCCCGATGAAAGCCTCGCGCGTCTCGTCTCTCACTCGGACGAACTCCGCACGATCTTCCTTGCTCGCGCCCGCGCCGCAGGCATCACCGTCCTCGACGAACCCGCACTTGCCCCCGCTCTCGCTCACGAGCTCCGCAAACGCTCGGTCCAGCGCGTCACCCTCGCCATCGCGGACGACTCTCTTCGCCAGTCCGTGACGCGAGTGCTCGCCTCCTCCGAAATCCAGATCCTCGCCGGCGAAGGCCCCCTCCATCATTTCGCCGCTGACGCCGGCATCACCGACGTCGAGGCCGCCATCGCCGAAACCGGCTCCATCGTCGTCGCCTCAGGCCCAAACTCCCCCCGCGCCGCCGCCATGGTCCCCCCCATCCACTTCGCCCTCGTCCGATGGTCGCAGCTCGTCCCCGATCTTCTCGACCTGCCGCCGCTGAGCACCGCCGCAGCCTCGCGAACCATCATCAGCGGCCCCAGCAAAACCGCCGACATCGAAGGCATCCTCATCACCGGCGTGCACGGCCCGCGTGAAGTACTCATCCTCATGACGCCTTGAGCGATCCAACGAACCACGAATCACACGCTACTTGGACACGTCCCCGATCGGCACAAGCCCCTCGAGCACGTCCCGCAAATCGTCGAACGTGTAAGGCTTGGAGAGATACGCGTCGGGCTTCGTCCGTTGTACCTCCCGCACAACATCGTGCCCGCTTGACATGATCACACGAACCTCCGGGGCCGACGATCTGATCCGCTCGAGAACCTCCCACCCCGACATCCCGGGCAGCGAAATGTCCAAGAGCACGAGATCCGGAGCCCTTTGCTTGATGAGCGCGAGCCCTTCCTCTCCTGTGTTCGCCTCGACGGCGGTGTACCCCAGCACGCGGATCATCTCAACCGCCGCACCACGAACCGATTGGTTGTCATCGATGACGAGCACCGACCGCGAGGATCGAACCTCCGGCACGGGCTCGGGCTTGGGATTCGGCACGGGCAGGCTCGGCCACAGAAGCTCGAACCACGTTCCCACCCCGGGCTCCGACCGAACACACACCGCTCCGCCCGTCCGTCGCATCACCGACAGGACCAGCGCCAGGCCCAGCCCACGCCCCTCGTGCCCCGTGCTCACGAACGGCTCGAACATCTGATTTCTGACCGCTTCCGAAATCCCTTTCCCCGAGTCCTCAACACACAGGTAGCTGTACCTCCCCGGAGCAAGCTCCCTTCCCACCACGCACTCGCGCTCGTGCTCGGGGGAAAAATCGCGGACACCCGTCCGCACTCGAATCTCGCCCGACCGATTCCCCATCGCGTCGGCCGCGTTCGTCATCAGATTCATCACCGCCTGCTTCACCGAGACCCCGTCCGCGCTAATCCACGCCGCGCCCCCCGATCGCCGCACCTTCAGCGCCCGCGGGATCCGAGCCCCCAGCGCGTCCACAACCGCGGATCCCAACGACGCGAGGTCCACCGGTTCGCTCGACCCCATCATCGAACCCGGGTACCCCACGAGCCGCCGGATGAGATCCGCCGCGAACTTCCCCGATTCCTCGATCCGATCCAGGCTGCGCGTCAGATCCGCCGGGCTGTCGAACTGCCGACGGGCCAACCCCGCGTTCCCGAGAATCCCCACAAGCAGATTGTTGAAATCGTGCGCCACCCCGCCGACGAGCACGCCAAGCGTCTCAAGCCGCTGAGAGTTCCACAACTGACGCTCAAGCTGCCGACGCTCCTCGTCCGCTCGCCGATAGTTCGTCTGGTCCGTCAGGCACCCCTCGAACGAGACCGTCTTCCCCGACGCATCGCGAACCAACGCCGTGTAGTCGTACACCCACCGCGTCTCGCCGTGCTTGGTCAGAATCCGATACTGGCTCTCGTAACTCACCGCGCCCACACGCTCCGCCTCGGCCGCCTCCATCAGGACCCGCTCAAGATCCTCCGGATGAACCATGTTCGCCGCCGATACGCGCCCCGAGACCAGATCCTCAACCTCGTAACCGAACTGCGCGATGTTCGCCGACACATACTCAACCGGATACCCCGGCACGTTCAACCAACGGAACAGCACCGTCGGCCCGCCCAGAAACACCCGACGCTCACGATCCATCGCTTCCTGCAGTTTCCGCTGCTCCGACACGTCCCGATTGATTGTCAGCACCGCCGACCCGCCCTCGTACTCGATCGCGTGCCCGCTCATGTGCACATCGATGATCGTCCCGTCCTTGCGACGCTGCCGCCATTCGTGCACCTCGTACCACCCCTGCTGGACCGCACGCCGCACAAGCTCCTCACCCTTCGCGACGTTCGTCGACACACGCTTGAGCGACCCCGAGAGCATCTCGCTCCGCGTGTACCCGTACATCTCGCACGCACGGCTGTTCACCGCCAGCACCTGCTCATCCCCCGGCCTGAACACCACAATCGCGTCCCGGGACCCCTCGAAAATCGCCTCGAACCGCTCGTTCGCCTCACGCAACACCCGCGCCGCTCGCGTGCTCTCCGACAGGTCCACCAGCAACGCGTGCCATACCACCCCGTCATCGCAAGGCCGCGGCGTCACCAGCGAGTGCATCATCCGATACTCGCCCGCCGAGTCCTTGAGACGGAACATCACATCAAACCTCGACACCTCGCGCCGGCTGATCTCAACCTGTCGCTCATACGCCTGCCGATCGTCTGGATGGATGTCCGCAAAGCTCGAAGTCTTGTAGTCCTGCCCGGGATTCAGACTCGGAAAGATCCGCTGCCACGCCCCGATCTGCGGGCTCATATACCCCGTCTTGCGGCTCCCGTCCCGCCCCACAAAGTACGAGTAAATCAGCGCCGGAACACTCCCGCTGATCGCCGCCAACTGCTCGTCCCGCGAACGCATCTCCTGAGTCCGCCTCGCCAGTCGCAGGCTCGAGATCCCGTACCCAAGCGAGAGCCCGACCACGAGCACCCCCACACCCAAACCCGCCCACGCCACCACGCGCGCCGAAATCACCGACGGCCGATTGAGCGGCTGGTACCGCTCCGCCAACGCCGCGTACAACTCCCCATACCGCCCGTTCGCCTCCAGAATCCCGATCCCCATGTTGAGCTGAGAGATCAACTGCACGTCATCCCGCCGCGTTGCCACGGCAAACGCGCGAACAAAGTGCTCGTCCTTCACCAACGTCTCCACCAGGTCCGTCGCCCCCAGGCCCTCGATCTCATACCGCCCCGCCGGCACCGTCGTTACCGCGTAGTCCGCCTCACCCTTGCATACCGCGTCCAACGCAAACGACAACGCACTCATCACCGTCACCGGAATCCCACGCTCCACACACCACTGATGCGCCACCCCGTTCTTCGCCACAACCACGCGCGACCCGAGCAACTCCTCCGCCTCCGACACGATCTTCGTCCCCTTGCAACTGTAAAATGCACCCCGCGCCAGAAAGATCGGCGTCGTGAACGCCATCGTCCCCAGTCGGCTGTCGATCACCGACACGCCCGTCACCGCGTCCACCTCCCCGCTCGCCAGCAATTCCTCCGGCGTCCGACTCACCGTCGGCAGAATCTTCACATCGATCCCCACCGCCTTCGCCGCCTCCACCACGATCTTGACACCGAACTCCTCCTCGATCGATGTCGAGCTCCGCAGATTGATCAACCCCTTCGCGTGATACTTCGGCACACCCAACACAATCGTCGTCCGCTTCGTCCCCACCCCCACACGAGGCACCTCGGCAATCGCCGACGGAACCACCGGCGTCTCCTCAGGCTGAGCTGCCACCCCAAGGCCACACACCCCCGCCAACAACAACACCATCGCTCGTCCGAGCCACGACTCTCGACGCATCCCCCCATTGGAACCGATCCCGCCTCCCCAGTCAACCCCCTTCAAGACCCCCTGCCACCCCGCCACCCCCCCATCGCCCCACCTAGCATCCAAAACATCGGCCCGAACCCCGTTCTCGCCGTTCCAACCACTCCAAGGAGCCCCTCCCATGCCAAACCCCATCTCCATGATCGCCGGCAAGCTCAACGTCCCCTCCGACCCCATCATCCCCTTCATCGAAGGCGACGGCACGGGCCCCGACATCTGGCGCGCCTCCGTCCGCGTCATCGACGCCGCCGTCGCCAAAGCCTCCAACGGCACCAAGAAAATCCACTGGCACGAAGTCCTCGCCGGCGAAAAAGCCTTCAACAAAACCGGCAATTGGCTCCCCGACGCCACCATCGACGACTTCAAAAAGTACCTCGTCGGCATCAAAGGCCCCCTCACCACCCCCATCGGCGGCGGCATCCGCTCCCTCAACGTCGCCCTCCGCCAGCTCCTCGACCTCTACGTCTGCCTCCGCCCCGTTCGCTGGTTCCAAGGCGTCCCCTCCCCGGTCAAACGCCCCCAAGACTGCGACATGACCATCTTCCGCGAAAACACCGAAGACATCTACGCCGGCATCGAAATGCCCTCAGGCTCCCCCGAAGCCCAAAAAGTCCTCGACTTCCTCCAGACCAACTTCCCCAAAGACTTCGCCAAAATCCGCTTCGGCACCAAAGCCGCCGGCGACAAGTGGAACGCCGACCTCCAAGCCATCGGCTCCCCCGCCCGCGACCTCCCCGTCATGGTCGGCATCGGTTTCAAGCCCGTCTCCTTCCTCGGCACCGAACGCCTCGTCCACTCCGCCATCTCCTTCGCCCTCAAGGAGAAAAAGAAGAGCGTCACCCTCGTCCACAAGGGCAACATCATGAAGTTCACCGAGGGTGCCTTCAAAGACTGGGGCTACAAAGTCGCTACCTCCATGTTCCGCAACCAGATCGTCACCGAACGCGAATCCTGGATCCTCGGCAACAAGGACACCAACCCCGCCCTCACCTCCGAAGCCAACGCCGCCCTCGTCGAGCCCGGCTTCGACATGATGACCGCCAAGCAAAAGTCCGACCTCATCGCCGAAGTCGAAACCGTCCTCAAGCTCGCCCCCACCCATGGCGACGGCAAGTGGAAAAAGATGCTCCTCATCAAGGACTCCATCGCCGACATCACCCTCCAGCAGGTCTTGACCCGCCCCAAAGACTTCGACGTCATCGCCTGCATGAACCTCAACGGCGACTACCTCTCCGACGCCCTCGCAGCCCAGATCGGCGGCATCGGCATCGCCCCAGGCGCCAACATCAACTACATCTCAGGCCACGCCATCTTCGAAGCCACCCACGGCACAGCCCCCAAATACGCCAACCTCGACCAAGTCAACCCAGGCTCCGTCATCCTCTCCGGCGAAATGATGCTGAGATACATGGGCTGGACCGACGCCGCCAACCTCATCATCAAAGGCATGGACGGCGCCATCACCGCCAAAACCGTCACCTACGACTTCCACCGAATGATGGAAGGCGCCACCAAACTCAAATGCTCCGAGTTCGCCGACGCCGTCATCAAACACATGACCTAAGGAAGCCCCCTCTCTCCAGAGAGGGGGGGGTTTGGGGGGCAGGCCCCCCCGCCCTCTGAAATTTGAAATTTGAAATTCAAAATCCGAACTCCCCCCACCCCCAACCACCCCGCCAATTGCCCAAACCCACCCCCAAACCCAAACGCTTCGAGTTCTACGGCGCCGTCGCAAACGTCATCTAATGCATGGAGTTCGCACTTGTCATTGCATTCGCGATTAACAATATACGCCATACTGAGTGAGTTTGAAGGCGATCTGCGGCATTTGGTTTTGTCACAAGTCGGCACCGTTACCCCACAAACGCTGTTCGATCCCGCGCTTCTTGATCGCACCGCCACACGGTTCCAAAAAGATGCGGACGACACAACGTCGGACCTCTCCACGCCAGACCTACTACCGTACACTGACTTCGGAGATCTCGTTCCGATTCTTTCCCGTCACGCTGATTTACTCATCGCGAATGTCAAATCGTTTGTTGCCAAGAATGGCCCTGCGATTTCCACACTGATTCCGATTCGCAATCGAGTGATGCACAATCGCCCTCTCGAATATTCAGATCTCCCAAACACACGCACATGCATCGAAATGCTACTTTCGACTAACTCTGATCTGCTTCCGAGATCGGCGACGCTGCAGTTGAGGCTCAAGCAGGACCCTTCCTTCGTGCTTGGGTTAGAGATACCAACTGCTAGAGACGACCGCGACTGCCTTCACAATCTTCCAAGTCCGGAATTTGATGAAACAGGCTTCATCGGTCGTGGAACTGAAATATCGCTTCTAAAGAAGCACCTAGCCGGACCCTACCCGGTAATCTCGATAGTCGGCGAGGGCGGCCTGGGAAAGACAGCGCTCGCGCTTAAGGTCGCATACGATACTCTTGACGACCCAGCATGCGCCTATGACGCAATTGTATGGGCATCGTCCAAGAGCAGCTTTCTGACACACACCGAGGTTCGCGACATCGCCAATGAGGTTCGCGACTCACTTGGGCTGCTGACAATCGCAGCCGATACGCTGGCAGGCAATGTGGCCGACCCCTTTGCCGAAGTTCTCGAATATCTACAAGTCTACAGAATTCTTCTAATTCTCGACAATCTTGAAACGGTAGTCGATTCCAAACTATTGCACTTTCTCGAGAATCTACCATCTGGCAGCAAAGTGCTCCTTACGTCTCGTGTCGGCCTACAATCACTTGAACTTCCAGTTCGTCTCAAAGCAATGTCAAAGGACGAATCTGTCCAGCTTTTGCGTGCACTCGCTGCAATTCGTGGCACGGAGCAACTGACCAGGATGAACAATAAGGGCTTGTACGCATACTGTGAAAGGCTTCACCACAACCCGCTGTTTATCAAGTGGTTTGTTTCGACGGTGCAACACGGGTCGCGTCCGGAGGAGTCGCTGAGCAACCAGCACGTACCACTTGACTTTTGTATGTCAAATGTTTTCAAACACTTGACTCCCGATAGCAAAACGCTGCTGAGAGTACTTCAGGTGACTGGTAGCCCTCAGTCTGTGGTCCAGCTAGCATTTCTATCTGATATCGACGGCGCGTCCGTGCGAGCCGCGCTGCTTCAACTCGAGTCGTCCAATATGCTGATTACTCGCTCGAAGCCAATTGATGGCACATTTCATACAGACTACGATCTTCAGGCATTGTCGAGGGCATTTCTTTCGAAGCACTATCCGGTGCCTGAGGCTGATTTCGACAGTATTCACAAACGAAAGAGACAGCTTGCGGCAGACTTGGAACAGCTTCGCGAACCAAATGACAACGTGACGTTTTCGGCAACTCGAATTGATGTTCGCAATGACAGTGAGCGAATCGTGGCAGGCCTTCTGCGACGGGCAGTGATGGCTGGGAAAGGACCCACTACTGCTGCGAACGCAGAACATCTCATTTCCAGGGCCAAAGCTCTGTGCCCTGATTTCTTCGAGATCCATCGCGTCAACGCTTGGATTCTGGCAAAGCAGCGGCGAATGGGCGAAGCTCGAGGCGAGTACGAAACCGCAATCTCCATTCGAGGTGATTATGCACCGCTGCGGTTCTTTTTCGGGCAGTTTCTTTTGCGCATTGATGACATCGACGGAGCGGAGCAGCAGTTCAAAGAGGCGTTGCGACTGTCCCCCGATGCTGTTTCCGTACGCGTCGAACTTTGCCGAGTGTCTCTGTATCATCGCAATTTTGGGGCTTCGCGGGCACAGATCGATGAATTGCTGAAGGTTCCGAAGCTCGGCGAGAATTATAAAAGACAACTTATTGATCTTCGTATTCAGAGTTTTGTCCGAGAGGCCGAAGCTGAACGTACCCAGCGAAATCCGAATGGTGCTCTTGTTTGCCTTGAGAGTGCAAAGGCGTTTTATGGTTTGCTGGACATATCTCTTATCGATTCCAAGATTGTCGAACACGTACTCAAAGGAAGCCCGACAGTGAGTTGGTGTTGGACTCAGTTCTCAGAGCCTTCCATGCAAGAGCGTGTTCGCGAGATTCTAAACTGGCTTACCGAAATCAGGAGCATGTCTCAGTTTGATCGAACTTCCGATTCTGATATCGATGAACTTCAGATCAGTCAGCAGCGTAGAGGAGTGTTTAAGAGCAAGGGTGAAAAGCTCAGCTATGGCGACATCGAGTTAGGTGCCAATATCCAGCCGTCGCGAATATTTGTTCACCGATCGGAGCTCCGTACTGGACGATGGGAGGCCCTCCGGTCCGGAACATGGCTTTCGTTTACTGTCGGAATGAACCAAGGTAAGTTGTGTGCTTTGAATGTACAAGTGGTTGCGGGTCCATCACCCGTGACAGGTTCCACGATCGACCCTAGGACTCCGTAAGACGGGTGGCATCGCTCTGCCGGGTGCCACTACCGGTCGCTTCGACGGGTAGTGGATGGACGCACGAAGTCCATGTCGCCCCGGTGACACCCACGAATTTTCCGCACACTTCCAAGGCTCATGCGCACGCTGGTGGTAGCCCCGCAGATTTTCTTTCAAGCCGGGTGCCACGACTTGCCGCTTCGGCTAGTCGTGGATGGACGCACGAACTCCATGTCGCCCCCGTGTCACCCATGAGCTTCGGGCGGTCGTTGACGCCCGTCAGCCCTCCCCCACAGCGAATCTTCCCACACCTCCACCCTTCATGCGCACGCTGTTGATAGCCCCGCAGTTTCTTTTTCAAGCCCCGAACAGTCAGCGGGAAAACCCGCCTTGTCTTCACATGCAAGCATCATCGATTCACACCAGCGCCGCCACCATCCCCACCAAACTCACGACCCACATGATCTCGCCACGAGCAGCTCGCCACCGCTCATCAACACCGCCCGCTCAATCTCGCACGCTCCCGATCGATCATCCCCCAGCACAAGTCCCCCATCCTCCACGATCAGCCTCCAATTCGCATGACAACGCCTCCCGCAGCCACCGCCGCGCAGAGGATCCTTCATGCACAACAACCCCATCGATGTCCCGCACGCCGCGATCAAGCCACTCGTCGGCCGCAAGGTCGCGGTGCTCGCCACCGACGGCTTTGAACAGATCGAACTGACCTCGCCCGTGCAAGCCCTCCGCGAAGCAGGGGCCGAGGTCGCCATCGTCAGCCTCGCCTCCGGCGAGATCCAAGGCTTCCACCATTTCGAAAAAGGCGACCGCTTCATCGTCGACCTCGCCATCTCCCACGCCAAAGCCTCGATCTTCGACGCCCTCCTCATCCCCGGCGGCCTGGCCAACCCCGACGCCCTCCGCGCCAACCGCGAAGCCGTCACCTTCGTCCGCGAGTTCTTCGAAGAGCACAAGCCCGTCGCCGCCATCTGCCACGGCCCCTGGCTCCTCGCCGAAGCCGACGTCCTCACAGGCCGCCGCGTCACGTCCTACCCGTCGATCAAGACCGACCTCATCAACGCCGGCGCGGATTGGACCGACGAACCGTGCGTGGTCGACCAAGGCCTCGTCACAAGCCGAAGCCCCGCCGATCTCGAAGCGTTCAACGCCAAACTGATCGAAGAAGTCGCCGAAGGCGCCCACCAAGGCCAGCACGCCTAATCCGCCTCTAGCACCCAGCTTCATACGCCAACACAAACGCGTCGTCGTCGCAGAAGTCGACAAGCCCGTCCGCGTGAAAGTCCGCTGACGTTCCACCACACCCCGCCAGGTGCCCCGATCATCCGGCCCCTCCGGACGGTCGTGCCCCCTCCCACCACGAATCTTCGCACACTTCCACCCCTCGTGCGCACGCTGATGGTCGCTCCACAGTTTCTTTTTCAAGCCCCGAAAAGTCAGCGGCAAAGCCCGCCTTGTCTTCACATGCACACGTCATCGATCCAGCACAACGACACAGCCCCCATCCTCTCCCCAGCGCACGAGGCACTCCTCGCCGAGCTCTTCACCACAGGCTGCCACATCGACGCGCTTCTCGAGTCGCACAACCTCACGCCCTCTCAATTCCTCGCCTTCGTGACCGACCCCGCGGTGATGCAAACGCTCGACGCCTGGGAAGCCCTCCAAGAGCGCCACCACCGCATCCTCGCCCGCCAAGCCCAGCTCGTCGCCGCCGACCACCTCGATGCGTCGCTCCTGAAAGCCCACCCCACCCCCGAAGCCCGCCGCGTCGCCACCACCCTCACCAAACTCACCACCCACATGATCTCCCCGACAAAACGCCGCCCATCAGAGCCCGCGGCGCGAGCCGGGGGGGAATCGCGCCCAACCAGTCCCTCAACCCCCGCCCTCCGCCACCCGCAACCCCCCACCACCCCCACCCCACCCGCCCGGCTCCCAACGCTGTCGCTCCACACCCCAACCTCAACGTCCGAATTCGAGTGCCTGAAGTTCGAAACCTCGAATCCGCGCCCATGGGCCCCAAACGCACCGCCCGATTCCTGACTTCCCTTCAACCCACGCTCAGATCCCGCCGATCAGGCCCTCATGTGCTCGACTTCCGACTGCGCGTCCTCGCAACTCTCTACCCAACTCTCCACCCAAATCTCTACCCAAATCTCTACCCAAATCTCTACCGTCGTCGCCAAGAAGTCCCTCGACGCACAGGCCGAACAAGGCCGCGAGATCGTCAAGATGATCTCTTCCGCCCAAGCGATCCAGGACGCCAACGCCCAAATCTCCACGGAAACCAGCCCCGGCGCCGTGAACATCTACGCGTAAAGCATCGCGGAAAGCCAGAAGAGATCCCTCATCCAACGCCTCCGAACAACACCAAAGCGCGTCACCGCTTCCGCGCGCCTATCATGCCCCGTCTGAAAGCCGCTCCATTCGGAGTTGGGCGGGCTCAAGGTCACCGACGCTTTTGATGGGCCCGAGTCCAAGCACCGGTTTTAGATATCGCACGGGCTTGGATCGATTCAGCATGAAGATGTACGTAGGTAATTTGTCGTTCAACACATCCGAGAGTCAGTTGCAGGCGTTGTTCGAGCCACACGGCGCGGTCTCCTCCGCGGCCCTGGTCATGGACCGCGAAACCGGCCGCCCCCGCGGCTTCGGTTTCGTCGAGATGCCGAACGACGCCGAGGCCAAAGCGGCCATGGCGGCCCTCTCCGGCAAGAACGTCGATGGCCGTGACCTCACGGTCAACGAGGCCAAGCCCCGTGAAGCCGGCGGCGGCGGCGGCGGTCGCGGCGGATTCGGTGGCGGCGGCGGCCGTGGCGGTTCCGGCGGCGGCGGCGGTGGTGGCGGCCGCGGCGGCTGGTAATCCGATCTGGTGACCCTCACGGTTCACCACTCGAAAAACAAGTGACAAAGGCTCCGGCAACCCCGGAGCCTTTTTCGTGCGCCCCTTTCGATCACCATCGGAGCACGCCGGCGGACCGGTCGAGCCCAAAGCCGATGAAGTAGCCGATAGCGTGGAACGCGGCCGGCGCGACGAGGACGAACGAGTTGAATCGGTCCAGAATCCCGCCGTGCCCGGGGAGCACGTGCCCCATGTCCTTGATGCCGATGTCGCGTTTGATGCTGCCCAGGACCAGGTCGCCGAGCTGCGCCCCCACGGCGACGATGATCGCGAGGATCCACAACCGCCAACCGGACGCGAGAGGCGTGCCTTCGAACACGAGCCCGCCGAGGAGCGTGAAGAGGACCGAGGTGAGCACGAGCGCGCCGACGTGGCCGCCGAGTGTTTTGCTGGGGCTGGTTTTGGGGAAGAGGTGCCGCTTGCCGAAGGCTTTGCCGCAGCAGTACGCGGCGATGTCGCTGCCTTGGACGCAGAGGACGAGCATGCAGAGGATGGGGCGGTAAGAGGGGTCGTTGGCGATGTACCCGAGATGGAGAAGGCCCGCGCCGAAGAGGAGGTAACCCATGGCCGCGACCGAGACGCGACGGATGTACCCGCTCGGCTCGTCGCTCACAACGCTCGCGCCGGCGAGGGCGGCCATGGTGAGCGGGGGGACCGCCATGAAGAGGCCGTACCAGTGATCCACGGTCGCGAAGCCCATCGCGAGGACCGCCGCGGCGACGATGGCGCTGAGGAGGGTCTCGCGGAAGAGCCCGGTGGCGCGGGCGTACTCGCGGTAGCAGAGGATGGCGATGAGGAGCGTGCCGAGCATCGCGGAGAGGGGGCACCAGACGATGGCTCCGAGGATGAGCGGCGCGATCACCATCCATGTGAGCGTTCGGGTGCGCGTGTCGGCGAAGGTGCGTTCGGACATGAGGCCCGCACGCCTGAGCCCGTACGCGAGGGGGAGGGCGACAAGGAGGAGTGCCCCGACCGCGATGCACGTCCACCTGGTGACGGGGTGGGCGAAGGCGTCGGTGGAACTGGTGAGGTAGTTGAGGCCGGGATTGCTCATCGGGCGTCTCCTCGCAGGCGTGCGGCGAGCGTGAGCAGGCGGCGAAAGAAGGTGACGACGCAACCGAGGATGATCATCGCGAGGATGATGAAGAGCAGACCCGGGGACGACGCGTCAAGCATGGGCGGGAGGGCGGGGTGCCACGCGGGCGGGGCGACGGCGAGGAAGAGCGAGCAGACGATGACGAGGAACATGCGCTGCTGCTTGGCCATGGGGCCACGGAAGTCGCTTGGGTGGCCTGCGCCTTTGCCGAGCGTGCGGACGTAGGTGACGAAGAGGGCGCCGATGGCGGCGAGGTAGCCGAGGGTGGGTGAGGCTCCGATGGCGAAGCCGGCACCGACGAGTATTGCTGTGTCGGAGACGCGATCGGGGACTTCGTTGTAGAGTTCGCCGACGGGTGAGCACGAGTTGCCCTCAACGGCGATCATGCCGTCGAGCATGTTGGCGAGGAGTCGAGCGAGGATCATCGCGGCGGCGAGGGCGAAGGCGAGACGATCGGGGATGATCTCGCGGCCGGTCGACCAGAGCAGCGCGCCGGCGGCGAGGCCGGCGAGCATGCCTGCCAGCGAGACCGCGTTGGCCGAAACACCGGCCCGCGCGAGGCGTGAGGCGAGGTGCTGGAAGACGGGGAGTCTGCGTGAAGCGATGGGGCGGCGGTCGGGAGAGGAGGCGGGTGGGATGATGGGCTTGCTCCGGAGGAGCGTCAGTTTATGCAGAGAGCGTTTCGCGGCGTTTGGGGAAGTCCGCCCGAGCGTTCACTCGTCGAGTGGATCATCAGGCATGGCTGGCCCGAAGATAGGGGGTGACTCACAGGCCGCTTGGGAAGTACATCACCGTGATCTCGCCGCCAAGATAGAGACCGTTGCCCATCCCGTTGTTGGAATGCACCAAGCGAAGCTTGAAGCTTCGCGTACCAGCGACCACCGGGATGTTGTGCTCAAGCGTCATCTCTTGGGAGACTGCCGCGAAGATGCCCGGCGCGATGCCTGGAGAAAAGCGAAATTCGGTTTCTTTCACCACGACCTCTGCGCCCGTCGTTTCCTTGAGCTCAAGAGTGCCGACCGCGGTGTTGATTCCGTTGACCGATAGGTCAATGTTCGTTCGGCCGGTGATGTGAAGGTATCCCGGAGCGGGAATATTGACCGTGATGTTCTCGATCAGCGTGATCGAGCTGTTGTAGATTATGCCGAAAGCGTTCGTCGACGTGTACTTGATCGCCGGCAGATTGACCGCCGAGATCTGCCCCTGGATCGAGGCGTTCCCGTTCCCGTCGTCCAGCACATTGCGGAACGCGGGCACGGTGCTCGTGTTCGTCAGCGAGCCCACACGCCCCGTGCTTTCAACGCCGAGCCCGGCACGGAACCCGTTGGCGGGCACCGCGTTCCACGCGATTCCCGTCGGGTTGTAGAGGCCGATCTGCACCGTCCCGAAAGAGTTCTGCACGTACCCGCCGCCGGTATCGTTCACGTTGCGGATCGCCAAGCGAGAATCCGGGCCCGTCACGTCCAACCGCCCCGCGGGCGTCACCGTTCCGATCCCGACGTTCCCGCTGGTGTCAAACGCCATGCGGACCGCGCCAGCGCTTCCGTCTCGCACGAGCAATTTGCCGGCACCCTCGCCGTTCCCGCTGCCGGTTGAGATCAGCCCCCACTCGCGGCCCCCTGCCGAAGTGTTCGTCACGCGACTCCACGTGCCGCCGGTCGACGAACTGTTCACCGTGATCGGGAACTGCCCCGTCGCTGTGATCGTCTGTGCATTCGTGAAGGTGTTGGCGTTCGCCAGACGAGCGACTGTTCCTGGCAAACGGCTGTCGGGCACCTGACCCGTCACCAGTTGCCCCGCGTTGAGGCTCGTGAGCCCGGAGCCGTCGCCCGCGAACGTGTTGCTTCCCGAGAACACGTTCGAGCCGGACCACGTCTGGTTCCCGTTGAGTCGGCCGATGTTGCTGGACAAGCGGGCATCCGCGAACGTGCCCGTCGTGATGGCTGATGCGTCGTGCGTGTGGCTTACCGGGGCGAAGGCGGCACTATCCAGCCCGTCGAGCAGATCCGCGTTGAGGTTCGCGACCCTGAACGTCGAATCGACGGTGAAGGGCGCGGTCGCCCCGCTCGTTCCGCCGTTGAACGCGGGGATCGCGGAGAAAGTGCTGGCGAAGTTGAGGCGTGGGATGTTGCTTGAGAGCCGCGCGTCGTCGACGGTGCCGGTGAGGTTTGCCGCGTTGCGATAGAAGAGTGCGGGCTGCCCGGCGAAAAGGGCTGCATCACCGGAGACGGGCGTGTAGGTGGCGGAGGGGGCCGGGGTGAGCGGTTGTCGCGTCGAAAGGGTGGTGTAACCGGTGGCGTTGGCGCACCCTTGTCCGGTGTCGGCGCGGACATCGATCGCGAGGAACCGTGCTGCGCTGTAGACGGAGCCGAAGTCGAGCGCGACCGAGAAACGCCCGTCCTGGACGGTGACGTTATCGGCACACAGGGTGGCACCCACCTGGTTGCCCGCTGCGGCGGCGTCGAAGAGCCGGAAACGAAGGTCGAACGTACCGCTCGCGGGGAGGCCTGCGGACCGCAGTTCGCCTTGGTATGTAATGGCGGTCTGGCCGAGGGCCGAAGCGGCGACCAGGCATGGAACGGCTGATACCAACACTCTTGATCTCACAAGACACCTCCTAGAAGGGATCGGCAGAGTTCACCCTGTCCCGTGGCGGCGACCAAGATGAACTTGAGGGTGGGGCGTGGCAGACCTCAGAGCCCGGATAAAGGTCACGATGGGCGGCTTTGGCTTTGTCGCTCCGCTCCTAGACGCGCACGATGATCTCGGCGGTGGGCTTTCTCGTGATGTCGGGGACTTTGGCGTCGTCGGCGGCGTAGCCCATGGGGATGACGAGGAAGGCGCGTTCGTTGGCGGGGCGGGCGAGGACTTCGGTGAGGAAGCCCATGGGGCTTGGGGTGTGGGTCAGTGTGGCGAGGCCTGCGTGTTGGGCGGCGGCGAGGAGCATGCCGACGGCGATGCCGACGCTTTCGTTGACGTAGTAGGTTGCGCCGCCGTCGTCGTTCTTCATGAGTTTGAAGACGACGATGACCCACGGGGCGACCTCGAGAAACTCTTTGGTGGGGTCGGTGCCGAGGGGGGCCAGGTCGGCGAGCCATTCGGGCGTGGCGCGGCGGGCGTAGAACTCGCGTTCTTCGATTTCGGCGGCTTCGCGGATTTTGCGTTTGATGGCGGGGTCTTGGACGGCGACGAAACGCCAAGGCTGACGGTTCGCGCCGCTTGGCGCGGTGCCCGCGGCGCGGAGGACCCACTCGACGACGTCCCACGAGACGGGGCGATCGGAATAGTGACGGACGGAGCGGCGGCGGCTCATGATGTCGAAGAAGGTGCGAGCTGCGGCTTCGGGGGTCTCGCGCGGGGCCAGGGCGCGGTATGGGACGGTGGGGAATGCGTCGGGCATGGGGGAGGCTACGCGGCAACCCGCTTGCTGACACTGGGGGTTTCGGGGCGCGTGGGTGCTGCGGCCAGGGCAAGACACGAGAAGGGCGCAATTGGTGTCAGCGGGCTCCGCGATGCACCCGGCGACCAACCATCAGTAGGGTCGAAACGACCCAACTGATGGCACCCGGCTACGCGGCAACCCGCTCGCTGACGCTCAGGGCTCGTGGTCGGGGGGTTGGGGAAGCTAAAGTAGTGCGTGCCGAAGTTTGACTACATCGCGCTTGATGCTGGGGGGGCCCGGGTGGCGGGCGTTTTGTCGGGGCCTTCGGAGCAGGCGGTTTTGGCGGAGCTTGACACTCGGCGGTTGACGCCGGTGACGATCAAGGCGCAGCCGGAGCGGGCGGGGGCGGGGATGGGCGGGGGTGTGCGGCCTCGGCCTCTGGGGCAGGCTTACAAGCAGTTGGCGGATTTGCTGCGGGCGGGGGTGCCGCTGATGCGGGGGCTGAGGTTGCTTGGGAATCGCAAGAGTCATCCGCGGCTTGCGGCGGCGTTTGCGGATCTGGCGGAGCGGGTGTCGGCGGGTGAGGACTTGGCGAAGTCGATGGCGGAGCGGCCTGAGGCGTTTCCGGCGGTGCATGTCGCGATGGTGCGGGCGGGGGAGCGGGGCGGGTTTCTGGGGAAGGTGCTTGAGCGGCTGGCTCACATGGTGACGGCACAGGCGGATCTGCGGAGCAAGGTGGTCGCGAGCTTGACGTATCCGGCGGTGCTGGTGGTGCTTGGGATCGTGATGGTGACGGGGGTGTTCACGTTCTTTGTGCCGCAGTTCCGGGATATTTTGAAGGACAGCCGTGCGCCGCTGCCGTTTTTGACGCAGGTGTTGTTTGCGGCTTCGGATCTGTTGTCGGCGTATTGGCCGGTGCTGGTGGTGCTTGCGGGTGGGGCGGCGGCGGGCGGGCTGGTGGCGATGCGGAGCGATGGGGCGAGGCGGCGTCTGGATGTGATACGGACGAGGCTGTGGGTGCTGGGGCCTTTGGCGCGGTCGCTGGCGGCGGCGCGGTTTTGCCGGATGCTGGGGACGATGATGGAGAGCGGGGTGCCGCTTTTGGCGGGGATGCAGATTGCGAAGGAGGCGGCGGGGAACGTGCTGATGGAGGAGGCGATCACGAAGGCTGTGGAGTCGGTGCGGTCGGGGCAGCCTTTGTCGCCGCCGCTGGCGGAGAGCGGGATGTTTGACGAGGACGTGGTGGAGATGATTCAGGTGGCGGAGTCGGCGAATAACCTGGGGGATGTGCTGCTGACGATCGCGGACACGACGGAAGCGCGTGTGGACCGGATGATGTCGGCGGCGGTGAAGTTGATCGAGCCTTTGATGCTGATTCTGCTGGCGAGCATCGTGGGGCTGATCGCGGCGGCGTTGGTGGTGCCGCTGACGCAGATGGGGAAGAACGTTTAGAAATTTCCAAGTGGCCAAATGGTCAAATTGGGAAAGGCGAACGTGGTTCGTTCGGGTGGTTGGCTGCGCGTTCAGTCCAAGAGATCGGGGCGGCGGTCGCGGGTTCGGGCTTGCATTTGCTCGAGGCGCCAGGCGGCGATTTTGCCGTGGTCGCCGCTGAGCAGGATTTCGGGGACGGTGCGGCCTTCCCAATCGCGGGGCTTGGTGTAGTGGGGGCAGTCGAGGAGGCGTTGGCCGGCGGGGCCGAGTTTGCCGAAGGAGTCGGCGGCGGCGGAGCCTTCGTCGCCGAGAGAGCCTGGGATGAGGCGGGTGATGGCGTCGATGAGGACGATGGCGGCGAGTTCGCCGCCGGAGATGACGTAGTCGCCGAGGGAGATTTCCATCGGGGCGAGGGCTTCGATGACGCGTTCGTCGATGCCTTCGTAATGGCCGGCGATGAGGAGGAGGCGTGGGCGGGTGGCAAGGTCTTCGACGAGGGCCTGGGTGAGGGGGCGGCCTTGCGGGGTCATGAGGATGCGGGTGGCGGGGCGAGGGTCGGCGGCTTCGACGGCGGCGACGGCGTCCCAGAGAGGCTGGCACATCATGACCATGCCGGGGCCGCCGCCGAAGGGGCGGTCGTCGGTTTTGCGGTGCTTGCTGGTGGTGTAGGCGCGGACGTCGGTGGCGTGCCATTCGACGAGGCCTGCGGCGCGGGCGCGGGCGGGGATGCTGATGCCTAGTGCGCCGGGGGACTCAGTGGCGAACATCTCGGGGAAGGTGGTGAGGATGTCGATGCGGAGGGGCATGGGGACTCCGACATTCGAGAAAAAACCCAGGGGCATAGCCCCTGGGCTTCATTATGACATGCGATCGATCGGTTTACTTCTTGGCTTCTTTGGGCGGCGCGGCGGCCTCGGCGGCTTTGCGGGTGGCGACGTCTTCACGACGCTGCTTGCGGCGGGCTTCCCAGGCTTTGAGGCCACAGAGGTTGCGCTTGGCGAGGAAGTCCTCGACGGTCTCGGAGGGCTTGGCGCCGACGGAGAGCCAGTACTTGACGCGCTCTTCGTTGATGTTGAGGGCCTTGGTGGCGTCGGCCTCGCGGGGGTCGAACCACCCGAGGTTCTCGAGGCAGGGGCCGTCACGCCGGACTCGGCCGTCGATGGCGGCGAGGCGGTAGAAGGGGCGGTTGTGACGGCCGGTACGCTGGAAACGAAGTCGAACCACTGGAGGCTCCGATAGAGACAAGGGGGATCAGATCGAGGGGACAAAGAACTTGGACGACCGGGACCCAAACCCCGGTCTCGACTATATTCCGCGCCCCGGAGCGATTCCAGTCACCCGCGTGAGACGAACCCCGAATGCCCGACCAGAGCCCTATCGCCGCTGCCTCGCCCCTTGCCGCCCCCCCCACTGCTTTGTCGCCTGCCCTGTTGGCGGTGCGGGGGCTGGTGGTGCAGTTTCCGGATCGGAGCCCGATTTTACAGCGGATTGTGGGGTGGTCGCGGGCGGTGGACGGGGTTTCGTTTGAGTTGCCGCGGGGGCAGTCTCTTGGGATCGTTGGGGAGTCGGGGAGCGGGAAATCGACGGTGGCGCGGGCGGTGATGCGTCTGGTGGAGGCTTCGGAGGGGTCGATTGAGCTTTGGGGGCAGGACATGCTGGCTGCGAGAGGGGTTGGGCTCAGGCAGCTTCGGCGGCGGGTGCAGATGATCTTTCAGGACCCGGCGGGGAGTTTGAACCCGCGGATGCGGGTTGGGGACATTGTGGCGGAGCCTCTTGTCGTTCATGGCGAGGGCGGGACGAAGGATGAGTTGGCTGCGCGAGTGCGGTCGTTGCTGGAGCGGTGCGGGATGCCGGCGGCGGCGATGGATCGGTATCCGCATCAGTTCAGCGGGGGGCAGCGGCAGCGGATCGCGATTGCGCGGGCGCTTGCGTTGACGCCGGAATTGATCGTGTGCGATGAGCCGACGAGTGCGCTAGATGTTTCGATTCAGGCGCAGATCTTGAACCTGTTGAAGGATTTGCAGAGGGAGCGCGGGCTGAGTTATTTGTTTATCAGCCACGACATGGGTGTGGTGCAGCACATGTGCGACCGGATCGCGGTGATGCGGGCGGGGAAGATCGTGGAGATGGGGACGCGGGAGGAGGTTCTGGGGTCGCCGAGGGAGGAGTACACGAGGAGGCTGCTGGCGGCGGTGCCGGGGGGCGGGAAGCGTGGAGAGAGCATCGGGGTGTGAGGGATGGGAATTGAGGAACCCGCTCGCTGACGCTCGGGCTCGTGGGGAGAGCACCCCGCTCGCTGACGCTCGGGGCTCGTTGGTTTTGGTCAGCAGCCGGTTTCGAATGCGGTCACGAAGTCGGTGTAGTCGAAGAAGTCGACGAAGCCGTCGCGGTTGAAGTCGGCGGAGGTGCCGTCGGCGCAGCCGGCGCCTTCGAAGCATGCGACGAAATCGCTGTAGTCGAAGAAGTCGACGAAGCTGTCCTGGTTGAAGTCCGCGGGGCAGGCCCCGGGGCCGATCGAACCGCTGAGGTTCACGTTCTGGGCGAGCACGTCGGAGTCTCCGGCTGGGCCGTCGGCCCATGCGCCGATCAGTTGCGGCTGTCCGGCGGACTTGGCGACGCTGAGTCGGCCCTTGGCGGTGAAGCGAGTCGAAACCGGCAGGACGGATGGCGACCACGAGGGATTGCCCGAGGCGTCCAGTGCGGTCGCTTGGATCTCTTGTGTCACGGGGCCTGTGTATTGCTGCCAGAGGAGGTAGGACGCACCGGTCGGGGCGGCGTAGGCGGTCACGAAGTTGGACTGGAATCCGCCCATGGGGATCACGGTGTTGCCTGATCCGCCGCCCCAGAGGAGGTTGCCTGCGGCGCTGACGCGCTGGACGGAGAGGCCGAATTGGCTTTGGTTGGGGTTGCTCCGCTGGTAGGCGACGGTGTATTCATCGTTCGCGGTGTCGTAGGCGGCGGCGGCGGAGAGGCGCAGTTCGGTTGAACTGGGTGTGTTGGAGACGGCGATGCCGCTGGCGGCGAAGCGGAGGGTGCCTGCGGACGTGACGTGTTGGAGCCAGGCGTTGCGTGTCGCGCCGTTGTCGTAGAAGGAGACGATGGCTCCGCCGGAGCCGTCGGGGATGATCGTGGGGAAGTAGCCGTTTTGGATGCTTCTGAGAGGCGTCTGGGAGGAGGTGTAGATGTCGATGGGCGTGCCGCCCGACCACTGCGGCTCGTTCGCCGCGTTCCACTTCTGGATCTTCAGCCCTTTGCGGGATGCTTGTGCCGACGTGGTTTCCCCACGCACCCACAACGCGACGACTTCACCCGCACCACCCGCCTGCAGGTCGCTGATCGCCTGATACCTGCCCGCCTCGGCCACGGACCACGCCCCGCCCGCGGGGAGCTGGCCGTTCGCGGTGATCCGCTGGAAGTTCAGCACGTTGCTGGCGGCCCACGCCACCACGTACGACCCGTCGGACAACGCGGCGACCCTCGGGGCGAGCACGTTGGACGTATTGGGAATCTGAAGCCCGGCCGACCCCCACGGCAGCGTGCCGTCGGGGGCCACCTTCTGCACGGTCACCACCGTCGTCCCCGAGCTGTTGTCGTCAAAGGCCACGATCGCGTGGTCCGCCGCGTCCACCTTGAGGTCGTAGACGAAGGTCGCGGTGTTCGTCCGATTGGCCAGGATGACGCCGTTGCCCGGCAGTTGTCGCTCGCCGGTGGCTGAGAGGCGTTGGACTGCGGGCTTGTAGCCATTTCCCGGGCTGTTGTCGAAGAACGAGACCCAAACGCCGCCGTCGGACGTGGCACGGACGAGGGGCACGCCCCGATCGCCCGAGCCATCCGCCACGGGTGTGTTTACTGTCGGATCTGTCGCCCACTGGCCGAGAACGGGACCCGCGAGGGGCAGGAGCGCTGCAGCCAGTACCACCATCGAGATTGAACGCATGAAGAGGTCCTTTTTGAGCCGGTCCGTCAGGGCACCTACGCAGACCTGAGGCCTGCGGGCGGGCTGGAGCCAATATACACGCGAATCCGGTGCGGTCCAACCCCCCAAAGCCCCAAACGCGGAAGTGTTGGGCCGATGAAGAAGAAACCCGCTCGCTGACGCTCGGGGCTCGTGGGGGAGAGTTACACGTTGAAGTACTTGGCTTCAGGATGATGCACGATGATCGCCGAGGTCGACTGCTCGGGGTCGATCTGGTGATTCTCCGTCAGCACGCAGCCGATGCGGGCGGGGTCGAGCAGGGCGAAGAGCTTGTCTTGGTCAGCCATGTCGGGGCAGGCGGGGTAGCCGAAGGAATAGCGGCTGCCGCGGTAGTGCTGCGTGAAGAGGTCCTTGATCTTGGGCGAGTCCTCGGTGCCGATGCCGAGCTCCTGACGCATGCGTTTGTGCCAGAACTCGGCGAGGGCTTCAGCGGTCTCGACGCCCATGCCGTGGAGGTAGAGGTACTCCTGGTACTCGTTCTTGGCGTAGAGGGCTTTGGTGGTCTCGCTGGCTTTGTGGCCCATCGTGACGCAGTGCATGCCGAGGACGTCGACCTGGCCTGAGTCGGCGGGGCGGAAGAAGTCGGAGATGCAGTAGCGTTTCTTGTCGGGCTGGCGGGGGAAGGAGAAGCGGAGGCGTTCGGATCGGCGGTCAGGAGTGTCCCAGACGATCAGGTCGTTGCCTTCGGAGTTGCAGGGGAAGTAGCCGTAGACGACTTTGGGCTGGAGGATCTGTTGGTCTTTGCAGAGGGCTTTGAGGCGGTTGAAGATCGGGAGGACCTTGTCCTCGATCATGGCGTCGTACTCAGCGTCGGAGAGTGCGCCCTTTTTGAAACCCCACTGGCCACGGAAGAGTGCGACGGGATTGATGAAGGGGTAGAGGTCGTCGAGGTCGAGGCCGCCCGATGCGTCCACGACGCGTGAGCCCCAGAAGGGAGGTGTGGGGACGGAGTTGGTGGTGGAGACGTCGGAGCGGATGGAGACCCGCTCGCTGACGCTCGGGGCTCGTTGGGAGTCGGCGAGTTTGGCGGCGCGGGTGGCGACGATCATTTCCTCGGCTTTGGAGCGTTTGGCCTGGCGGTCGGCGATTTCGGCGTCGAGGGCGTCGGTCTTTCCGGCGGTGATGAGGTCCATGATGCGGAGGCCGTCGAAGGCGTCCTTGCCGTAGTAGCACTCGCCCTTGTACTTGGGGCGGAGGTGTCCTTCGCAGTAGTGGCGAGTGAGTGCTGCGCCGCCGAGGATAAGTCGGGGCTTGTCGGGGCCGTTGTTGAGTTCGTCGATGTTGTCTTCCATCACGTTGACGGATTTGACGAGGAGACCGGAGAGGCCGACGGCGTCGGGCTTGTGCTCGTGGTAGGCGGCCATGATCTGGGAGAGGGGTTGTTTGATGCCGATGTTGAAGACGGTGTAGCCGTTGTTGGTGAGGATGATGTCGACGAGGTTTTTGCCGATGTCGTGGACGTCGCCCTTGACGGTGGCGAGGACGATCTTGCCCTTGGTCTGACCGGCGGCGCGCTCCATGAGGGGCTCGAGGGAGGCGACGGCCATTTTCATGACTTCGGCGGATTGGAGGACGAAGGGGAGCTGCATCTTTCCCGAGCCGAAGAGCTCGCCGACGGTTTTCATGCCGTCGAGGAGGTGATCGTTGATGATCTCGAGGGGCTTGTACTTGGTGAGTGCGCCCTTGATGGTTTCGGGGAGGCCTTGTTTTTCGCCGTCGATGATGTGAGCGCGGAGCTGCTCTTCGAGGGTGAGATTCTTGATCTCCTTCTTCGCGGAGGCGGTGGTGGCGTCCTTGAAGAGCTCGATGAACTTTGAGAGGGGATCGCCGTTGTCGCGGCGGTCGTAGATGAGTTCGAGGGCGGCGGCCCACTGGTCGTCGGGGATTTTGTTTTGCGGGAGGATCTTGCCGGCGTGGACGATCGCGCCGGTGAGGCCTGCTTCGCGGAGTTCGTGGAGGAAGGCGGAGTTGAGGACGAGGCGGGCGGGCGGGTTGAGGCCGAAGGAGACGTTGGAGAGGCCGACGACCGTCTGGCAGTCGGGGAGTTCCTTGCTGATGCGTCGGATGCCGTCGATGAGTTCGAGGGCGGAGCGGCGGTCGGACTCCATGCCGGTGGAGATGGGGAGGACGAGGGGGTCGAAGAGGATGTCGGCGGGGTCCATGCCGAACTTGTCGACGGCGCGGCGGAGGCCTCGCTCGGCGATGGAGAACTTGCGGTCGGCGGTGCGGGCCATGGAGGCCTGTTTGTCCTCGTCGATGGAGCCGATGACGACGGCGGCGCCGAAGGTTTTGGCCATGGCGAGGACTTCGTCGAACTTGTGCTCGCCGTCCTCGAAGTTGGCGGAGTTGATGATGCACTTGCCGCCCGCGTGGCGCAGACCGGCCTCGATGGTCTTGAGCTGCGTCGAGTCGAGCATCAGCGGCGCGTCCGCCTGGCGGACAACGCGTTTGACGATCTCGGCCATGTCCTTGGCATTGTCGCGGCCGGCGTAGTCGACGTTGAGGTCGAGGATGTGGGCGCCTTCGCGGAGCTGTTCTTTGGCGAGCGAGATGATCGCGTCCCAGTCCTCGAGTTCAAGGAGTTTCTTGAACGCGCGGGAGCCGGAGGCGTTCATGCGTTCGCCGACGATGAGGAACGAGTTGTCCTGGCGGTAGTCGGCGACGGAGTAGAGGGAGGTTGCGCCTTTGGGGAGACCCTCCGAAGGAGACGACTGCGTGAGCGGTCGGTTGGTGCTCGGTTGAGAGACTGTGACTCGACCGGTTCCGCGGTCGTCTCTTTGGTGCGCCTCGGCACAATCAGCGAGCAACTTGATGTGCTCGGGTGTGGTGCCGCAGCAGCCGCCGACGATGTTGACGTGGTCGTGTTCGATGAAGCGCTGCATGGCTTCGACGAAGGGCTGGGGCTGGAGGGGGTATTCGGTGCGTCCTTCGTGGAGGATGGGGAGGCCGGCGTTGGGCATGACGGAGAGGTTGCGGCGGCCACCGCTCTGGAGAGCGGTGCCACCAGAGCCTCGCCAGTGCTTGCCGAGCCATTGGACGTGCTCGGTCATCTCCGTGGGACCCGTCGCGCAGTTCAGGCCGAGGGAGAGGAGCGGGTAGCTGGCGAGGGCGGTCGCGGCCGCCTCGATGGAAGAGCCCAGCAGCATCGTCCCCGTGCTCTCGATGGTCACGCTCGCCATGATGGGGATGTCGAGAGGAGTTTTGCCTTTTTCGGCGAGTGCGGCAAGGACGGCGTTGATGGCGCACTTGACCTGGAGGAGGTCCTGGCAGGTTTCGATGAGGAAGACGTCGACGCCGCCGTCGATGAGACCGCGGGCGCACTCGCGGTACGAGTCGAGCATGGTGGCCCAGTCGGTGTTGCCGAGGGTGATCAGTTTGGTACCCGGGCCCATGGAACCGGCGACGAAGCGGGGCTTGTCCTTGGTGGAGTGTTTGTCGGCGGCGGCGCGGCCGACTTCGGCGGCGGCACGCGAGAGTTCGTAGGTCCGGTGGGCGATGTCGAACTCGGCGAGGACGAGCTTGCTGGCGCCGAAGGAGTCGGTCTCAACGACGTCGGCTCCGGCCTCGAGGTATCGCTCGTGGATGGCCTGGATGACATCGGGGCGGGTCTTGGCGAGGATGTCGGTGCAGTTTTCGCAGCCGCAGTAGTCGCCGTCGATGGAGAGGTCGACCTTGTGGATCTGGGTACCCATGCCACCGTCGAAGACGAGGATGTTGCGGGCGAGTCTGTCGAGGAAGGGTGAAGGCATGGGGGAGTGTATCCTATATCCGTTCATGCGGATGAACGGCTGATTCTAGCCGCGGGTATGGTCCCGGTTGGGGTATGGTCCGCAAACGCAAGGGAACCCGCGAGCGTTGATTCATCGGCCGTTGAGAGCAGGGAGCGAAACCGGGAGGGGTCCAAAAAAAGACACGCCGACTCGAGGTCGGCGTGCTGATCGATCTGAGCGAGGGCGGAGTGGGAGCCTTAGGCCTTGGGCTCTTCCTTCTTGGGCTCGTCCTTCTTGAAATAGTTTCCCGCGTATTTACGGGTGAACTTCTCGACGCGGCCGGCGGAGTCGACGAAGGTCTGCTTCCCCGTGAAGAAGGGGTGCGAGCCGGACCAGACTTCGACGTGCATTTCGGGGACGGTTGCACCGACCTCCATGACGACTTGGCCGTTATGGAAGACTTTGCAGTTGTGGAAGTACTTGGGGTGGGTGTTGTCTTTCATGGGTCGTCCTTCAGTACCGGCCTTGGGTGGGACGAGCGGGGGAGGCTTGGCAGGGTGAGAACCCAGCGGTAGAGCCTGTGCCGCCTGTCCGGGACCGGGGGTAAGTCTAGGCGAGAGCTAGGCTGGTGCCAAGCGGGCGGGGAGCCGATCTTGACCCATGGGGGGGCGGGCCTAGGCTTGTGCCCAGATTTCGGTCCCCGATAGCTCAATGGTAGAGCGAGCGGCTGTTAACCGCTAGGTTCTAGGTTCGAGTCCTAGTCGGGGAGTTCAAGGCCCTCGTCAAAGGTGACGGGGGCCTTATCGTTTACAGACCGGGCGGCGGAATCGCCCCCGGTACCGTGCCGTGGCGGGGGTTCGGCGCTCTCGGCTTCGATCCGGAGATCGGGGTACCGCTCCGAACGACTCGGATTCGGCACCTGCGCCCCCTGAACTCTCTCGCTCTCTGGTGCTCGATGTGCGTCCAGTTAACAGGGGCGTTCCGAGCGGGGGCCTGATGCGAACGCAGCTTCGATCCGGAGAGTCTCTTCCTCACCGCCTCTCAAGGAGCGTTTGCAAGCGAGGCATCCGCCGCGTGGGCATTCGTGCCGCACCCACACTTTCCGCAGGAGGGACAAACGAACGAACCCTTGCCACCCGCTAACGGACAAACACACGCCAATGCGTCGGAGCCAAAGACGCGATCAAACCACCCGGACGAGCGGTCGTTTGCCATGGACGCAACAAGATCGGCGGAGTCCTTGAGTCGAATCACGGGGAAGCGTGCACCACACAGGCACCGATAGACTCCCCACATGCTGTCACAACTCTCGCAGTGGCATTCGTAGCAGTCATACTGCCCGATCTGACGGAAGTGCGCTCCCGCCGTCCGACATGTGGGGCAGGTCCGGAGGCGACCGCATTGCGCCAATGCCGTCTCCATCGATGCTCGGACGGCCTCGACCTGTCGCTCCACCAGTTCTGTACCCTGACGCACACCCTTGGGGTTCTGGCGCTGAAGCCTTGTGATTCCTTCGCTCCTGCATTCTCTTAGAAGATCTCCAAGCGATCGCTCACGCCCTTCCGGTAGTCTGAGAACCCGCAGGACGTCTGGCCGAGCGGTGGCCTCTACCCACGCGGGAAGAGAGCGAGGCCGATCGGTACCGAACTGAACGGTCGGAGGATACTGCAACAGCATCGGCGACCAGAGATGCCACCGAAGTGCCCGCGCAACTCGCTCCACGCTGCCGATGTCCCATGGCGACACGGGGAGCACACCGAGCCGAGAGGACCGATTGATACCAGGCTCCCATGGACCTGCGCGATGCCCTGCGTCCGCCCGCCATTCGTGGTTCCCTTCAGCAGCCGGTCCGTGCGAGGAGACGAGTAGTACGAGAACCTCGTCCTCTGCCGCACTCCTGCTCATACGCTCCATGTCATCGATGACATCCACAGTCAAGGTCGGATCAAGCCCTTCGAGCTTGGTGGGCAGGCACACCACCCGGACTCTTCGGTCGTTAACCCGTATGACGACAGCACCGTCACGAGGGGGAAGAACAGAGACGGCCCCGGCGGCCCCACGTAACGAGAGTTCGTCGCAATCGACCGCCGAATGCTCCGAACTCGAATCGCACGAAACTCCAAGCTGGTCGAGAGCCCGAACCACGAGCAACCATCCAAACCACGCAGAGCCGTCGCACACAGCTTGGCGACTTTCGTAGTACTGCTCTTCCGTCGGCGGGCGAGATACGCCCAACCGCGACCACTCTCGCCACAGCTTCGCCACCTCGCGGTAGAGAGAATCGCTCTCAAATACGTTGGTGTAGCGCAGTTGCACTGGGCCCGACCGCACGGGGACCCCTCGGTAAAGCGGGGAATCGAATAGCTTGCGGACCCTGCCATAGAGCGATTCAACAAGATCTGCAGTGCGTTTGGCGCTCTGTTCCGCCCGAGTGTCACCGACTGCGCCCGCCCAGAGGTCGCACAATCTGCGTTGCCGCCAGAAGTGCCCACCCGCCGCGCTCGCCGCGTGCTCGCTCGACTGCTCGATCATGCTGCGTATACGAGCGAGTTGCTCAAGACGAAGTCGCAGATACATAGCCAAGTGATCGATGAGACGGGCGGCGACGCGATTCTCGTAGATGTCCACGTCATCTTCCGCAACCAGGGCGAGGACTCGGCGGGGTCGCACGCCCAAGACTGTCGGACGGTCCCAGTCCTCCTTGTGCGACACGAGCCTGACGATCGCCGTACGGGCCACCTTGCGTACGCGTGGTACCGACGTCATTTCCTCGTCGACCCGCAGGTGCGAACGCGGGCGCTGGCACACCGACTCAAGGAACACAAGCCGATCCTGAATCGCCTGATCGAATGGTCGCACTCGTAGGAACTCGGCGACGCGCGGTGCCAACGGCGACAAAGTAGCCCATTGGCTCCAGCAAGCACGCGAGTCGCGCAGTTCGCTGAAAGTCCGCCCCATCTCCGCGATAGCTTCGGCGTCGAGTGTCGCAGTCAACAGGGCACTCGGGAACTCTCCCCCTACCGCCGTCTTACCCGGAATTGTGAGCGCCCAGGTTCCGTCACGGCGAGCAACCACTCGGTCGGCGAAACACGCTGGTAGTCCATTCACCAGCACGCCCTTCCCGTTGTCGGCGAGCATCACACGACCGGGAATGAGCGGGGCTGACCCCGGCTCCCACTCGACTCCAGACACGAGATCGACCAGGGGACCTGGCATTAGGCGCCCTCGCTCTCTTCGAAGCGACGAGACTGGATCAATTCGGCCAGAAGGTCTCTGGATTTGGCGGGCTGAGAGGCTTCACCAAATGACTGCTTCCAAGTGGACGCCATGGTGTCGCGGAACTGCTCGAGAGTCTTAAGTCGCACTTCGTGCTTGCCCCGCAGTTTGCGAAGCAGCTTGGTCGCAAGGATGTGGTCGAGGGCCTCGTCGCACGTGCCGCCCGAAGCGACCACAGCCGAGACGAAGCGGGCCATCTGCCCCTTGGGCCCATCGAGCCGGTTGCCCCATCCAACCCGAAGTCCAAGCTGTAGCTGATCCTTGAGTTTGGCCAGCACGCTATTGGCCTTGTTGGCCATCGCCGCCTGGTCTCGCACCGCAGCCTCAAAAAGTTCTCGCAGTCCAGAACACGATATCGGTGCTCCACCGGCAAGGCCGCTCCGAACTCCCGGTTGCGGATGCCCAGGCGGGAGTTCCATGGTGTGGGCGCGGTCGTAGGTCTTATCCGCAAAGTCCTTGGTGGTCTCGTCGTGATTTGCTGTTCCTGCAATCCACACGTTGTCCGGCCAGGCGATGAATCGACCATCGCGGAGCAATCGGGGAGCGATCGGCGGAAGTGAATCCATCAACTGGAACCTCCGTTCGTAGGGCGGAGGTTGCTCGATCTCGGAGTTCAGATCCGCGCCGTATTGCTCGAAGTATGAGAGATTCATCTCGTCCAGGACAATGACGAAAACTCGGTCATTCCACTTCGGACACTGGGCGCGGTACAGTGCTTGGACGAATGCTGGCTCGTGATATCGCTTGTCGAACGCGTTGAAGTAACCGAGCAGGTCTTGCCGATCTCTCCAGCCCGCTTGCACTGGCACGATCTCGACATCTCCTCCGAGAGCCTTTCCCACCGCCCGCGGCAAGCTGGTCTTGCCTGTGCCGCTGATGCCTTGGAGAAGGTGCAAGCGGCTCATGGCCATTCCAGCGATGAAGCACCGGATTGTCGCATCGTCGTAGTACAAGGGGTGGGGCCCCGTTGCCACACGCTCCTTGACCTCTTGAACAATGGCCTTCAGATTCTCTGGCTTCCGGAGCCCAGAGATAGGGGCCTGCAGTTCAACGTCCTGGTCCATTCTCGCGAGTTCAGCGAACGGGTTGCGGTGCGCACTCTGGTCCAGCTTCGATGTCACGTCGGCTTCGAGTTGGGTATTGGCTTCCTTGAGCACACGAGCTCGGTTCTCGTAGGCTCTCACCAGATCACGTTGGTTCTCAAGCTCGGTTGCTGCCACGGTCAGTCCGGCAAGCCGCGACCGCAGTGCTGCGTTGTCCGCTTTGATCTGCTCAAGTTCACGCCTCAGGCCATCTACAGCCCCGGCCTGACGACGCAGTTCCGCAACCGCATCCGCATCCGGCCTGTTCGTCAGTTCCGCGTCGCGTGCCTTCAGTTGGGCTGAAAGATCAGCGCACTTGGCTGCGAGTTGCTCGATCGACATCGCTCCCGTGGGTGCGAGCCTCTTTTCAAGCTCTTGGATGGTACCTTCCTTCAGCTTCGCCCAATCGCGTGCGGCCATCTCGCGTCGCTTTGCGTCTTCCAGGTCCTGGTCCAATCGTTCCACGCGAGACTGCAGCTTCTGCTCGGCGCGCCTTGAAGCGAGCGCGATCCGCTCGTCCAGATTCTCGCGGTCCAATGCGAGGTCCTCTTGGGCTCGCTTCAGTGCCAAGCGTGCCTCGCCGACTTGGGTCATCTGCTGCTTCGCTTCCTCCAGTTGCTTGTGTGCCTGTTCCTCGATCGTCCTCAGGCCAAGTTCTCGCGCCTGCACCGAACGCTCCATGGCTTCACGGGCTCCGGCGAGCAGTTGCGGGAACCCTGCTTTCGCTTCTTCTTCGCGTTTCACGAGTGACAACCGGGCATGTTCGAACTCAAGTT
This sequence comes from Phycisphaera mikurensis NBRC 102666, assembly GCA_943369765.1. Taxonomy (GTDB): domain Bacteria; phylum Planctomycetota; class Phycisphaerae; order Phycisphaerales; family UBA1924; genus UBA2396. The sequence continues at coordinate 85,655 of CALROI020000013.1, read as the reverse complement.
CCTTGGCTGCGAGTGCAGCGTGCCACTCCTGGATCGCCTTCTCTCGCTCGTCCAGACGCCCCTGATGCTGCTGGAGCGAAACGTCTCTCTGCTCGACCGCCTCCAAGGTCGCCTTTGACTTGGCCTCAGCCATTTGAAAGGCCCGTTTCGCATTGGCGGCCGAGCGAATCGCCTCACGCAGGTTCTCAGTGTTTGCGGCTGGCGGCTCAACCGTTGCCTTCCCCGAGACACCGTCCGGTTCGGGCACTGCCGAGTCGACGGCTGGTGCCTCAATCTCGAGTTGGATCGCCTGCTCGAGCATGTCCGGCACCGTCGATGCCACTTCTACTGCCGCCGGTTCGTCGGAGGCGCTCAGGCCGGGCGTCGTCAATGGCGCAGATGGCGCACGACTTCCAGACACGACGTTGGGCATAGTGGGTGGGCCGGCTGAGGGCGATGGGGGCGAACCGAAGCCGGACCGGCCGAAGATGTCGTTAGCGCGCCGCTTGTTCTTGTTTCGTCCCACGTCGTACTCCTAAGTTCTGGCAGTCGCTCAGGTTGTGAGCAACCCATTCGTCAGCCTCTGCACAATGCCAATCACCCGTTCTAGGTCCTCGTCTGACGGTCCATGGCTGTCCCCGTAATGAGAGGCCTCACCACCAACGTCGATCGCGACCGCGAGTTCGTCGAGCAGTCCGGGCCACTCACCGAGAATTGTGCGGAGTATGTGTCCCGGCGTCACATCAGCGGCCAGCAGCGTGGCCATCACGGCGGCCGTCAACCTGCTCATGTCGCCCCGGTCCACCACACTGAAGACGTGATTACCCCGCACGTTTGCGAACCGCCCCGGAAACGGCATCCGTACTCCAAGGTTCGAAGCGGCACGCTCCAATCGCGTCCGGAGCACCTGATCGCCCGCAGCCCCGGCCCTCGGTATGAGCCCGCGAATGCGACCGAGGGGAAACTGGTCGGCAAGAGCTGCGAAGCACGCCTCCAGAGCACACCGGGCGTTCTGGGCTCCGTCCTTGAGCCTCGCTCGCCGTTGAGCATTCCCCTTTGCCTCACTCGCCGAGAGCCTCGCTTCATGCATGCGAATCAGGTGCTCGCGACCGAGCCAGTTCTCCGGGAGTCGGGGTAGAGCTGCGGCCACCTCTCCGTTGGCCAATTCCCACAGATCACGGGCAGTCAACTCGCCCGAGCGCATCGGCGTATCACCGCGGTCGATGAGGGACTGGATGAAGTTGTTGAACGGTGGGTAGTTGCGCCTGAGCCGTTGACCCTCCATGAGCAGTCGCGAGTTCTCACCCAGCCCGAAGGGGTCGGCGATGCGCCAGTCGAGAGATCCGGGTCCTACATCCGGAGCTTGGTAAACCACCGTTGCAAGATGTACCAGCTGAGGCTCGCGGTCGACAATCGTCACCCGCCTAAGTGCTCCAGCCCTGACTGCAACAGGCCGCTCAACCCCGGGCTCCAGACGTCCGATTCGTTCGATCCCGCGCTGGTCCAAGGAGTGACGCACGACGGCTCTCAGAACATCCGCAGCATCGGGTGCTTCCGGAGGCTCGTACCGCGGGGGCTGGAGCAAGAAGCACCCAGTGGGCCTAGGCTCGCCGGGAGTGCCGAGTTCGATCTTCCACCTCTCTCCGTCACGTGTGACTTCAGCGAACGCAACCGTGTCGGCGATTCGTGGGAGCAACGACTGACTGATCGCACACTGAAAAATGTGTCGGACTTCCACCCTGGTATTGTCGATGTCTTCCGCCCCCACACATCTCAACCCCTCCGCCGTGAGTTCTCCCTCCGGAGTCATTGCGCCACGATCCACCAATCGGCTCTTGAGTTGATCTACGAGCTGTGGGTGCAATTGAAGAAGAGCCGCCACATGGTCGGAGTCGATGACGTTCGCTCGAGCACACCCGAGAACAGCCTTCTCAAATGGGGGAAGCCGATCCTCTCCAGCGACCGGAGCGGCAACACGACGGGTCCATACGGGCCATAGGACCCACCGCTCTTTCGCGCCCTGCGGCCACCGGGGCCTGAAGCGGAGCACCGTGGGTGCAACTTTAGATGCGTCGCCCATGCGTCCCTCCAGTCAGTGTCCAGAAGTCCAAGAGCGCCCGCACACCCGGAACATCCGCAAGGTGCGCCGCGTTGAACATTGCACTGTCGCCAACAGCCACGAGCAGTTTCTGCTGACGACTCATAGCCACACACAAGCGGTTCTCAAGGAGGAGAAAGCCGTACTTCTTGTGCCATGTGCCTGAGCCAGCCTGCACGCGATTGCTGCGTACCAACGAAAGGAACACCACATCAAATTCCATTCCCTGGAAAGAGTCGACGGTGCCGACTCGTATGCGGCTACGGATCTTCCCAGTTGATGTGAAACGCCATTGGTCTGCGGGCCGCCATCCTTCTTCCTCTTCCTCGAGGATTCCCTGTTCCTGCAGGGCTTCGCAGATCGCTTTGACCTGAGCCGAGTAGAACGAGATGACGCCGATGCTCAAACCTCTATTCTCAGACCCAATACGATGAACCTCTTCGGCGATCCAACCTGCCTCGGTCGGGCGGCGCTTGCTCCGTCCGCCGACTTCACCGCCCTGCGAATGCGGAATGTCCTTCCAAGCGGCCACGACACCCTCGTAGGTGCCTCCCAAGCCGTGTTCGAAGTCGGAGGCCGGCCGTGGCGACTCGAACCCCTCGGCATACCGCCGATAGAAGCCATCGCTAACAAACTGCCCGAGCACCGGATGCATGCGATACTGCCTATCCAGCCGGACATAGCGACGGACCCCATCCTTTAGCTCCAACTGTTCGAGGTGCTCCCGGAGGCGCTCGAAAAGGCTGCTCTTGAGCGCTTTGCGGGCCGCTTCGCTCGCGGTCGCAGAGAGTTCCCGCTCAACGTCGGGTTCAAGCACGTGTGGCAACTGGCGATGGTCGCCCACCAGAACGATTCGCTTTTCCGCAATGGACAGCGGGATCATGAGGTCGAGCGGGTTGCATCTCGCGGCCTCGTCCACGACGACGTTCCTAAAGGACGGCCACACCTTGTCGCCGAAGGTGACGTCAGAAAGCTTGGCACGCTGCATCGAACCTCCGACCGACTGTTGCACTGTGGCGGCAAGGCTCGAGGCATATCGCTGGATGTCGTCACGGACGCCGTCCGGGTCGGACTCGAGGTCGTCGATGAGGTCTTCGACTGCCACAGACGCGTCCAGTGTCGCGACCCGCGCGGCGGCATCCAGCAATCCGAGAACCTCGGTCAGAACTTCCTCAACTGCCTGATTCGGTCTTGCGAGGTCGTCTACGCGGGTGGTCGGCCGGAGTCGGTTGAGCAAGGACAAGCGAAGGTCTGGCATCATGGACAGCCCAGGGGCTTCGCCATCGCCGTTCCATTCCGCGAATTGCTCCAGCATTCTATCAGCCAGCTCGTCAAGCACGCCCAAGGGACGGAGCAGTCGCAGCGCCTTTCTCGCACGACGAGCACCGTCGTCCCGAGCCGATTCCAGCGTCGTGGGAAGACCAGACACCGCACCGATCGCTTGTTCGACCTCGATGGGAACGTCGGCGGTTGCGGCGGGAGAGCGAAGGCTTCTGAGCGTCCTGTCGAGCCGTTCTGCCACCGATGCCGTCAACCACTCGCCGCATTCGGACCGCACATCCTCCAGGAGAGCTGCGTTCGCATCGTCCGTGAGCGGTGCGACACTCACGGCAGAGAGTCGGTCACGAAGGCGGCGTCGCACAACCTGAACCGGCGAGGTGGACTGGGATGCGATGCTCGCCCGGAGCTTCTCGATGAGCTCCCTTCGCCATCGCTCGACCGCATCGTCCGCGCTTCCGTCTCCGGTGCGTCCGCCAATTCGGAAGGCCGGCAGGCCGAAAGCCGTGCTCGCGGACGCTACGTTGTCCACTGCGTCATGTTGATAGCTGGTCAGCAGTGTTTGTCCAAGCTGACCGCCCTCACCCTCGCCAAGTTCGGCGAGTCTGGCTTGGAGCGCGGCGATGACCCGTGTTTTTCCTGTCCCGGGCGGCCCTTGAATGATGGCGATGTCCGGCGTGTTGAGCGCCGCATCCAGTGCTTCAATCTGGGCTGGGGTGGGCTCTGCTCCGAACGCTCGCAGCGCGGCATCGGTCAGCGGCTGCACTCGCTTCCGCTGAATGACTGGGTGCGAGCTGCCTTCGAGGATCTTTCCTAGCCAGGGAATTCGACAGTTGCCTGTCGCGATCAGTTCGGCGGCTCGCTCCCGCCGGTCCAGCCTCCGCTCATCGCCAAACGTCGAAACGCTGAGGTATCCGCTGTCCGGGGGAGTTGCGTTCCCGCCCAACCGTGGGCGGACGTCGAGCCAGCCGGACCCCATTCCGGTCAGTGTTCCACAGAATGTTGGACCGGATGGCGGTCCCTCCTCAGCATCAACAGGTTCCGTGGTGGCCTGAAGGTCCGCCTCATCCTCGCGGAGCGATTCCAGATTCTCGCGAACCGCTGTGCTTGCTGCGACCCCAAGGAATCGCACCCCGCCATCAGACCGTGTCGTGATGCTCGTGTAGTGAATCGAGCCACACTCAACTGCTGCCGCCTGGATCCGCCTTCTTTCGAGCTCGTTGTACTCACGCCAGAGCTTCATGTAGCTGTCAGCACCCTGAACGAGCATGTCCAACTCGCCTCGCACTTGCACGCGTGCCGCCGTGCGAGTCGCGTCGACAAAAGCCACGTTGGCCGAGACCAACGCGAGCGTAGATGCTGTGGATGAGCGACTCGGACGGGCCACTCGCCGAATGAAGTAGGCAGATCCAACTCCTGCATTTGTTTCTATCGGCCGTCGTTGAACATCGATGACATGCGCGGTCCCGATGATGCGGAAGCCGCGCTCGACCGACGCCCCCCCGCCGGCCGACACAATCAACCGTTCCTGACCGCCAGGCGATTGAGGTGGAAGAACTGCAGAATCACGAATCAACCGCTCCACGGCTGTTACGCCGTCAACTCCGTACCTCGCACGACAGAGGTCGAGCAACTCTTCGTCGATGTGCATGGTCAGTTGATCCGGGCTCTGTACGCCCGTCGCAAACTCATGGACCTGGATCAGAACCGCTTCGGCTGCCGCAGGTTGACCATGGACTTGCACTACCCACGCGACTTGTGGAAGGCGTCGTTCAAACACCTCTCTCAGCCGGCGCTCGGCTGCCTCATCGGAGCCATGCACGAACACCGTTGTCCCCTGGGCACGCAGCGTCGGTCCGACTCCTTCCGTGAGAGAGAGCGCCACTTCCGCCCCAACCTGGAGTGGTACCGGGAAATGAGCGTCCGCGCTCGGCCGTAGCTCAAGAAGGCGAGTGGAACCGACATTCAGCTCAGACGCGTTCATGTCGACTGCTCCTGCTCAATCCGGAAGTCGATCACACGGTGCACGCTGCGGGCATCACCGACGTGGATCGTCAGGTACGGGATCTCTGAACGAAACTCCAATTCACGATCGGTGAGGGTGAGGGGAGACCCCTTCGGTGCGTGGACCTGCATGGTCGAGTCTGTGTCTCGGGACGCCAGGGATAGCCGCTTACCGTCGAAGCCGATCTTCAGGCATGGTTGCGTAGCCTGATGCGTGGGAACCTCACGCACAAGACGTCTGTCAAGCACTATGCCCTCGTCCGGCATGATGACGAACGACGCGACGACGATGTCGCGTCGTTCTGGGCCGAGGACGAATCCTCCTTTGCTCGCCGCCAACTCGGGGTCCCACAAGCGGATGCGACCTTGGAGGTACGCGGGCCTGACCCCGCCGCACCAGGGGCAAGAGCGGGCAGTACGGAGAAATGTCGCGGGGCAAGCCTTGCACTTCACGCAGTTGAGAGCGGCGCGCTCAAGCACATCCGCCCATTCTCCTGCCGAAGGGCGATCCGTCGGAACCGTCAACCCCTCACCAAAGACCCGTGCCGCCAAGCGCAACATGCTCTCGGACATCACTCGATCGCGGGCGATTCCCCGCGAGCTCGCATTGGTTCGATCTCGCAAGTGATCGATCCACGGAAAGTCGCCCCGAAGCGCCCGCTCTTCCAATTCAGGCTCTCCCTCTTCGACCATGTCTCCGATGAGTGGATGGGCAAGCGTGAGCATTCGAAAGACCGTGACCGCGAGCGCATGAGCATCCGCGAGGCTCGATGCCATGCTCAGTCCCTTCACAACCTCGGGAGCTCCGTAGCCCGGCGTGTACAGCGCCTTGTTGGCCGGATCGCTCGCATACCGCAGGTTGTCGGCGTCGATGAGAACAACCTGGTCATTGGCAACCGCCGTGGACACGTACACGTTGTGCGGCGACACATCGCCGTAGCAGAGACCCTTGGCGTGCAGGAGGGAGATCGCGCGGGCGGCCCTAGCGCAGATCCGCAGACGCCGTCGAAGTCCACCGGTTTCCTGATACCAACAGGCTCTTGAACCGGTCCTCGTCGGAGACGGGACCATAGCCTCTTGAAGGGGCCCCATGTCCGCGAGCAACCTCATGAGATATCCCGGCGATGGATGGACGATCACTGCCTCGGGTTGGGCGATTGGGATTCCCGAGAGATCCAGAGACCGAAGGAAGTGCATCTGGTTCTCGAGGGTGCGGACTTGCGAAGCGTCTCGCGTTCGCAAGAGCTTCGCCGCAAGCTTGCCGCCCCTGACCTCAAAGACCACGCCCTGTCCGCCTTCGCCAAGGCGGCGGCCGAGCTCATAACGGTTTTTGCGCGAATCGACCACGAACATAGCGTCAGCCATGGTTGCAACTCCATTGCAGGGCGAAAGTCTGATCGTCTGAGCCACCGCCTACACGAGTGCGTCCTAGCTGAGAACGCAGAAACATGGCTCGCCGCCTAGCGCTCAAGGGACCGCCGCGTTCTATCAGCCAAGCCGCGAAATGGCCCAGTCGATCGACGGCCAGGTCGTTTGAAAGCCCGTCGGTGGCAAGGAGGGCCCACACGCCGCCCTCCGAATCGTCAGCTTCCTCTTGTCGCCACGCTCTAGCGCCTCCTCCGCCGCCGAGTGCACAGGTTTCCCCAAAGTCGCCACCATTCAATTCGACGAGCTTTGAACACTCACTCCCCACCACGCCCATTGCTGCGAGTCCATCCCCTACACCACCAGTGACGACCCGCCCCGATCGCAACCGCAGGGTGAACAAGCATGTGGTGGCAAATCGTCCAACATCACCGGGTGGCAGTTTGTCAATCCACGCCTGTTCAACCAGCCGACCGAAGGAAGCAAGTTCGGAATCACGGGTGATCGTTCTCGCGACCTCGCGTACCGCAGCGCAAGCCGCACGTGACCCCAAATGGCTGAGTTCGCACGACCCAACCCCGTCGCACACGACGGCGAGATGCCCGGATGGGGACCGGTAGTGTCCCCATGCGTCTTGATTTGGAGAGCCACACTTGGCGTGTCGGCGTCCAAGTACCGATGTCCCAATACAGTTCACGTTCATTCTCGGCATTAGATTTCCTGTTAGATCTCGTCGAGAACGAAGTCCGTGGTCGGAGGCGGCAGAGTGGCGTTCGGCGTCGCACTTCGCGAGCGAGCCGTGACACTCATGGTCACCCACCTGAAGAACTTCTGAATCTGCCGCGCCTCGCTCGCGGCAAGAACCGGGCGAGCGGGGTCGTTCACAAACGCACCAAGCATCGCCTTGTCGGCATCGTCGCCAATCGCCAGCGCGAAACGATCGGCTCGCTTACCTCGCTCCGACAGAAGCAACTGCTGAATGGGCTTCTGCCACTCGTCGGTCGGTGCGCCATCGGATGCTAGGACGATGACTGGGCGGTACGCGCGCCCCGGGATCTTCGTGCGGTCCTCAACCAAGGTGGTCGCAAGCGCGACGGCACCCCCCAACGGGGTCCGCCCGCTCGCACGCATTGGATTCCATTTGACCGAACTTGCCGGTGCGAGCGCGGTGTGCAGTTCAGCTGCCTCGCCACCAAAGGTGATGACCGCGACATGGATCTGCGCCGCTTCTTGGGACTCACTGCCAAAGGCGGTGAGCATTTCGGCCAAAGCGTGATTCAGGGACTCGATTTTCCCGTGCTCGGACATGCTGCCGCTGACATCAGCGAGAACGATTACCGGCAGGGGGCGGGGGGCTGCGATGGTGAAATCTGAAAGTTGACTCATTGGTGTTTCTCCAGTCGAATTTTCGCGTCTTGTTTGGGGTGATGGTATTCAGTGCCGACCGCGCCAACTCCTCTTGGGGCGGTCGACGTGCTGCACGGTCACGATGCTGCGGTCGGAGGACACGATCATCGCGACATCCTTCCACCGAGAGAGATCAACTCCATACCGGGCCAGTGCATACCCGACAGCTCGGGAACCGAGGAAGTACGCCTTCGCCCCATCGCCGGCGTGAAACGTTTCTCCGAACTCCAGCAGTGCCGCCATCCCTTCCTCGCTCACACACCGCTGTTGGCAGCGTACTGCGGCATGACGGGTCATCCTGAAGCCACTTTTCACGTTCATCGCAACCATGACACTTCTCCTTTTTGAGCTCTGCCGGATGGCGGGCTCTAACCTCACCAAAGCGATCGCGATGCCAATCGCCACAGTCTGCGTAAGTGCCTGTCACGCAACGTCTTATGGAACTTCGCTTGCGACGCCCCATGTCCGTAAGTGATCGATTTCGATCGCGTCGTGATCGATATCGCGCACGCCTGCTACACTCCGCTTCCACCCGGAGTGCTCCTCATGGCGACATCAATTCTTCTGAGCTGGGTTGGTGTTTCTGACGTTCAGGCCGGATTGGGAACGACGCCCCGCCGGACTTCAGGATCGCCGCTTGCCGCGGTGGCTGGCCACGTCCGGCCAGAACGGATCTCTCTGCTTTGGGCGGACAGCGAAAAAACGCCGATCGCGAAATCCGAAGCTTGGAAGGCCTGGCTGCTGTCGAGCCTTGAACAGGCAAACCTGCGGCCGGTGATCGAGATTCACGACGTATCCGGCGCGGGTAATCCGGTCATGAACTTCGATTGGGTATGGTCGAAGGCGTCCGTCCTCTTCGACCAGTGCGCCACAGCCGCGGACGACCTCTTCGTAAACACGAGCAGCGGCACCCCCAAAATGGCATTCGTGTGGTGGACCTTGGCGCTCTCGATGGGTCGGCAGCGAGCTCGCTGTTTCGAGAGCTCACCAGAGAGTGGCGTGGTCGAGGCGAGCGTCCCACGCGCCTTGGAAGTCCGCTTTCTTGAGGACCGACTTACCGGCGGTGTGTTTGACGTCCTTGAAACTGAAGGTGTCCGATTGCGACCGGACTTCGCGAGAGACTTTGTTGGGGAGTCTGAGTCGATTCGTCGCGTGAAGTTTCAGGCTCAGGAAGTTTCGAGGTTCACAAAGTACCCCGTTCTGATCCTTGGCCAACCCGGAACAGGCAAATCGACACTTGCGGAAGCGATTCATCGTGAGAGTGGAAGACCACCGGAGCGATGGCGAGTTGTCGATTGCGGATCACTTCAGGACCCGGTATCCCGCCACCTTTTGGCTGGATGGAAGCGCAATAGTTTCACGGACGCGAAAGATGACAGGAAGGGCATCCTCGCGGAAGCTGATGGCGGTTCGGTTTTCCTTGACGAAATCGGCAATGCGCCGATGGAGGCGCAGATTCAGCTTCTTCGGTTTCTGCAAACTCGCCGAGTGCGTCCGCTTGGTGGCAGTGAATCCGAGCCCTTAGACGTCCGCATTTTGGCGGCTACCAACCTAGACCTTCGACGGGCCATTCGTGACGGCACCTTCCGTCAGGACTTATACGATCGACTTCGCTTTGTTGAGATCGTGTTGCCCCCGCTCAGGGAACGGTTGGACGATGTGATGCCGCTCGCGGAGGCGGCGCTAGCTCGGTTCAATGTGGAGTGCGCCGAGCAACTGGAACGAATGGGAAGAGGACACCGCAGATTCGGCCCCGGCGTCGAACGGGTTTTTCGCCAGCATGACTGGCCGGGCAATGTTCGAGAACTCGAGTTCTTGGTCGCAAGATTGGCCATTTTTGCCGAGCCACACAAGGCGCAGATATCCAAGGATGCGGCTGCCAAGGCGATCGCCGCTAGCACCCCGGAGCCATCTGCTGAGGTGCTCGGACGTCCGATCGGTGATGGCTTTGACCTCGAAGCCGTGCTCAACCAGGTGCGTGGGCACTACATTGCGAGAGCGCTTGAAGGCACAAACGGCAACAAGTCGGCGGGGGCGGCCCAACTCGGGATTGGCAGGACAGCTCTGCAGACCATGATTCGCAACCTCCCGTCAAACCTCTTGAGCAGGTTACCTCGGGGCGAGTGAACTGCACAAGGCGGGTCCCGCGCGACAGTTTCGAGTCCTCGTGCACATATAGGCGGTGTCTCCGAACGCCAAAGGAGCACCGATGCCCGACCCTGCCGAACCGCCACCGAGGCGGCCGAGACATCCCTCTGCGCCCGTCGTCGATTCCCACACCCGCCACCGTGAACTCGTGGACCTCATGGCCGCCGGCCTCGAGCGCGTGGTCCTGGCCCCCGAGTCATCGGACATCTCTACGCCCGAGGATTCTCGCGGCGATGGACTTGAACTCCCGCAGTATGCCGCCCTCAGTGTGTCCGCTCGGTTCCCCGGTAGTGAACGCCGGGGTCCGAACGGGTTCAAACGCGGAGAGTCGGCATGAGCATGAAGCAAGAGATCGCGGGTTTAGAAAAGATGACGGTGGGCCAACTGCAGGCCCGGTACGCCGAGGTCTTCGGCGAGGCGGCGCGGTCGGGCAACCGCCAGTGGCTCTTCCGCCGCGTCGCGTGGCGGATCCAGATGCTGGCCGAGGGGGACCTCTCCGAGCGTGCGAGGGAGCGAGCCCGCGATTTGGTCCGCGATGCCGATCTTCGCGTCCGCCCGCCGCGGGGGGCGGAGCACGCCGCACTGGCCGCCCAGCCCCAACCGGTCGGCCAGTTGCGGACGCTCTCCGGCAGGCTGTCGCTCAATCGCGACCCGCGTGTGCCGCCGGCCGGGAGCGTCATTCCCCGCGTCTTCAAGGGGCACGAGTACCGTGTGATCGTGCTCCCGCACGGATTTGAGTACGACGGGCAAGTGTTCAAGTCGCTCAGCGCGGTCGCCCACGCGATCACGGGCTCGCACTGGAACGGCCTGCGCTTCTTCAACCTTGGCGAGCGGGAGAACGCGGAGTGACCAAGCGACCAGCGGCAACCAAACGGACGGATCTCGAGGAACGTGCGGTGGTCCGCTGCGCGATCTACACCCGCAAGAGCAGCGAGGACGGGCTCGAGCAGGACTTCAACTCGCTGGACGCCCAGCGCGAGAGCGCCGAGAACTTCATCGCCAGCCAGAAGCACGCGGGCTGGGTCTGCCTTCCCGAGAAGTACGACGACGGCGGGTTCACGGGCGGCAACATGGAGCGGCCGGCGGTGCTCCGCCTCATGGCCGACATCCAGGCGGGCAAGATCGACTGCGTCGTGGTCTACAAGGTGGACCGGCTCTCCCGGTCGCTGATGGATTTCGCGCGGATGATGAGCGAGTTCGAGAAGTTCAAAGTCTCGTTCGTTTCGGTGACGCAGCAGTTCAATACGACCCACTCGATGGGCCGCTTGACCCTCAACATCCTGCTCTCGTTCGCGCAGTTCGAGCGGGAACTGGTCAGCGAACGCACGCGGGACAAGATCGCTCTCGCCCGCCAGAAGGGGCGCTGGGGCGGCGGCCCGCCGATCCTCGGCTACGACATCGATGCCCTTCCCGGCGGCAACCGGCTGGTGGTCAACCCGCGCGAAGCAAAACTCGTGCGAGAGATCTTCGACCTGTACCTGGAATGCAGCTCGGTCCAGAAGACCATCCGGCGGCTGGACGAGCGCGGCGTCAAGAACAAGGCGTGGACGACCAAGAAGGGCGACGCAAAGGGCGGCAGCGGCTTCGAGAAGTCCACCATGTTCAAGATGCTGACCAACGTCACGTACATCGGAAAAGTCCGGCACAAGACCGAGGTTTACGACGGGCTCCACGAGGCGATTATCGATGAGGATGTGTTCCGCCGCGTCGGCGAGACGCTCCGCGAGAACCGCGTGAAGGAGGGCAAGGGTTACAGCAACAAACACGGCGCGCTGCTCCGCGGGCTGGTGCGCTGCCGGGCGTGCGGCTGCGCGATGGGCCACCACTTCGCCACCGACGGGCCTAAGCGCTACCGCTACTACGTCTGCCAGCGGGCTCAGAAGCGCGGCTGGAAAGAGTGCCCCGGGCCGTCACTGCCAGCGTTCGAGCTCGAGAAGTTCGTCATCGATCAACTGAGAGCGCTCGGCAAGGACGACGGGCTCGTCTCAGAGTCGGTGGTGCGTGCGCAGGAACGGCTCCGCGCTCAGGCCGAGGCAATGGCCACGGCGCGGGACACCGCCCGCGACCTCCTGGAGCAACGTCGCGTCGAACTGCGGGGGCTTTCAGAAGCGACCGGCGAGCGCAATGGCTCCGCAGCCCACGCGGGCGGCCTGCGCGAGGAGATCCGCAGGCTCGACGCCGAGGTGCGGAAGCTCGACGCCCGCATCAAGTCGGTCAACTCCCGCGTGCTCGACGAGGATGAGCTCTCCGGCGCAATCGAATCCTTCGACCCACTGTGGGAGCACCTCACCACGGTGGAGCGCGAACGCATGGTCCAACTACTCGTGCGGCAGGTCGAGTACGACGCCGTCACCGAATCGATCAGCGTGACGTTCCACGACGGAACGTTCACCGACCCTGAGGAGAGCGACCAATGAGCGCCGGCCTGACCATCACCAGCCAGATCCACTTCTCGATGCGCAACCGCGGCCGCCGCGAGATGAAGCCCGGGCCAGCGCCGATCACGGAGACCACGCCTGAGGGCAGCGTGCCGCGGGTGTCAAGGTTGATGGCGCTGGCGATCAAGATGGACGGGCTGATCCGCTCGGGCGCGGTGCCCGACCAGGGCGATCTGGCCGCCCTCGGGCACGTCACGCGGGCTCGGGTGACCCAGATTCTGAACCTCACCCTGCTCGCCCCGGACATCCAGGAGGCGATCCTCTTTCTGCCCCGGGTCCGGCGCGGACGGGACCCCCTGCGGGAAACCCATCTTCGGGAGGTTGCCGCCCTCGTAGACTGGTCCGGACAGCGCCGGAAGTGGGCGCAAGTGCTTGGAAAAGCGAGCTTTCCGACAAGTCATCCACGCGTCCGAGGAAAACCTGTGGATGCCCTGTCATGTCCCTAACGATTGCGATTTGACACGGGTACCATGCGGACCAACAGAACCCGCACAAACGGCTTCAGCGTGATGCCATCCGGGGGTTCAAACACGCTTCCGGCGGGCGGAGACCGTCGGGGAGGTTTCGTATGTCGTCCAGCTTCAGATTGCGCCGTTTCTCAAGCCCGTCCATCCTCCGGCAAATCGACCTCGGCCTGCTGGTGAGGTTCCTCGCGGGGCACGCCGAGCGGTGGCCCGCGCTGCAGGAACTTCTGGCCGCCAGCCCGCTCAATATCGACCGTCTGGCGACGCTCCTCATCGAGCCGGGCGACGATGCGCCCGATCCCCTTCTCGATGCACTGTTCTTCGTCGACGAACTCTCCGCCCCGGAGATGTACGAGGACCTGCTCGACGAAGCGCGGCGCGCGGCCATTCCCCTCGGTGAGACGCCGAGTCTCTCGCCGGCGGATCTGGCGGTGCGGATCTGGCTTGATGATCCCGAGGTGCTGCAGCGCTACCACGCCGAGCGGTATCTGATCCGCACCAAGAAGTTTGAGCACTTCCCCAGTGTTGCGACGCACCTGCCGAGCATTCGGGGCGTGCAGGAGCAGATCATCCAGGGGCTGCAGGAGGATCTGGACGCGTACTTCGAGACGCGCAAGAAGGGTCGCGGATCTCGCGTCTTCCCGTTCGTGAAGGACGACGCGGTGTGGTTCCTGGTGCGGCACGGCGAGAAGCTGCGGCGCGAGGGGACCATCGAGAACGGCGAGTCGTCGAGCGTGTTCTACCGGCCCGAGAAGTATGACATCGTGATCTTCGATCGGGCCTTGGGCGAGCTCGCGGTTCACGCGGACGCCAAGGGCGAGACCGAGGAGTACTGCCGCGCATTCGGCAAGCGGCTCTTCAACAGCGAGTCGATCTTCAGCACCGAGGTCAACGGGCGCTTTTCGCTTGCGCCCATCATCGATCGCGGGCCCGACTGTCTGGTCTGCTCGGACGTGAACGGCATCGAGTGGGTGCGGCTGACCGAACTCCGCTGGCGGCACGATTGCCAGCAGCGCCACGTCGAGATCCACCAGGCCGACGATGTGTTTGCGGCGCTCGCCGATATTCGCCGGTCCATTCCCCGGTCGGCCACGCTGCTCAAGGCCGTGTTCAAGATCAAGTTCACGCACGGCGAGCGCCCGCGATCGGTGGCGATCAAGCCCCCGAACGCGGCGGTCTTCGATCGCGAGTCGGATGCGCCGCTGGTCCACGACTGGCTTGCGCGTCGGCGTTTCACGCCGACCTTGCTGAGGGTGGTGGGAAGTGTCGCTTGATCTCTTCTGGCAGTTCATCGAAGCGCGGCCAACCGGCACAGCGGTGATGGCGGAATGGAGGGAGCGGTGCGGTTCGGCGCTGCCGGCGATCGAGCCGGTGCTCGTGCCCACCGCGCACCACGCCAGTGCTCACCCGGCTCCCAAGCCGGGCAGGCCGCCGCTGCGCGTGGTGCGCCATCGCAATGGGCAGCTGGTCGGGGTGTGCGACGAGGGGCGAACCGATCGCGTTGATCTCTCGCTCGACGATGTCGTGCTCCACGCGGTGAACCCGGGCGAGCTGAGACGGCAACTCTGCGTGGCGCTGAACATCAAGACCGCGCATGAAACTGCTGGCACACTGCCCGGATCGGTGCGACTTGGGCACTGGGAGCCTCGGCCCGCGCTGCAGATCCCGGTCTTCCTGATCGCGAGCCCCGATGAAGCAACTCTGCTGACGGCACTGCACGAGGTGTTAGCAGGAGCCAAGAAGCCGCCGATCGTGCTCACGCCGGGACGGTCGCACTGGAGCGAGCCGGTGAAGGCGGCTGCCGACGCGGCGCGGGCGACGCTTGCTTCGCTCGGCGAGGTCGTCGCGGCCGACGGGGCCGCGTGGCGGGCCGCAGATGCGTGGCAGGCGTTCCAGTTCGGTCATCTTGAGCGGGCGGGGCTGGCGACGCCGGCGCAGATCCGTGCCGCCAAGCCAAAGAAGAAGCGGGAGTCGCGGGCTGCCGCGATCGACGGGCTCAAGCGAGAACTCCGCGAGCACCTGCGTTCGGCCAAGGCGCACTTCCACGCGACAGCCGAGCGGGGCGAGACCAAGCTTCTGCCGCGACCCGAGCAGCAGGACCTGGCCAAACGGCTGGGCATCTCGAAGGCGACCGTGACGCGCTGCCTCAACAAGGAGCCGGACGCCGAACTCAAGCTCCTGTGGTCGGGCGCGGACAACATCGACTACGTCCGCAAGTTCAGGGGCTGAGCGGCTGGTTTCAGATCCGCTCGGTTTGTGAAACTGAAACTGAGAATCTTGCACGCTGCCCGGGCCGCAAACGCTGGCCCCGGCGGCGTGCTTGTGCATTTGGCGACGCGCGGTTTGTGAAACCGCCGCGGCGGGTACACGCGGTGCGTCGTGCACCGCATCGACCCATCCCCATCAAGGGAACCCGCCGATGCCGACTCTTACCAACCCGTCCCGTCCGAATCCAGCTCCAGCCGCGCCCAAGTGCCCCGCCGACCCGGCGTGCACCCTCATTGACCAGTACGCGATGGACCGCATCGAGTATCGCGTCGACCGTCTGCGGAAGGAGTTCGGCCTCAACGCGCAGGACGCCGAAGACCTGACCCAGGACATGCTCGCGGCGCTCCTGGCCAATGCCCCCCGCTTCGACGAGGCCAAAGCCACAAAGCGCACGTTCGTCTGCCAGGTGCTGGACTACTTCGTGCTGACGTTTGTGCGGAATCGCCGGATCCGCGACGGCCACTCGTCCATGCGTCCGCTCTCCTTCGACGCCGCCTTCGGCGAGGGCTGCCGCGAGTGCGTCCGCGACGACGGCGGCTCGGACCTCGTCGACCGAGCGGCACTGCGGATGGACATGGAGGCGGCGCTGGCTCCGCTTTGCCGGCGCGAGCGATTGATCGCAGAGGACCTCAAGCACTACGGAAATGTCACGGACGTCGCGCGGGCCCGCACGATGGCACGCGGCAGCGTCTACCGCTGCGTCACGACGATCCGCGAGCGGCTGATCGAGAGCGGCATCGACGAGTAGCGCGACACTTTGGGCGAGTCGTGCACATATAGGGATCGTCCGACCGCGAGCCCGCCATGACCCCACGCACATCCAGCTCTTTCCGATGGCCGCTCGTCCGTCTCGGCCAGGGCGATTACGTCCGCGACATCTGGCCCGCGGACCTTGAACACCAGCACCAACACCAAAACGGAGAATCCATGAACGCATCGACCTTGATGACGCAGATCCGCAAGGGGCGCAGCCCCAAGCCCCGCCGCGTGATGCTCTACGGCACGCACGGCATCGGCAAGAGCACGTTTGGCGCGATGGCCGAGCAGCCCGTGTTCATTCCCACTGAAGACGGCATTGGCGACATCGACTGCGAGTCGTTCCCGCTTGCCACGAGCCTCGGCCAGGTGATGGCCACGCTCGAGTCGCTCTACACGAACGACCACGGGTACAAGACCGTCGTCATCGACTCGCTCGACTGGCTGGAGCGGCTCATCTGGGCGGAGGTCTGCTCGGACAAGGGCGTCGACTCGATCGAGGACATCGGGTACGCCAAGGGGTACACCTACGCGATCGACAAGTGGCGAGCCGTGCTCGGGGCGCTCGACGCGCTCCGCAGCGACCGCGGCATCGGCGTGATCCTCATCGCGCACGCCAAGATCGACAAGTTCGAGAACCCCGAGACCGAGCCGTACGACCGCTACAGCCCGCGGCTGCACAAGCTCGCCAGCGCGCTGGTGCAGGAGTGGTGCGACGAGGTGCTCTTCGCCACCTACCGCGTGCACACCCGCAAGGTCGAGGAAGGGTTCAACAAGGCCAAGCACCAGGGCATCGGAACGGGCGAGCGGGTCATCCGCACCACCGAGCGACCGGCGCACGTCGCCAAGAGCCGCCTGCCGCTGCCCGAGGAAATGCCGCTCGACTACCGCGTATTCGCCGCGTGCGTGCGCGGCGACGCGGCCCCAACCACCAACACCAGCACGACCGGCGAGCCCGTGCTCGCCGCCGAAACCCCATCACCAGAAGAAGGAGCCTGAAGCATGGCAAGTCTGAACGGATTCAACGCCAACGAGGTCGATCCCAACGTGGCCTTCGAGCCGCTCCCGCCCGGGGAGTACCTCGCCGTCATCGTCGCCTCCGAGATGAAGGCGACCAAGGTTGGCTCGGGCGAGTACCTGCAGCTGGAACTGGAGGTCATCGACGGAGCCCAGAAGGGCCGCAAGGTCTGGGACCGGCTGATGCTCAAGCACAGCAACTCGCAGACGGTGGCGATCGCCAAAGGCACGCTCTCGGCGCTGTGCCGAGCCGTCGGCGTGATGCTCCCCAAGGACAGCAGCGAGCTGCACAACCTGCCGGTGGTCGTGAAGGTCGCGACCAAGAAGCGCGACGACACCGGCGAGCTCACCAACGTCGTCAAGGGCTACGTCAAGAAGGGCGGCGCGTCACCGGTCGCGGCCCGGCCCGCGGCGGCGGCCACCGGCCCGGGGAGCACGCCTCCTTGGAAACGGTGAGCCCCGGAGGCAGGTCGTTCGAGTTGCCCTACCCGCCGTCGGTGAACCACTACTGGCGGCGGGTTGGGCACGCGACGCTGATCAGCCGCGAGGGCCGGCGCTTCCGCAAGGCGGTGTGCTCGGCCCTCGCGGCTCGGCTGGGGCGTGATCCGCCGCTGGCCGGTCGCCTGGCCGTGCATGTCACGGTCTGCCCGCCCGATCGGCGGCGGCGCGATCTGGACAACGTGCAGAAGGCCCTGCTCGACGCGCTCGAGCACGGCGGCGTCTATCGCGACGACGCGCAGATCGACCTGCTGGTTGTCGAGCGAGGCCCGGTTACTCCAGGAGGCAAGTCCCTTGTCCGCGTTGAAGTCATCACCCAAGCCCGACGCGCCGCCGAGTGACGAGCTGCACTGCTGTCTGTGTTGCGGCCGCGACACGCGGTCCAAGTTCCAGATCTGCTCCCGGTGCCTGCGCGGCCCGAGGACCGGGTGTTCGCGCTGTCTGGATGACGAAAGCCCGACCGCCGAGGACGACTACTCGGAGGAGTCGGGACCCAACAGCGTGTACTGGGAGAGCGAGCAGCGGCGTGAGCGCGAGGTGAACCGTTGATGGAGCTGCGTCCCTACCAACTCGAAGCCGTGCGTGCGGTGTACGACCACCTGCGCTCGCGCGACGACAACCCGTGCGTGGTGATTCCCACGGGCGGCGGGAAGACGCCGGTGATCGCGACGATCTGCCGCGACGCCGTCGCGCACTGGAACGGCCGCGTCGTGATCCTTGCCCACGTCAAGGAGCTGCTCGAGCAGGCAGCCGACAAGCTCAGGCACATCGCGCCCGACGTGCCCATGGGCATCTACTCCGCTGGCCTGAAGCGCAAGGACCTCGGCTATGCCGTCACGATCGCGGGCATCCAGAGCATCTGGAAGAAGGCCGCCGATCTGGGGCCGGTCGATCTGATCATCGTCGACGAGGCGCACATGGTGCCCGCCGAGGACGACGGGATGTACCGCCAGTTCATCACCGACGCCAAGGCGGTGAACCCGCTCGTTCGGATCATCGGGCTGACCGCCACGCCGTACCGCATGAAGTCTGGCTCGATCTGCGGTGCTGAGAACATCCTCAACCACGTCTGCTACGAGGTCGGCGTGCGCGAGCTCATCGTGCAGGGCTTTCTGTCGCAGCTCAAGCCCAAGGCGGGCCGCGAGAAGGTGAGCACCGATGACCTGCACGTCCGCGCCGGCGAGTTCGTCGCCAGCGAGGTTGAAGATCTCATGGACAAGCAGGGCTTGGTTGAAGGCGCGTGCGCCGAGATCGTCGAGCACACCAAGGGTCGGCAGGCCACGCTCATCTTCTCGTCGGGCATCCGACACGGCCAGCACATCGTGGAGGTCCTCAAGGCCAAGCACGGTATCGAGTGCGGGTTCGTGTCCGGCGACTCGCCCGACGGAGTGCGGAGCGCCATCCTCGGCCGTTTCCGCAGGGGCGATCTCAAGTACCTCTGCAACGTGAATGTGCTCACGACCGGATTCGACGCTCCGCACATCGACTGCGTGGCGCTGGTGCGGCCGACTATGTCGCCGGGCCTGTACTACCAGATGGTGGGCCGGGGCTTCCGGTTGCACCCGGGCAAGTCCGACTGCCTCGTGCTGGACTTCGGCGGCAACGTGATGCGCCACGGGCCGGTGGACGCGATCCGCATCGACGAGCCTGGCAAAGGCAACGGCGAGGCTCCGGTCAAGGAGTGTCCGGAGTGCCACGCTCTCATCGCCGCGGGCTACCAGATCTGCCCCGAGTGCGGCCACGCGTTCCCGGAGCCCAACAAGCAGAAGCACGAGGCGCAGGCAAGCACCGAGGGCGTGCTTTCCGGCCAGGCCACGCGCGAAGAGCACCGCGTCAGCGAGACGACGTACCACGTGCACATGAAGCGCAGCGACCCCGCCGCTCCGCTGACGATGCGGGTCGAGTACCGCGCCGGTTTCAACCACTACTTCCGCGAGTGGGTCTGCTTCGACCACACCGGCTACGCGCGCACAAAGGCCGAGGCGTGGTGGCGGGCCCGCTCGGCCGAGCCGTTGCCGGAGGGCACGGAGCACGCGGTGGAGTTGGCCGAGGCGGGAGCGCTTGCGCCCGCGCTGGCGATCACGGTTGAGAAGAAAGCGGGCGACCAGTACGAGCGGATCGTCGCGTGCCGCCTCGGCGACAGACCAGCGAGGCTCGACGACCCCGACGCCGCTCCCGAGTACCGGCCCGCGCCCGCTGCCACCACGTACGGCATCCCCGACGACGAGATCCCATTCTGATGGCCGACCCCGCACCTCCCATCTCGAACGGCGTCCTTCGCGGACACGCTGCGGCCTTCGTCGCCGCGGGACTGTGCGCGCTGCCCGCCGTCCGCACCGCGGAGAACAAGCGTGTTGCGCTGCCCGCATGGAAGGACTACCAGACCCGGCTGCCGTCGAAGGCCGAACTCACGGTCTGGTTCAAGGCGTCGACGCACGCGGTGTGCCTGGTATGCGGCGCGGTCTCGGGCAATCTGGAGATGATCGACTTCGACCTGGGCGGCGAAGCCTTTGCCGTGTGGCGCGACGCCGTCGAGGCGTCGTCGCCCGGGCTGATCGAACGTCTCGTGATCGAATCGACCCCGTCGGGCGGCCGCCACGTTGTGTACCGCTGCGAGAGCCCCGTCTGCGGCAACACCAAGCTCGCCAGCAAGCGCATCGACGCCGACGGTCCCGGCGATCTTGTGGTGGGTTCGAAGAACGTCACGCCTCGGCAGGACCCCGCTGGCTGCTGGCATGTCATCGTGACGATCATCGAAACCCGCGGCGAGGGAGGTATGTTCCTGTGCGCTCCCTCGGAGGGGTACGAACTCCTTCAGGGGGACCTGTGCGCGCCCCCGGTCATCAGCGCCGACGAGCGCGACGTGCTGCTGGGCTGCGCGTGGGCGCTCGATGGCACTCCCCGCGCGGTCGTGGATGGCCCGTCCCCCGTGCCCGGCAAGCAGGCTGACTCGCACGATGCCTGCGCTGGCCAGCGGCCGGGCGATGAGTACAACGCGCGGGGCGACGTTCGTGACGTCCTCCGCCGCCACGGGTGGACGCTCACCCGCGCGGGAAGCAACGAGCACTGGCGACGGCCCGGCAAGTCGGCGGGAACCAGCGCGACACTCAAGGACGGCGTCTTCTACGTTTTCTCCAGCAACGCCCCGCCGTTTGAGCCGCAGCGCGGCTACGCGGCCTTCGCGGTGTACGCGATGCTCGAGCACGGCGGCGATTGGTCCAAGGCCGCCAGCGCCCTTCGGGCCGAGGGGTTCGGCAGCGCGCCGCAGACATCCGGCGTGGACCTGTCGGGACTGGTGACGCAGCCGGAGGCGCTGCCGGTCGATCCGCTGGAGCCGGCGTTCGTGCTGGCGGTTGATCTGTCGGCCCAGTACCCGGCGCTCCGTCCGCCGGTGATCAACAAGCTGTTGCGCGAGGGCGAGACGATGAACGTCATCGCCGCGCCCAAGACGGGCAAGAGCTGGCTCACGCTCGACCTGGCGCTCTCGGTCGCGGCTGGCCGCCCTTGGCTTGGGCGATACGAGACCGTCGCCGGCGATGTGCTCATCATCGATAACGAGCTGCACCGCGAGACCAGCGCGTCGCGCATCCCGCAGGTCGCCCGTGCGCGGGGCATGGACTACGCCCGCGTCGGTCGGCACGTGGCGATCGACAACCTGCGCGGGCGGCTGCGGGACATCTTCGCGCTGCGGTCGTACTTCGACCGGCTTGAGCCTGGCCGGTTCAGGCTGATCGTGCTGGACGCGTTCTACCGCTTCATGCCCCTGGGCGGTGACGAGAACGACAACGCGACGATGGCCAGCGTCTACAACGCGATCGACTCGTACGCCGACCGCCTGGGTTGCTGCTTTGTGTTGATCCACCACAGCAGCAAGGGCAACCAGTCGGGCAAGAGCGTGACGGACGTCGGAGCCGGCGCGGGCAGCCAGAGCAGGGCGACCGACAGCCACCTGGTTCTGCGGCCGCACGAGGAGGACGGGTGCGTCGTGCTCGACGCCGCCGTGCGGTCGTGGGCTCCCATCGACCCCGCGGGCTTGCGGTGGACGTTCCCGGTGTGGGACGTCGATCCGGGGCTCGATCCGGCGCTTCTCCGCAGCGAGCGACCGGCACGCCGCAAGGACGAGAAGAAGGCCGAGGGCGAGCCGTCCCCGGAGTGGGACGCGGAGCGCTTCGCCGAAGCGTTCGTCTCGGAGAAGCCGCTGTCGAAGCCCGAGATCCACGAGGCCGCCAAAGCGGCCGGGTTGTCCCTGCGACGCACCGACGACCTGCTCGAGGTCGGTCAGGCGCAGGGTCTGATCCACCGTTGGACGGTCGGTCGGGCGCACCGAGCGCAGTACTCGACCGTTCCGCAGCCCGTCACGGAGGTGCTGTCATGACCCGCGACCTTGCGAACCGCACCGCCCGTGGCTCGCGCGCGCACTCGCTTGAGCGCTTCAGCGAAGCGCTTGAGCGACGGTTGTATGGCACTGGCGCTCTTTCGCTCGTGCGCGCGCGCACCCCCCGTACCCCCCGGGCGGCGGCGCTTGAGCGACGCCGCCCGGTCGCTTGTGCGCGCGCGCGCTGGAGCGCTGAAGCGAAAATGGGGCAACTGCGGGGATGGTCGGGAGTGATTAGGTACTCCCGGGCCGGGATCGAGATCCAACGCCCGCGGGAACAGCCGCGCTACCCGACTGAGTTTGTTTCGCCCGTCCGGGCGCGGGGCGGACGTCTGGCGGGGTTGGTACGTCCGCCCGCCAGGAACGCGACGTGGGCCAACGTGGGCGGACCCGTGGCCAACGGGGTGGCGGGGAACGACCGCCTTCAACCGGATTTCAGCGCTGGTTCAACAGGTTTTCAACCGCTCCAGCCGCGCGTGCGGCGGGGCATGAACGGATTCGTGGACGCCGCAAGGAGCAAGGCATGAAGATCGAGATGTGGCCGCTGGCCAACGTGAAGCCTTACGAGAAGAACCCCCGCAAGAACGAGGGAGCGATCGACGCGGTCGCCAAGAGCATCGCGGAGTTCGGGTTCCGCGTCCCGATCGTCGTCGATGGCGAGGGCGTGGTGATCGCCGGGCACACGCGGCTCAAGGCCGCCG
This sequence comes from Phycisphaera mikurensis NBRC 102666, assembly GCA_943369765.1. GTDB lineage: Bacteria > Planctomycetota > Phycisphaerae > Phycisphaerales > UBA1924 > UBA2396. The sequence goes on along the minus strand of CALROI020000013.1, from coordinate 62,859 downwards.
AGAAGCTCGGGCTTGCCGAGGTGCCCGTGCATATCGCGCGCGAGCTCACCGCCGATCAGGTGCGGGCGCTGCGGATTGCCGACAACAAGCTGCACGAGCTCTCGTCGTGGGACATGGAACTCCTGCCGCTGGAACTGGCAGACCTGCAGTCCGTTGAATTCGACATGGCGTTGCTCGGCTTCAGCGCCGAGGACCTCAGCGCGATCATGGCTCCCGCGGGCAACGAGGGGCTGACCGATCCGGACGATGTGCCGGCCCCGCCGGACGCAGCGACGACGGTGCCGGGTGACATCTGGGTGCTCGGCAACCACCGTCTGATGTGCGGCGACTCATCCAAGCCCGAGGACCTGGACCGTCTGCTTGATGGCCAGCCGATCCATCTCGTTAACACGGACCCGCCGTACAACGTGAAGGTCGAGCCCCGCTCGAACAACGCGATCGTCGCCGGTCTAAGTTCGTTCGCGCTCGGGAAGAAGGCCGACCCAGACCAGCACGACCAGCAGAGCGCCGACCTCAACCGCTACCCCGAGAAGAGCCGCGCCACGCACAAGAAGCTCCGCGCCAAGGACCGGCCGCTCGCCAACGACTTCGTGTCCGACGACGAGTTTGACCGGCTGCTCGCGGCGTGGTTTGGAAACATCACCCGCGTGCTGATCCCCGGCGGCACGTTCTACATCTGGGGCGGCTACGCCAACTGCGGCAACTACCCGCCGGTGCTCAAGCGCTGCGAGCTCTACTTCGCGCAGGCGATCATCTGGATCAAGGAGCACCCGGTCCTGACCCGCAAGGACTTCATGGGCAACCACGAGTGGTGCTTCTACGGGTGGAAGGAGGGCGCTGGGCACCGCTTCTTCGGCCCAGCCAACGTGCCGGATACGTGGAGCATCAAGAAGGTCAACCCGCAGAGCATGGTGCACCTCACCGAAAAGCCCGTGGAGCTCGCGCGGCGGGCCATCGAGTTCTCTTCGCGCCCTGGCGAGAACGTGCTCGACCTCTTTGGCGGCAGCGGTTCCACGCTCATCGGCGCGGAGATGACCGGGCGGCATGCGTTCCTCATGGAGCTCGATGCGCTCTACTGCGATGTCATCGTCCAGCGCTGGGAGAAGTTCACGGGCCGCAAGGCGGAGCGGCAGATCGGTCAAACCTGAGCTACAGGAAGGGAACCCAGATGAGTCTCATTGTCCGCAAACTCCTCGTCCAACGTCGCCCCAGCCCGACCACTGCGCCACATACACGGATCAGTCAAAGCAAACCGTGCCCGCAACTTTCTGGAATAGTCGTCATGGGAGGGCGGCAGTGCGGGAAACACATAGTTGGCGGTTGCACGCACATCGAGTCCACCGACAGGCGCGCGAGTCGAAAAATAGCGAATCCCGTCGCACATCGTTTCTCGCATCACCCATTGAAGCAGCAGTTGTGGCACGATGTACTCGTGCGCGAAGTGGCCATTGAAAAGGCGCTGAACGGAACAAGCTGCGAGAATCGGCCAACAGATCACGTAATTCAGGATAAATGCGTCGACTCTCGGATTAGAGATACCAGGAGACGCGACTCTCGCCTGAGCCACACTGGCCATCGCCGAAGGCTTGTAGCCCAAGTCGAGAATCCGCAATGCACGTGTTGGCTCGAACCGCGCGATGCCAACGAGGTGCAGATCGTGGTCGGGCACATCGATCTCACACTGACATGTACGAAGAGAGCCTCCCAGATAAAGGCACGGAAACCCTGCGATGCCATATCTGTGCTTTCCCACAAGATGTCGCATGCTGAACGGGATGTGGAACAGTCGATTCCGCGACAATTCGTGCGGCTTCAAACGCGTCATTCGATAGAGAGGGCCAATGTCTGCAGCAGTGATGTCGAGAGATATGAGATGATTCAGATCGGCGAGACGGTGAATGCCCATTCTCATCAATCGATAAGCTCGTTCAGGCTGGCCGAGGAGGTACTGCCGGACCGCTCCGCGCACCCAACCACTCACTTCGCCTACCAGCGCCAGTGTTGCCGCCGAACTGGCCAGGGCTGCCAACGAGCAACTTGGGTCGAGGGTCTTGAGGCCGTCCACATACTGATTGGTAGTAGACAGCAGGAAGGTCTCAAAATCACCTGCGGGCCGAGTTGCGGGCAACGCGGCTGCGGGCGACTGAAGGAACTGCGAGAGGGTCTGCGTCATGCGAGAGACTGTATGGTGCGCGCTCACGGACGGTCGTGCGCCGATGAGTCCTGGTATGCGCGGGGTTCGGGTCATCTCTCTTGTTCACACGGGAAACACCCCTACCTCGGTGGCGGGGGTGAATGCGGCGTGAAACCTTCCACGATGCATGCCTTCCTAACCGCCTTGAGACGGAACGGGCATGGCTCAGGCTCCCTTCCCCGCGACGAATACGCCGCGCTCGTGTTTCTTGAATCGGGCCGCGGTGCCCTTGGCGGCGATCTCACGGATGATCGCGGCGTAGAGCGTGGCCTCGGGCGTCTTGCCGCCGGGGCTCGTCCACAGGCCCTTGGACTCCATCGCGGCGATCATCTCCTTGGCCCGCATCGGCACCTCGCTCGCGGCGAGCACCTGCGCCGCCGCGTCGAGGGCGCTCACGCGCTTGGGCTTCTTCTCCTTGACAGCTTTCGTCTTGGGGGCCTTCTCGCCCTTGGCCTTCTTGCCCTTGGTAGCCGCGCCAAGGCTCGCGTTGTTGGCGACCTCTTTCTCGCTGGGGACCTCGTGGTCCTGCTTCCCGCCCGCCAACCGGTCGTTGATCTCCGCGAGCGCCGCCTTGCGGAGGCGGTCCGTCTTGGCGGCCCCCTCAGCGCGGGCGGCGCTCTTGGACATCTTCGGGGTGCGGGGGGTGCGGGGCTTGGCAGGCTTCTTCGTCTTCGTGCTCATGGTCATCTCCGAACTAGGGGTTGGAACCCCCGCCGCACATTGCGGCGGGGAAGCGTGGCCGTCGCGGTTCCCCGCGACGCCGCGTGGGGTCTGTCAGCAGCCCGCGACGCGCTCCATCTCGTTGAGCACTTCGTGGACCATCGAGTTGGTGGCGGCGGCTTGGCCCCGGCGATCGGTGCCGTAAACCACCTTGGCGACCTCCGTCGCTTTCGCGTAGCGGCTATTCCGGTCCTCGTCGCGGGCGATGTGGGCGATGCAAATGTCCTGCCTGCCCGCGTGGCGCGTGTTCTGCTCGATGGTCACTTCCGCACCGCGCTCGGTGCGGCGGATGCTGATGTCTTGGTCGATGCCCTCGATCACGATCGTCTTGATGGTCATGGCGTTGCTCTTTGCGGTTGGTGGTTCTGGTCACTCGGCGTCGTTCAGAAAGGCCTCGACGTGCTCGGGATCCATGTTGCTGAGGAACCCGACCAGATCGATCAGGTCGCTGCGGACCTTCCCGAGGCTTCCCGCGAAGCCCCAGTTGCGTGGGTCGGCCTTGGCCCCCTCGGCGTGCTTGTCGAGTTCCATCTGCAGCACGTCCATCAGGCGGGCGATGTCGTTGCGGCGGGCTGCGTAGGTCTCGGCGGCGGTCGGTTCGGGCTTGGTGGTCTTGGGGGTGCGCTTCGTCATGGTCGTGCTCCTTTGGGTTGGTGGTCTCTGGTAAACAGCGAAGCCCGCATTACGCGGGCTTCAGGTCGTCGGGTGGTTGTCGTTCTTGCGGTCCCAACTCGTCGTGTCCTTGGGTTGGCCAACCGCCCGGAGGTAGTCGACCAGTTCGTCGGCTGTCCAGGTATCGCCGTCGATCGCGTCGTGCTCGTCGGGGGCGTCGGTATCGCGGTTGATCTCGAAGAGGCGGAAGCCGCCGAGCGACCCGGGGCGCGGACCCCAGTGCCCGTCGAGGTGGCGGCCGCGTCCGGCGGGGACCGTCGCGATGTTCCAGGTGCGGCCGTCGGGCGTGTGGATCTCGATCGCGGGGATGTGGAACCCGCTCTTGGCGAGGGTCTTGGCGAGGTCGAGCGTGGTCTTCGTGGTCGCGTTCATGTTCGTGGTCTCCGTCGCGTGCGGGGGGTGCGTTGTTCCCGCTCGCGTTGGACACACATTGGCCGGCTGACGGGGAACAGGCAAGGCGTTCGGCCTGCATTTCTCGATGATTCCGTGACATGTGGGCAACTCTTCCGCCCATGTGGGCAAGTCCACGCGGGAGGTCCGCGATGACTCCCGAACACGCGCCTAGTTCCGGGCCAGCGGCGGGGGGACAGGGAATGTCCCGGCTCAACCCGGCGGCGCTGCCCGTGGCGGACGCCGCCCGCGTGCTCACGCGGCTGGGCGGCAAGCCCGTGACGGACGCCATGCTCCGCGCCGACATCGATGCCGGCGCGCCCGTCAACGCGGATGGTTCGCTCAACCTCGTGCACTACGCGGCATGGCTTGTAAAGGAGATGTCCGCAGGTGGCGATTGACCCGCGCAAACTCAAGCCCGGCGAACTCGCGCGGTTGCTCAACAGCACGCCGCTGGGCGAGGTGATCAGCGAGCGTCAGCTCCATCGACATCGCACGCGCGCGGGCTTCCGCGTTGCGGCTGACGGCGACGCAGGCAAAGTCGATCTGTTCAGGTACGTCGCGTGGCTGGTGACGACGCGGCACGAAGCGATCTCGGAAGCCGCGCGTTCCCCCGAGGGTCTCACGGGCTACGACGCGATGAAGGAGCGTGCCCGGCTTCGCAACGCGATGCTCTCGCTCTCGGGCCGTGACATCGGTGACCTGCCACCGGTCGCTGATGCTGCCCGTAAGGAAAAGGCCGCGAGCGACTTCCGGTACTTCTGCGAGGCGTACTTCCCGCAGACGTTCCATCTTCAGTGGTCGGACGATCACCTCAAGGTCATCAGCAAGATCGAGCAGGCGGTGCTCGAGGGCGGGCTGTTTGCGATGGCGATGCCGCGCGGCTCGGGCAAGACCTCGCTCTGTGAGACGGCTTGCCTGTGGGCGCTGGTGTACGGTCACCGCGATTTCGTGGCACTCATCGGCTCGGATGAAGAGCACGCCGCGGGGATGCTGGAGAGCATCAAGGCGGAGCTGGAGAACAGCGAGATCCTGGCGGGTGACTTCCCGGAGGTGTGCCATCCGATCCGTTCGCTCGAAGGCATTCACCAGCGGGCATCGGGGCAGCTCTTCCAGGGCAAGCAGACGCACATCGGCTGGACCGCCAAAGAGATCGTGTTGCCGACGATCACCGGCTCCGTCGCATCCGGTGCGATCATCCGTGTGGCCGGCATCACCGGTCGTATCCGTGGCATGAAGCACAAGCGCGCCGACGGGACGTCTGCTCGTCCGTCGCTGGTGCTGATCGATGACCCGCAGACCGACGAGAGCGCGCGATCGCCTTCGCAGTGCGCCAACCGCGAACGCATCCTTGCCGGCGCGATCCTGGGGCTGGCTGGGCCAGGGAAAAAGATCGCGGGACTCATGACACTGACGGTGGTGCGTCCTGACGACCTGGCCGACCGAATTCTGGACCGCGACAAGCACCCGCAGTGGCAGGGCGAACGCACGAAGATGGTCTATGCGTTCCCGGCACGCGACGCGCTGTGGCAGCGGTACGCCGAGATCCGTGCCGACGGGCTCAGGAATGACCGGGGCATCGTCGAGGCGACGGCGTTCTACAAGCAGCATCGCACGGCGATGGACGAAGGAGCGGTGATCGCGTGGCCCGAGCGGTTCAATCACGACGAACTGTCGGCGATCCAGCACGCGATGAACCTCAAGTTGCAGGACGAGTCGGCGTTCTTCGCCGAGTACCAGAACGAGCCGTTGCCGGAGGTCCAAGCACTCGACGACCTGCTGAGCGCCGACCAGATCGCGGCCAAGCTCAACGGTCAGGCCCGCGCCGAAGTACCGATCGGCTGCACCCGCCTGACCATGTTCGTGGACGTGCAGGGCAAGGCTCTGTTCTACCTCGTCGCGGCATGGGAGGACGACTTCACCGGGTACATCATCGACTACGGCACCGAACCCGACCAGAAGCTGGCGGGTGGCTACTTCACGCTCCGAGACATGCGCCGGACGCTGGCGACCGCCGCGCCACGCGCCGGCGTTGAAGGTGCCATCTACGCGGGTCTGGAGCGGCTGGCGGAGACGCATCTTGCGCGCGAATGGCGGCGGGACGACGGCGCGATGGTGCGGATCGACCGCTGCCTGATTGATGCCAACTGGGGCTCGTCGACGGACGTGGTCTACCAGTTCTGCCGGCAGAGCCCTCACGCCGGGGTGTTGATGCCAAGCCACGGGCGGTATGTCGGTGCGTCGAGCCTGCCCTTTGGCGACTACAAGCGCAAGCGGGGCGAGCGTGTCGGGCTCAACTGGCGTGTGCCCGTGGTGACCGGGAAGCGCAGCGTGCGGCACATCGTGTTCGATACGAACTATTGGAAGTCGTTCGTGCACGCTCGTCTGGCCGTTCCGATGGGCGATCCCGGGTGTCTGTCGCTCTTTGGTACCAAGCCCGATCCGCACCGCCTGCTCGCCGAGCATCTGTGCAGCGAGTACCGCGTGAAGACCGAGGGTCGCGGCCGCACGGTTGACGAATGGAAGCTCCGCGTCGAAGGGCTGGACAACCACTGGCTGGACTGCTTGGTCGGGGCTGGGGTCGCGGCGTCGCTGCAGGGCGCGGTGCTGTTCGGCACCGATTCTCGCGTCGTCATGCGGCCACGAATGCGACTGTCCGCCCTGAAGGGAGATCGCCGCTGATGCCCAAGGTCAGCAAGAACCCTCCGATGGACGGTGACCGCAAGCTCGGGCTGGTTTGCCGCGCCTGCGGCTGTCAGCACTTCACGGTGGTCTATCTCCGCCGGCCCGCCCCCGGCGTGATTGTGCGGCGGCGTGAGTGCCGCAACTGCGGCCGGCGCATGACCACCCGAGAGGCCGAGCGGTAGCAAGGGTCGATCTATCGAATCAATGCGCGCACGAGCGCGACACTTCTGCGGGGTCGTGCACATATAGAGGGCAAGGACCTCCATGCCCGACCCCGCCCCCAATCTCGACCAGACCATCCGCGACAACGCCGCTCAGCCTGCCAAAGCGTCCGTCGACGGCCAGTCCGTCGAGCAGCACCCGCTGAAAGACCAGATCGAGGCCGACCGCTACCTCGCGTCCAAGGACGCCGCGAGGAAGCCCGGCCTCGGCATCAAGCTCGCCAAGATCGTCCCCCCCGGTTCTGTCTGACCCGATCCCCCATGCTCAAGACCATCGCCAACATCCTGAGCCGGGCCACGCGGGGAATCACTCCCAGCGATCTCTCCCCCTCCTCCGCACCTGCGCGAGGCTCGCATGGACGCGAGCCGCGTGCGGGAAGCGGAGCGCGTCGACTCGTCGTCGCCAAGTTCGACTCGGCCAAGACCACTCCGGAGAACCGCAAGCACTGGGCAAACGCTGACGGCCTCTCGCCCAACGCCGCGATCAACCCCGAGGTCCGTCGCGTCCTCCGCAACCGCGCTCGCTACGAGGTCGCCAATAACTCGTATGCCAAGGGCATCGTCCTCACGCTCGCCAACGACACCATCGGCACCGGTCCCCGGCTGCAGATGCTGACCGACGACGCTGAGGCGAACGCCCGTATCGAGGATGCGTTCGAACAGTGGTCGCGGGCCGTTGACCTCCCCGGAAAGCTCCGCACCATGCGGCTGGCCCGGGCAGAGAGCGGCGAAGCGTTCGCGCTGCTGATCAACAACCCCGGCATCACGTCGTCGGGCTCGCCCGTATCGCTTGATATCAAGCTCATCGAGGCCGACCAGGTCTGCACGCCCCTGCTCCGCCGCGGGCGCAACGACGAGATCGACGGCATCGCGCTCGACGCGTGGGGTAACCCCTCCGCCTACCGCGTGCTCAAGCGCCACCCAGGCGACAGCGGCGTGTTCCGGACGCCCATCGACGACCTAACGGCCTACGACACGTTCGCAGCCTCTTCGGTCGTGCACTACTTCCGTCCGGACCGGCCCGGCCAACTCCGCGGTATCCCTGACATCACGCCTGCGCTCCCGCTGTTCGCGCAGCTCCGCCGGTACACGCTCGCGACCATCGCGGCCGCCGAGACCGCCGCCAACTTCGCCGCCGTCATCTACACCGACAGCCCCGCCAACGGCGAGGCCGATCCGCTTGAGCCGATGGACGAGGTGGAACTCGAGCAGCGTCTCGCCACCGTGCTTCCGGGCGGCTGGAAGCTTGGCCAGGTGCATGCCGAGCAGCCGACGACAACGTTCGGCGAGTTCAAGCGCGAGATCCTCAACGAGATCGCCCGCTGCCTGAACATGCCGTTCAACGTCGCGGCTGGCAACTCCTCGGGGTACAACTACGCCAGCGGTCGCCTCGACCACCAGGTGTATTACAAGAGCATCCGCGTCGAGCAGCACCACTTGCAGCTCGCCGTGCTCGATCGCATCCTGAAGGCGTGGCTCAACGAGGCGGTGCTTGTGGAAGGGCTGCTCCCGCAATCGCTGCGGACCATCGCCGCCACCTTGCCCGAGCACGCGTGGTTCTGGGATGGCATCGAGCACGTTGATCCCGCCAAAGAGGCCAACGCCCAGGCTACGCGACTGGCCAACCACACGACCACACTCGCCGCGGAGTTCGCCCGGCAAGGCCGCGACTGGGAGCAGGAGCTCCGCCAGCGTGCCAAAGAGCTCACGCTCATGAACGAACTCGGCCTCGCGCTCGCAACCGCACCGGCCGCCGCTCCGGCTGCGAACGCCCCCGCCGAAGACCCCGCAGACCAAGTTGATGAGGAGACCGCCAGTGCCAGTCACCGCTGACAAGTCCAAGACGATCCCAGCCCTCACGCTCACTGCAACCGCCGACATCACCGTCGTTGCTGCGGCTGATGGGCAGGCTGCGCCTCTCCCTCGCTTCAAGATGGTCGCGTACACCGGCGGCGCGATGCGTGTCGCGGGCTGGCGGCACCCCGTCGTGATCGATCTCGCAGGCTTGGCGGTCCCGTCGCAGGCACGTCCCATCCGCTTCGGGCACGACCCGCTCTCGGGCGTCGGTCACACCGATTCGATCCGCGTCGAGGCCGGGCAACTCGTCGCCACGGGCGTGATCTCGCGTGACACGAGCGCCGCCAAGGAAGTCGTCGCGTCCTCGCGGAACGGCTTCCCCTGGCAGGCGTCCGTCGGCGCGAGCGTCGAGGAGTTTGAGTTCATCAAGGACAACCAGAAGGCGACGGTCAACGGCCAGGAACTCACCGGCCCCGTCAACGTCGTCCGCAAGGCCACGCTCGGCGAGATCAGTTTCGTGGATCTCGGCGCAGACGGCCGCACCAGCGCGAGCATCGCCGCGCGACAGAACAAGGAGCCCAGCGTCATGGCCGACGACCCCACGACTTCCAATCCCATCCCTTTCCCGATCACTGCCGAGCAGACGCCCGAGCAGGTCCGTGCTGCGGCGCTCGCTGAGACCGCCCGCATCGCGGCCGTTCGCAAGGTCTGCGGTGGCAAGCACAGCGAGATCGAAGCCCAGGCCATCCGCGACAACTGGGATGCCACGCGCACCGAGCTTGAGGTCCTTCGTGCCAGCCGCCCCAAGGCCCCGGCCATCCACGCGCCAGACACCAGCGTCACCAGCGAGGTGCTCGAAGCCGCGTGCTTCCAGAGCGCCAAGCTCGAGGGCATCGAGAAGGTCTGCTCCACGCAGGCAATCGAGATCGCCGCCAAGCGGTTCCAGGGCGGGCTGGGCCTGCAGGAGCTCCTCTTCGAAGCCGCCATCGCCAACGGCTACACCGGCCGCACGTTCCGCGATAGCCGCCGCGTGCTCGAGGCCGCGTTCGGTCGGGGCATCGAGGCGGGCATGACCACGATCGACGTGGGTGGCATCCTGTCCAACGTCGCCAACAAGTTCCTGCTCGAGGGCTTCTTCAGCGTCGAGCGCGTGTGGCGGAGCATCTGCGCCGTCCGCAACGTCAGCGACTTCAAGACCGTCACCAGCTACCGCCTGGTCGGCAAGGACCAGTACGAGCAGGTCGCCCCCGGCGGCGAGCTCAAGCAGGGCACGCTCGGCGAGGAGACCTACACGAACAAGGCCGACACCTACGGCCTGATGCTCTCGATCGATCGCCGCGACATCATCAACGATGACCTCGGCGCGATCACCACGGTGCCCCGCAAGCTCGGCCGTGGCTCGGGCCTGAAGATCAACGACGTCTTCTGGACGGCGTTCATGAACAACGCCGCGTTCTTCAGCGCCGGTAACAAGAACTTCGTCTCGGGGGCGGACACCGCCCTCGGCATCGACGGCCTTACCAAGGGCGAGGTCGCCTTCATGGACCTCGTGGATTCCGACGGCAAGCCCACCGGCGTGATGCCCGCGATCCTGCTGGTGCCCACGGCGCTCTCGGCGATGGGCACGCAGCTCTACAAGAGCGTCGAGCTCCGGGACACGACCGCGAACACCAAGTTCCCCGTCGCCAACCCGCACCAGGGCAAGTTCCGCATCGAGGTCAGCCGCTACCTCTCCAACGCCCTCTACACCGGCAACTCGGCCAAGGCGTGGTACCTCCTCGCAGACCCCAGCGATCTGCCCGTCATCGAGATGGCGTTCCTCAACGGCCAGGAAGCCCCGACCGTCGAGACCTCGGACGCGGACTTCAACATGCTCGGCATCCGGATGCGTGGGTACCACGACTTCGGCGTCAACCTGCAGGACCCGCGTGGCGGCGTGAAGAGCAAGGGCGAGGTGTAAGCCATGCCCGTGCAGGGAAGCACAGGCGCTGGGGGGCTCGGCGGCGAGCTCCCCAGCGAACTCGGAAGCGGCATCGATCAGCAATCGGGCATCGACACCGATGGCCCACCAACAGATGGAGGTTCAGGAATGGCTTCAGGACCAGCAAAGTTCGTTCAGGAAGGCGGCTCGATCGACTACACCCCGGGTGCCGACGTGCTCGTCGGCGCGGTGGTGGTGCAGGCCGACCTCATCGGCGTCACGCAGGCACCGATCAAGGCGGGTCAGTTGGGATCGATCGCCGTCACCGGCGTCTTCGACTTCAACAAAGCGGTCGGCGCGGGCAGCGCCATCCCCGCGGGCACGCTCACGTACTGGGATGCGGCCGCCCAGAACGCCACCAAGAACGCGGCCGCCGGCGCGAACAAGCTGATCGGCAAGGCGGTGAAGGCCACCGTCGACGCCGACACCATCGTTCGCGTGCGGCTGCAGCAATAAGGAGCACCTGTGGGCGACCTGCTCGATCGCGGCGCGGCATTCCTCGATGCCCAGCGTCACCAGCACCTCTCCCGCCCGGTCCTCTACCGGCGTGGCACGGACGAGAAAGAAGTCCAGGCCACCATCGGCAAGACCGAGTTCGAGCAGGCGGATGACGCGGGACTCATTCACCGAGTGGAGTCGCGGGACTTCCTCGTGCGGAGGGCGGAACTGGATCTGGGCGCTGGCCCGATCCTCCCGCGGGCGGGCGATCAGGTGCGAGAGGTGGTCGGGTTGAGCGTGTTCGTGTACGAGGTCAATGCGCCCGGAGGGCAGCCGCCGTTCCGGTACAGCGACCCGTACCGCAGGGTTCTTCGGATTCACACCAAGCACATCGCAACGGAGTAACGATGGCAGAGGGCAACGGACAGAACGGCAGTGCTCGGTGGGCCGGCGTGGTCGTCACCGTCGTGCTCGCGGCGGGCGCGATGACCATCCAATGGGGCGTGGTGACTACCAAGCTCCAGCAGGTGGAGAAGCGGCTCGACGAGTTCATCGGCGAGGCCCGCAGCATCCGCGCTCAGTACGCCGAGATGGAACGCAAGATCTGGTTCCTCGAGGGCAAGCTCTCCGGGCTGACTTCCAACTCGCCGCGCCAGAGCGTGCCAACGACGGGCTCGCCTGTGATCGGAGGCGGCCCTTGAGCACGATTACCGCCATTGCCGACGCCGTCGCGGCGCACGTGAGCGCCGGGTCCTTCGGGCAGCCGGTCACGGCCGTCCGCATGTTCCAGCCCGCGTTCACGTTGGAGGACCTCAAGGACCTGCGGGTCTCGGTGGTTCCCCGCACGCTGCAGATGTCGCCGGTGACGCGGGACAGCCTGGCCATCGAGTACGTCGTGGATGTCGGCGTGCAGAAGAAGCTCCCCGCCGATGGGGCGGACGCGGCGATCGACGAGCTGCTCGTGCTGGTCGAGGCGATCGCGGATCACCTGCGTTTCAAACGGCTGGAGGGCTTCCCCGACGCGGCGTGGGTCGGGATCAGCAACGAGCCGGTGGTGTCGAGCGAGGCGCTCGAACAGCACCGTGTGTTCACGAGTGTCCTGAGTGTGACGTACCGCGAGCGGAGGTAGTGCGTGAGGAATGCCATCATCTTCAAGGTCGATCTGGACGGAGGCGACAAGCCGCTGTCGGCGACGAAGCTCGTGGCGACATTTACGCTCACGGCATCGCACAAGAACACGCAGGACCTGCTGTTGTCTGACGGCAAGACGGATCCGATCGATGTCGCGCCGGGCACGCAGTACTACTTCGAACGGGTCAACCTGGCGGACATTCTGGTCAAGAGCAAGGGCGGCGAGACGGTCTTCGTGGTCGGCCACAGCGCCGAGTGAAAGGAGTCAGTGATGGCAATCAAGCTCGGCATGGAAGCCGCCCTGAAGTACAAGACGGGCGGCCAGGCAGGCGCAGGCGCATGGACGGCACTCGGCAACACACGAGACGTGACGCTGAACCTCGAGGCTGGCGAGGCGGACGTGACCACGCGAGCCAACAGCGGTTGGCGGGCCACGGTCGCCACGCTCAAGGAAGCGAGCGTGGAGTTCGAGATGGTCTGGGACACCGGCGATGCCGGGTTCACCGCCATCAAGAACGCCTTCTTCAACAACGACCCCATCGGCCTCCAGATCCTCGATGCGTCCGCGGGCCAGGGCCTGCAAGCGGACTTCTCGATCACCAACTTCAGCCGCAGTGAAGCCCTCGAAGAGGCCATCACGGTCTCGGTGACCGCCAAGGTCACGTACTCGGCGACGGCGCCTTCATGGATCGGTTCGTAAACGCGGCGACGAAGTCGGTGCAACAGGTGTTCAACGGCTGTTCAACCGCTGTGCAACCGGCACAGCGTCCCAACGGAGGCAAGGATGCGGCAGTTCAAGGACAACGCGGGTCGGATCTGGACGGTGGACATCAACGTCGCCACGCTCAAGCGCGTGCGCGGGCTCACGGGCGTCGACCTCATGCAGATCATCGAGGGGACGCTCATCGAGAAGTTCATCCGCGATCCCGTACTCCTGTGCGACGTGGTGTACGCCGTGTGCAAGCCCGAGGCGGACTCGGCCAAAGTCTCCGACGAGGAGTTCGGCAAGGCGATGGCGGGAGACGCCATCGAGGCCGCGACGGGTGCGGTGCTGGATGAACTCATCAGTTTCTGCCCGAGCCCGAGGGACCGGGCCAACCTCGGGCGGGTGCTCCAGGCCACGAACCGCGTGATGGACAAGGCCCGCGACCTGACGGAGAAGCGGATCGAGACGCTGACCAGCGAGAGCGAGTTGGACAGGCTCGTGAACCGGATGGCCCCACCCATCCCCGAGCCGCCGACGCCTGGAAGTTCATCTACCAGTGCGCCGGAGCCCTCGGCCTCGACCCCGGGCCCCTGACGCTGCGGGAGCTGGTCGCCATGCTCGACGGCCGCCAGCGCCACGACTGGTCGATCGCCGCCGCCGTCATGTCCGTGGTGGCCAACACCGCCCGCGATCCCAAGCGTTCCCGCCTGCTCAAGCCCGCCGACTTCGACCCATTCCACAAGCCCCAGCGACCCGTCAAGGTTGACGTGTCGGTCCTCAAAGACGTGTTCATCGACCGCCGCATGCCGGAGGTCGCCAAGGAGACTCGTGCATGAAGAGCCTGACCACCCGCCATTACGTCTATCTCGGTGCCCTGATCCTGCTGGCCCTCGTGCTCGCGTCGTGCGCCGGCCTCGACCTTGGCGATATCGTCAAGGTCAAGACGCCCAACACGATCCAGCAGACCACCGGCCTGCCGTCGACGCTGAGCCTCAACGAGGCCGAGGTTGAGTACCAGAACTGGTTCAACCTCACGCAGACGACCGGCGCGCAATGGAAGGGCAACATCGAGAAGGCTGGCGAGATCCGCGGGCTGCTGGGACAACTCACGCTCTCGGCCCTCGACACCGTTGGCCCGACCGTCGCGGGCCTGCCCGTGCTCGGGCCGGCGCTGCCGGCACTCACCGGCATCGTGGGACTGTTCATCGGGTCGGGCCGTCTCCGCAAGGAGAAGGAAGCGTCCTTCAACAAGGGCCTGGAGAAGGGCAGCGGTCTCGCTGGCACCGGCGGCGGGAATGGCGGTCCGGCTGGGAGTGGTGCGTGATCACCATGCGGATCAAAGACATGTTCTTCGACCGCCACGTTGTCATGGCGGCGGTCGACAACGCCAAGCGGAAGGTGCTCAGCAAGGCCGGCGCGTTCATCCGCACGGCGGCCAAGACGAGCATCCGCAAACGCAAGGGGTCGGCTCCTCCCGGGGCCCCGCCCCATTCGCACGAGGGCAGCCTGCGTCGGCTGATCCTCTTTGGGTACGACAAGCCCAACGACTCGGTCGTCGTCGGGCCGGTGGGATTCAAGAAGAGCGAGGCACCGAATGTCCTGGAGTACGGCGGCGACACCGTCGTCTTCCGCCGGCGCGGCGGCAAGCTCACATCGCAGAAGGTCAAGATCGCGCCGCGGCCGTACATGGCCCCGGCGCTTGAGAAGGAGCGGCCCAACCTGCCGCTCTTGTGGCGGAACTCGATCAAGAAAGGGTGATTGAACGTGGCCGATACGCGGGGCATCCGAGCCGGGCGGGCCTTCGTTGAGCTGGGCGTCAGCGACAAGCTGTCGGCTGGACTCAAGGCAGCCCAGAAGAAGCTCGAAGCCTTCGGCGCTGGGCTGCGGTCGATCGGCACAAAGATGGCGGGCATCGGCGTCGCGGCGATCACCGCGCTGCTCGGCACCGCGAAGGCGTTCAGCGACTCCGGCGATGCGCTCGACAAGATGAGCGCCCGCACGGGCGTGAGTGTCGAGGCCCTCAGCGAGCTCGGTTACGCGGCCGACCTCTCCGGCACGGACATGGAGACGCTGGAAAACGGCCTCCGCGTTATGCAGAAGACGCTCACGGAGGCGTCACAAGGGTCCAAAGGTGCGAACGAGGCGCTCGCGCGGCTGGGACTGACGGTGCAGGACCTCGCCAAGCTCTCGCCCGACGAACAGTTCAAGCTGCTGGCCGACCGGATCTCCCAGATCCAAGACCCGGCGCTACGGGCCGCGATGGCGATGGAGCTCTTCGGCAAGGCCGGGACCAAGCTCCTGCCGCTCATGGCCGACGGGGCAGCGGGCATCAACGAGATGCAGGAGCAGGCCCGCAAGCTCGGGCTCACGGTCAGCACTGAGACCGCTCGCGACGCCGCCCAACTCAACGACGCACTTGGCACGCTCTGGAAGGTCCTTAAGCAGGGTGTGTTCACCATCGGCGGGGCGCTCGCACCCACCATCAAGGACCTGACCGAGCGGATCACCCGCATCGTCGTGAGCGCCACTGCGTGGGTGAAGGCGAACAAGGAAACGGTGGTCTGGGCGCTCAAGGTCGCGGCGGCGGTCGCTGTCGCGGGGATTGCCATCGTCGGCCTGGGCTACATCATCTCTGGCATCGGCGCGGCGCTCGGCATCGTGGCCGCCGTCATCGGCGGGATCGGCACGGCGTTCAGCCTGATCGGGGCTGCAATCGGCGCGATCCTCACGCCGGTCGGCCTGACCATCGCCGCGATCGTGGCGCTTGGCGGCACATTGCTGGTCGTCACCGGCGCAGGCGGCGAGGCCCTGTCGTGGCTCGCGGAGAAGTTCACCGAGCTGCGTGACTGGGTCGGCAACGTGGTCGGCGGCATCTCCGACGCCCTCGCCGCCGGCGACATCGCTTTGGCCGCCGAGATCCTGTGGCTGTCGCTGAAGGTCATCTGGCAGCAGGGTGTGGCGGCGCTGAACCAGGCGTGGCTGGGGGCCAAGGAGTTCTTCGTCTCCACGGCGTACTCCATGTGGTACGGGGCGCTCGCCGCCGCCGAGATCGTCTTCCACGCCCTCGAGGTCGCGTGGATCGAGACCACCGCCTTCCTGTCAAAGACATGGTCCAACTTCGCCACCGGCTTCCAGATGATCTGGGAGGAGGCGTCGAGCTGGGTCGCCAAGCGGATGCTGGAGATCCAGGGGCTGTTCGATGACGGGCTCGACGTTGAAGCCGCGAAGAAGGCGGTTGACCAGCAACTCGAGTCCCGCCTCGTCGAACTGGAGAACGCTGCCCAGCAGTCGGTGACCGCACGCGACAAGGAACGCGAGGCCCAGCGCCGCGACGCCGCCGCGATGCACGAGGCGACGCTGGCGGGCATCGGACAGGACTTCGAGAACGCGCAGGAAGCCTTGCGCAAGGACACGGCGGCAGGACTCGCGGAGTCACAGGCCGCGCTCGACGCTGCCAAGCAGAAACTCGCCGCCGCGATCGAGGAGGCCCGCAAGAAGCGAGAGGCCGCAGACGCCGAGAAGGGACCAGGTCGGCCACAGCGGGATCTGATGGCCGACTTCGAGGACCGGCTGTCGGGACTCGGTGCGGCCATCGGCAAGGGCATCAGCGTCACGGGCACGTTCAGTTCCGCGGCTGTCTCGGGGCTTGGCACCGGTGGCGACGCCGCCGAGCGCACCGCCACCGCCACGGAGGCGACGGCCAAGAACACAAAGCGCCTTCTCGATGCAAGCGTGGACAACGGGATGCGGTTCGCCTGAGCCCCACCCCAAGAAAGGAGATCATCACTCGTGCCGGTTGAGGTCTTTGAGAAGTTCGAGAGCCGCCGCTCCACCAAGGCGAACCAAGCATCGCAGTCGTCTGCGGAGCTCGGCTACATCGTGCGCGGCACCGCGGATGACCTCGTGGCCCGCAACGCGGCGCAGACCGGCTCCCCCGCGACCTACGACGGGCTGGCCCGGCAGAACGTGCAGATCGAGCCGCTCGGGCCGCAGCTCTGGGATGTCACCGTCCGCTACGGCACCAGCGACAGCGGCGGGACGTCCACGCCCAGCGAGGCTTCATTCAACTTCGAGACCGGTGGCGGCACGCAGCACATCACCCAGAGCAAGGACACGGTGCAGGCACGGGCCGCGTCCGGATCGACCGCGCCGGACTTTGGCGGCGCGATCGGCGTGACCGCCGACGGCGTTGACGGCGTGGACATCACCGTGCCCGTGTACCAGTTCTCTGAGACGCACTACTTCTCCGATGCCCAGGTGACCGGGGCGTACAAAGGGGCGATCTTCAGTTGCACCGGCAAGACCAACGCCGGTGGGTTCAAGGGCTTTGCGCCCGGCGAGGTGCTGTTCCTGGGCGCGACAGGCTCAAAGCGTGGCGACGGTCCCGACGACGACTGGGAGATCACCTTCCGGTTCGCCGCCAGCCCCAACGAAACCGGCCTCTCGGTCGGCTCCATCACGGGCATCAACAAAAAGGGGTGGGAGTACCTGTGGGTCCGCTACGCCGACGCGGAGGACACCGGGTCCGGCGCGATCATCAAGAAGCCCATCGCCGCCTACGTCGAGCGTGTGTATGACGACGCCAACTTTGGAGCACTGGGGATCTGAGTCCCTTTAACCATGCCCGACGACCTCCGCAAAGTCCGATCCGGTGATCCACTCCGCCTCCCTGCGGGCGCGTACAACGCGTTCGTCGATGCGGCGGTCGATCTGCGCCGGCGTCAGGGTCGCGGCGAGGCCGTCGCGGGTCCGCTCGTGGAGTCGGTCCAGCGTGGCATCGTGCTGGTGCGCAACGACTCGGGCGAAGAGATCGAGCCGTACCACGCGATGGCGATCACCGGCGTGCTCGTCGAGCCCGGCGAGGACGACCAGGAACGAACATTCCAGAGCCGCACGCCGCTGACGGGCGACATCGCCACCGAGGAGACTGCCGGTCCAGCGTTCGTTGTCGCACTTCAGCCCATCAAGCCCAACAAGCTCGGGCGCTGCGTGCTCACCGGCGTCACGGTGGCGCGGGTCTTCATCACCAACGAGACCGACACGACCTGCGAGCTGGCGGCCGAGGAGACGGTCCTGGCCAGCACGCCCATGGGTGGCATCCCGATCCTCTGGAAGGAAGAGGGCACCGGCGAGAAGTGGGCGGTGCTTGAGCTCGGCCGCCCGTCGCCCGGACGCGTGACCGCGATCCTCGGCGCAGCCCAGGCGATCCCGACCGAGCGCAACCGCTGGCGCTATCCGTGGGTGGAAGCCCAGATCGACGGCAACCCCGGCAGCGAGACCTATCTCCGGTATGTGGCCATCGAGGGTGGCCTGTCGTCCCAGCTCGCAAGCGGCGGTGAAGACCCCACGCGGCTGGCGCTCAACCGGTTCGAGGCCCACCACATGAACGACTCGGAGCCCGGTTCCGGGTTCGGTGGCCTGCTCGGGCTCGGCCCGGTGTGCGAGCTGCCGGGCGTGCTCCCCAAGTGCCCGCCCGCGCGGTCGCTCAAGCCCAAGCTCGTGCCCATCCCCGAGGGCGTCTGCGTGCAGCTGACCTGCGAGCGCAACAGCAAGGGCAAGCCGGTGTGGGTCTTCGAGGCCATGAGCCTGATCGAGATCGCCGACCCCGCCGACGAGGACCGCAAGTTCAACCTCTACATCGGAGGTGCCGAATGACCAACCCCCCGTCCCCAACCACACTCGACACACGCCGCGAGAAGGAGCGCGCCAAATACGTGGCGCTCGCGACCAAGCCCGGCTCGACGTACGGCTCGACCAACCACGGCAAGCTCGCTGTTCCGATCATCCAGAAGTTCAAGCCGAGGTTTGTCGTGGACTTCGGATGCGGCCGCAACGACCTCGTGCGTGACCTGCGCCGGCTGGGGATCGACGGCCTGGGTGTGGACTTCGCGTTCCCGGATGCCGACCTCGTGCGCCCGATGCACAAGACCGCGCTGCACGCGGGCTTGGCGGACGTCGTCACGAGCTTTGACGCCCTCGAGCATCTGCTCCCCGAGGACGTGGACGCGGTGCTCGTAGAGATGCGCCGTGTCGCCAAGCCGCGCGGCCACTTCGTGTTCTCGATCTGCACCCGGCCCAGCAAGACCACCGTCGCTGGTGAAGGGCTGCACCCGACGGTGCGTGCGCTGGACTGGTGGCTCGACCGCATCGGGCGTGTCGCCACCGTGATCAACCCGCGGGCGGAGCGGCGGTTCATCGTCGGGCGGTTCAAGGGCGGCAGTGATGGGGGGTGCTGTGGTGCGTGAGAACCAGTCTGACATCGCGGCGCTCCAGGCCGGGCTGAAGGCGCGAAAGCCGTCGCGGGATGGCCTGCGCCTTTACACCGCCGACTTCGACTCCGTGTCGCTCGGTGGGTTCTACCGCGGGCGTTCGGCGTTCCTGATCCTCTCGGGCCCGTCGCTCACGCAGCTCGATCTCTCGGCGCTCAACAAGCGCGGCATCGTCACGATGGCCGTGAACAACGCCTGGGCGGTGCATCGCCCGACGCTGTGGACCTGCGTTGACGATCCCGGCCGCTTCATCGATACCGGCTGGAAGGACCCGGGCATCTTGAAGTTCGTGCCCACTTGCATGTGGGACAAGCGGCTCCGCATCCAGGGCGCTGACGGCGTGATGCGCAACAGCGCGTTCCGGGTCCGGCAGATGCCCAGCGTCATGTTCTTCCGTCGCGCGGATCACTTCGACCATGAGCGGTTCCTGACTGGAGACAGCGTCCCGTGGGGCAACGACGCCAAGAACCCAGACTCTTTGGGCATCACCGGCAAGCGCTCGGTCATGCTCGTGGCACTCCGCCTCTTGCACTACCTCGGATTCTCGACGGTGTACCTGTTGGGCTGCGACTTCAAGATGGCCGAGGACCGCAAGTACGCCTTCGCCGAGAACCGGGCCGCCAACGCGATCCGGCACAACAACGTGCTCTATGACTCGCTGGCCCGGCGATTCGAGGCCCTCAAGCCGCACTTTGAGAAGCATCGCTTCCGCGTGGTGAACTGCTCTCCAGGCAGCGAGCTGCAGGTCTTCGAGCGCATGGAGTTCGCCGACGCCGTCGCGGCCGCGTCCGCCGAGTGCGGCAAGCCGGTGAACACGCAGGGCTGGTACGAGCCCAACCCGAAACCCCAGGAGGCCGCACGATGAGCGACGGCCCCACCCGCTACTACCTCTATATCCCGGTCTGGGCCACGGGCCGCGCCCCGCAAGGTGGCGGATCGAGCAACTACTCGACGCCGTCGGAGTCGCCGGATTCGTCGTACAGCACGTACTCGACGCCCACCAGCACGCCGAGCATGCCGCCGAGTTACTCGACGACGGGCGATGTGATCTACACGACCGGGCCGGGCGGCACGCCGACGCTGACGTTCTACACCACCGATGCGTTCACCAGCAACACGCCGGGCACGACGCACACGCCGTCGAGCACGCCGAGCGATACGCCGTCGAGCAGCGGTGGCATGTCGTCCACGGGAATGTCGAGCAGCGCGGGCTCCAGCGGCATGAGCAGCTCCGGCGGCGGCAGTTCGTCGGGAATGAGTTCTTCGGGCGCTTCGTCGGGCATGAGTTCCGGGGACTCCAGCGGCATGTCGTCGGGGGCGAGTTCCGGCATGTCCTCGGGTGGGTCATCGGGTGCGTCCTCCGGAGGATCGTCCGGAGGGGGCAGTTCAGGGGGCGGCTCGTCCGGCGGGGGCGGGTCCAGTGGCGGCGGGAGCGGTCCGGGCGGCTCGGGTCCCGGAGGCTCCGGCCCTGGCGGTTCTGGGCCGGGAGGGTCGGGCCCTGGGGGAAGCGGGCCGGGTGGTTCCGGCCCCGGTGGCTCGGGACCCGGGTCCAACTGCGTGCTGGCGGGAACGCCTGTGCGGCTGGCCTCGGGCCAGACCGTGCCGATCGAGCATCTCAAGCCGGGCGACCGCGTCGCGGCGCTCGATGTGGCTGGCCTCGATCGAGATGTGCCGTGGCGAGCGCAGTACCAGTGGCTGCGTCAGCGATCCGAAGCGGTGCTCACGCCGGTCATCGGCTCCGTGGCCAGCGTCAAGGTCGGCACGCACGATGGGTTCATCACCATCAACGGTCGCCTGCGGCTCACGCCCGAGCATCCGGTGCTCCTGCGCCGCGGCGATGAGGTCGGGTTTGTGTCGGCGGAGTTCGTACTCGTCGGCGACTACCTCGTGCGGCACGACCTCAGCGAGGAGCGCGTCGAGACGATCGCCCGCGCCGGTAATCGCGTCACCACGGTCGCGGTGCATGTGCCCGGCCTCAATGTGTTCCTGGCCGACGGCGTTTGGATCCACAACGACATGCCCGCCACGCAGGCGACCGGGTCGGGATCGGCGTCAGGATCAGGGTCTGGCTCGGGATCGGGATCGGGATCGGGATCAGGCTCCTCGAGTGGTAGCGGGTCCGGCTCCGGCAGCGGCAAGTCCAGCGGCTCGTCTATGTCGAGCTCCGGAAGCTCGTCGGGGTCTGGCAGCTCATCTGGTTCATCGAGCGGCAGTGGAAGCGAAAGCGGTTCCGGCCCGCCCGGTTCCGGCTCAGGCTCCGGCAGCGCCCAGCAGTCGGTGGCGCTCGGCGAGGGCGCGTCGTCGTTCATCGAGGGAGGCATCGAGGGCGTGCCGCCCGCCAAGTGGCAGCAGAGTGGATTGAGCAGTGGCATCGAAGAGGAGGTGAAGGCGTGATCCCGAAGGTCATCTACACGGCCGACTTGTCCGAGTCCCCCGACCGTCAGCGGCTCGCCGCGTGGAAGCACGCATGGCAGACGCTGCACCCCGAGTGGGACGCCGTCACGTTCACGCTTGACAACCGGCCGCCGATCCTGAACCACGATCAGTGGCAGCAGACGCTCGACCTCAGCGAGCCCGCGGCGTCGGCGGCGCGGCTGAATCTGCTGCGATACGAAGTGCTCGCCCGCGAGGGCGGCGTGTTCGTCGATCCTGATCACCTGCCGCTGCGCCCGCTCGATGAACTCGTCGCGGGGGTCGGCGCGTTCTGCTCGACGATCGCCAGCCACGGCGCGAGCCGCCCGCACATGCTCTCGCCGTCGGTGCTCGGTGCGACGCGGAACCACCCGATGCTCTGGCACGCGATCCGCGACCTGCCGCACTCGGTGCTGGTCTATCGCGGTGTGTGGGACCAGAGCGGGCCGGGCTTCCTCACCCGTGTGGTTCGCGACCACGGACACTTCCGCGACGTTGTGCCGTTCCATTGGGCGCTCTTCGAGCAGGGCGAGGAAGCCGCCAAGGCCCACGGCGGCGCGTTCGGGTTCGTGACCGGCAAGACGGTGGAGGTCGCGGCTTGAGAACCACCGCAACCGCTACCTCGATCCCGCGGGTCCTGCACCAGATCTGGCTGGGCAAGGGCGAGATGCCCCTGCACCAGCGGCGCTGGCGTCGCCGCTTCGCCGAGATAAACCCGCACTGGGAGATGCGGCTGTGGACGGACGACAACCTGCCGCCGATCCTCAACCGAAACGCATGGGCGGCCTGCGGCAACGTCGGCGGCACGCCCGGCTGCGTGATGCGCTCGGACATCCTGCGGCTGGAACTCCTGGCCCGTTTCGGCGGCGTCTACCTCGACACCGACGTGAAGCCCATCCGTCCGCTCGACGAGATGTGTCCGCCCGAAGTTCGCGCCTGGGCCGCCTGCGAACAACTTGACATCGTCTCCAACGCGGCGATGGGCTTTCCGGCCAACCACCCGGCGATGTGGCACATGGTGGCGATGATCGAAGAGTCGTTCTTCGAGCGCCGGTACGTCGGCGATCAAGCCGGACCGGGGCTCCTCGCCCGGGTGGTCACCCAGTATGACGACGTCGCGCTCTATCCGCCGGCGTACTTCCACCCGACGGTCGGCGAGTCGAAGTCCAATCCAGACGCGAGAGGGTTCCTCCTGGGCGCACACCTCTTCGCCGGAACCTGGGTCGAGGCGAACCGGGAGCGGTACGAGGACGTGTGGGACGCGAATAAACCCACACAAACACCGCACGTCTAGCCCTAGAAAATGTTGTGCTTCGTTGTTCCGAAGTGCTTGACGATCAGGGCGAAGCAGGTATGCTTACCGCTCTCGACACAACGCGGAACAACGGAGGTGCAACTTGGCGGACAAACTTTCTCGGGCGTCATTGAGCAAGGGCAGAAGCGGCTGGTGCGTGATCTTTCGCCACCCGGTGGCTAAGACCGCTGACCAGCGGGAGAAGCTGCGGGTGCGCCGGGGGCTGGGCACGCGGGATGAAGCCGAGGCGCGAACGCTTGTCGATCAGCTCAATCAGATCTTGCTCGACCCCGAAATGTGGTCGCCCGCCGCCCGAGATCGCGCGGCCGCGACCTTGCCGCCTCAGGTCGTCGGAGCGTTCTACGACTATCTGACCCCGGAGCCGACCGATGCATGGGCGGCCCGAGAGGCTGTCATACCTCTGCCTGACGCGTCAAAGGGGTATGCCAGGGTGTTGATGGTCGGGACAACGGGCGCTGGCAAGACCACCATCGTTCGGCAGCTCTTGGGGACCGATCCGGACACGGAGCGATTCCCGTCGACTTCCGCGGCCAAGACCACGATCTGCGACATCGAGATTGTGTTGGGGACCGGTGACTTCCGTGCGGTCGTCGCCTTCATGCCCAAGGATCGCGTCCGCCAGTACATCGCCGACTGTGTTTCAACTTCGGCATCGCGACACATTCAGCGAGCTGGCCGGTCCGAGGTGACACGTCGCTTCCTTGAGCACACGGACCAGCAGTTCCGTCTGAGCTATGTCCTTGGCACGGCCACTGCGATCGCGGCCTCGGACAACGAAGATCTTACCGATGACGATGTCGACGCAAGCCCAGCGGCTCAGGATGAACCGCTCATCTCCAGTGAAGAACGGGCCGCGATCAATGCCAAGGTGGACGCGTTCATTGATCGCGTCGAGACACTTGCCGACTCGATCTCAGGCGAGATCGAGGAGCGGATCGGCAGCAAGGTGGCCGAACTGACGACCAAGGACATGGACGCGTTTGAAGAACTCGTAGAGGAAGAGCTCCTCGGACACGACGAGTTCCACTCCTTGGTGGATGAGATCCTGGACGACGTTGAATCTCGATTCGACTTCCTGCCACCGGAGACGCTGGAGCGCGGGCGCGACGGCTGGCCCAGGATCTGGCAATGGAGCTGTACTGATCGCATCGCCTTTATCCGTGAGGTCAACCGATTCTCGAGCAACTACGCGCCAAACTTCGGGCGATTGCTGACTCCCCTCGTTGAAGGCATCCGCGTCGTTGGGCCGTTCGGCCCGACGTGGCGATTCCCAAAGATGCCGAAGATCGTCATCATGGATGGTCGGGGCATTGGGCACACCGCCGATTCCACGTCCAGCGTGTCGACATCAATCACCCGGCGATTCGAAATTGCGGACGCGATTCTGCTGGCTGACAACGCGGCACAGCCTATGCAGGCGGCCCCGTGCGCCGTGCTGCGATCCCTTGCCGCAAGCGGGCACGAGTCAAAGTTGCTGATGTGCTTCACGCACTTTGACGAGGTCAAGGGCGACAACCTGCTGGATCTCGGTGCAAAGAAGAGCCATGTTCTGGGCTCCGTGGACAACGCCATCAACGCCGTTGGCAAAGTGCTGGGTCGGGACGCGGAGCATTCCCTTCGCCGACTGCTTCCCGATCGTGCGGTCTTCCTCGCGAACATCCAAAAGAAGCTCCCAGAGGAAAAGGCTCGCTTCACCACCGCCGAGTTGCGCCGCCTCGTGGGACTCATCGAGGCCTCGACCACGAAGCCTGAGCCGCTTGCTCTCAAGCCGATCTACGACGTCGCCAACCTCGTTCTGGCAATCCAGCGTGCGACACAAGAGTTCCATGATGTGTGGCGCGGCGTCCTCGGAATGGGAACTCGTTCCGGTGTGTCTCCAGAGCACTGGACTCGCGTCAAGGCGCTGACGCGCCGACTCGGGCTGCTGCACGAGGACGAGTACGACAACCTTCGTCCGGTCGCGGACCTGATTCGCGTACTTCAGACGTCCATCGCGCAATACCTCGCGACTCCCATGACGTGGGTTGGTGGTGAAGCCGGGGGCGAGGACAACGAGGAGCGAATCCGGTCGGTCGACGCGATCAAGAAGCAGGTCTTCACGAGACTGCACGACCTCTCGACGCGGCGTCTGCTCGAGGAACGTCTCAGTGGTTGGCGGGAGGCCTACGAGCACCGCGGCACAGGTTCAACGCGGGTCCGAGCCCGTGACCTCGTCTCGCTGTACGAGTCGGCTGCGCCCGTGCCCAATGAGATGCCGGCTCGCGATGCCAACGAGTTCCTGTTTGAGATCCGTGAACTTGTGGGCGAATCGATCATCGCTGGGGGTGGCGAGGTCCGGGGCTGGACCCGTCAGGACGATCCAATGGAGACCACGTGAGCCTGCGCAACCAGCAAACACGTGACGGGAACGAACCTGCGAATGGCGCGTCCTCGCGTAATGTGCATCCTGCCACCAAGAGCGGAGTTACCCCAGCACTCGAGGTGGGGGGACTTCCCCCGATGACTATGACTGACCGTCTTCGTTGGCCTGGCGCTTTATCGCTTCAACAGTGCGATCAAGGAACTCACTATCGACGAACGGCACTTGCCCGAAGACCACCGAGGCTTCACCCTCGAGCTTCGCTGCCAGGTGGCCCTTCCCAAGCAACCGTTCTGCACCCTTCTCGCCCAGCGCAATCTCCGAAGTACCTTCGCCATCCACACGAAGCACGAGTCGGTTGCCTAGATTCGCGCGAAGCTGCATGGGCATGACATTGGCATCCGGGCGTTGTGCAGCGAATACGAGTGATATCCCCGCAGCACGCGCCTTAACGCCCAGTCGCCCGACCGTGTCAGAGACTGCCTCTGCGTACTCTGGAGTCATCATCCACTCCGCGAACTCGTCGTGAATACACCACAAGAACGGGAGTCGCTCGGTTGCCGACGGCTTCCTGTTCAAGTCGAAAATATTCGACACTTTGTTTGCCTTGAGCACCCCGTAACGGCGGTTCATCTCATCAACGAGCTCGGTGAGCTTCTGGACTGCCTTGTCCTGCGCGTCGATTAATCCGCCCTGTAGATGCGGCAAGCCTTCGAAGGCGAAGTAGTCGACGCCGAGCTTTGGGTCGATCAGCACAATCCTCGCTTGGGCGACGGAGTTGGTGCAGGCGATCCCCAAGATGATGTTCTGCATCAGCACTGACTTGCCGCTGCCAGTAGAGCCGGCGATGAGAGTGTGTGGTGCGTTTGATCTTGGGGACAGGAATAGGGGGCTGCTATCTTCCTCACGAACAGCAATGAGGAGGTCATGATTGCCGTGGATGCAATTTGGTGTCCACTGCTTCCACACATCCGGCAAATGCAGCACGCGACGATTCGGGCGGGCAATGGCTATCGCCACTACACCAGGCTCAGCCCGAACAGAGACCACGTTTAGCCCGTGCGTCGTAAGGAACTCTGAACGCCGCTTAAGCACCTGTTCCACCGTCAGGTTTGCACTTCCCTGAAACTTGAGCAGCGCAGCATTCGGCGTGAGCGCCTTGGTAAGCACCTTTGAATGCAGCTGAAACTGCTGCAGAGCACCCTTGCACTTGCTCTCCACCTGCCGGAGCCACTCCTCATCCGCTGCGCTGTCTTGCGAACCACCTTGGTAGCCAGCAATAAGCTGACCGACAGCCTGGCAGGGCCATGCGTTTGAGAAATCGCTCGTGGAAGGCACGCGCGTGATGTCGCCCGGGGCAGGAGCCGGCGTCGAAGGTGATCCCGCTGGCGCGGGCCCGGTTGGACGAGGACTGCCGCCACCAGCCACGGTCGTTCCACCGCCGCTTGGGTCTGGGCCATCGTCATCTCTGCGGCGCTGGACAATTTGGATGCGATCTGACGGCCGTTGATACGTCTGTTCCTTCCAGATGTCTTCGCCCGCACTCGCCTTTCGTATGGCCATTGGGCTGATACCCCTTGCATAACTCAGCACCAACTCGCGTAGGCGAGCCCGGGAAAACACTTCTTGCCATGATTCCTTGGCTTCAGCAACAGCCACGAAGTCTGAGCACTCAGGAGCGTTTGATGGTCCAGACACAAATATGTGCGAGTACCCTCGCATGTGAATGCCGCACTCACCGCTTCGCACAGCTCTTCGCCACGCGGCCAGATCAATCGGTGAGTTCGCGGGGAACTGAATACCATTCAGCATCAAGTCAGAGAATCGCGATAGCCACAGGTCGCGGTCGAGGCGCTTCGGGTCGCCAAATATGGCATCATTAATCCGGCGGACCGTATCTCGCAGCTGTTTCTGTGATTCCTTTCGCTTCGCTGCGAGACTCGCGTGATCAATGTACTTGGACTCTGCTACGACCACAGCAAGTCGCAGTTGGCCGTCCGGAGCCTGTTCCGGTGTAAGCGCGAGGATGTCGGCAATCTGCTCCTCACGCTGACCAAGCCAGCTGGCGTAGTCATCGAGAAAGTACCACCCGAACTGTCGCCCAGCACCAAGCTCGTGCCGGATCATGTATCTGCTCAGTACCACTCCCATGAGTTCACTGGCATTGCGTCCTCGCTTGGCGGCACGCAGGACAATATCGCCAGACAGCTCGTTTGCATCATTGATGAACCTCTCCGTCAGCTCACGGCACTCAGCGTCCGTCAACTCGAGATTCAAATCCCTCACACGTCCCAACACCATTGATCGCAACAAACTCAGAGACGCAGTCGACGATATCAACACGTTGCGACCTTGTGTCGCACCTTGCTTGTAGCGAATCACCTTGACGCTTTGATTGAGCAGTTGACGTCGGTCCAGTAGCTCGTCATAGTTCACGACCCATGTGCCTAGGTTGTGCGTCTCCTTGAAGATGCTGGCGGTCTGTGGATCATTGAAGTCAAGCTTGCGTGCCGGGAGCAGTCGCCTTCCCTCATCGCAATCCCAGTCACCTCGAATGAAGGTGGTCACAGCCGTGATGAAAGACCATCCCTCCTTCGACTGCACAGGACAGCAGAGATAAACGACCGACTTCATGTCATCGCTTGGTGAAGGCCGTCGCCGTGACCAACGTGCCGGGATAAACGTGGCAGAATCTACCGGCGACGACGATTCCAGGTACCAGTCCATGCCTGCGTGCCGCGCAATGACGTCCTGCAAAAAGACGATGTCCGCCGGTGGGCCATCCTTCGGATCTGGTACTGGCGCTTGATCGGCCATGATACCGATCCGGAGCCTTGCCATGAAGTCTTTGGCCGCCTCGCTGGACACGAATGAGTCCGCGTCGGCTTCAGTCGACTCGATCAACTTCTCGTAGAGCTCGCGCAGCTTAACCCCGTCCCGATGGCGAAGAATAATCTGGCAGCGCATCTCATCCTGATCTTCGTGGAGATCATTCATGTGGCCTACCAGCGCATTGGGTAGTCTCGCGGAGTCGCAGTTGTAAAGGACAACAGAGAGGTTGGTCCGCTCATGAGGGTAGAGTGCGAGAAATCGCTTCGTCAGGTCGACAATGAGCGCGGAGGTCTCAACGGGGCTCTCATTGGTATCGTCAAATCCGTCGTTACTGATGACGGGCGACTCATGGAGGCTGTAGTCCAAGTGGTGGTCTGTCAGCGAAAGCACCTCGGGCTTCTTATCGTGCCAGCCGAGCACAATTTCTGGGTAGTAGGGGTGCGACAGCTCCGCTTCAAGCTCCTTGAAGAACAAAGGCGGATCACCAAAGTACACGCTGTCTGCGGTCAAGAGGTGCTTAAGCAGCGAAGCCACTTGAAGCGCTTTGTTGCCCATAGCCGATAGGCGAAGAGGATGCCACGGGGCAACGATTGAGGTAACGCGTCCGCCCTCAACCGTCACGGAACCAATCTGGAGCAATGGACGCAGAAGTCTCTCGCGATTGCGGTCGCCTTTGGCCTCTCGGCACACGGCGTCCAAGAGCACTCCATACTCCTCTGCCTGCTTGACGAGGCCGCTGCATGCGAGCCCATCGTCTACAAAGCCCTTGATCGCTGCGTGGTATGATCGGTGAAATGCATGAAACAGCGCGAGCAGGCGAGAAGCTGATGCTTCAGTCAGAAGGCCCTCTTGCTGAGCCAGGGCGAGGTTCACAGGCCACACGAGTGCGATGTCATTCTCTTTCTTGTGAACGCACACGAAGGACCCCCGGTCCTGCCCATATGCTGGGCACAGTGTGCGCACGTTTCGAAGATCGAGTGACTGAAACCGACCTTTCCCGCTTACCGGCTCGCGATTCACCCGGCATAGAGCAAGCGGGTGCTCAGCGAGACGCTGCCAGTCGCCCGGCAACTCGCTCGCGATCGAGTTGGGGTCGAAGGTCCACACCATTTGCTTGAACGTCGTCTCGGTGGTTCCAGACGACAACTCCACCTCCAACTCCAATAGGAACTTCAACTGAAGTGACGACCTAGACGTGGACTTGTTGACGTAGGGCTTTGTCGCCTTGCGCCACTGGTCAGCGAGCGCATCAAAGGCCATCAGATCACCAACATCCCAAGACACACGGCCACCAAACAGTGCTTTCAGCCCACGAAAGCGGCGAGCGAAGAACAACCCAGCGTCCTCATTCAGTTCCTTGAGGTCCCTCTTGGTGCGGCGGTCGCATGTGACTTTGAGGCGGCGCTTTGACGACGGCATGTCCTGATCGAACAACCATTCGAGACAAAGCGCGATACCCAGAAGAAAGTCTTCCGTCTCAATGGGTGTGCCGAAAATGAACCTGTCCCACTTCGCCTTGAGTGCCGGCTGTTCTTTGAGCTCATTACGGTGGCGTCGATAGAACTCCTCGTCTTCGTCCTGGGCGTCCGTGCGGCCACCGTCTCGCAGATTCACCAAATACTCTCGCTCATCTGCGGTCAGCAGGGATTCGTCTCGTTCTTCGTAGAACTCCAT
Source organism: Phycisphaera mikurensis NBRC 102666 (assembly GCA_943369765.1). Classification (GTDB taxonomy): domain Bacteria; phylum Planctomycetota; class Phycisphaerae; order Phycisphaerales; family UBA1924; genus UBA2396. The sequence continues at coordinate 33,063 of CALROI020000013.1, read as the reverse complement.
TGTGGCCTTGCCAAGGTTGAATTTCTCCTTTTTCAGACCATCAAACAGCGGCTTCACCACTTCCCACTCGCACCGAGCCAGATCAGCGGCTTGGCTGTTCCATCCGCTCTCGGCTGCGATGAATGCTCGAATCGTCGGGTGGGCGCTTTCGGGAATGGAGTCCTTGACCCGGAGGAAGGATGCTGTCAGCTCATCCTCCAGCATCATCGACTGGGTAGGCGTCTGCTTGAGCAGATAGCAACCTCGCTTGCGGATCGCCTGCGCGTAGAGACCCTTCCACCTTGATGTATGCCCCGCTGTCTTAGCATTCAGGGAGGAGGCAAAGGCGGAATCCCGCGGAACTCTTAGTGCCGGGAGAGCGACCCCCATTGCCGACAACACAGGGTGGCCATCTTCGATAGCGGCGCGTGCTTGCAGTAGGTATTCAGCAAACCTATCAAGCGCAAACGACCGGACTTCCAGCAAGCCCTCCAGTGCCTTCGTCCACCAATGCCGATGCTCTTCCACAATCGGGAGCCCTTCTGAGGCCCACTTCACCCAAAGCTCGGGATGGGCATACAGCTGTGGCGCACCGATGGGAACAAGTTCCTTCAGCGACTGTTCCTCGTCGTCCCCAGTGTTGGCCACAAGGAGTGCGCCTTTGGAGCATGCTGCGTTTCGGAAGTATGTCGTCCGTTCGCTCGTGAGTACGTCGGTTGGCAAGCCGTGCCCACCCACAAAGTGGATGGGAAGCTTGATCTCGACGAGGCTAGCGAGCGACGAATCTTGCAGGATTGTTCTGGCTACTTCGGCGGTTTGCTCGGCGCTCAGGCAGTCGAGCAAGTACCGCGCCACACCGGTAGAATCGTCATCCGCAAGGCGATCGCGGAGAAAGCTGGCGACGACTCGTCCAATGAGTTGTTCGCTGGTCATCGGGCACCCCCGTGAAACGGATTTACGACATACGCACAGCCATCTGACAGCCGTCGCAGTAGCCCCAAGCTTCCGAGTCTCTGCTCAAGTCTGCGCGAGTTGCCTTGGAACGCCTTCTTGTCATACTCGTCCTTTGAAAGGACTTGCTCGGCCTCCTTGTCTCCAAAGACAAGACCGTAACGCGTATGCAGGCGCTCAAGGAACTGATGGAGTTCAATTCGCTTTTCGACGTTAGCGAACAGCAATGTCTTCAAGAGGCCATCCGTTGGAGCGTACCGAAGTTTCACCGTGCCTCGCTTCGACACCAACCCTATCTCCCTGCCGTAGTTGCGATGAATATTGGCAACGTGCTGCCGGTGCCGCTTCATGGCATCGTGACGAAGGCGAGCTATCAGTTCCGATGCGTCAGCCGGGCCGTCGTAGTCTTCTCCCCAGTGCACCTTCGCCACAAGAATGCGTCTACATTTCTCAAATGCGTCGTTCTCCGTCGTAGCTTGTCGCCACTCGTCAGAACGCTCGATTCTCGCGATGTACTCCTCGACAGCCTGCGCCGGCAGTAAATTGTTGGACTGATAGAGGTCGCACGACACCTCACGGACGAGAGTTTTCTTCGGCGCAACCACCTCGCAGATCATTTTGAGTGGAGTAAATGCACCAAGAAGTTGCCGAGCCACGCGCAACTGGTATGTCATTACGTGCAGCCCAGCCAGATTCACCAAGTGCGGGAACACGTCATACCCGGGGATGTTCAGCTGCAGAACTGCGAGCCAATCGTCAGCGAGATCATCGAAGCACTGGTGAGACGTGTAAGGTAGAAACGCATTAGCACGTTCCCCGCTCATGTCCTCGTCAGCCGATGGCTGCAGGCACTTGACGATCGACTCCCAAGTCGAGTCCTTCCCGGCAAAGCGACTCCTGAGTGCCGTCAGGAGCTCAGCCTTGCGTGGTGTGCGGCACAGCATCAAATAGAGCAGCTCGCCGGTTCGGCCGAAGAAGCGACGATCATTCGTTGAGGCGTTGTTGTCAAGGTCCTCGTAGAGGCAACCGTTTCCGTACGGAAACACGAACTTGGATGTCCATCGTTTGTTGCTATTGACTTCGAGGCTTGTTGAGCGCACTAGAGAAACGATCTCGCAGAAGTCTTCAAACGAATGGAAGTGGTCCTTCAAGAATGAAAAGTCTGGATGATTCAGTCCAGTTGCCGCAGTCTTCATGCGGCGCAGCCACTCATCCCACTGGCTACTGTCCGTCGGGCAAGTCATTCGAATGTCGGGGAGATGCGGATTGTTGAACAAGATGTTTCGGAGGTACAGGCGGTGTGCTGAGCGATATTTCAGCTCGTTCAGTTTGCCCTGCTCATCAAAGGCACGCCCCTTGTGTTCCTCATAAGCGAAGACATTTAGGAATTCAAGAAAGACAAACCACGGCAGCTGCTCGTCGTAAAGACGGTGCCCCCAGATGGCTTCATCCACCCACATCGACGAGGATTGCTCAAAGGTCTCCGGTGGCGGTAGAGGATCTGGTAGCGACTTCATGGCAAGACCTCGACCGCTCGGGGGTCAGGCGTCCCGAGCTCAGTGAGAGAAAGAAGAGTGAGTGCAATCGTCGTGCTCGCAGGTGCGTGCTCCTTTCCTTGCCGCTTCGTGTATGCCGCTATCAGTTGGCTCTTGAATGCCAACAGATCTTCATAGCACTCTCTCGAAAAGCTGGCGGGGAGCGCGCCCTCGATGGCGATCCGAAGTAGGAACTCATAACGTATCAGCGTCAGGTTGAAGTCCACGTGGATATCGGGGGTAAAGAACACCGACAGCATTGCTCTTCCGTTGGACGGGTCGAGACGCACCGTTACTCTCTCGCCTTTGCTGGGGTCGACTGACACTCGTTCAACCAGGATGCGGCTTACCTTCGCCTGCGAGTAGTTACCACTGGTTGCGAGAAAGAGCTCGCGATCACTGTTGATTAGCATCCCTGTGAATACTCGGTTCAAGCCCTTCACCAGCGACGAGACGATGGGGCGTTTAACAGTGCCCCCAGCCGAAAGCACAGCCAAGACGTCGTCCAAGTACTCACCGGCAAATCTAAACACCGTTAGCTCCCACAGATGCAAGTCCCGTTCAGCATCCTTTGGGATCTTAAAAAACAGCCCACGACGCTGAGCCAGCAACATGTGGAGGAACGCAGTGTCTCTGTCCTCGTCCTCGCTCGTGCCTTCGATGTACTCGTGCTTGGCAGCGTAGAAACGTTTGTCGGCACCATAAAATGAGTCGTCTTCGATGAGCGCCTTGAAGTATCCACCCAGGTGCTCATCCCCCTCACCAAAAATCAGCAGGTTGTCAATGCGATTGGATGTCTCCGAGCCGACCTGAAACCGCTCCAGAAAGTCGAAAATGGTAATCGATTGCCGCCGGATTTCGGAAAGGTTGGCACCGAAGATGTTGTTGTAAAGACTCGCCTTAGAGACCGTGCCTGCCTCAATCACCTTCGGCACGTCGGTCGGGAGCATTAAATGCTGGCCCACATCTGGGTGGCCTAGAACCGCATTGGTCAATAGCAAGAGAATCTGCCGCACAGGAACGTGGAGGCCATTATGGTCGCACAGCTCTAGCAATGATCTCAGGCGGCTCTTGACGAGCGGTGTCGCGAGCAGGTCGTAGTTCCTTCTGATCGGACACCTCGGGCCGAACGCATCGTGCTCGCCGGGCACGCCCTGTCTGAGCTCCTCCCAGCCGGGATGTGCAAGGAACTGCTCAATGGCTCGGTCAAACAGGTCTGCAGAGCTGGCTCGACTCAGATTGAAAAACTTCAGACGGACGTCGATCTGCTCTTGCCGATCTTCGACGAGCAAGTCTTCGAACACCTGCCGCGCACGGATTACCTCGGGCGAGTCGGCAAGCCGGCGGAACGCTTCGATGAGCTGGCCGTCGTTGGCCGCAATGAGAAAGATCTCGTCAGAGTCCGGGTTGAACAGCGAGTGGCACATCTGCTGGAGCAACGCGGCCTTGCCCGCGTCCCATTCAGCTCCCTGCTGAGGGGCCCAGCCGCTCAGGTCGCGAATGAAGTGGATCTTCACCTGGCGGTACAGAGATGGGTCATTGGAGTCTGGCCATTCCAACCGATTCCTTGGGTACAGGGAGTCGATAGTCAGATGGGGGTCGTTCGAGGCCCAGTCCTCCTGTCCGCCATGCAGTGCTTCCCAAACCTGCCTGCATAGGTGTGTCTTCCCATCACCCGCGGTTCCAGTGAGAATCACGGACACTGGATCTGGCGTGGTTCGATCGAAGCATGCTGCTATCTCCGCTTGCTTCGGATGCTGAAAATTGATCGGCGTAATCTGTAGGCGACGAGCCAATCGCTGGAGCGTCTCGTCGAACATGTTGTCGGCGCGAGGCACCGGGCCGTAATGCCGAAGGAACTTCAGCCAGCTGTGACCGCGGCTCTTTGCGGATGGATCAGGCATGAGTCACTCCCATCCTCCCTGCGCGTTGTGCGGAACGAGTGTCAGACCGGGACACCACTGTCAAATCCGGGCGTGAACTTGACAGAGTTGCCTGGCCGTCGGCAGCGAATGCACGCGGCCCTGCCAAAGCCTGACGTCGCCGGTATCGGTCAAGCCCACTTCCCGGTGTGGGAGTTGCGGAGGAAGTCGAAGCCGTGATGAGCGTCCGGTGGTTCATTGGGATATGGCGCATTGGCCGTAGACTGCCGCCTCACAACCTACACATGGCAAAAGGAGCACGGTAGGTTGTCGTCGTCGTCGTCGGAGTCATCCAGCACATCGACGAGAGCCTTGCTCTTCGCTCCAATCGCCGAGATCGTCAGGCGTGCCTTCTTGGTCTTGATCTCTTCGACTCGCGCTGGCTGCCCGAGCTCTGCGAGCGATTCTCGTTCGCTCCACGTGTAACGCTGGCCGGTGTCGGGATCGATCTTCTCGTACCGTTTGGACTCTTCAAACAGTTCTGGGTGCGTTTCCTTGAGTCCGACCCATTCGTGCTTGCGCTGATAGAAACAGAAATAGCAGCCGGACCTGGTGCGCCACGAGTAGTAGCTAGGGAACCCGATACCGCTCTCTTCCAGAATGCGGTGGATGTCGGCGAGCGCAAAGCCAGCCTCTATGAACGGGTAGACAGGTTGGATGTTCGGCTTGCTTGGGCGATAGCCACCGCGATTCTCATCGGCTCGGATGCCGATATACATCTTTACCGGATCATCACCAATGTACTTCTCAAATGGCTTGATCTTGAGTACCTTGGTGCACCAGCGCATTCGAGACGAGGGCAGGTAGCCCCCGTAGATCTGTAGCCAGTGATCAAAGCCGCGGTCTGCCTTCAATCGCACGATCGGCTTGCCCAGGAACGCCTCGATTTTCTCCAGGTACTCGTAGGTCTCAGGCAGCTCTTTGTCGGTGTCAGAAAACACGTACTCGACATCTGGCAGACGACCCTTCAGGTAGATCGCCAGCGCCGTGCTGTCTTTGCCACCAGAGAGAGAGACGATGTGGCGGAGCGGTTTCATCGAGTGTCTCCAGCAACGGCTTTCACCACGGGATCAGATCCGATGACCAAGGCGACTAACTGAGCCAACGCTGCGAGGACGACGCCTTGGGAGTGCTTCTTCTCCGACACGAGAAGTTGCGAGCGTAGGGTACTCGCCAACTCGAGCACATGTTCAGACTGGGCGTCGGAAACATGTAGCACGACTTCGTGGTCCTTCAGCGCCGAGCCGGCAACCGCAAGACGGAACGTCCTGCTGCCAGGCCCGAGATCAAGTGCGGAAGCGTGCTCGCGCGCAACAACTTCAAGAGAACGAAGGCGTCGAACACGCTGAGCCAGCGCCACCTCGAAGCGAGCCCGGTCCTCGTCTCGCCACGCCGGCGGGGGCTTCGCGACCAGAATCGCCGCGAGCGATTCGACCCACTGACGATCATCCGTGCCTGCCTCCAATATACGCTCTACAAAGCTCCGCATTTCGGGGTCCACAGCCACCGACTCGACGGCGCGTGCACGCGACACGATTGAGCGACGCAGTTCTGGAAGGGCTGAAGGTGCAGCGAACGCTGTCGAGAGCGCTCCTTGAACGGACGACAGTAAGGCGTCATAGGCGCGTTGCAGCTCTCCGAGGGATTGCTGGAGGACTGCTAGGTACTGCGTAACGTCTCTATCACGTCCACGACTCTTGGCGTCGAATGGTGGGATGCCGCAAGCCTGCGGCAACTCTGCAAAGAGAAGCTGATCTGGCTCAGTTGCCGTTGATAGGGCGGTTCGAACCGACGTCGCCTCAGGCGACAAGGATCGAGTTGTTTGTGTGTACTGCTCAAGCTTGCGGTAGAACCTGAGCATCGGCTTCACGACGTCAAGCACGTCATCTCGTTCTGTTCGTCCCGCATCACTTGGGTTACCGAGCATGGCCGCAAGCCGCTGAAACACCGTCGTTCGAACCCCGGATAGTCGCCATCGCCGCACTGCAAAGAACTCCGGCGTCTTCATCAACCGTTCGAAACTCTCAATAGACAGTTGCGGAAGAAAGGCACCGTCTTCGTAAAGCGCTATCTCGGATTCACAGGCTTGGAGCACCGCGCACAGAATGACCGGCAAAACGCCATCACGGAGGCCGTACGGAGGTGCTCTCAGCACATCAAAGAAGGTGGCTACGGACTTTCTCTCAGTCTCGGCCGTGCTGAAAAACTCGTGAATCCCGCGGAGCAACGCGCCGCCATTGTTCTTGGCACGGCGAGGATCGGCCGAGAACCGGGAGACGCCAGACGTCGTCGTATGGAGACCCAACTCACGCAGTACAGACAAATAGATGCTTCGCTCAGGAGGATTGCCCTTAATGCCAAGCTCGACGGCACCAGGGCGTTCGATCATCGCTTCGATGAGATTCCTTCGTGCAGCGGCGGCAGACGAAGACAGGTCCATGCGATTGATGATCTCATTGCGGATGACGGGAGCCGCGTCGAACACCTTGTCGCAAACGTCAGACAACAACTCGTTCAGCTGTCGCGAGTCGTGTACCTTGACCAACTGTCCGCCTTGATACCACCGCGTCACACTATCTCTTGCGCTTCCGAACAGCGTTGCCGAAGACTGACTTGCCAAGCGTCTGCGGACGTCAGATTCCCGCGCTTCCAGCTCCCGCCGTGCAGTGGAATCGCCGGCCAGTTCTGGCGATTGCTTTCGCACCGCCTCAATCGCAGCAAGTTCGCGTACCAGCGACGAGAGCTCTCGGGAATTGGCGGGGACCGCCACAAGGAGCTGGGGGTTATCTGCGCTGTCACCATTCGCCTTGTGCGTTAGCGGCACATTGGCACCCTCCCCGAGCAGTACCAAAATCCTGCCATCGCCTCGTGGTACCTGGGCCATCGCAGCCTGCACGTGTTGGGCATTCACATAGTCAATTGGGAACACCCTTAGCGTACCTGTTTCGAATGAGTGTCGCCTCGCGATTATGGGGCGCGGCTTATAGAACCGCGAGAGGGCGTCTGCAATATCGAGCGATGGGGGTAGCGCGGCGCGAGCGGCACTCAGCTTGGCCTCGATGTCGACATCACTGCCTTCCCAGAGAGCGAACGTGTCATTGAACTTACGCAACACAACCACAGACCGTGTTCGGAGGTCAGTGAGTGCGGTCGCGGTGGAGTTCATGTCGATGTCTGGAGCAACTGCGATTGCCACGTTCCCCGGGGTGGCCGCCACATCATGCCACCGTCCAATGATGCTCAGCATTGCGATCGTCCGAAACACCGCAACGGCTTCTGGTGCGCAATCGACCAATCGGCGATCAAGGTCGATCGCTTCCGCCCATCGCTTGCCATCGCGATTGCCCAGCAGACTGTCACCCAATGAGGATGTCATGTACTCGAACAAGTGTGCCAGCGTGTACATGCGGGGCTCTCGCGTAGTGCAGCGAGAGGCGAAGTCCCGGAGTCCAAACGGTTCCCTCGATTGAACGAACGAAAACGCGGAGCGCTCATTCTGGCCATACCTCTTGAATACGGAGCCCAGCACCACGGCCGTAGCCGGATGCAGCGGCCAGCATCGTTTGAGAAGTTCGGAGGCCTCAGTCTTGTCGAGGCCTCGCGGTAGCGAGCCAGCTTTCTGCATCGCCTGTAATGTCTGTCTCCATGCGAGTTCGCTGGGGCCGGAGGGGCCGGTGCTGTCGACAGCACGCGCGAGCAAGCGCAGCATCTGGTCGGCCGGTTCATCAAACAGGATGTCTTCATAACGGCCGCGGATCTTCTCCCACTCTTGTCGTTCCCGGGCAGGGAGGCCTTGTGCATACGCAGAGAAATCCTGGTGAAGCACGCCCAAGAGGAGCATTGGTGCGGTCGTTCGGCTCGCCGTTTCGGCGAGTTCTTGCAGGGCGTACACATCCGAGCGGTCGGGGTTCTTGGCTGCGAACTCGAGCAGCTTTCCAAGCTCATCGATTACGATAAGAGTCCCTGCAATCCCGACTTCGTGAGCCGAGACACATTCATGCAGCTTGAGCAGACCTTCCACGGGATTGCCAAACTTTCCTGAGCCACTGTCTGACATCCACTGCGAACGAAGCCTGCGTGCTGCTGTGGATTTGCACGCCTCCAGGGCGACGATCGAGGCTCGTCTGACAGAGTCGCGGATTGATTCAGAAGATCCTGTAATCAGAACTGGCAAGAGTCCGCCGCGGTTAGCGACTCGCTTCAAGCGGTCGTGCAGCCCTACATCCGCCGCTTTGAGTGCTGCCGTCATCGGCGCGTGCAGTCGATGCCTACTGCCAGCTAGTAGCGCAGCTGCAAATAGGACGAACGATGACTTTCCAGTGCCGTATGGGCCCGTGATCGTCCATGCGCGGCTAGATGACGGATCGCCAAGCCCTTTGATGATTCGGTCAAGAGTCTGACACGCGCAAGCAGACGCGATGTAGTCAATGGTTGCAGGTTGACGAGCAACGTCGGCTGCGACGTTCGTAGACCGGTGGAATGTGCTTTGTCGACGGCGGATGGGCTCAGCGAGCGGCATGTGAAGATCTCCGCTTGAAGTGCTTCTTCAAGAGTGCGATGGGGGTGGGAAGCGAATCGGCTAGAAGCACCTGTCGAAGTCCTGCGGTCCCGCCAAACCGCAATGCACCCAAAGTGAAATCACCGAGTTCGTCAAGCAGGTCTGTGAGGGCGTTCTCGGAAAGACGAAACACCTGGCCAGGGCTACCTGCGGCGTAGGCAACCTGTTCGAACGACAGTGTCTTTGCGCCGACATCTACTCGGCGACAATAATCGGCCAAGCAGGCAGCGAAGACTGCTAGCGGAAGTGTGCGGCGGGGTCCTCTCGGGAACGAGAAATCGCCAGACTCACTCCCCCGATGGATCAAATCCAGATCGGCCAGGGGGCAGTCAAGAACGTCTTCTCCCTGAATCTTCTTGTCAGCACTGCTGCCAACGTAGCACCGAACGCAGCAGTCAACATCTCGCTCAAGCGTTTCCTCGGCTACTGCCTCGCTCGCAAACCGCGCCTCGTATTGACGCAGCTCACGAGTGAGAGAGCGAATCGTGAACTCTGAAGAGCGAACTTCATTGAACAAGACATACCAAGTCGTCGGCCCGGCAATGCGAGATGTAAGCCCCCAATGGATCAACCAAAGCGTTCCGGGATCTTCGACATATGGGTCGGCTCCATCTTCGCCAAAGAGAAAGTCGCCAAGTGGCGTCGGTGCCAATGAAGGCGTTCGTGTGCGCACCTCTGACCGAAGAGGGCCGATCATTTGTGCTTCTGAACACCAGAAGCGGATCGAACGCACCATGTTCTTGCCGACGCCGAGCGATACCATCGCTTCAGGATCGCTGAATCCCATCGGGTTGGACTTGCAAAAACGCACGCCCTTGGCGAGCCAACTGAATCGCAGGGGAAAACTCTCGTGGCCTGAGAACCGGACGCGGACGGATGGATCCTGGATGACAGTCGTTTCGGGCATCCAGTCAGTATAGCGTCAGCGACTGGATGACGCCGCCGGCTGTCATCCAGTTCGAAATCAACTCGACGCCTCGGTCATCGCGTGCTTCAAGCACCGAGGCGAGCTGTCGGGACGGGATGTGTTCGGGCGGTCAGCTGGTCACGCCACTCGCTTTCCAGCGAATGTACGACAGGGTAGCGGGGTCACCGTGACGCGGGTGATGGGGCGGTTTTGTGAAGATCAGCGCCATTACCAACAACCCTCTAATCGGTCCCGGGACTTGAGGTCAGGTTCATTCTCGCGCTGCCACTCTCTCAAAGCGGAACCACTCACGCTTGGCTGCCGGCTCTCGCTCCCGCTGGCCCCGTGCCGACCTCGCTCGCGTCGTGGAGTCGTTGGAGGGGCCGGCGGCTGAAAGGACGAAAGGCACCCATCATGGCTCGTGCAGGCCAAATGGCTCCAAGTGCGCCCGTAACGCGTCGAGATCCCGGAAAACGCGGCGACGGGAACGCCCGGTCTTGCGTGCCACTGAAGCAACCGTCTCCCCTTTGGCAAGCTCGTCAACCAGCGGAATGAGGTGTTCAGGCACGGCTTGTATCGCGTCCGCGATATCGACACGCACGTCAATCACCTGACGCTCTTCGGGGCGAACGACGCCCAGCCTCCGCCAACTGGTAGCAGGCGTGATGTGATCGCTGAGGGGCTGATCGTCATTGGTGCTCGCGTCGAGTGAGAGCGTCAGCTTCCGCCCCCCTCTCTTTATCGAGCGGCGTTCGCGGAGCAGCAAAGCGACAGCAGTCGTAACCAGCATAGAGATGAACGCCTCTGGTATCCCACGGCTCCGGTCATGCGAGTGAAGTCGCTCGATCACGTACAGCAGTAGTTGCTGTTTGATGTCGTCCTGATCCGTTACCTTCAGACCGGCCTTTCCGACAAGCTGGCGAGCTTTGATTGATGCAAGCGACTCGGCAAACGGGCGCACGGCAGCCCATTGCCGAGCGTCGAATGGCTGCTTCGCGGCTTCTTGATCGGGGCTCCGCCGGCGGCGACCATCTCTCTCGGTGCTTCGGGCTGAACCGGAAATGGCGGAGTGCGGGCTGTTCGAAACGATGGGTAGGTGGTGGTTTCTCATGCCGAAGCGTGTCGCCTCGGCTCCCGCCAGAGCTGATCCGGCTCGACCGCGATCCAGATGACCGGATCATTCGGGAGAGTGGCAGGTACCGTTCAATCGCCGAACAGGGAGGCTGTTAACCAGAGAACGGTAGCCAGAAACCCGCGTGGCGCGTCGGATTCTGGCCTTTGAACCCGTTCCGATCGGGGAGTTCCAAGGGCCCGCGTCGATCCGACGCGGGCCCGTTTGTTTACAGGGGTTGGAGGTGGGTTTCGGGACACCGGCCCTACCGGGGCCCCGTGGCGGCCTTCTGGCGGGGGTTGCCGCTCTCTCGGTGTGCGGAGAGAGTTCTCTCGTTCGCGACGGGGCGATGGGTGCACGGTGGGACGCTAGTCGTTTGGCCGAAACTCTCGGTTGGGGGAGAGAGAAACCGGCGGCTGGTTAACAGAGGCGTTCTGCGATGGGGGCTCGGGGGCGGCCGTTCGATGTTGACTTCCGCACGATTATTGAACCGATTTCTCCTTCGCCTTCGCCTGAAGCCGGTTGTACGCCTCCGTGCTAAGCCAAGTGGTGACGAGGCTCTGGAACCCGCGATCGTTCATGAACTTGGCGAATATCTCCTCGTTCTGGTCGATGCGTTCCACGAACAACGTCTCCAGAAGGTTCTTGAAAACAAGCTCGAACTTCTCTCCAGGATTCACTGCGGCGGCGCGTTGGAGGGCCTCATCGGAAATCGCTGCCTCGACGATCTGGTCGAAGAAGAGCTGATCCGCCTGATTGAAATCAGTGCCGAAGCGGTCGTTCACGACATCGATCAGGCGAGAGAGAGGCACCTCCTCCTGACGAACGGCACCGCTCCCCACTTCAGCGGGACCGTCGAGTGGCTTGGCCTGGGAATCCGCGAGGCTGATCGAACCCTCGCTGATCTTCTGGAGGCGGTAGTAGTCAAGCCGTACATCGTCGTCAAAGTCATAGCTCGGACCTGACTGACGGTGCGGCAGCTTCGACGCCAGGTGGCGAAGGAACACGTAGAGCTTTTCGAGGTCCGAGTCCTGATAGGGAATCACCTGGCTCAAGAAGGCGTAAAGGTTTCTGAATGCGCTCAGTTTGCCCCGCCATAGTTCCGCCTCATCATCATCGTCGGTCTGGCGTGCTGTAAATCGAGATACGGAAGGGTCTAGCGCAGCGTTCATGGCCTGATGGTCAGCGTGGCTCTGCTTCTGCCGTGGCTTGAAGTACACGGCACAGAACCGCTCAACTTCCTCGTGCAGGTAGACGCCCGATGAGTCCAATTCCGCCTTGATTTCGTAGAGCCGCGCCGGATCGACTTCGTCGCCCAACTGCGCACCCTCGAAGTAGGTCCGGAACGCCTCGCGGACCTCCTCCCGATTCTCAGACACGAAATCGAGGATGAATGTGTCTTCCTTGAGCGGGTGCGTTCGGTTGAGACGTGACAGCGTCTGCACGGCCTGAATGCCAGCGAGGCGCTTGTCAATAAACATGGTGTGGAGCAGCGGTTGATCGAATCCCGTCTGGTACTTCTCGGCCACAAGGAGAACCTGAAACTCACCGCTGGAAAACCGCTCGGGCAGTTCCTTCTCGCGAATGCCCGTGTTCATGCCCTCCTCGGTGTACGTCACCTCCTTGAGCTTGTCGTCGTCGACAGTCCCGGAAAAGGCGACCAGAGTCCTGATTGCGTAGCCATGCTCCCGAATGTACTTGTCGAAGGCCTGCTTATACCGGACCGCCTCTAGGCGCGAGCCTGTCACAACCATCGCCTTTGCTCGTCCGCCAATTTTGTGGCGCGTCACGGCATGGAAGTGCTCGACCATGATCGTGGTCTTCTGGGCAATGTTGTGCGGATGCAGCCGAAGGTACTTGGCAAGGGCACGGGCGGCCTTCTTCCGCTCCACATTCGGATCCTCTTCACACGCCTTGAGCAGGCGAAAATAGGTGGCGTATGTGACGTAGTTCTTGAGCACATCGAGGATGAAGCCCTCCTCGATGGCCTGCCGCATTGTGTAGCGATGGAACGGCTCGCCCTTGCGTCCGAACACCTTGAGGGTCTTGTGCTTCGGGGTGGCAGTGAACGCGAAGAAGCTCAAGTTCGCTTGGTGGCTGCGCTTCGCCATGCTGCGGTACAGCTCGTCCATGCCTTCCACGCCATCTTCCGCCGCCTGCTCCTTGGCCTTCTTGGCGAGCTCTTCGCCGCCCAACACCGCCTTCAGCTCTGTCGCCGTCTCGCCCGATTGAGAACTGTGCGCCTCGTCGATGATAACGGCGCATCTGCGTGTGGGCAGTAGCCCAGAACCGGTCTCACCGCGATCTTCTGCCAGCTTCAAGAGCTGCTTCGAGACGAACGGGAATTTCTGCAGGGTCGTGATGATCAATGGGACGCAGTTCTCAAGGGCCTCCGCCAGTTGCTTCGAATCGTCGTCGATCTTCAACACGACGCCCATCTTGTGCTCGAACTGGTACACTGTGTCTTGGAGCTGCTGATCCAGCACGACGCGATCGGTAACGACGATCACAGAGTCAAACACCCGCTTGTTGTCGTCCGTGTGCAGCGACGAAAGCCGGTGCGCGAGCCACCCGATGGTGTTGCTCTTGCCGCTCCCAGCCGAGTGCTCGACGAGGTAGTTCGTGCCCGTCCCATCACTCCGCGCGGCCTGGACCAGGGAACGGACGGCCTTGAGCTGGTGATAGCGAGGGAAGATCAGCGATTCTCGGCGCACTTTGGTGCCATCTTCGGTACGCTTCTCCTCTGACTGGAGGTGCATGAACCTCGCCAGCAGGTCGAGCAGGCTGTCCCGCTCAAGAACCTCTTCCCACAGGTACGCCGTGCGATAGGTACGCCCGGTCGGATCAGCGGGGTTGCCCGCGCCGCGATTCACACCTTTGTTGAAGGGCAGGAAGTACGTCGCCGCTCCCGCCAGCCGCGTCGTCATGAACACAGTCTCGGTATCCGCGGCGAAATGCACGAGCGTGCGCTGCTTGAACTCGAAGATCGAGTCACGCGGGTCGCGGTCCTGCTGATATTGCCGCCGGGCATGGTCGGTGGTCTGGCCCGTGAGGGGGTTCTTCAACTCTACTGTCGCGATGGGGATGCCGTTGAGGCTGAGAACCACATCGATCGACTTGTTTGAGTTCGGGCGGTACTGGAGCTGTCGGGTGATCCCGAGCCGATTCTTCGCGTACCTCTCCGCGAGCTCCGGGTTCATCTCGTGTGCAGCCTTGAAGTAGGCCACCCGCAGTGTCCGCCCATAGCACTTGAACCCGTGTCGGAGCGTGGCCAGCGAACCATGCGAGTCCATCCATTTGCAGAGGTCGCCGATGATCTGCTCGCCCGTCTTTTCGCCGTGAAGGGCCTCAAGCTTGGCCCACTCCTGGGGCTGCGTCTCCCTGATGAAAGCGAGTACCTCGGCGGGGAACACCGCCCGGTCACGCTCGAAACCATCGCGCCCGACCGCGACGTAGCTATTGCAGAGCAAATGTTGCTCGATGATCGACTCGAACGCCAGCTCTTTGAGTCGTTGGTCCGCCATCTCACCCTCCTTTGGTTGCTTGCGATCGCTTGGCGAACTGCCTGGCTTTGTCAATCTTGTTCAGCTTCGAGAGATAATCCTCAGCTACTTGTTCGAGAACGACGCTGTAGCTAAAGAATGACCCGTCTGCTCTTCGTTTGCGAAGGGCTGCTCGAAGGCGTTCAGCATCAGAGCGATTGAGAGGTGAAGGAGAGGTCAGCGAGACTCCAAAGGCCTCGATTGCTGCTCGCCGCCAATCGTCCAGCACTTCAGAGTCGAGCTTTAGCGTCTCTAGCGTCCATTTGGCAGCGGAATCATTGGCCTGTGACACAGTCACGGTGCCATCAGCCAAGAATCGAAAACGCTTCTCACATGATTCGGCAAGGGGAGACACGAACTGCGTTGCACTCCACTCACTGCCCTTCTTCGTCGCTCCAAACTCGCCGCGCCCTGGAGCACTCGGGTCATCACCGGGATAGCACGCGAGGAGATTCTTGTAGTCCCAGGTCTCTGAAAGCAACTTCTCTTGGCGCGACTGTTCTTGTGGCTTGATGTGTTCGATATGGCACGTAGCGGCAGAAATCTGCGTCATCGTGTATGCGCACACGAACCCTTGTTCGTCCAACAAGGATCTCCGGACATCATCTTTTGGGAAGCCGTGCGAGCCGAACTCAGCGTCTGGAAGGAACTTGTTGGCCTTGATCCACTCTCGCAGAGGGTGCGGAACAGCTCCTTTCTTGATGTGCTTCACGTTGCCCCCTTACGCTTCTTCCTCTTCAGTGAAGCGCGGGGCACCGCGGCGACTTCGCTCAACAGTTCGGCTCTCGACGCCATCGCGTCGGCTGCGGCAAGGTCGGGACTCTCGCCAATCGCTCGGCGAAGCTTGGCGATTTGAGCGCGAGACTTTGCGATGTCGCCATCGCGAATCAGTTTAATTATGGAGTCGAGTGCCTGACGAACTTCGGGATTGCGATCGTCCGCCTCCATTATGTGGCGAAGAATCCAATTGCTATCCATCCCAAACGTCTGGGAGGGACGAATAGGTGGCCCATCGTCAACCAGCAGCGTGACACCCGAATGCTGGACTGCACCGATCACTTGTGGCGAGTGTGTCGTTGCGATGAACTGGCACTTCGGGAATGTCTGGGTCAAGATCCCGACGATGGAGCGCTGCCACATGGGGTGCAGGTGTAGCTCAAGCTCGTCAATCAGAACCACGGCGCCAGCATTGGCGGCGGGGTCTGCTACGCCAGGATTGGCTTGCACGAGCCGTCGCGTTAGGTCTAGCACGAGAGCGAGAACGCTACGCTCACCATCGCTCAATTGGGCGACTTCGAGGGATCGAGGCAGGCGGACGAGTCGAAACGCCTTCCCTAGCTTCTCAGAGAGTTGTTTGTCCGAGATGTTGTCGGGCAGTTGATCGAGCGGACCCTCAAGATTCTCGAAGTCATCCATGTACCGCGACAGCTGTTCTCGGGCAATTCTGACTCGCTCCTGCATGGCCTGCCGCGACAACTCCCGCGGCGACAGCGGCTTGGGGGCTGGTAGTCGCGGATCTGCGGGAGGGGGCCAGTTAACTGACATGTGCTGCGTCACCGCCTGGAGCACTCTAAGCAGCCGTTGGCGATCGGGAAGCGAAAGCTGATCGGCGGTGACGGTTTCTCGGTCGGACTGATCAATGAGAAGCTGTTTAGGCTCGTTGCCACCGGTTCTGATTCGGATGAAATTCGGGAGGAAGCGGTGAACGGCGGCGTTGAGCGACGCGAGCATTGGAGTGGCATCCGCTCGCTCAGCTGCTGTGGTCTGCAGCACATCAATCCAATCAGCGAACTCGGCCAAGCGAAGCTCTCGGCCGGTGAACGCATCCACGTATGCAGCGGCGGGTGGGCGTACAGCCCGTTGCTTTCGAACGGTTTGTCCGGACGGCATCGCACGTACCGTCGAGAAGTACACCGCTAACACGTGGCCCTTCTCCGCTTGGGCGGCCGCGCGAAACACCTTCTCGTTGGGAAGGAACTTTGGCCACGAATCTACCAGGTTAGTTTCTTGTGCCGCGCGCTGAGCCCTTCTGAGACGGCCCTTGCGCCTCAGGCCATATGCGTGAACGTCAACTTTGGACGCCAAATCACCCGGACGGGACGTAGCCGTGTCGTTACGCGTGCGCTGGTCCTCCACCTGCACCGCTTGACCTGCAAAATCAATCCCCAATACGGCCCTTGCGGCGATTGCGCCTTGACGGATGTCCCTGATGACCAATGGCGGCTCACTGACCGAGATTCCTGAGCATTTCGCAATGGCCTGAGCCAGCGCGCGACTGACCGCTTCCAGGGCGGTGGTCTTGCCCACTCCATTCACGCCAACGATCAGGTTGAACCCTGGTTGAAATGTGAACTCGGCTTCCCGTATCGCCCTGACATTCGCCAGCTTGAGCGTTGTGACCTTCATGCGTCGTCCTCCATTTCAAGTACGCCGGTGACAGCCGCCGCAATCAACGCCGCACGACGCTCACGACCTAAAGTGACAGTCCGCTGCAATCGATCCGTGATCGAGTCAAGATCGCACAGCCGTTGCCCAAGGATGTTCACGATCTTCTGCTGCTCATCGAGCGGTGGGCAAGCAACTTTGTGGTTAGCGATCTTCTCGCCATTGAGATTTGGTTGTCCTCCCCCGGTGGCCAGCTCGATCAAGTACTCCCGGCAGGCCTGAAGAGATATAGAGGCGAAGGTCGGGTCCAATCGCGTGGGTCGAGAAAAGACACAGACCGCCTGATTGACTGTCGCCTCCACGCCCAACAGCGCGACACGTCCAATAGTTGCGCCGTACATCGCGAACAGAAGTGATCCCGGTGGATACAGCCGAAGGGAGGTGTGGTCGCGAAGCGCGTCACGCGTCACATGTTTTGCGGTAGACCGTACGATGTTCTCGCGGAGCTCGGACGTTGTAACCCATGGAGTGTCGCCTCCGTAATACTCTGGGCTTGAGGTTGACGGAGTAGTACCACTGCCCACGTGTTCGAAGCCATACTTCAGTGGAATCACGGACCAATGGCATGGCAACTGTCCGATCCACTCAACGCCAGAGTCCTTCATGTGAACGTCCGCTTTGAGTCCGCGGGTGACTGCGTGCGTGATCAGAGCGCGACGCTTTTCGGCAAGGAGGTCGAGGAGACGCTGCTTGGCCGCGATCATGGCGTCGATCTTCGCTGTTTCCCGGTCGAGGAATGCGGCGATCGCACGCTGGTGAGCAAGGGGGGGCACCGGCAGATACAAACGTCCGATCGCATCTACGCCGAGCCCGAAGCGCGTCACGCCGGTGGCCGTACGTTCGAACTGGAACTGCATCGGACGGGCCTGAAGACACCGGAACAGATATCTTCCGTCGACAGCGCTCGCGTTCGGGCGGATCATCGCGAGGTGATAGCCACAAACGAGATCGGGCGCAGACTCCGCGATCATGGCGGGGACGCCGATGTCGTCCCACGTCTCGGAGTCCTTCGTGATCACCACATCATCCACAGCCAGCCCGAAGCGGTCGATCTCGGCCTGAGTAGCCGTCGTCTGCATGAGGTCCATGTCGAGTCGAATGAACTCGTTGTGGTACACGTCTGTGTAATTGCACAGCCTGACGGGGAGCTCGCCGTCTGCGGGCACTTTGTCCACGTTGCTCACGCGGTAGTCACAGATGGCCTTGAGCGGCTTGCAGTGCCATCCAGCCGGCAGCTCAGGGAACCAGTCAAGGTCTCGCGTCATGCCGTGACCTCTCGCAGCAGTCGCAGAATCTCGTCCTCAGCCATCTTGAGATCAGCGTCGATCTCTCGAAGCGGGCGGGGCGGCTCATAGGCGTAAAAATGCCGGTTGAAGTTGATCTCGTACCCCACCGTGTCCTTGTCGCGGTCCATCCACGCGTCGGGCACGTATGGCCGCACTTCCCGCTCGAAGTACTCCTCGATGCTTTGAGCGAGTGGCACGTTCTCGAAATCCCGGAGATTGGCGTCAGGCTCGAACTTCGAGTGCTTCGAGGGCTTGGACGCAGTCACGGGCTGCGCCGTTGCCTCTCGGACGGTGAAGACGTCGCGGAACAGCTTGTGCTCCGTGGCCTTCCAGCGGGAATCCCTCTTCTTCAGAAGCTCGAGAATCTGATGCTCGACCGCGTTCCAGTCGTCGAGTGGATCGCGGCCGAGCGTCGAGTCGATCGTCTGAACGTCGTCAAGCAGATGTGGCACCGCGTCGAGGAACCGCGACTTTGCGTCGGTCGTCATCTGGTACCGAAGTCGCAGCGGGCGCTCCACCGTGACTCGCGTGTATCCAAAGTCCTGGTTCTGGAAGACCTTGGATCGTGTGGAGGCGCTGAACTCTCCGTAGGCCTTTACGATTTCGCCAATCTGATCCGGCTCGGAGCCATCCTCCGCGTGCGGGCCTTCGCCGATCTTGCGGCGCTTGTCGCCGAGGCTCCGACGCATGGGGATATAGACTTCACGAGCATCAAAGAGGTGGATCTTCCCCTTCCGGCGCTTCTCCTTCCGGTTGGTGACTATCCAGATGTATGTCCCGATGCCCGTGTTGTAGAACATCTGCTCCGGAAGGGCGACGACGGCCTCCAGCCAGTCGTTCTCGATGATCCACTTGCGAATGTTGCTCTCGCCGGAGCCGGCGCCGCCGGTGAACAGGGGTGATCCGCTAAAGACGATGGCCAGCCGCGAGCCGTGCTTCTGCTGAGCGGGCTGGTTTGGCTCAAACTTGTCGATCATGTGCTGAAGGAACAGCAGCGAACCATCGTTCACGCGCGGAAGCCCTGCTCCAAAGCGCCCGTCGAACCCCCGGGTTTCGTGCTCGCGGACGATGTCCTTCTGCTGCTTCTTCCAATCCACGCCGAAGGGCGGGTTGGCGATCAGGTAGTCGAACTTCTTATCACGAAACTGATCCTCAAGGAACGTGTCGCCGAACTTGATGTTCTCGCCTGCGCCGTTGTGGGCAACTTCTTTGATGAGCATGTCCGATGCGGCGGTCGCAAAGGCACGCTTGTTGTAGTCCTGGCCGTAGGTGTAGAGCTTGCCACCGAGGTTGTGATCGGTGAGGTAGTTCTGGGCTTCGGCGAGCATGCCGCCGGTGCCGCAGGCCGGGTCGATCATGGTTCGGACGGCGTCGCCGGAGAGCAGCTTGTCATCGCCGATAAACAGGATGTTGATCATCAACCGGATCACTTCGCGGGGGGTGAAGTGGTCGCCGGCGGTCTCGTTGGCCAGTTCGTTAAACCTTCGGATGAGATTCTCGAACGCTAGGCCCATCTGACTATTGGGGACAAAGGAAGGATGGAGCGGAATCTCCGCGAACTTGGACACGACCAAGTACAGGATGTTGGCCTCACGCATCCGCTCGATTTCGTTACCGAACTCGAAGTAATCGAAGATGCGTCGGACGTTCGCGGAGAACCCGTTGATGTAGCTGACAAGGTGCTTGTCGATATGGTCTGGATCGCCCTTCAGCTTGGCGAAGTCGAGGGGAGAATGGTTGTGGAACCGCTGGCCGGCGGCTCTGTCGAGGACCCGATCGAGAGCGTCACCCGTGAGCTTTGAGTCCGGTTTGGCCTTGTTCTTCTGGAACGCGGCGAGAACTTTCTCCTTGGTCCCAGCGAGAACACAGTCAAAGCGGCGCAGGACCGTCAAAGGGAGCATGACTCGCTCATACTGCGGCGGTCGGTATGGTCCTCGCAGAAGGTCAGCGATTTCCCAGATCAGGTTTGCGAGATCTTGATGGTTGGGCATATTGGGGAGAACTTCGAGTGGGAAGGCCTGTGGTGGAAAGGCTAGGAATCGGTGCAGTCATCGACTCGGATGATCGGGCATGAGTGTACCCGCTGGGCTCATTCGCGTTTGGCACCGAATCTTCTCGTCGATCTGGCCTTTCGTGCAACACTTCCTAATTCCCGACAGAGAGGTACGGGAGAGGCCTCGCACTCGGGCCTCGCCGAATGCCTCCCACCGAACCCCCATCCCCGCCCGCCGCCCCTCCGGTCTCCGGGCGGGCTGTCGCCATTCTCGCTGCCGGGGTCGCCCGGCTGATCGACATCTCCGCTGGGTGTGGCGAGATTCCGAGCGATCTGGGGGCATCTTCCGCCGCCCGACTTGAACCGCCCGAGCATGCGGCCATCAGTGTCCCCGGTGGTGAACGGGGCGGCGAGAGCGGTTCTCGCACGGGGAATTCAGGAGTTCGAGCATGACCAGCATGACCAACCAAGCCGTGGACGACCTGCAGCGGATGACCGTCCCTCGGCTCCGCGAGCGGTACGCCGAGGTCTTTGGCGAGCCCACGCGGTCGGGCAACCGGCAGTTCCTGGTCCGCCGGATCGCTTGGCGGCTTCAGGCGATGGACGAGGGGGACCTCACCGATCGGGCCCGGCGCAGGGCGGCGGAGTTGGCCCGCGACGCCGACCTTCGGGTGCGGGCCCCCTCGGGCCCCATCCTCGCCAGCCCGCCCGTAGCGGCCCCCACCGCCGCCTTCCGCCGCACGTTGACCGTCACCGGCCGGGTCGTCCAGCGTGGCGACCAGCGGCTACCCGGGCCCGGCACCGTCCTACGCCGCGAGTTCAAGGGCGTCGAGCACCTCGTGACCGTCCTCGCCGACGGGTTTGAGTACGAGGGCAAGGCGTACCGCTCGCTCTCGGCGGTCGCCACGGCGATCAGCGGCTCGCATTGGAACGGTTTCGTGTTCTTCGGCCTCAAGAAGGAGCCCGCATGACCCCCAACCCCACCACTCCCAAGAAGCCTGTCCGCTGCGCGATTTACACCCGCAAGTCGTCCGATCAGGGCCTCAACCAGGAGTTCAGCAGCCTTGACGCTCAGCGCGAGTGCGGGATCTCGTACATCGCCAGCCAGAAGGGCGAGGGGTGGGTCTGCCTGCCCGACCGCTACGACGACGGCGGGTACACGGGGGCGAACACTGAGCGGCCCGGCCTCCAACGCCTGCTCGCGGACATTCACGCGGGGAAGATCGACGTGGTCGTGGTGTACAAGCTCGACCGGCTGTCGCGGTCGCTTTCGGACTTCTCGCGGCTGATGGAGCAGTTCGACAAGAAGAACGTGTCGTTCGTCAGCGTGACGCAGAGTTTCAATTCGACCAGCTCGATGGGGCGGCTCACGCTGAACATCCTGCTGTCGTTCGCCCAGTTCGAGCGTGAGATCATCAGCGAACGCACCCGGGACAAGATCGCGGCCACGCGGCGGAAGGGGATCTACGCCGTCGGCAAGGCCCCGCTGGGGTACGACTTCGTGCCCCTCCCGCCGCCGCATACAGGGAAGCGGCTGGTGCCCAACGCGGTCGAGGCCGAGCGGGTACGGAGCATCTTCGCGTGGTATCTGGAGGAACGGTCGCTGCTGAAGGTCGCGGCCGAGTGCGTGGCCCGGGGCTGGACGGCCAAGGGCGGGGCGGCGATGGACAAGAAGATCCTCTCCAAGCTGCTGAAGAACGTGATTTACACCGGGAGGGTCCCGCACGGGGCCCAGGTCTACGCGGGCGAGCACGAGGCCATCATCGATCCCGAGATGTTCCAGCGTGTTCAGGCCCAACTCCGGCTCGCGGGCCAGAGGGGCGGGACGCTGGTGCGGGCATCGCATCCGGCCCTGCTGCGTGGCTTGGTGCGGTGCGGAGCGTGCCAGTGCGCGATGACGCCGACCACGGCGAGCAGGAGGCGGGCGGGCGGGGGCGTGGTCAAGCACACGTACTACGTCTGCGGCAACGCCGTAAAGCGTGGCCGATCGACCTGCCCATGCCCTTCGATCCCCGGCTCGGTGCTGGAGCCGTTCGTGATCGACCAACTTAAAGCCTCGGTCGGCGACGACCGGACGCTGCGGGCGGTGGTCGATCGGGCGGGCGAAATCCTGCGGGAGGCTGCGGCGGCGCGCTCGGCGGAGTTGACCCGCTTGCGGGCGCAGCTCGCCACGCCGATGGACACGCGGGCCGCCGAACGGATCAAGCGGCGGCTAACAGCGGTCGAGGCCCAGGTCGCACGGGACCAGACCCGGTTGGTGGACGAGGACGAACTGGCCGGGGCGGTCGAAGCCTTCGACGGGGTCTGGAACGTCCTGACCTCGGCGGAGCGGGAGGAACTGGTCCGGGAGGTTGTCGCAGGGGTGGAGTATGACGCCGCGACCGAGTCGGTCACGGTGACGTTCCGGGATCAGGCTGATGCCGAAACCGAGCAGATTCGGGAGGTTGCATGAGCGCGAATGTGCAGGTGGCGGGCGGGCGGAGCGTGCGCCTCGCGTTCAACCCCAAACCCACGCGGGAGGTCGCAGCCCCGGCCGGCCGAATCCCGCGAGTGGCCCGGCTCATGGCCTTGGCGATCCGCCTCGATGGGATGCTCAAGGACGGCCTCGTCGGCTCCCAAGCCGAACTCGCGGCCATCGGTCACGTCAGCCGGGCGAGGGTGACCCAACTCCTCAACCTCCTGTCCCTTGCACCCAGCATCCAAGAGGAAATCCTCCACTTCCCGCCGGTGATGAAGGGTAAGGACCCGGTTACCGAGCGCCACCTTCGAGCGACGGCAGCGGAACTTCGATGGACAAATCAATACGTCGCTTGGCGGACCATACTCGCCAATCCCTCGTACGATGGGGGTCGATAGGCTCCGTGCCAACGACGCTCGCACCCGAGTTCCTCCTCGATGCCAACCTCGATTCCACCGCTGAACGAACTCTGGTACCAGCTCCGTAACTCGATTATGCCCTTGGTTGAGTGCAGTCTCGCAGCGCGGTGGTACGACGGCCTCAGTTTGGGAGGAACTCGTAAGCCAAGTGACGCATTTCCGGGTTACATCCGGCCACTCGATTGGAGATGGACGCCGGGACAGAACTGGCCCGTTATTGACGACCCCGACCTACAGGCCTTGGGGATGGGCAAGATCGACGAACTCTTCGCACTGGTTTCCGACGCTCGCCAGCGGCTCGCAGGCACGCAAGAGGCATTGAAGAAGCATGGCCATATCGTGGATAAAGCACTTAATCCGGGCGGGCGGGCTTGGTCGATGACCCTGACCAAACAGCTGAATGAAGCGAGTTACTTTCTGCAGTTCCTCGATATTGGGTGGCATCTGATGCCGTTCGACTTCAAGAGAGTGCAGTTGCTTTTCGAGTCGATGCTTCCCTTGCTGCGGGAGTGCATCAGCGATGTGGACACGCTCGCTTCGTTGGAACACGACACCGGGGCTTGCGCTGCTGGCAAGCCAATCGCAAAAAAAGCTCGGCCGCGGCGTGGGACGCGTCTCGCTTGCATTGAGGCTCTACGCAAAGAGCTTAACGCGGAGGCTCAGTCGCGTGCTAAATTTGTGTTGCATTATCAGAGACTTGACAAGCCGCTTAATCTACCGAAAGTCCTCAAGCGGGAAATCGCACGTCGTGCCGGCTACTCCGCATCGGATCTGAGCAACGCATTCAGAGACAACGCGGGCAAGGATCTGAAGCGGCTCTTTAGGATTCTGAACGATCAGGATGCCCTGCTGCGGTGGTGGTCAGACCGTCGGCGAACGCCCAAAATTTAAGTTTGACCGCAGAGCTTTAACTTAAAGCGACGCGACTTCCTTCGTAACTCCTTGGTTGCGAGGGCTTTGCGTGCGCTCGCGGCTTTTTCTCGCTGACATCTGCAATTCGGACCCGCTGGTGAACAGCCCGCGACGTGCGGGCTGGACCCCTCACCCGCGGAGTCCGCACCATGTCCGATGCTCCCCGTTCTCGCGCCGTTCCTGCGCCGCTCGCTGTCGTTGCGTCCTCAGAACCCAGGCTACAGCCGCCCCAAGACCCCTGGCCGCCCGGCGGACGACTCCCCAAACTCACGCAGGACCAGATCCGATTCCGCGTCGATTCTATCGCCCGGCAGTTCGGCCTTGGCGAGCATGAGCGAGAGGATTTGACGCAGGAACTGACCCTGCGGATCTTGACGGCCATGAAGAGTTACAACCCCGCGCTCGCCTCGCGAACGCATTTCGCGAGGGTGGTCGCGGACCTGTGGCGCCGCTCCAAAACCAAGCGGCTTCGGATGGAGTGTGCCCGGCAATTGGCCACCGTCTCGCTGAACGGGGACGGATGCCGTCCGCCCGAACCAAAGGCCCCAACGTTCGATGCGGACCGGGCCCACAGGAGTGCGCTGGCCGCTGAGATCCTCGAACGCCTGCCGCCGGATCTGCGCGAGTTTGCGCTTCTACTCAGTCGGCACACACCGGCGGAGGCGGCGGCGATCTTGGGCTTGCACCGCACCACGGCTTGGCGATGGATGCCCAGGCTCCGTGCCGAAGCCGAGAAAATTCTTTCCGATTCCGACTCGAATCCCTGCAACAAACCGCGATGACGGTCAGAGAGGTACTTGCGGAGGGGTGCGTGGCGAACTGGGGTGGCCCTGCCGGAGCAATCCGGCGGGGCCGCCCCTGTGGCGAGGTTGGGGAGGGGGTGGTTGGCTCACTTTGGGAGTTTCACATGGCATCTGCAGATTCCAAGCCCGTGCCCGACCTGTCGCTGGTCCCTGCCGCGCTGCGCGAACGCGACCGCTGGCTGTGCTGGCGACGGGAGGTCTTCGATGAGAAGCCCACCAAGGTGCCCGTTCACCCGATCACCGGGATGAACGCGTCGGTGACCGATCCCACCAACCTGTTCTCGTTTGAAACCGCGACGGCCGCCGCCGCCGAGCACGGGCATGACGGGGTGGGGTTTGTGTTCGTCGAGGGCGAGGGCCTTTGCGGGATCGACCTCGACAACTGCATCGACGAGAACGGGGTGATGTCGGTCGAGGCGAGAGAGATCATCGACTCGTTCGGCTCGTACACCGAGATCTCGCCCAGCGGGCGCGGCGTCAAGATCTTCATCAGGGCCACCAAGCCGACCACGCGGTGCAAGGTCACCAATGTGCCCGGCATGACGGCGGCGGAGGTTTACGACGGCAAGCGAATGTTCACGGTTACCGCCCGCCACCTGGAGGGCACGCCGCTCGTGGTTGAAGACCGGCAGGCGGAGCTGGACGCGTTCTGCGCCCGGATCTTCCCCGCCAAGCCCGCCGCCGGGCCCACGACGCCCGCAGTGGCGTCCTTCGCCGCCGACCCCGACGACGACCGCCTCCTCGACCGGGCCCGCCACGCGGCCAACGGTGCCAAGTTCGCCGCGCTCTACTACCGGGGCGACACCTCCGGCCACGGCGGCGACGACTCGGCGGCGGATCTGGCGCTCTGCAGCCTGCTGTGGTTCTGGACCGGCGACGTTGAACGGGTTGATCGGTTGTTCCGACGGTCCGCGCTCTACAGGCCGAAGTGGGAACGACCCGACTATCGCGCCGCCACGCTTGCCAAGGCCGCCGAGGGCGAGGTGATGTCCGCTCGGACCGGCGTGGCGGGGCATGTTCCCGCCGAGGGCTCAACGTCAGCGACCCCCGCGATCGACCCGGCCAATCTTGACGGCAGCATTGCCCTCGGCGAACGCGACCCGGACTCGGGCCGGCTGGTGCTCTCCCCGCGTCGCACCCTTCCGACAGCCCAGGCGTTCACCCGCGAGTTCCACGATCACCCGGACGGCATCACGCTCCGCGGCTACGGGGGCATGATGCTGGAATGGAACGGCAATCGGTACCGGGAGGTCGAGGACGAGTCGCTTAAACTCCGCCTCCAGCCGTGGCTGCACCACGCTCTTCGCTTCTTCGTGAGCCCGACCACCGGCCGTCTCACCCTGCGGGACTTTGAGTCCAACCCGGCCACCATCAAGGCGGCGTTCGACACCGTTCGGACGTACACGCACCTATCCATCCACACCCCGATTCCTTCGTGGCTCGATGACGGCAAGGACCGACCCGATCCGGCCGAACTGCTCGCCTGCCGCTCGAACAACATCCACATCCCGTCCGGGCTGGTGATTCCGGCGACGCCAGCCTTGTTCACGACCAACGCGCTTGAGTTCGACTACAACGCCAACGCCGAACCGCCCGAGCGGTGGACCAAGTTCCTAGAGCAGGTGTTCGGCGAGGACATCGAGGCCGTCCGGGCGTTGCAGGAGTGGATGGGCTACTGCCTGACCCCCGATACCAGCCAGCAGAAGATCCTGCTCATGGTCGGCCCCAAGCGGTCGGGCAAGGGAACCATCGTGCGTGTGCTGTCCCGTCTGGTGGGGCTCGGCAACGTCGCAGCCCCGACGACCAGCAGCCTGGCGGGCCCCTTCGGGCTCCAGCCGCTGCTCGGCAAGAGCCTCGCCACGATCAACGACGCCAGGTTCAAGGGCGAGTCCGTCGCCACGACCATCGAGCGGCTGCTCACGATCTCCGGCGAGGACTTCTGCACGATCGACATCAAGCACAAGCCGTCCATCACGACCAAACTCAAGACCCGGTTCACGATCGTCAGCAACGAACTGCCGCGGTTGACCGACGCGGCTGGTGCTCTGGCGAACCGGTTCCTCATCCTTAGGTTGACGCGGACGTTCTTCGACCGCGAAGACCCCCACCTCACGGAGAAGCTCTGTGAGGAGTTGCCGGGCATCCTGCTGTGGGCCATCGACGGGTGGAAACGCCTGCGTGCCCGCGGTCGGTTCGTCCAGCCTGCCAGTTCCACCGAGGCTGTGCGCGACTTGGAGGACCTCTCCTCGCCCGTGGCGGCATTCGTCCGGGATCGCTGCGTCGTGGGGACGGGCCACCGGGTGGATACGGACGTGCTCTTCCGCGAGTACCAGGCGTGGTGCCAGGCCGAGGGGATCGAATACGGCCAGACCAAGCCGATGTTCGGGCGGGACTTGGCGGCGGCGTTCCCCAGCGTGACCAAAGGACGCGATTCCACGATGACGTCGTTCTACCGGGGGCTGACGATCAAGGGGGGCATCGATGTTCCCGTATAACCCCGACTGCATGGACTGCACGGCACTGCACCGTGCAGTCGCATTGCGTTCTAACTCTACCCCCCCCTCTCCCCCTCTTCACTCTTCTTCACGTTGGGGGATCGCGTGCGTGCAATGGAACTGCACGGTGCAGTGCTATGCAGTCCATGCAGTTCCCCCTCGGTGGCCACCTGAAAAGGTTGGCCCGCGAGAAATTCTTTTCAAAATCCTCACCGCGTGCAACACCGTTGAAATTCCCGCAGAGAGGTACCTGCGTGGGGGCGTGTGTGTGCACGTCCCGCGATTGGACGGGTTGAACGTTGGGGGTTAGTCATGAAAGTTGCGATGACGGCGCTTGTGGCGGTGACGGGGGCGGTGGACATGAAGTCGGACCCCGTCGTCCGCCGGTACGCGGAGGCGGCGGCGGACCTGGGGCCCAACTGGGGGCGGGTGGTCGTGCTCGACCAGGCGGGACGTGTGGTGATGGGCAAGCGGAGGTTCGACCAGGCGGTCCGCAACGGCGAGATGGAGATCCCGGCCGTTCGCGTGAGCGTGTCGCGTGAGGAGGCCCGGCTGCTGCGGCTGGCGGACTTCTGCGAGGGGGACGGGCTGCTGATGTTGACCTTGGAGCGGATCGTCGCCGGGAGCGCGGCATGAAAGGGGAAGCGATGAAGATCGAGATGCGGAAGGTCGAGGACGTAAAGCCCTACCCGGGTAACCCGCGCCGCAACGACGGGGCGGTCGCGGCGGTGGCGAACAGCATCACGGCGTTCGGGTTCAGGCAACCCATCGTGGTGGACAAGGCGAGCGTGGTGATCACCGGGCACACGCGGCTCAAAGCGGCGATTCAACTTGGGATGACCCACGTGCCGGTGCACGTCGCCGACCTCTCACCCGAGGCGGCCAAGGCGTATCGGCTGGCGGACAACAAGACCAACGAGATCGCCGAGTGGGATGACGATCTGCTGGCGGGCGAACTTGCCGAGTTGCAGACGCTCGGCGTCGATCTCGAAGCCATGGGGTGGACGCCGGACGAGTTGTCCGAGTTGCTCCCAGCTTCCAGCGTGGATCTGCAGGCCGATCCCGATGAGGTTCCCGAGGTTTCGTCCGCCGAACCTGCAATCACCCAGCCCGGCGACTTGTGGATCCTCGGCCAGCACCGGCTGCTCTGCGGGGACGCCACCGTGCCCGCTGATGTGCAGCGCGTGATGGGATCCCATCGTGCGAAGATGTGCTTCACCGACCCGCCTTGGAACGTGGCGATCGGGAAGGACTCCAACCCGCGTCACCGCCAGCGCGAGGGGCTCCAGAACGACGACCTCACGCCCGCACAGTTCGCGGGCTTCATCGACGGGTTCGCCGCAGCGATCCGTTCCGCGGTGGACGGGGATGTGTACTGCGTGCTGGGCGCGTCGGAGTGGCCCTCGCTGGATCGCGGGCTTCGTGCCGCCGGGTTCCATTGGTCCGCCACGGTGATCTGGGTCAAGCAGGTCTTCGTGCTCGGTCGCGCCAAGTACCACCGACGCTACGAGCCGATCTGGTACGGCTGGCATGACAAGAGCAAGTCCTCCTACGTGGGCGGGCGGTCCGAGGACGACGTGTGGGAGGTGCCGCGCCCGTTCCGATCCGACGAGCACCCGACCATGAAGCCCGTCGTGTTGGTGGAGCGGGCGATCAAGAACTCAAGCGGGCACGGGGATCTGGTGTTCGATCCGTTCATGGGGTCGGGCACGACGCTGATCGCAAGCGAGCGTCTCGGTCGCGCATGCCGGGGCATGGACATCGAGCCCAGGTACGTTGACGTGGCGGTGCGGCGGTGGGAAGCGTTGACGGGGAAGAAGGCCGAGCGGGTGGCGGCGGGCGTGGGGGTTGTGGGGGTTGTTGGGGTCTGACTACGCGTCGTCGCCAGTAAGGATCTGGAGGTACTTGTGATAAGCGAACACTCGATCACGCTGCTTGCCGCTCGTCTCGCGGAGGATCCCAACGTCAGTCGCCACATCGACGGCCTTGCGGGCGGTGGGCGCGGTGACCTTGAGCATTTTGATGACCATCGGGATGGTGACCACAGGATGTTCGGGGAGCAGATCAAGCAACTGGATGGCCGCAACCGTCGCCCGCTTGTCGGCGGCGAGTTTCTTGCGATCACGCCCGATCAGCGTAAACAGCTGCTCGGCAACCTTGACGCCGTCGTTGGCGGACTCGATGACGCAGTCGAGATAGAACTTCGTCCATCCCTCCCAGTCCCCCTTTGTGCGAACGGCCGAGAGACGCTCGTAGTACTCGGCCTGGTTCCGCTTGAGAGCCAGACTGAGGTACAGCAGCGGGGTTGGGACCAGTTGCCAGTGTTCGAGCAGCAGTGCAATCAGCAGGCGTCCGATACGCCCGTTGCCGTCGAGGAACGGGTGGATCGTCTCGAACTGCACATGGGCGAGCCCGGCTTTGATCAGGGGCGGCAGCGGATCGTCGCTGTGGATCCAGCGTTCGAGATGCTTCATCGCGTCGGGCACGTCCTCGGGCGCGGGAGGAACAAAGCGCGCGTTGCCGGGGCGGGTGCCCCCGATCCAGTTCTGGGTCTTGCGGATCTCGCCGGGTGCTTTGCCCGCGCCCCGAACGCCCCGCATGAGCCGCTTGTGCGCTTCGCAGAGCAGCCGAACACTGACGGGGAGCCCGTCGGGCCGCGCGATCTCTCGGCGGGCGTATTCAAGAGCGGCCACGTAGTTGCAGACTTCTTCGATGTCGTCGGGGCGTGCGGCCTCTTGCGTGGCTTCGAACGTCGCCAACTCGCGGATCGTGGCTTGCGTGCCTTCGATCTGGGAGGAGATCACGGCTTCCTTGCGGACAAACCCGTACAGAAAGTGGCCGGTGCTGGGAACCATGCGCCCCGCCACTTCGAGTCTAGCCAGTTGCTTGACCGCGAGGGCGTGGAGCCGCTCGATTTCGCCGGACATGGCGAGCGCGGGTTCGGCAGGCGGGAGCGGGTGCGGCAGGAACGCTTGAACAGCCTCGCCCGCGGTGGTGGACGTTCGGTAGTGCCCGGTCGTTCTCGGCATGGCTGTGAAACGCTCCTTTCTTTGCGCGGGACTCTAGGAAGCGATCGTTTCTTTGTCGAGTTGGCTAAGAAACGATCGTTTCCCAGCGGGAGGTGTGCCGGGCTGAGCGTGTTGTCCAAGTGAAAGACCCCGGCAACCGCCGGGGCATTGGGAAAGGTGGTGTGCGATGAGTGAATTAGGTGCTGGGGGTATTCGCGGCGAACAGCCCTCGGTCGGCCTTGCGGAATCTGGCGTCCTTGCCCTTGGTGGTGATCTCGCGCACGATCGCGGCGTACAGCGTGGCGGCGGGCGTCTTGCCGCCGGGGCTGGTCCAGAGGCCCCGGCTGGCCATCGTCTCAATCAGGGCCTTGGTGCCCAGCGTTGTGGCGGATTCGGCGAGAAGGCGGGCCGCGATGGTCAGGCAGCCGTCGGCCCGGGGCGTCGCCAGAGGCTTGAGGCTGCCGGGTGTATGTTCATGCTTCTGCTTGCGCTTGCTCTTCTTGTCTGCTGGCCCGTTCTGCTCTGGGCCCTGGACCGGCACCTCAGCGGGCGCGCCGCTGGCGGCGTCGTTGGGGGCGGGGTGGGCTCGCTTGGGGCTGGGGGCCTTGGCGGCCTTGGGGGTGGCCGGAGCCTTGGTGGCCTTGGGAGCGGGCGGCGTTGCGGCCAACTTCTTGATCGCGGCGGCGCGGCCCAGGTCGGCGGACTTGCTGGCCCGCCACGCGGCGCGGCTCTCGTCGCTCATCCCGCTCTTGGCCTTACCCGTGGACTTCTTCTTGGTCGTCATGATCAACTCCTTCTTCGTGAACTCGAAGCCCGTCGCACATTGCTGCGGGCAAGCGTGGCGGTCACCGTTCCCGGCGACGCCGCGTGGTTGGCGAACCCCTTCAACAACGAAGCCCGCATGTCGCGGGCTTCAGGGGGTGGGCAGTTGGGGGTTGCGAGGGTTCGTGGGTGCGTCCTCGCGGGCGGCCTCTTTGCAGGCATCGCCCCGTCCTTGGCGGTAGCCGGTGTGCAGCCCCTCGTGGTACCCGGCCTCGAAGGCATGGCGGACCAGATCGCGGATGGTCCAGACCGCCAACTCGTGGAAGTCCAGGCGGTCACTCATGCGGGTGTCGAGGGTTTCAAGCAGCAGCTCGACCTTCGCCCATTCCATCTCGGCATTAAGCGCGTGCTGCTTGGCGATGCCGTCGAGGCTGTTCTTTGCGGCGGTCTTCTTGGGGGCGGGGGTATTCATCGTGGTCTCCTTGGGGGGTGTGGGGTGCGGGCCGGTTCACTCTGCGTCGTTCAGGAACGCCTCGACCTCTTCGGGGTCCTTGTTGCTGAGGAACCCCACCGCTTCGATCAGGTCGCTGCGGACCTTGCCGAGGCTTCCGGCAAAGCCCCAGTCGCCCGGCTTAGCCTTGGCCTCCTCGGCGTGGCGATCGAGTTCCATCTGCAAGACATCGAGCAGGCGGGCGATGTCGTGCTGCCGAAGGGCGAGGGTCTCGGAGGCGGTCTTGGGGTTACGGCTTGGGGCGGGTTTGCGGGCGGTCATCGCGTGCTCCTTGTTGGCCGGGTACATCCCGGCGGCGTTGACGACATGTGTGGCTGCGAAGCCCCCGAATGCAAGGCGTCGAGGTGCAATTTGGAGCAGGTTTCTGGACAACTAGGACTTCCCCTGTGGTCATGGGGTACCCGCCCCGGCGCGGGGCTGGCGGCGGCGTTTGGGGGCGTTGTGGCGGGACCGGCGAACGCGGGGCCCGGGGGCGTCCCGTCGGCGTAGAACGCGCCTCGGGGCGGCGTAGGGGCAACGGGGGGATCCGCGTAGCGACGGACGGCGCGCGGCAGGGAGTGGCAACAAATGGCAGGTCCAACAACAAGCGGGCTCACGCCCAAGCAGGAGCAGGCCATCACCGCGCTGCTCACCGAACCGACGGTGGCCAAGGCCGCCGCACTCGCCAAGGTCGGTGAACGCACGCTGTACACGTGGCTCGATGAACCCGCGTTCTCGCGCGCGTACCGGGCGGCAAGGCGGCAAGCCTTCAGCCACGCGGTGTCGCTCACCCAGCGGTACGCGCCGCTCGCGGTGCAGACGCTCGCCAAGGTCATGGCCGACCCACAGGCCCCGTACCCGTCGCGTGTGGCGGCGGCGACGGCGTTGCTCAAGGTCGGGCGCGAGTCGCTCGAACTCGATGATCTCGCGCAGCGGATCGACGCTCTCGAAGCGGCGCAAGAGAATGTCGCGTGAGCGTCAACGCGCGGCGGATCGCCAAACTCGAACGCGGCCAACCGTCCGGCGGGTGCGATCGATGCGAGGGCAAGTGCATCGGCGTGATCTTCCGCCAACCCGCGCCCGGCGACTTCGAGGTCGGCCCCGACGGACGGGAGCCGCCGATCCCGACCACCTGCCCGCGCTGCGGGCGGCGGATCCCCAAGACCTACGTGCTTGAGGACCGGGCAATGTGGGAAGCGATCTAGGCGAACCTCGGACGAGCGGCCCGAGTTGTCGGAGCCCAGCGGCCAGTCCTGGGGAATTTGGGAGGTGGGAGCTCCCGGGGAACCATGAAATCCTTGGCTCACGCGGGCACTCTGGAGACCGTCACGCGGGCGCGCAACTACCCCCACAAACAGTACCTAACGGGGGGGCTCACGTCCGTGACGCGCCCGCTGTCCACCGGGTAATGCAGCGGCCCGTGTCGGTTCGCTCTACCTCGGCGAGGAGCGCCTTGTAGAGCCGGGTCGCATGCTTGTCAGCCGCGA
>CALROI020000012.1:0-144326 GCA_943369765.1 Phycisphaera mikurensis NBRC 102666 | reverse complement strand
GGGAGGGTAGGAATGAGGGGGTGGGGGGGTGGGGGGGAAAGGGGGTGAGAAAGCAGCATCGGGGTTTCCCAAGTATGCTGACGCTGTGCTCACGCTGACCCATCTCGTGAAGACCTTTGGCACCCTTCGCGCGGTGGATGGCGTCTCGCTGGACGTGCGGAAGGGCGAGGTGTTTGGGCTGCTGGGGCCGAACGGGGTGGGGAAGAGCACGACGATCTCGATGGTGATGGGCGTGCTGACGCCGGATTCGGGCACGGTGATGATCGAGGGGCTTGGGAGCCCGACGAGCGCAACCGTGCGGCGGCGGCTGGGCGTGGCGACGCAGACGCTGGCGATCTACGACGACCTGACGGGGCGGGAGAACCTGGAGTTTTTCGGGCGGCTCTTCGGGCTTGGCGGGGCTGTGCTTCGCGGGCGCGTGGATCAGTGCCTGGAGGCCGTCGGGCTTGCCGATCGACAGAAGGACCGGGCCAAGACGTACTCGGGCGGGATGAAAAGGCGCCTGAATCTCGCTGCAGCGATCGTGCACGATCCGGATGTGATCCTGCTCGACGAGCCGACGGCTGGGGTTGATCCGCAGAGTCGCAACAACATCATCGAGATGGTCCAGCGGCTGGCGGCAGCGGGGAAGACGGTGGTCTACACGACGCATTACATGGAAGAAGCGGCAAAGCTCTGCTCGCGGGTGGCGATCATCGACAGGGGGAAGATCCTCGCGATGGGCACGGTGGACGAACTCGTCGGGCGGTTCGGGGGCGAATCGGTCGTGACGATCCGGCGCGAAGGTGGCGAATCGGACGAGGTCAGCCGGACCTCGGACCCGGTGGCGGCGCTGCGGTCGGTGATCGGATCGGCCAACGTGTCGGGCGTTCGGATCGAACGGCCGGATCTTGAAACCGTGTTCCTCTCGCTCACGGGGCGGACGCTCAGGGACTGAACCTTCATGCTCGCGATCGCACTCAACGACCTTCGGCTCCTGTTCCGCGATAAAGCCGCGGCGTTCTTCACGTTCATCTTTCCCGTCCTGTTCGCGATCTTCTTCACGTTCGTCTTCGGCGGCGGTGGGGGGGGCGGAAAGATGAAGGTCGCGGTCCTCGACCTTGATGGCACGCCCGCGTCGGCGCAGCTTGTGAAAGACCTCGAGGCTGACACAGCGCTTACGGCGCAACGATCCGCCACGCTCGACGAGGGGAAAGCCCTCGTGCAGAAGGGCGGGGTCACCGCTCTCATCGTGATCCCGAAGGGGTTCGAAGCGGGCGCCGAAGGACTCTTTACGGGCGGGAAGATCCCGCTCGAAGCGATCGTGGATCCGTCCAAGGCTGCGGAAGCGGGGCTTTTGACCGGCAAGCTCAACGAGCTTGCGTTCCGGCAGTTGTCGTCGGCGTTTACCGATGGCAAACGGATGAGCCGCCTGCTGACGCGATCGCGGGAGCAGTTGGAGACGATCGCGCCTGCGGCGGGCGAACGGCGCGATGCGTTTACGAAGTTTTTCGACGGGACCGAGGCGCTCACCGGGCAGCTTGAGCAGATGAGCGCTCAGCCGGGCGATTCGGATGCAGGTGGCGGTGGTGGAGGTTTCAATCCCGTGGATGTCAAGGTGACGGAGCTGGAGATCGATGAGACGGGGAAGGTGCGGACCGCTTCGGACTTTTCGTTCCCGCAGGGGATCGCGTGGGGGCTTATGGGGTCGGTCGTCGGGTTTGCCGCGTCGATCGCGGCGGAGCGGCGGCGGGGGACGCTCATCCGTCTCGCCACCGCGCCGCTGACGCGGTCGCAGATCC
This sequence comes from Phycisphaera mikurensis NBRC 102666, assembly GCA_943369765.1. GTDB lineage: Bacteria > Planctomycetota > Phycisphaerae > Phycisphaerales > UBA1924 > UBA2396. The sequence goes on along the minus strand of CALROI020000012.1, from coordinate 142,545 downwards.
TCGCGGGGAAGGCTCTGGCGTGCTTTCTGACGTGCTTGCTGGTGCAAGGGCTGCTTATCGCGGTGGCGATCGCGATGGGGTCGCGGATCGGTTCGTGGCCGATGCTTTCGCTGGCGGTCTTGTGCTCGTCGATCGGGTTTGTGGGGATTGCGATGGGACTCGCGCCGTTCGCGGATTCGGAGGAGGGAGCGGCGGGGATCGCTCGCGCGGTGCCGATGATTCTCGCGATGATCGGCGGCGGCACGATCCCGGTGGCGTTCATGCCGCCGTTTCTTGACACGCTGTCGAACATCAGCCCGTTCAAGTGGGCGATTGTCGCGGTCGAAGGCGGCATGTGGCGCGGGTTCACGATCGGCGACATGCTGCTCCCGTGCGGGATCCTGCTGGGCGTTGGGGCGGTGGCGTTTGTGCTGGGGGTGAAGAGGCTGCGGTGGGAATAGGAAGGCACTCGGCACTCGGCACTTGGCACTAGGAAGAAATCAGCGAGTAGCGTCGCGAGGGACGGTCTTCGGCATGCAGCCGCATTCGGGGCAAGGGGCGTTCGATGCCAGTCCGTTGCGGTCGTAGGCGCATTTCACACAGAGGTGGGCGCGGCTCCGCCGAAGTTCGCGGAGGCCACGCCAGAGTGGGATCAGTCCGAGCGCGATGATCAGCACTGGAACCGGCCAAAGCACCGTGTGCAGACTTCGAAGGTCGCCTCTCAGTGACCAGTCGATGAACGCGGACGAGTGATACCTGGGCAGAAAGATGCGATCCCAGAAGATGGTTCGCGAATAGAGTGTGTACCGAGCAGACCGGTCCTCTGTGTTGAGTCTGAATTGCGAGGGTATATCTGAGGCAACGCCCGAGGTGTGGTATGCGGTGAGGCAGCCGTCCATGATTGTGACGCTCAGGGAGTGGCCTTTCGATATCGTGCGAATGTCCACGAGGTATCGCTCTGACAGGTGTACGCCGGTCGCGGTGAGGACTGCCATGCCGAGCATGCTGACGCCGAACCAGATTCGTTTTCGGCCTCGGGCCATGATGCGAGTCTAGGTTGGCAAGGACTTCAGCAGCTTCGCTTCGTCCCAGACCTCAACGCCAAGTTCGCGGGCTTTGTCGAGTTTGCTGCCGGCTTCGGCACCGGCGATGACAATGCTCGTCTTCTTCGACACGCTGCCGGAGACCTTGGCCCCGAGGGCTTCGAGCTTCTCCGTGAGCGCGGGGCGATCGAATGACTCGAGCGTGCCGGTGATGACGATCGTCTTGCCTGCGAAGGGGCCCGCAGCAGCCGCAGCGGTGGGGGGGGTGTAGTTCTTTGAGGTGAGGTCGACCCCGAGGCTCCGCAAGGCGGCGAAGGTCTTCGCGGCTGCGGGGCTATGGAGGTACGCGTGGACGGCAGGCGCGGTGTCCTCGCCCAGGCCGGTCTCGTATTCGTTGGCGATGGTCTCGGCGAGGCCGAAAAGTTCGAGGCGCTTCTTCGGGCTCAGGCGGTTGACCGCTCCGGGCATCAGCTTCCACACCGGGGCGGCCAGTAGCTCGTCCAAGCTCGCAAAGTTGCGAGCGAGTGCTTTTGACGTCGAGTCGCCGACGTGCCGCATGCCCATCCCGGCGAGCAACTTGCCCAGGCCGCGACCCTTGGCGTCCTCGATGCCCGCGAGGAGGTTGTCGACCTTCTTCTCGCCCATGCGGTCGAGCGTCAGCAGGCGATCGCGATGGTCCTTGAGCCTGAAGATGTCGGCGAACGCGTTGAGCGGCACCTCCGGAGCTTCAGCCCGGATCAGGTCGATGGTCTTCTCGCCGAGCCCTTCGATATCCATCTGCTTGCGGCCGCAGAACCAGACCAGCTTCTCGCGGACTTGGGCGGGACACTCGGGGTTGATGCACCGGCGGGCGGACTCGCTCTCGGGCGTGGCGTTGGCCGGGCCGGGATATTCAGGCTCGACGGGCCCGCCGCACTGCGGGCAGACCTCGGGGGCGACGATCGGCTTCGCGCTCGCGGGGCGTTTGGCGAGCACCACACCCACGACGTACGGGATGATCTCTCCAGCCTTCTCGACCTCGATCGTGTCGCCGATGCGGATGTCTTTCTGCCGGATCTGTCCGTAGTTGTGAAGCGTCGCGTGCTTGACGGTGGTGCCCGCCAGGTGCACCGGCTCCATCACCGCGCGGGGCGTGATTTTCCCCGTCTTGCCCACCTGGTGCAGCACGTCCAGTAGCACCGTCGGCTTGCGATCGGGCGGATATTTGTACGCGACGATCCACCGCGGGCTTTTGGACGTCATGCCCAGGCGGGCTTGCTGGTCGAAGCGGTCGACGCGGACGACCATGCCGTCGGTCGCGTAGTCGAGCTTGCGGCGGGAATCGGCGAACGCAGCGATCGTGCGGAGCACCTCGTCGACCGTCGCGCACGTCGTAGTGTGTGGGTTGGTGGGAAAGCCGAGAGCCTTGATGTTCGCAAGGAACTGCGTGTGCGAATCGGCGAACCCCTCGCTGGCCTCGCCACGCCCATGGGCGCAGAACGAGAGTTTGCGGCGGGCGATCAGGTTGGGGTCCAGATTCTTGAGCGTGCCCGCGGTGGCGTTGCGTGGGTTGGCCAGCGTGTCCTCGCCCGCGTCTTCGAGCTCTTGATTAATCGCGGCGAATCGGCGCGTGGTCATGTACACCTCGCCTCGGACCTCCAAAATCCGTGGTACGGGCCTCTGGCCTGTACCCGCGAGCACCAAAGGAATGCCCGGCATCACCCGAGCCGCGTGCGTGACATCGTCCCCCGTGACGCCGTCCCCGCGCGTGACGGCGTGAACGAGCCGACCGTCCTCGTAGCGAAGGCTGAGCGCGACGCCGTCGACCTTGGGGTCGCAGACGAAGCGTACTTCGGAGCCGCCGAAGAGCCCCGCGTCGGCGAGTCCGCGATCGACCCGCGCCGCCCACTCGCGCACAGCCGTCTCGTCGTACGAGTTGTCGATCGACAGCATTGGCGCTGCGTGCTTGACCTGCGTGAACCCGTCGATGGGCTCGCCCCCGACGCGTTTGGTGGGCGATGAGGCGTCGTCGAGCTCCGGATGCTTCGCTTCAAGACCCGCCAGTTCGGCCAGCAGCCGGTCGAACTCAAGATCGGGCATCACCGGAGCAGCGTCGACGTAATACGCGCGGTTGGCCTGTGTCAGCAGGTCTCGCAGCTCATGGATCCGCGCCGGGCCTGTGCTCATCGCGTGCCTCCGAACGCCAATCACTTCGCCATCTTGTAGAACGGCAGCGGCACGACTTTGCCCTCGAGCGTCGCGCCCTTGCCGGTCTCGACGTTCAGCGGCATCCCCGCCGTCGCGAGCCCGCGCTCGACAAACGTCATCGCGATGGACTTGTTCAGCGTCGGCGACAGGCACCCAGAAGTGACGATGCCGACATTGCGCCCGTTGGAGATCACAGCCATCCCCTGTCGGGCTGCCCGCCGGCCTTCGATCTCGATCCCGACAAGCTTGCGATCGGGCCCAGCGGCAGCGGTCTTCTTCAGGGCGGCCATGCCGATGAACTCGATTCCCTCGGTCGTGTCCTTGTCGAGGGCGATGGCGAAGTCGATGCCGCAGGAGAGGGCGTTGATGTCTTCGCCCAGTTCGTGGCCGTAGAGAGGCATGCCCGCTTCGATCCGGAGCGTGTCGCGGCACCCAAGGCCCGCGGGCTTGATTGCTGCGTCCGGGTTGGCCGGGTCCATGTGCTTGCCGAGCGCGGAGAGAGCCATGCCCACCATCGCCGCGGGCAGGATGACCTCGACGCCGTCCTCGCCGGTGTAACCGGTGCGGCTGACGGTGGCTGAGGCGATCACAAAGTCCTTGACCGCGAAGCGGTACCGCTTGAGGGCGGCGATCTCGGAGGAGATGGTCGCGACCAGCGGCATGATCTTGGGGCCTTGCAGCGCGATCATCGCCGTCGCCTCGGTCTGGTCGTCGATCTTCACCGAATAGTCGTTCTTCGCTCGCACCGCCTCGAAGTGCGGCAGGAGTTTCGCCCGGTTGCTCGCGTTGACGACCACGAGGAAGTCGTCCTCATCGATCTTGTAGACGATCACGTCGTCGTGCACGCCACCCTGCGGGTTGCAGACGAGGCTGTACCGGCACTGCCCGGGGACCATGTCGCCGATGCGGCGGGTGCAGAGGGTTTCGAGGAGTTTCCTGGCGTGGCGGCCGACGAACTTGACGCGGCCCATGTGCGAGACGTCGAAGAGGGCCCCGCCGGTGCGGCATTGCTTGTGCTCTTCGGAGATGCCGCTGTAGTACAAGGGCATGTCCCAACCGGCGAACTCGACCATGTGGCCCTTGCGGTCAAGATGGAACGAATGCAGTGGCGTGCGGAGCAAGGCGGATCTCCTGAGGGGTAAGCCGCAGTGTATCCGCCGCTTCACCACCCAGTCGGCACCGAATGCCTGACGCCCGCTGCCTCACGCCTGTTTCCGACGAACAAGGGGCGCGACCCCGCGGAAAGGGGCCGCACCCTTCGCCACCCCCGCCACACCGCCGGCGGGGGGGAACTCTCTCTCCAGCGACAGGATGCCATGCACTCTGAGCGGCGTCGACCGAACCGACGCGGCGGGGTGATCGGGCGTTGGGTTTGTGACGGCGGCTGCGTTGATAGGGGTGTTATCGCCCGTCGATCAGAGCCAGCACGCCGTCGGCCACGTCGAACGCCGCGTTCGGCCTCCCGAGCCGCTTGGCCGACTGCCGGAGGGCGTTGAGCTTCGCCGGATCGTCCAGCAGCCCGCCGACCTTCCACGCCAGCGTCGACAGCGAGTTGACCTTGACCGCAGCCCCATGTTCGAGCAGCCAGTCGCTGTTGCGGCTCTCCTGCCCAGGGATCGGGTTCATGATCACCATCGCGGCCCCGCGTGCGAGGCATTCGCTCGTGGTGAGCCCGCCCGGCTTGGTGACGACCAGGTCCGTTGCGGCCAGCAGTTCGTCCATCTTGGTGGTGAATCCGAGCACCTGCGTGGTGTGCCTCTTGGGCACCGGCAGTTTGTCGAGAGCTGTCTTGAGTTTCTCGTTTCGGCCACAGACCGCCATGATCTGGATCGGGCGTTCGATCGCCATCAACGCGGCGTAGATCTTCGCGATCGGGCCCATGCCGAACCCGCCGCTGAGCAGGAGGATCACCGGCTTGGCCGGGTCCAGCCCGTGCGTGGCCCGGGCGGCCTGCACGGAAAGGGGCCTTGTGAAGACCGGGTGGATCGGGATGCCTGTTTCCTGCATGTCGGCGGTCGGGACGCCCCATGCTGCGAGGGCGAGAGCGGCTTCCTTGGTGGCGACAAAGTACCGGGAGCAAGGCTGATTGACCCAGAACCCGTGGGCTTCAAAGTCGGTCACGACGGTGACCATGCGAGGGACGGGCTTGCCCTTGCGGGCCATACTGGCCATGAGGTCGGGTGCGAGGAAGTGCGTGTGGACGACCAGATCCCATCCTTCGTTGATCTTGTCGACCACGCGCGAGAGGTTGCGCTGTTGCACAAGGTGGCGGAGCTTGTGCTTGACGCCCTTGGTCGCCTGAGGCGCGTCGGAGAAGTCGTACAGCATCCCGACGAGATGCGGCGCGTGGTTGACCAGGTCGAGGTACGCCTTCCCGTACACGCGGCGGAAAACCATGTTGGTCAGGGCCATCACGTCGTGGCGTTCGATATGGGCGACGGGGTCGCGGGCGCGGAGCGCGAGTTCGACCGCTTCGGCGGCCCGCATGTGGCCTGCTCCGACAGAGGCTGTGAGGATGAGGATGCGGCGCGGCATGACCCGACGGTACGCACCAAGGGGGGAGCTCAGGGGGCGCAGTTGTTCAAGAACGCGGTGACAAAGGCGTCGAGATCGAAGAAGTCGACAAAGCCGTCGTTGTTGACGTCGGCCTGCCGCCCCGGGGGGCATGTTTCGGACTCAAAGCACGCGAGGAAGTCGATGTAGTCGAACAGGTCGATGATCCCGTCGTCGTTGAAATCCGCGAAGCACCCGACAAACTCGCGGAAGAGCGCGTCGATCTCCACGCGGGCCTTCAAGGTCGCACCCAGAGCGTTGTAGTGGACGAGGCTTGGGTCCGTGAAGCGGGGGATGTTGCGAGCGGTCCAGCCGGCCTGTTCGGTCAGGAGCCTCGAATTGAGCGCACAGACAAGCGGATCGGCGCGTGCGAACAGGTAGTTCGCGCCCGCGTACCGGTCGTACAGGCCCTGCCCATACTCGTTCAATTGGCCTCGGGCCGGGTCGGAAATCAGAATGACGGGGAGGGTCGACGAAATCTCGCGTCTGAGCTTGGCGATCAAGAGCTCGACGAACGAGCGGTAGATCTCCGGTGTGTAGTAAGCGCCGACATCGTTCGCGCCGTAGCACAGGAACACGACATCGGGTTTCATCGCTTCGAGCACCTGGAAGCACCCAGCGTGAGACTCGAGGATGGTGCTCGAGGAATAACCGCCTTCGGCGATCGGGGTCACGGTCAGGCCGCGTGAGTTGCTCTCGCTGACGAATCGCGCCGCGATGATGTCGGTGAACTTGGCCGGATCCGTCCCGGAGAACTCGGCCTGCAGATAGCGCCCCGGCGTCATCGGCACAGGCCCGAGCCGCTGCGAGCGGATGTCGACCTCCAGATCCTCCAGATCCATCGAGCTGAAGAGAACGGACTGAATGGTCTCAAAGAATGACGGCTCGGCGGTCGGCGCCGACGTCACCCAGACGGACACCTCGCCGCTGCTCGGGCCTGTGGCGGCGATGACATCAATGGAGCACGATCCCCCCGGGAAGTAAGACGCAACGCCGCCGATGCCGGTCTCGGGCGAGGAGGCTGCCGAGTCGTGCTGCAGCATCAAAAGCTGGCCGAACTCCTGATTGTTGTTGACGTTGATCCCGCCGCGGGTCGAGGTTTTGCCGCCCGAAAATCCCGGGGGAAGCCGGCGAGCGGCGACGCGAGTCTCGGTCAGGCTCGGCGGAGCGAACCCGGCACGCAGCAGCCAAGGCCCCCAGGGCGGGCTCCCGCCGTAGCTTGCCCGCATGGTGGTCCAAGGGGTCGACGGCGCGTTGCCGTAACGCTGCCACAACTCCCAATTGAATCGTGGTACGTACACCTCCCCGAACCCGCCCGGGCAGGTCTCCTGCGAGTCACCGAGCATGAGCGCGGTCTTGCCCTGCGACGAGGCCTCACGGAAAAGCTGACGAAAGACGGCTGGGGACCGCGTGAAGAGTTCTGGGACCTGGTCGTACCGGGGCGTATCAGCGATCGCCCCCGGTGCCGCCGCCAATACGGAGAGGCAGCACGCGAGAGAGAACGCATCTCGGGCACGACGGGGCGGACGCACGTCCTCACTCTACCGATGAAAGTCCGGCGATACAAGATCAATTCCGATTGACTCTGCTGAAAAACACCCATTTGTGGTTGAAACGGAGCGATTCGCCCGGCAAGATACGCATACATCGCATTCCGGCGGGCCGGCCTTGACGACGATCCCACGAAACGGTGTATGCGACCGATCCGCGCTCGGGGCGCTTCCTGCCGTCCTTGTAACCTCGATCGTCAGCATCCGATTTCATACTGCAGCACGAACTCGTCGTAGTCAAAGAAATCGACAAACCCATCCCCGTTCATGTCCGCGTTTCGCCCGGGCGGGCAGACTTCGGTCTCGTAGCACTCGACGTACGCGTCGTAGTCAAAGAAATCGATAAACCCGTCCCCGTTCACATCCACCGCGCACGTTGGGAGATCGATCAGAGGAGGCAATCCCGCCTCCATCCGAAGGCTCGTGCCCCAGGAGACAGACGCCATCGGCTGCCCGATCAGGGCTCTCATGACAATCGTTTGTCCGCGCGAGGTTCCCCCCGGCATCAACGCTGAGATCTCCATACGCGTCGGTGTGAACGCTCGCATCAACGCCTCGATTTCAACGCGGGCTTTGGTGGAGGCGCCCCGCGTGTTGTAGTGAACCTGGTCTCGGCAGAACAGCGGCACGGTCGTCACCGTCCAACCTTCCCGCTCGGTCAGCAGGCGGGAGTTCACCGAGCACACGCCGTGCATCTCCTGCGCGAGCTCGTAGTGGGCGCCCGGATAGCGGTCGAACAAGGACTGCTGTGACGGGCTGATCTGCGTTCTCGCGGGGTCAGAGAGCAGAACGATGGGAAGATCCGCGTCGATCCAGAATCGAAGCCACTCGATGAGGGATCGCACGGATGCCTTGTGCTGTTCGGGGGTGACGCTGATCCCGATGTCGTTGGCACCAAGACTCACGAAGACAACGTTCGGGTCCATGGCGGCGACCAGCGGGCCGCTCTCCGCGTGTTGCGTCAGGAACGAGTCCACGCGATATCCGCCAGCCGACGCCGTTGATACTGTCATTCCGCGAGAATTCGTGGAACTCACGAAGCGGGCCGCGATGAGGTCCGTGAACTTTCCGGCGTCCGTTCCCGCGATCTCCACCTGCAGCCGTGCCCTTCCGGCCAGAGGCAGCGGGCCCACCCGCGCTCGACGCATCCCCGCCTGAGCGTTTTCCAGCCCCATGTTTGTTGTGAAGGTCGCGACCAGCGGCGCAAAGAACGTCGGCGTGCTTCCGTCCGTGGGAGAGACTCGGATTGACACCTCCCCGCTGCTCGCGTTGGTGGCCGCAATGACATCGAGGTAGCAGAAGCCGCCTTGGCTGAAGTAGGCCCCGCCGCGAAGGCCGGCTTCCGGATCCGTGCTCGCCGCATCGGACTGCAGCATCAGCAACTGCCCAAAGGCCTGATTTCCGTTCACATTGGCACCGCCCCGGGTCGATGACTTTCCCCCGGGAAACCCGGGCAACGTGCGTGACGTCGGAACTCGCGACTCGGTCAGGCCCGGAGCCGCGTGGGCAGCGCGAAGCAGCCAATGCCCCCAGGGCTGCCCTCCCCCATAGCTGGCCAATGCCGTCGTCCAGGGTGTCTCGGGCGAGTTCTTGTACCGAAGCCAAAGTTCGTGGTTCAGCTTCGGGATGTACACATCCCCCGCGCCCCCGGGGCACGTTTCCTGCGAGTCGCCGAGCATGAGAGCGCTGCGCGTGTCTTGGAAGGCTCCGCCGAAAAGGGACCGGAAGACCTCGGTATCCCTTGTGTGCAACTCGGGAATCTGGTCATATCGCGGAATATCCGCTCCGGCATGCGAGCAGAGTCCCCCGAAGAGAAGCAATGTTATCCACCCAATCCCTTGACGCATCGGGTCATTGTACTTGAGAGGGAGCAATCAAGCTTGGAAATAATCGGTATTTTTGCACGTCATTTAGGCGAATCACGCCCACCGGGCCACGTGCCAGTTTTTCTTTCCTCGCCGGACTGCCGTGAGGGTGCCGTGGAGCAGGGATTCCGCGGTAATTTTGTCGTCCGGGCCTGACTTTGCACCGTTGACGCTGACGGAGCCGTTGACGAGAAACTCGCGGCTTTCGCGTTTGGAGGCCGCCAGGCCGATCGTGACGAGGAACTCCACCAAGGGAATCCCTGCGTCGAGCAGGATGTGGGGCTGGGTGCTGCTGGGGGCGCTGGCGAGGGCTTCTTCGAGGGTGGCCAGGGGCAGGTCGCCGATCTCGCCCGAGAACAGCGCTTTGGCCGCCCTCTCGGCGAGGTCCGTCTGGTCGGGCCCGTGCAGGAGCATGGTCATGTGCCGTGCGAGAGCGCGGTGGGCCTCGCGGGCGCCGGGGTTGGCGGTGTGGGCTGTTTCGAGCCGCTGGACCTCCGCTTCGTCCATCAGCGTGAAGATCCGGAGAAACTTGGGCACGTCCGCGTCGGCTGCGTTGAGCCAGAATTGATAGAACGCGTACGGGCTTGTGCGGTCCGCGGTCAGCCAGATCGCCCCGGTCTCGGTCTTGCCGAACTTGCCGCCGTCAGCCTTGGTGACGAGGGGCCAGGTGAGGCCGAAGGAGTTTGAATCTGAAACCTCAGATTTTAAATTTGAAATTTGAGACTTCACATCTGAACTGGCGGCGTGCCTCCGAATCAGATCGCTCCCGCACACGATGTTCCCAAACTGATCACTTCCCCCCATCTGCACCGTGACACCTTCGCTCTCCCAGAGGTGTTTGAAGTCGTACGCCTGCAGCAGCATGTAGCTGAACTCGGTGTACGAGATCCCTTGGTCGCGGTTGTTCAGGCGTTCCTTGACCGACTCCTTCTGGATCATCATGTTGACCGAGAAGTGCTTGCCGATGTCGCGCAAAGCGTCGAGGAACGTGATGGTCTTGAACCAGTCGTAGTTGTTCCGGATCGGCGGCGAGCCAAGCCCCGCGTTTTTCCAAACCGCGTCGTAGATCCGCTGTTGACCCTTCACGTTGGCCGCGACGGTCTCGGGCGTGTTGAGGGTGCGTTCTGCGGACTTTCCCGAGGGGTCGCCGATGAGCCCTGTGGCCCCGCCGACGACGACGATGGGGTGGTGCCCCGCTCGCGCGAACCGCACGAGGGCCATGATGCCCACGAGGTTGCCGATGGTGAGGCTGTCGGCGGTGGGGTCAAAGCCGACGTAGGCCTTGCGCGGCTGCTGCAGGTGTGCCCGCAGCTCTTCAAGCCCGGTGGTCTGCGCGATCAGCCCGCGCCATTCGAGTTCTTTGACAAAGTCGGTCGGCATGCCCGAGCGTAGGACTCCCGTACAAACGACGAGCCCGACGCAACCCAGGTGCCGACCTGCTCGTAACATCAGGCATGCCGAGCCCGATCATTCCGGTCCAGGACCCGTTCCCGCCCGCACCGGAGCGTTCGTGGCTTCGCCCCAAGCGAGTCATCTTCGCGCTGGTCCTTGCGGTCGTCGGCGGGGCTGGCTACTGGGCGACCTCTGTCGCGACGCTCACACCCGGCAAGCCCGGGAAGTTCACCGCAACCCTCAACGCGCTGGTCGCCGACGCACAGGCCGATGCCAAGGACGCGCCCAATTCGTGGGCGAAGTTCAGCGAAGCCTGCGAACTCTGCCGCTCCATCGGCCAGAAGCAGGTCGATCGCCCCAGGCCCGCGGGCCTGCCCGAGGGGTGGACGTCCGACCACGTCTCTTGGCCCCTGAGCCCCGAGCAGATCGCCAACCCGAACATCTCCGCCGCTCTCACCCCGATCATCCGCGAGGAACTGATCGCCATCATCAAGGAGCACGAAGTGTCGGGGCTGTTGGAGAAGCTCGACGAGGTGGCTGCGGGCAAGCGGTTCGTCCGCGAATTGCCCGCGGACACCAAGACCATCGAGACGCTGCTGCCCGAACTGGGCGCAGCGCGTTCCACCGCCCGGTTGTGCAAAGCCCGGATGTTCCTCGCGGCCGAACGCGGCGACGGGCCGGAGTTCATCCGCGCCGCCCGGCACGCGCTCACGCTCGGAAGCCTGCTCAAGAAGCAGGTCACCCTCATCGATCACCTCGTCGGCGTCGCCATCGATGCTCTCTCGTACGGGTGTATCCGCGAAGCGATCGTGCGCGGGCAGCTCTCCCCCGAGACGTGCCGCGAACTGCTCACGATGCTGAGCGCGCGAGCGAGTGCCGTCGATGTCGACCGCGGGCTTCGGGCTGAACACCTTCAGGTGAAGGACACCGTCGAGTGGACGCACTCGGACGATGGCAACGGGAACGGCCTGTTCATCGGGTCCGACCTCATCCAGAGCTACACGAGCCTGGGATCAACGACCGGCTCCAAGCTGCCACGTGCGCTGACCAATTTCGCCGGTGTGGTGCTGCCGCGGAAGCGCGAGACCCTCGCGGTGTTCGACGAGCTGTTCGAGAAGAGCCGTGCGTACGCCGCTTTGCCGCTACGTCAGCGTTTGGCCGCCGAATCGCCGGACGTGGGCATGGACCGGCTGTCCAAACGCCAGATTCTTCCGCGGATCCTCATGCCCGCGTTCGGCCGCTACATCGAGATCGCGGATCAAACCGACCTAGTCAACGCCGGCACCAAGATCATGCTCGCCCTCGAGCTCCACAAAGCGGCCAAGGGGTCGTATCCTGGGTCGCTCGCCCAGCTCGAGCCGTCTCTGGCCTCCCTGGGCGTCAAAGAGATCTGGGTCAACGAGCTTCGGTACAAGACGCTCGACCCGGGCACCGACCCCGACCGCCGTGGGTACCTTCTGTATTGGATCGGCATCGACAACAAGGACGACAACGGGCATGTTCATCCCAAGGAAGGCTCGCAGGCCGCGTGGCGCAAGAGCAACGTCGGCTTTGATTACGTGATGAACGAGCCCATCGAAAAGCCGGCGCCACCCGCGCCCGCCCCCGCTGAGCAACCAGAGGCCCAACCGGGCGATGCAACGACGGTACCCGCGAGCGAACCCCAGGCTGCCCCCAAGTAGCGCCCTCTCGCGATGTCCCTTCCGCCCGGCCTGCCGAGGCGATAATGTGGTCAGCAATCTCGACCACGCAATCTCGACCACCTAGGGACGCATCATGACGACCACTCCACAATCGCCCGATCGCATCGGTGCCACCCCGGCGGTCCCCGCTGGAACCGAACAACCTTCGGCCGCACGCTCGTGGCTTCGTCCAAAGACCATCGTGATCTCCCTCTTCCTCGCGACGGTCGTGGGCGTAGGGATTTGGGCGTACTCGATCCTGACGCTCACGCCGGGCAAGCCCGGGAAGTTCACCGCCGCGATGAACCAACTCGTCGCCGACGCGCAGGCCGACACGCTCGGCAAACCCAACTCGTGGGACACATTCATCGCGACGTGTGAACTCTACCAACGCTCCGCGAAGGCGTTCGTTGAGAGCCCCGAGATGAAGACGCTCTCGGAGGGGGGATGGCCCAAGGAACTCGGTTGGCCGCCGTCGCCCGAGATGATCGCCGATCCCAACGCGACCGGCTCCGTCCGCGTGCAACTCCTCGACTTCATCAAGCAATTGGACGACGCGGGCGTCAACGCCAAACTCGACGAGGTTGCCGCCGGCGTTCGGTTCATCCGCGAGTTGCCCGCCGACACCAAGACCACCGAGATGATGTTCACCGAGATCGGCTCGGCCCGAAGCCTTGCCCGCCTGTGCAGAGCACGCATGTTCCTTGCCTTGGAGGCCGGCGACGCCCCCGAGTTCGTCCGCGCCGCCCGGCACGCGCTCGTGATCGGCGACCTGCTCAAGAAGCAGTTCACAACGATGGACCGCCTCGTCGGTGGGGCGATCGATGCACTGGTTTCCAATGCCATCCGCGACGCGATCGTTCGTGGTCAACTCGCTCCGGAAACCTGCCGCGTGCTTTTGGCGATGTACCAAAGCCGTGCCTCCACGTTCGATGTGGACCGCTTGTTCCAAAGCGAACTCCTCTCGGCCAAGGACATCGTCGAGTGGACCCATTCCGACGACGGAAGCGGGGACGGGAGGCTTGTCGCGAGTGAGATGCTGTACGCGGTCAATCCCAAGTTGATCCCCAGATCGCTTGTCAACTTCGGTTCTGTCCTGGCTTCGTCCAAGGCCCAAACGCTCGCGAAGTTCGAAGATCTCTTTGCCAAGTCGCGTGCCTACGCCGCGTTGCCCTTGCGAAAGCGACTGGCGGTGGAATCGCCAGGAGATGCGTTCGAGCGACTCCCAAAGCGACAGGTCGTGGTAAGAACCCACTTCCCCTCGCCCGAACGGTACATTGAGATCGCTGAGCGGGGGGATCTGACCTCTGCGGGGACCAAGATCATGCTCGCGCTCGAGATTCAGCGGGCCTCGACGGGGTCGTATCCCGCGACGTTGCTCCAACTCGAACCCTCGCTCCAATCACTTGGGATCAAGGAACTCTGGATGAACGAGTTGCGGTACAAGGTCCTCGCTCCGGGCGCGGACCCCGACGGCCGTGGATATCTCTTGTATTGGGTCGGGATTGACGGTATCGACAACGATGGTCGGTTCAACGAAAAAGTCAACGAAGATGCATGGCGCAAACACTCGGCCGGGTTCGATCAAATCATCAATGTTCCCGTCTCCAAGCCCAATTCCCCGTCCAACCCAGCCGATCCCATCCAAGAAGCCCCGAAATAGGCTTCTTGTCCCCGCCTGAGACCCAAATCAAACCACCCTTCCGCTGAGCCCGCCGAGGCGATAAAATGGGAGGGGCACCCCCCCGCCCAAGGACGCACCATGACCACCGCTCCCCATTCTCCCAGCCGCCCCCTGACCGCCCCGGCAGCCCCCGCCAAGGTCGACCCGCACGCCGTCACGATCTCCGGGCTTGTCCTCGAACCCACCTATTCCCCCAACGCCCCCATCGTGGAGAGCCTTCGGTCCTTCGAGACTATCGACCGCGACTTGGGCAAGGGTGGCCAGCCCGGCCAATTCCCCTTCACGCGCGGGTTGTTCCCCCAGGGGTATCGCACACGCCTCTGGACCATGCGTCAGTTCGCGGGCTTCGGCTCTGCCGACGACACCAACCAGCGCTTCAAGTACCTCCTGTCCCAGGCCAAGAGCTCGACCGCGGCCAACACGGGGCTTTCGACCGCGTTCGACCTTCCCACGCTCATGGGGCGCGACTCGGATGACGACCTCTGTATCGGCGAGGTTGGCAAGTGTGGTGTGGCCATCTCCACCATCGAGGACATGCACCGCTTGTACGCGGACATCCCCATCGGCGCGGTGACCGTCTCACAGACGATTAACGGCCCTGCAGCGGTCATCTGGGCGATGTACCTCGCCCACGCGTTGCAACGCGGCATCGCGTGGGACACCCTCGGCGGCACGCTTCAGAACGACATCCTCAAAGAGTTCCATAGCCAGAACGAGTTCATCTATCCGCCCGAGCCTTCGGTCAAACTCGTCGTCGACACCATCGAGTTCCAGTCCAAGTTCGTCCCCAAGTGGAACTCGGTCTCGATTTCGGGGTACCACATCCGCGAGGCGGGGTCCACCGCAGCTCAGGAACTCGCGTTCACCCTGCGCGACGGCATGGAATACGTGGAAGCGTGCCTGGATCGCGGCATGGATCTCAACAGCTTCGCCCCGCGCCTCTCGTTCTTCTTCAACAGCCATAATGAGTTCTTCGAGGAGATCTGCAAGCTGCGTGCTGCCCGTCGCATCTGGGCCCGCGTGATGCGGTACCGCTACGGCGCGACCAATGAGCGTTCGTGGTACATGAAGACGCACGTGCAGACAGCCGGGTGCTCGCTCACCGAGCAGCAGCCCCTCAACAACATCGTCCGCGTCGCGTATCAAGCGATGGCCGCGGTCCTCGGCGGGTGCCAATCGCTCCACACCGACAGCATGGACGAGACCCTGGGCCTGCCCACCGAGCAGGCGGTGACGGTCGCCCTTCGCACGCAGCAGATCCTCGCCCACGAGACGGGCGTCACCCGCGTGACCGACCCCCTCGGCGGGTCGTGGTTCGTCGAACAGCTCACCGACACCATGGAACGCGAAGCCCTCACGCTCCTCCACGAGATCGACATGATGGGCGAGTACGCTGATTGGTCCTTCAAAGCTCGAAGTGCCAGCGAGGGGGCGAGTGCGCCCGCAAACCTCAGCACCCACCCCGCCTACGAACCCCGCAAGACCTTCGGCAAGTCCGTCGTCAACGGCATCAACCGAGGCTATTTCCGCCGTGCGATCGCGGAGGCATCCTACCGCTTCTCCGAAGAGTGCGAAGCCGGCGACCGCATCACCGTCGGCGTCAACGCGTACGTCGACAACAACGAGACGCGGCCCATCGAGATTCTCCAGATCGGGGCAGAGGTCGAAGAGACCCAGAACGCCCGCCTGGCTGATTTCAAGAAGCGCCGCGACCCGGCCAAGGTCGCCCGCGCCCTCGAAACCATCCGCAACGTCTGCCAAGGCAAGCCCGCGACGTACATGGCTCCGGAAATCGCCGCCCTCGCCGGTCAGCACGCCATCCACGCGACCAACGTAATGCCCGCCCTGATCGACGGGGCACTCGCCAACTGCACCTTGGGCGAGATGGTCCAGGCGATGGCGGATATCTACGGCCGGTACACCGGCGGGCCGGAGTGGTAGGAGCATCGGCTTCAAGCCGATGGCTTTCCGGTGTTTTTCGCCTCCCCCGTCCCCGGCGGGGGAGGAAGCCGAGCGCAGCAAGGCCGGAGGGGGCTTTGCTTTGGTGACCGCGATCGGCTCTCAGACGGTGCGCGTTAATCCAACGTCACCGCCGAGAAGTTCCCCGCCACCATCGGGATCTTTGCCGCCCGCGCCCATGCTTCGCACGCGACTTCCGACCCTCCATCGCCCATGATCATCTTGACGCTGACAGTCGTTGCGATTGTCTCGCCGGTCTCGGCGTCTTCGCCAACGAGCATCATGCCTCGGAGTGTGGCGACGGCGAACACACTGCGGCCCGGGCCATCAACCGGAAGATGCCCCGATCGCATCCGCACGTTCACGACCTCGCGGAGTTCCCGTCCGCCCTTCAAGCCGGGCCAGATCCACGTTTGCCCCGTCGTTCGATCATGACGAGCCAGAACGCCGCCTTCAGGCATCTTGTTCAACTGCTCGCGAATGGACTGCCTCAAAAAGAACCATCGCCCTATCGGGAACGAGCAGGTGAGGATGCACACGACGAGGCCGAGGACAACCTGTCCCGCCGGGGTTCCGGAACCGCCCCTTGTGAAAATGGCGGACCACACAAAGGGCAAGCCAAAGGCCACGCCGAGCACACCAAACACGCTCGGGCCCACGATCCATGAAACCGGGACGCGATTGATGAACCGAAGTTCTGGACTGGTCCCTGAGACGAATCGCAGCTCCCATATCTGGCTCGTGTTCCCCATCGCGATCGGGAGTGGAAGGGGCGCGATTTGCGATGAATGTTCGGTGCTCGACGCCATGGCCGTTTGTTCAATCCTCTGCAGCGTCTAGATCATCCCCATCACAAAGAATACCGACCCCACCAGCCCAAGCCCCATCGACAGGTACCACAGCGTCGGCTTCCGCACAAGCAGCGCAATCGCCGCCAGCGCGATGGCGACCTGAAACGCAGTCGATGCCCGCCCGAGGGTGATGTGCCGCGTGCGGTGGGCGTCGGCGGAAGCCTCGCGACGGGCTGCTTCCGTCTTGATCTCGTCTTGTTCTTTCTTGTACCGGGCGACGCGGTCCGTGTCTTTCTCGCCCTTCGCCTCCGCCGCCCCGGTCTCCTTGCCAAGCTGCCCGAGCAACTCCAGCTTGCTCTCCAGCACAGCAAGCTTCACGCCCTTGGCCTGGAAGAACGCCCACTGGTCCGCGGACTTGATCTGGTCGAGCATCGCCTGATTGAGATGGCTCGTCGAGAACATCGACGCGACCGACGCCAGCGTCGCCAAAATCGCCGTCGTCACCGCCACCCGCGACATGAACCGCTTGGTCTCCTGCTCGACGCCCTCGACTCGCGTGATATCCGGCACGTTCGTACCGGGGATCTTCGTGTCCGTGATCGGCTTGGCAGCGGGTGTGCTCATAAACGGATCGTACCCATTCCCGTCTTCCTTTGGTCATTTGGCCATTTGACCATTTGGTCCCCCCGTACTCTCCCCCATGCCTCACCGCACCGCCGCCATCATCTCCCAAGGCGATGAGATCGTCCTGGGCCAGACCCTCGACACCAACTCCAAATGGCTCGCTGAACGCCTCATGGAACGCGGCGTCCTCCCCGTCGAGCACGTCTCCCTCCCCGACGATCAGCCTGCTCTCGTGGCAACCTTCCGCAGGCTCGCCGCGTCCGTCGATCTCATTCTGTGTACCGGAGGCCTGGGCCCCACCGACGACGACCTGACCCGGGCCGCCCTCGCCGAAGCGATGAACGAGCCGCTCGTCGAGGACGCCGAGGCCCTCACCCAGATCATCGCGTGGTTCAAAGGCAGGGGCCGCCCCATGCCCGACCTCAACCGCGTTCAAGCACTGCGCCCCGCCTCCGCCACGAGCATCCAGAACCACCACGGCACCGCCCCCGGGCTTTCTGCCCGCCTCGGCACCGCCGATGTCTTCTGCATCCCAGGCCCGCCCCGCGAGCTCTTCCCGATGTTCCTGAGCCAGATCGCTCCGCTCCTGTCGCCCCCGCCGGGTGTGAACGTCCGCACCTGGACCATTCACACGATCGGCATGGGCGAGTCCGACGTGGCGACCAAACTCGGCGCATCGAGCATGGGCAACCTCATGGCACGAGCGAGCTCTCCTCTCGTCGGCACCACCGCGTCGGGCGGCGTCGTCTCCGTTCGCCTCCGTGCCACCGGCGACAACCCCGACGCCGCGATCGCCGAAACCGTGGCCGAGGTCAAACGCCTCCTCGGCGTCTTCGTCTTCGCCGACGGCACCGGCGCAGCGGGGCACCCGCACGAAGCCTTCCCGACCGCTGTGATCGCCGCGATGCGGGCGCAGCGGCGGACGTTGGGCGTCGTCGAGTCGTGCACCTCAGGCCTGCTGGGCGCGATGCTTGGCGACGTGCCCGGCGCGTCCGACGTGCTCATGGGCGGGCTCATCACCTACGCGAACCGCGTCAAAACCGCGCTCGCGGGCGTCCCTGAAAGCGTTCTCCATGCGCACGGGGCTGTCTCCGCCGAGACCGCCTCCGCGATGGCCGAAGGGGGGCTCAAGGCCCTCGGCGTGTCGGACTGCCTCGCGATCACCGGCGTCGCCGGCCCGGGCGGCGGGTCCGAAGCCAAACCCGTCGGCACCGTCTGGATCGCCCACGCCCACAGTGGCTCGCCCGTAGACGTCCGCCGGTTCAGTATGGCGGGGGACCGCCGCAACATCCGAGAATGGGCAGCCCGGTCCGCCATGACGATGCTCTGGACCCATCTCGCCGGGCAACCCGGGGTCCCGCTGCTCCGGCAGCCCCTGCCCGGCCAAAAATAGTTGAAAGTGCGCCACAATTCGGCGTTTCGGCGGCGTCTTGTGGGTACAACCCTTGTCCGAACGGGCCGGGGCCACCAGGAGACCACCGATGAACACACTGATTGCCTGTCTTGTTCTTGCCGCCGGGACCGTCCTTCAGCCAGGCGGTGGGGGGGGCACACCACCCGCCCAGCCGGCGAATGGCCAACCCGTCGAGGGCTTTGAGATCGATCTTGGTGATGCGGAACTGCTGAACTTCAAAGATCCGAGCCTGATCCCGTCGTGGGCGACCAAGCCCGAGAATCGCAACGCGGCCCTCGGGTACCTCACGGCGCAGTCGAACCTTCCCAAGCTTCTTTCCGACGCCATCTCGGAGATCGAATGGGACAAGGTGCCGACCTCCGGCGAGGCACCCGAGGCGTTCACCAAGGCGGCGAAGATCCTCCGTGACGCGGGCCAGCAAGCGATCGAAGATTGTCTTGCAGCGTCCTCTCGAGAGAAGTGCGACTTTGAGTTGTCCTACGAGGGCGGCGTGAGCATGCTGATGCCGCACCTGGGCATGACGCGGAATCTCGCCCGCGTGCTGCGGTTTGACGCACGCGATCAACTGCTGCAGGGGCACGCGGACAAGGCGGCCCAGCGCGTCGCGGCGCTGTTCAGGATGGGCAGGCACGTGACGAACGATCGGATCCTCATCAGCACGCTCGTCGGCTATTCCATCAGCACGCTGGCGACTCAGGAAGCCCGAGTGCTCGTGAACTCCGGAAAGTTGTCTCCCGCCGATGTGGCGTTGCTCCGGGGAGCCATCGCGAACATCGTCAAGGATGACCCGTTCAACGGGAAGGCGTCGTTGGTCATGGAGCGTGACCTCTTTCTCAAGTGGTTTGAGGTCGCGATCTCCCGCGGGGATGCGACCGCGAAAGCCGCAGTCGCGATGTACAGCGACTCGGAGACGAAGTCGCACTTGAAAGGACTGAAAGGCGAGAGCCTCACCCGCGAGATCGGTCTGGCCCGCGAGGGGTACGACGAAATCATCGCGGCGTGGGGGACGCCCGACACGACCGCCAAACTTATCGCGATCAACTCCCGGCTTGAGAAGGGAGAATTCGGCGTGATCGCACGTGTGGCGATGCCCGCGTTCACGAAAGCCTGGACCAACGTCGAGAAACAGCTCAAGGACCTTGCCGAGCTCGACGCGCTGCTCGCCGCGATCGCGAAGTAGGCTGACTCATCAATGACGCACGCAGACGACCGCAACCTGCTGAGGCTCACGCACCGGGGCGACGACCACGCCGCCCGGGAGTTGTGGGCACGGTGGGGCGGTCTTCTGCGTTCGTACGCGCGGTCGATCGTCCCGCACGCCGCGGACGATGTCGTGCAGCGCACGCTGTGCCGCATGATGGAGTGCCGCGCGGGCGAGATCGCCGCGGTCGAG
Organism: Phycisphaera mikurensis NBRC 102666; assembly: GCA_943369765.1. Classification (GTDB taxonomy): domain Bacteria; phylum Planctomycetota; class Phycisphaerae; order Phycisphaerales; family UBA1924; genus UBA2396. Next base: position 122,429 of record CALROI020000012.1, on the reverse strand, counting down.
GACGTGCGGGCGTGGCTTGTGACTCTCACGCGACGCGAGGCGATCACGTACCAGCGAGCCGAGCGACGGGAACGGACGCGAACGGCGCGGCCACGCCCGATCTCGGCGTCCGCGCGAGGATCGGAGACGAGCGAACTCGAGGTGGCCATGGCCTCGCTGCCGCGCATGCTGCGAGAGGTTGTGGTCTTGAAGCACGCGTCGGGCATGACTTTCGAGCAGATCGCGGATGCCCTGGGTGCCAACCGTCACACGGTCGCCTGGCGGTACAGCCGCGGTCTCGAACTCCTGCGCCGCGTATTATGTGTGACGGATCTTTCAGAACCAAGCGAGGTGGTCCATGCCGCACGATAACCTCACCGAACAACTCAACAGGCTCGCCTCGGCCGATGCTGGCGAGATCCCTTCGGCTTTCAAGAGCCGCGTGACGCGTCGGCGATGGGCTCGCCGAGCCACAGGCGCCGGGGCTGCGGCGGTCGCGATTGCCGCATGCTTCGCGGTGGTCATGGTGATGAACCGGCCCTCCCCAAACCCGACGCCCCTTCCGCAGCCGGATCTGGTCATGATCGAGTCGCCCGCGACCACCAAGTTCGCCGATACGAGTCTCGCGGTTCTCAGCCGTGCAGGGCTCTCGGCTCGAGTGTTCCAAGATGCGCCACGTCCTCACGCGGCGGTGTCCGCCGCGCCAGCCGTCACCGAACCGCCGTTGCGGGCGTTCGATGTTGCGCGGGTCTTGCGCGGGCTTTGATCCTCAGTCCCGATAATCTGGCTGAATAGCGAAGAATCCCGCGCGGAGTTCTCGGAACCTGCGAGATCTGCCCCGCGTGCGGGGCCAATGCTCGGCGGGCTGTGCCCGGTTGGTCGATACATCAGTGTGATTCCTCTTCGACTCGTTGTGCTTTGGGTCGTGGCCGTTCTTGCGCCCGGTGCGGTCGCACAGGTCGCGGCGGTTGGCAGCGGGAACGAAGTTGATCCCGGGTGGTCGATTGTGGGGATCCGTCCCGAATCGGCGGGCCGGATGACGCGGTTCTTCGGGTTCGAGGAGGAGACGCCGAATCCGGTGCCTGACCATTGGGTGCGCGCGCAGCAGGGCGGCGGGGATGTTGCGACCGGTGCGCGGGCGGGCTTTCCGCCGGTGAACGCGGCGGAGCTCGATGAGACGATGGCGGGGAGCGGTCGCGTCTCGGTCAAGCTGCCGACCCGCGGAGGCAGCACGTCGTTGCTGCTGTCTCCGGGCGTGGTGCCGGTTTTCAGCGGAGCGGATTATCGAATCTCGGCGAAGGTTCGGACGAAGGGGCTCACGCACGCGCGGGCGGTGTTGGTGGCGAGGCTGCTTGACTCGGCGAGTGTGCCGATCGCGGCGTCGGAGTCGCGTTCGATTCCGACGCTTTCGGAGGACGGGTGGGACTCGGTGTCGGTGCTGCTGCCCGGCGACTTTGACAACGCGGCGTATCTGCAGATCGAGTTGCAGGTGCTGCAGCCCCGCGAACTTCTTGGCGCCAACCCGGGTCGGCACGTCGCGCTGTCGCAGGACTACACGGGCGCGGCGTGGTTCGATGACGTCGCGGTGATCCAGCTGGCGAAGATCGACCTGGTGTGTGAGGAGCCGAGCAACGTGATCGTGTCGCCCGCACCGCCGGTGCTTCGAGCAACGATCCGGGACTTGACGGGCGAGCAGCTCCGCGGACGGGTGACGGTGCGAGATCTGGCGGGGGTTGAGGTTGATTCGATCGAGAAAGTGCTGGGTGCGGGGCGGGCGGAGCTGACGGTGACACCGAAGCTTCCGGGACTGGGGTGGTACCGAGCGACCTTTGAGGTCGTGAGCGGGGGGCAGACAGTCGGAGCCGCACGGACGGACTTTGTGGTGCTTCCGGCGCGGCCCACGGGGTTGGTGCGAGGTTCTGTCGATCGTGTGCGTTTGGGAGTGGCGCTTGGGCCGATGCCGGACTCGGTGACGCCGGCGATGGTCGCGCATCTCACGGGGCAGCTCGGAGCCGGGGCGGTCTCGCTCCGGGTGTGGACCAACGGAGTGACACGGGAGAATGCGGGCGAACGCGCGCTCGCGATGTCGCCGATGGTGGACGCGTTGATGGACGAGTATCGCGAGCTGACGTTTGTTCTGGCGGAGGCTCCTGCGGGATCGGTCTCTGATTCGGGAACGAAGACGGACGTGTGGGCTCTTCTGGAACAGGACCGAGCGGCGTACTGGCCTTATCTGGACCAGTATCTGGACCGGTTCGGGCAGCGGGTTCGTCGGTGGCAGATCGGGGAAGCGGGGAGCGAGACGGTGTCATGGCGGAAGAACCTGAACGGGGACCTTGGGAAGTTCGTGCGTGAGGTGGGCCAATTGATCTCGGGGCCGACGATCGGGATCGGGTCCCGGGTGGAGTTTGATCTTCGGCCGGATTCTGTGCTGATTTCCGAGCGTGGTGGTGCGGTGGCGTCGCTGGTCTCTTCGGATCTGCCTTCGTGGGCTGCGGGCAACGCGGCGCGGGCGTGGGCGGGATATCCCAAGGTCGCGGAAGGTGATCTGACGCTTGTGATGCAGCGGGCTATCGGCGGGCAGTTCACAGCCGCGGAAGCGGTGGGTGACATGTCCCGCAAAGTGATCGAGGCGTGGATCTCGGCGTCCATCGGGGCAGAGCGGCGAAACGACGTGTCGGTGCGGACGTCTGTGGAGCAGCCCTGGGATTGGTCGGGCCCCAAGTCCAATCGGCCGATGCCTACGCCGGAGTTCGCGGCTTGGCGGACGCTGGTGGATCAACTGACGGATCGTGTCGCGATCGGGAGTTTCCCGGCGGCGCCTGGGGTGCGGTGCGTGATTCTCGCCCCGGTGAAGACCGCTGCGGCCAAGCGGGGTGGCGCGCTGGTGTTCTGGAACGAATCCGCGGAGGATCGCGACAGCGTGGTGGACGCGTATCTTGGCGGAGGGGAACTGACGCTGGTGGATCACTTTGGAAATCGGACGACGCTTCAGAAAGCGAGCGGTATCGAGGTGAGTGCGGGGGAGACCGTCGTGGGCTCGGGTACGGAGGCGGCCGGCGTTACGGGCGGTGAGCGGGCGGCGGTCTCGACGGTGCGTGTGAACGCCACGCGGATGCCGGCGTTCATCGAGGGGATCGACGTGGAGTTGGTGAGGCTCATCGCGTCGGTGCGGATGTCGCCGGGGTTCCTGCCCGCGACGACGCAGCGGAAGGACATGCTTGTGGAGTTCGACAATCCCTGGCCGACGGCGATCTCGGGAGAGATCACAATCGTGGAGCCGATGGGCGGCGGGGTGTCCTCGGACGGCCTTGATCGGAGTTGGAAGATCGTTCCTCGGGTGATGCGGTTTGCCGTCAAGCCCGGGGAGCACGCGTCGCTCCCGGTGAGCGTGGCGTTCGGGGGGCTTGAGGAAGCCGGACGGCGGGACTTTGTCTTCTCGATGGACCTTGCGGGTGAGCAGAGGGTCAAGGGGATCAAGATCCGGGCACCGGTGACCATCGGGCTCAAGCATCTGAAGGTGGATCTTTCCGCGTCGCTGTCGCCGACGACCAGCGGGCCTGACGCGGTGGTTGAGGTGCAGGTGACGAACGTCGGCGAGTCTGCGGTGGATCTGGAGTTGACGGCGTTTGCGCCCAAGAGGCCTCGGGCGAGCGCGACGGTGGGGTCGTTGCAGCCCGGGCAGCAGTCGGTTCGGCGATTCGTGTTCCCTGGTGCGGCGGCGGCTCTGAGGGGGCAGAAGGTGCTGGTGAGCGTGACGGAGCCGGAGGGGGGATCGAGGCTGAATTCTTCGGTGGTGGTGCCTTAGGGCGTGCTGCGTGCGGGGTGTTGCGTGCTGCGGGGGGAGTGGGGTTGACTTGATGAGGGGAGGGGTGCTAGGGTTGTGTTCATGGCGAAGCAGGGATTCAATTTCGACGCGGTGCTGGCCTTCGGGTCGGGGTGCGTTGTTGTTTCCGCCGCCAAATCACTGAAAGCGAAAAAAGCCAAAGGCGTGAAACGCCCGGGCTGATGCTTTCGTGAGCTGACGACATGTCGGTTTAACGGGCTCGCCGGGCGTTCCGGGCGGGCTTTCTGTGTTTTTTCAAGGTGTTTGGACAGGAGTTTGCGATGTCGACGGCAGTTTCGATCGGGTGTGAATGTCCGGAGTGTGCGGGCGCGGTGACGCTGACGCGTCGGCCTCTGGCGGGCGAGGTGGTTCGTTGTGCGGATTGCTCGGCGGAGCTCGAGGTGACGTGCGTGGAGCCTCTGAAGGTTGAGCTGGCTCCTCAGGTGCAGGAAGATTGGGGCGAATGAGCGTGCCTCGGGAAGCGTGCTGCGTGCTGCGGGAGGGCTGAGAGTCGGAAGGCTGCGGGCTGGAAGCCTGTGCCACAGGAGATTCAGATGCGTGTTGCGGTTTTGTATTCGCGGATTCGTGTGGAAGAGCGTCTCTTGGTGGAGGATCTGCAGCGGCGGTGCGTGGAGCACGAGCTGATCGATGTGCGTGAGTGCGTGTGGGACGTGGACGATCCGGGCGCGATCGCGGGGTTTGATGTGGTGATGGAGCGGTGCATCAGCCACACGCAGGCGCTCGCGGCGGTTCGCGTGTTCGAGCGGTTCGGGGTGCCTTGCGTGAATCCGTCGCGGGTGATCGACCTGTGCGGTGACAAACTGAGCACGACCCTCGCGCTGGCTGCGGCGGGGATTCCTCAGCCTCGCGTGAAGGTCGCGGTCGAGGGGACCGCGGCGCTTCGGGCGGTGGAGCAGATGGGATACCCGGCGGTTTTGAAGCCGACGGTTGGGTCGTGGGGCAGGCTGCTGGCGCGGGTGAACGATCGTGAGGCAGCGGAGGCGGTGATTGAGCACAAGGAGACGCTTGGCGGGCCTCAGCATGGGGTTTTCTATGTGCAGGAGTACGTGAACAAGCCGGGGCGGGACCTGAGGGTGTTCATGGTGGGCGGGGAGCCGATCGGGGCGATCGTGCGGAACAGCGAGCACTGGATCACGAACACGGCTCGGGGCGGGAAGGCGGGACGCTTTGACATCGACGAAGGTCTTGCGGAGATCTGCCGTCGGACGTCGCGTGCCATCGGCGGGACGGAGGGCGGGATTCTGGCGATTGACCTGCTGGAAGATCCAAGCCGCGGGTATCTGGTGAGCGAGGTGAATCACACGATGGAGTTCAGGAACTCGATTGAGCCGACGGGGGTTGATATTCCCGGAAGAATGATCGGGTATGTGCTGGAGATCGGGCGAAGGAGTCGGGCGGCCCGGGGGCAGGTTGAGGTGAAGGTGGGGGCGGCGGTACGAAGTTGAAATGTCGAAGGTGAGATTTCAAATTTCAGAATTGAGATTGAAGGTCTCGAGAGAGATGAAGGCATCAAGGCGCGGGGCATCGAGGCATAAGGCGTAGGCATGAGCGAGAGACTGAGAGTTTCGATCGTTGGTGGTTCGGGGTATGGCGGCGGCGAGGTGCTTCGGTTGCTTCTGGAGCATCCCGGGGTTGAGGTGGCGCAGGTCACGAGCCGGTCGCAGGCGGGGGCGTTTGTGTACAGCACGCACCCGAATCTGCGCGGGCGGACGAAGATTCAGTTTGTCAGGCCTGAGGAGCTTCAGCCTTGCGATGTGCTGTTCCTGTGCTTGCCGCACGGGGAAGCGGTCAAGCAGATTGATCGGTACGCAGCCTTGGCGGGGCGGATTGTCGATCTTTCGGCGGATTTCCGTCTTCGCGATGGCGTGGCGTACGAGAAGTGGTACGGGGAGAAGCACGGGTCGCCGGTGTGGCTGGACCGGTTTGTCTATGGGCTGCCGGAGTTTCAGCGGGAGAGACTTCGTGGGGCGAAGTTGGCGAGCGGCGTGGGGTGCAACGCGACGGCGATGAACATGGCGCTGTGGCCGCTGGCGCGCAAGGGGCTTATCAAGACGGCGATCTGCGACCTGAAGGTTGGCAGCAGCGAGGGCGGGAATGCGGTAAACGCGGGGAGCCATCACCCCGAGCGGTCGGGCGCGGTGCGGACCTACGCCCCCACAGGGCATCGGCACGCGGCGGAGGTGGAGCAGGAGGTCATGGGTGTTCACGGGCGGTTTGATCTGCACGTGACGGTGACGTCGATTGAGATGGTGCGCGGGGTGTTGTGCACGGCGCATGTGCTGCCGACGCGGGCGGTTGATGAGAAGGAACTGTGGAGGGCGTTTCGCGAGGCGTACGGGGCGGAGCCGTTTGTGAGGATCGTGAAGGACAAGACGGGGTTGTACCGGTTGCCGGAGCCGAAAATCGTGGCGGGGACGAACTTCTGCGATGTGGGTTTTGAGGTCGAGGAGGGTGGCGGGCGGATTGTTGTCGTGTCCGCGTTGGACAACCTGATGAAGGGCGCGGCGGGATCGGCGGTGCAGTGCATGAACCTGATGTGCGGGTTTGAGGAAACGGCGGGGCTTGGGTTTGCGGGGTTGCACCCGGTCTGAGGACGGAATTTGCCAAATGGTTAAATTGCCAAATGGCCAAATAAAGGCTGGGAAACGATGATTGTTGTGAAGATTGGTGGGGGCGAGGGTGTGGATCTTGAGGCGGTGTGCGAGGATGCGGCGGCGCTTGTGAAAGCGGGGCGGCAGATTGTCATCGTGCATGGCGGGTCGCACGCGACCAACACGCTCGCGGAGGCTCTGGGGCATCCGGCGAAGTTCATCACGAGTCCGAGCGGGCATACGAGCAGACGGACGGATCGGCGGACGCTGGAGATTTTCCAGATGGCGTGCCGGGGAATGATGAATCAGAAGGTGGTGGAGTTGCTCCAGCGGCGCGGTGTGAACGCGGTGGGGCTTTCGGGGATGGACGGGAGGCTTTGGGAGGGGGAGCGGAAGGCCTCGGTGCGGGCGGTGGAGGAGGGGCGGACGGTGATCATCCGCGATGATTACACGGGGACGGTGGAGCGGGTGAACGCGGGCCTTGTGCGGACGCTGGTGGAGGGCGGGTACACGCCGGTCTTGAGCCCGCCGGGGATTTCGGTTGCTGGGGAGCCGATCAATGTGGATGCGGATCGTGCGGCGGCGGCGACGGCGGTGGCGTTGAAGGCTGAGACGCTCTTGTTGTTGTCGAATGTGAAGGGTCTTTACCGGAAGTTCCCGGATGAGTCGACGCTGATTCGCACGGTGGCGAGGCACGCGGTGGAGGACTTCGCAGCGTTTGCGGAGGGGCGGATGAAGAAGAAGGTGATGGGGGCGGGCGAGGCGCTCGCGGGTGGGGTCGGGCGTGTGGTGATCGGGGATGCGCGGAGCGGGATGCCGATTTCGGCGGCGCTTGAAGGCGCGGGGACGGTGTTTCAATGAGGACTGAAATGCAAACGAAGACGGACACCCACTCCCATCCCCACCCCCAGCCCCTTCCTCCGGGAGGGGAGCGGATCTCGGATCAGGATTCGTTCGCGTTGCTGAAGGGTTTGATCGAGGTGCCGAGTGTGTCTCGGTTTGAGAGGCCTGCGGTTGAGTTTTTGCGCGAGCGGGCGGCGGGTCTGGGTCTTTCGGCGTCGATTGACGAGACGGGGAGCTTCGTGGCGGCGACGAGTGGGGACCCGCTTCGGAGCCAGCCTGGGATGAAGGAGATTGTGCTGCTGGGGCATGTCGACACGGTGCCGGGGCATGTGCCGGTGCGTGTGGAGGGGGATCTGTTTTATGGGCGGGGGACGGTGGACGCGAAGGGGCCTTTGGCTGCGTTTGTGTGTGCGGCGGCGAATGTGCGGGGGTCGTTGCCGGCGGGGTGGCGCGTGATTGTGGTTGGGGCGGTGGAGGAAGAGATTTCGACGAGCAAGGGGGCGCGGGGTGCGGCGGGGCGGTACACGCCTCGAGCGTGTGTGATCGGTGAGCCGAGCGGGTGGGACGCGACGACGCTTGGGTACAAGGGCAGGCTGCTGGTGAAGTTCATGCTGGCGCGGTCGGTGGTGCACACGGCGGGCCCGGGGCCTGGCGTGGTGGACGAGATGCATGCGTGGTGGTCGGGGGTGCTGGAGCGTGTGGCGGGGATGAACGCGGGGAAGACGGGGGCGTTCGGGTCGGTGCAGGCGACGCTTCGGAGTGTGCAGAGCGGCGGGGACGGGTTGTTTGATCGTGTGGAGGCGGTGGCGGGGTTCAGGTTGCCGCCGGGGATGATGCCGGCGGAGATTGAGCGGCTTTGCGAGGCTGGCGTGCCTTCGGGCGCGAGGCTTGAGTGCACGGGGCACGAGGTGGCGCACGTGTCGGACCGGCACAACGGGCTGGTGCGGGCGATGTCGGTGGCGCAACGTGGGGAGGGGGCGACGCCGAGGCTCTTGACCAAGACGGGGACGAGCGACATGAACGTGGTGGGGCCGAAGTGGGCAGGGGTGGGGGGGTGCGAGATGGTGGCGTACGGGCCTGGGGATAGCTCACTGGACCACACGCCGATCGAGCACGTTTCGATCACGGAGTATTGGCGGGCGATCCGGGTGTTGGAGCGGGCGATTGCGGGGTATGCGGCGGCGGGGGCGGAGGGGTTGCGGGAGGTCAAGTTGGAGGTCAAGGGTTTGGGGACTGGTGTGAGGGTGTGAAGCCGGGGGTTCGAGGCTGGAGCACCAAGGCCAACAGGGCGGGCGGCTGCAACCGGGATCCGGGAACGTCGGTAGAGTGCGGCGAGCGGCTGGCGCGTGGGCCGGTGGTGCTCGTTTTTACCTGGAGGCACGATGACGACTCGGCGTGAATTCTTGACCCAAACGGCGGCGTATGCGGCGGGCGGGCTTGTGGCGGTGGCGGGGCTTGGTGTGGCGGCGAACGGGGACGCGACCAATCGGTGGATCGCCCCCTCACGGAACGAAGAGGCTGGAAAGGCGGCCAAACCGCTGTCGATCCTGATTCTGGGCGGCACCGGGTTTCTCGGGCCCGCGGTGATCGATGCGGCTCAGGCGCGAGGGCACAAGGTGTCGATCTTCAACCGCGGCAAACGCGAGAAGTATGTCGGCACACGCGACAACATCGAGAAGCTCTACGGCAACCGCGACCCCGAGAAGCACTCGGACGAAGAGAAGAGCGAGGGGCCCAAGGGGCTTGAGGAACTCAAGGGGAAGAAGTGGGACGGCGTCGTGGATACGTCGGGATACTTCCCGCGGATGGTGAAGGCGTCGGCGGAGGCGTTGTCGGGGAGCGTCGGGCAGTATGTGTTTGTCTCGACGCTCAGTGTGTATAAGAACAACGACAAGCCGAACATGGACGAGAGCGACGAACTGGGCGTGCTGTCGGACCCGGCGACGGAGCAGTTCGGCGCTCAGATGGAGAATTACGGCCCCGGGAAGGCGGCGTGCGAGCGTGCGGCGGAGGCGGCGATGCCGGGTCGTGTGACGAACGTGAGGCCCGGGTACATCGTGGGGCCTGGGGACACGACGGACCGGTTCACGTACTGGCCTGTGCGGGTGAGCCGCGGCGGCGAGGTGCTGGTGCCGGGGACGGTGGATGACGCGGTGCAGATCATCGATGTGCGGGATCTGGCGGACTTCATCGTGACGTGTCTAGAGACGAAGGCGGTAGGCGTGATGAACGTCTGCGGGCCTGAGAAGAAGCTGACGAACGCGGCGGTGATGGCGGGGTGCTTGGCGGCTTCGAAGGCGTCGAATGCGAAGAACGACGCGACGTTCACGTATGTGCCTTATGAGTGGCTTGCGGAGAACGGAATTCAGCCCGGGCAGATGCCGATTCTTCTTCCGCCGACAGGAGAGACGGGCGGGTTCCATACGAGGAAGATGGACAAGGCGATCAAGGCGGGGTTGAAGTTCAGGACTGTGGAGGACACGGCGGCGGCGATCCTTGCGTGGTGGCCGAAGGCGGTGGAGCTTCGGACGAAGGTCGCCAAGCAGCAGGCTGAGGAGGCGGAGAAGGCTGGGAAGCCGGCGCCGAAGTTCGGGCCTCAGGATGTGCTTCGCTCGGGGATCAAGGAAGACATGGAGAAGGACGTGCTGATGAAGTGGAAGGTCGCGCAGGAGAAGAAGGCTTCGGAGTCGAAGGAGCCGGCGAAGAAGTAAGGGCGGTGGGGCTCATCGGTATGAAGAAAGACCCACGGGTTGGAACCCGTGGGCTTCTTTTTGTATGTGGTGAGAGGCGTTGGTCGCTCGCGCGATCGTCTCTTTAGACGAGGAGCGTCGCGGGGCGTTCGAGGTAGCCCTTGACGGTGTTGAGGTAGGCGGCGGCCATTGCGCCGTCGACGATGCGGTGGTCGCTGGACATGGTCATGGACATGACCCAGCCGGGGACGACTTGGTTGTTGCGGACGACGGGCTTTTGGATGGCGGCGCCGACGGCGAGGATGGCGGCGTTGGGCGGGTTGATGATGGCGGTGAAGTGGTCGACGCCGAACATGCCGAGGTTGGAGATGGTGAAGGTGGAGTCGGCCATCTCGTCGAGGGTGAGGCCTTTGGTGCGGGCTTTCTCGGAGAGGGCTTTGGACTGGTTGGAGATGTGACGCAGGCCGATTTGGTCGGCGGAGCGGATGGTGGCGACGACGAGGCCGCCGCCGCGGGATTCGTCCAGGGCGATGGCGACGCCGATGTTGACGTCGGCGAGTTGTTCGATGTTTTCGTTGCCCTGGGCACCGACCCAGCGGGAGTTGACGAAGGGGTGCTTGTGCATCGCCAGGGCGCAGGCGCGGACGAGGAAGTCGTTGACGGAGAGCTTGACGCCCTGGTCGGCGAGTTGGTCGTTGAGTTGCTTGCGGAGGTCCATGAGGGCGTCCATGGCGACCTCCATGGTGACCTGGTAGTGCGGGATGGTCGTCTTGGACTCGACCAGGCGGCGGGCGATGGTGCGGCGCATCTGGTTGAGGGGGACGATCTGGCCGGTGAGGGTGGAAGCGGCGGGGAGGGCGATGGCGGCGGGGCGAGCGGAACCCACGGGTTGGAACCCGTGGGCTTCCTTTTTGGGGGTTCCGCTGGCGAGGGCGGCTTCAACGTCTTTGCGGATGATGCGGCCGGAGGGGCCGGTGCCGCTGAGGTTAGCGAGGTTCATGCCGGACTCGGCGGCGATTTTCTTGGCGAGGGGTGAGGCGAAGATGCGGCCACCGTTGCTGTGGGAGCCGTTGGACGCGGGGGCGTCGAGGACTGCGGTTGACGAGCCCCGAGCGTGAGCGAGCGGGGGCGTGGTGGCTCCGACGGCGGCGGCCGAGGGGGCGTTTGTGGCGGCTGACCGGTCGCTGACGCTCGCGGCTCGTTGGGCAGCGCCACCGGCGTACTTGGCTTTGACAGCGGCGGGGTCTTCGCCGGCGGTGGCGATGACGGCGATGAGGGTGCCGACGGGGACTTGCTTGCCCTCGGTTGCGGCGAGATAGGCGAGGATGCCCTCGTCGTAGATGGGGAGCTCCATGGTGGCTTTGTCGGTCTCGATGTCGGCGACGACTTCGCCGGACTTGACCTTGGCGCCTTCTTTGACGGCCCAGCGGACGATGGTGCCGGCTTGCATGGTGTCGGAGAGGCGGGGCATGGTGACTTCGATCGACATGGGAGGATTCCTGAAAAGCACAAAGCGGCAAAGCACAAATTTAGGACTTGGAAGGCTTCTTTTTGCTGGTTCGTTTCGTTCGCACGATCATGGAGCCGATTTGTGCTTTACCTACCGAGAGACTTCTTGACCGCCTTGATGATCTTGCCCTTGTTGGGCAGGTATTCCATTTCGAGGCCCTTGGCGTAGGGGGTCGGGACATCCTCGGTGTTCACGCGGAGGGGCTGATGGTCGAGGTAGTCGAAGGCGCGTTCGATGACCTGGGTCACGATCTCGCTGGCGACGCTGGCGAAGGGCCAGGACTGGTCGACGACGACAATGCGGCCGGTTTTCTGGACGCTTCGAACGATCGCGTCGATGTCGAGGGGGCGGATGGTCCGCATGTCGAGGACGTCGCACTCGATGCCATCGCCAGCGAGTTCAGCGGCGGCTTCGAGGCAGAAGTTGACCGGGCGGCCGAAGGAGACGAGGGTGCAGTCGGAGCCTTCGCGGCGGAGGTGGGCCTGGCCGAAGGGGATGTAGTACTCCTCAGCGGGGACGTGGGCTTTGTCGCCGAGCATGCGCTCGGATTCGAGGAAGAAGACGGGGTCGTAGTCGCGGATGGCGGTCTTCAGCAGGCCTTTGGCGTCGTAGGGGTTGCTGGGGATGGCGATTTTGACGCCGGGGACGTTGGAGTAGAGCCCTTCGACGCACCAGGAGTGTGTGGAGCCGAGCTGGCCGCCTGCGCCGTCGTTGCCACGGAAGACGACGGGGCAGCCCCACTGGCCGCCGGACATGTAGAGCATTTTGGGGACGTTGTTCAAGATCTGGTCCGCGGCGACGAGGCTGAAGGACCAGGACATGAACTCGATGATGGGCTTGAGGCCGTACATCGCGGCGCCGACGGCCAGGCCGGCGAAGCCGTTCTCGGAGATGGGGGAGTCGATGATGCGCTTGGGTCCGAACTCGTCGAGCATGCCCTGGGAGATTTTGTACGCGCCGTTGTACTGGGCGACTTCTTCGCCGAGGAGGAAGATGCGCTTGTCGCGGCGCATCTCTTCGGACATGGCTTCGCGGAGGGCTTCGCGGTACTGGATGATGCGTTCGGTGCCCGGCGCGGGGTCGAAGGGGGGCAGCGGGACGGTGAAGTCCGGGAGGGGGAGTTTGAGACGCGGGAGGATGGCGTCGGCGTGGGGCGAGAGAACGGAGGTTGCGCTGGCCATGCGGGTCCTTTGGGGAACAAAGTCAGGGAAATGGTCGGGGTTGGTGAGGTGCCCAACGGAGCAGTGTCTTTGTCGCATGGTAGGTCGGTTGTGCACAGTGTGGCATCGTTTCTTGGGCCTCAGAGCCGCTCCGCCTGGAGCCGGAACGTTTCTTGGCGATTTTTTCATCCGTCGCGCAAGGTTGGTGTTCGAGCGGCACATTCCTGATGTCTCGAATGTCGCAATCCGCGGCAACGTCGGGACCAATGGAGAAAGCCATGAAGAAGTCTCTGAAAAGTCTTGTCGTCCTTTCCTCTCTCGCTGTTTCTGCGGGCACGGCCAACGCTCAGTTGATCGCCTACGACGGGTTCAACTATCCCGCAGGCGTGAATCTGACGATCAACGGCAACGCGGGTTTGGGCTGGGTGGCCCCGTGGAGCGCCGCCTACGGCAGTTCGTTCGTGATCGACACCGTCGGGTCCGGATACGCCGTGGGCGGGTACAGCCTCCAACGCGCTGGTCGCCGGATATTTGGTACGCACTGCGGGAATCAACGCACCATCAACCTCTCCCAGCCGTTGGGGAACACCACCGAGACGGTCTGGGTCAGTTTCATCGCCCAGCAGACCTCGGGCAGCACCAGCCAGAATTGGCTCGGCGTCAAACTTCCGTGCACGCCCGGCGCGGGAGTTGACCAGTTCATCTACATCGGAAAGCCCTACACCAGGCCCGCCTGGGGGCTCGACCCCGGCGGGATCTCACGTCATCTCATTGGTTCAAACTCCGTCTACAGCAAGTCCTTCCTCGTTGCCCGTATCGACCTTCGCCCTGGCCTTGACGATGTCCGCGTCTGGGTCAACCCTGGGCTCAATGGCGTCCCCTCCAACGCCTCCGCGAGCGTCACCGCCCTCAACGTCGGGAATTTCGAGGGCATCACCAAAGCCATCACCGAAGTCGGCTCCACCTCCGGCGTCGTCGTCGGAAACATCGACGAACTCCGTATCGGTCGATCCTTCGCCGACGTCGCTCCCAAAGTCGATGGTGTGCTGTTTATGGGCCACCAAGTCACCGCCATGGGTTCCGCACAACTCACCCAAACCTCCGGCGCTCTCGCCATTTCCATCCTCGGCGGAGTCGGCGACGACGGCGTCCGCATCGACATGCCCTCGCTCGGTAACGCCCTCCAAATCGACACCGGTCCCATCGCCAATGGGCAGTCCTTCTCCCTCGCCCACTTCAACAGCGACAACATCCGCATCGCCTCCAACACCGTCCAACGCGCGTCCGGTGGCGTTCTCCAGTTTCACTCAGACTTCTCGAGCGTCAGCGGCGTTCCTGTTGAGTCACTGCAAATGACTGTCTACGACGACAACGGCAACATCACCAACCAGGCCACGTTTCCCGGCGCTTCGGGCACCATCAACTTGGACCCGCAGATGATGGACCTCCCCTGCTCCGGCGGCTGGCCTCGCTACTGGTACCAAACCTTCGAGATAGACCGTACCGGACCGCTCACTCCGACGAGCATGCGCCTCGTGTGGCGCTTCGGCTGCGGCGAGGATGCCCTTCGTCAGAACGCGAACAGCGTCGTCATCAACGCCTTCCTCGCCGACGACGGCGGCGGAACGGGCCACATCGACGACAAGAACCCCACCCGAATCCAGGCCACCGGCACCAACATTGACGACTTCACCATCCTCCGCGCCTCCAGCCTCTTCTCCGGTGCTGCCGTCACGGGCATCGGTAGCGTCGCCCTCTCCGAAGCCTGCTCCGACGGCACGAACTGCTCCGACCTTGCCCAAAGACGCGTCAACTCCGAAGCCATCGGCGGGACCGGCCAAGACGGCGTCGATTTCACCTTTGACGAGCCCGCAAGCACCGCTTCATATCTCTGGATCAACCCCCCGACCTTCGCCACCACCACCAACGCCCAGGCCAGCCAGACACTCCACGCCGTCACTGTTGGCGGCGACCCCAAGAGCGTCACCGTGACTTCCACCCCCGACGGCTCGGGCGGCGTCAACACGACCTTTGACGCGAGCCAACTGGGCGCCACGATGGTCGAATTCTCCATCAGCAACAACGGAGTTGTTGTCGGCACCGGCGTCTCGCCCATCAACGCCCTCGTCGTCCATAGCGACCCGGGCACATGGACCAGTAACGACTGGGCCACGTACTGGTTCATCGCTGAGTTCGGCTGGGGCACGAATTGGACTTCCCCCTTCGACCCCGACAAGTTCGCCTTCGTTGTGAACACCCCCAACGGACCGGCCTCGGGCAACCAACTCGATCTAAACTTCCTCGACGGCACCCAAGTCAGCGGCATCACGGGTTTCTCCCTCACCACCCAGAACGTCTCCGGCACCTCATCAATCCGCAACCTCGTCTTCATGCCAGTGACTCCCCCCTGCCCCGCTGATTTCAATCAGGACGGGTTCCTGGACTTCTTCGACTACGACGCCTTTGTCGGGGCGTTTGAGGCGGGGGTGTCCGACGCGGACTTCAATCAGGACGGGTTTATCGACTTCTTTGACTACAGCGACTTTGTCGGGGCGTTTGAGGTGGGTTGCTGAAGCGGGCACGAACCTCCGTTCGGCACCCCGGCGTCTCGGGTGTGTCGGACGGGGGGTCAGGGTTGGGGCACTCCTCGTCCCCCGGCATCTTTCGAGGTGCCGGGGGGCTTTGGTCGGGCGAAATCCTGGAGCGGTCGAGGGGCATCGAGAGTCCGAGGGCGAAGGTCAAGTGACTCGAGAGCCTGCTCCAGGATCAAAGCGGGAGCCTCGCGTCCGGCGGCTCGGAAGAGGGCGGCGGTGGTAAGGAACATGTGCGGTGCGGGTTTGCCAGCGCGCCCCAAGGAGAGCAGAAATTTCCATGCATCCTCGGCAGAGACCAATTCCTCCGCACGATTAAGTTCTCCGTTGGCGGCGAGGCAACACGCCAGCACGGTCCGCTTCCAAGGCATCTCGTTGTGCTCGGGGGCTGCTGCGAAAGCTTCGTCATAAGACTGCTGCGCGAGGCGTAGCGCTTCGACAGCGTCTCCTTTGTACAGTCGAACCTGGGCGAGGATGAGGGGGCACCTCGAGCACTCAATGCCCGAAATCAGTCGTTCCTTAGCGAAAGCGGCGGCGGCTTTGAGTTCCACTTCAGCCTCATCAAGGTGACTAGCGGTGACGAGTTCGTGAGCGTACTCGCGCCAGATGCTCGCAATGAAAACGTCCTCGATGCGCCCCGCTAGTCGGTGGGCAATGTTGATGCGGCGTCTGGCGATTTGGATCGGTTCCTCACGCGAATCGGTGTCCGCGTAGTTGTAGACGGGGAACATATCGGAGAGACAATCGAGGACGGGCTCGCTGGAGTCGCCTTGTGCTTTCGAGTAGATTTGGATGGCTTGATCGAACGCCGCAAGCGCGGGCCTGAGTTCAAGCCGATCACGGAGCACGTTTCCCATGGTGCGGTAGGACTGCGCGACACGCTCACTGTCCTTGCCGAGGAGTTCCGTCTTGAATGCGATCCACCGCGTCCAAACCTCGGTCGGTCTCGAAGTCGGGCGTGAGGTTGAGAGGGCATCGGCGAGGGCTTCGAGGTCGGGCCGGGATGGATCGACAGTCGAGAGAGAACGCAGCCCGCGTGTGATTTCCGGGTCTTCGTCGGGGAGCAGTTTGAGGAGTACTTCCATCGACTGGATCGAGAGCTTGCGTGCTTGGAGTGGATCGCCCTGCTTGGCTCGAACCTCGGAGAGCGTGCGGAGAATCTGGGCGTGAAGCACGGTCCCGAGGGTCGACCCCTTTGTCTCGATCAGCCTCGCCGCGGCCTCGGCCTCCACGGCGGCTTCCGCGATGCGTCCGCTGGCGAGGTGGACACGCGACAGCAAACACCGTGAAGCGATGACGGGCTCCTCGTCGTTTGCGAAGTGCATCTCGCGGATGCGGAGGGATTCGTTCGCATGGCCGAGCGCTTCGGCGAGGCTGCCGCGTTGGATCAGTACATCCGCGTAGAGTGCGAGCACGGTTGCGGTCTCGGGGTGCTCATCGCCGAAGGCTTGCCTGGTGAGGCGCACGGCCCGTGAGAGATTGACGTGTGAAAATCCGAACTCATTCCTGTCGGCGTATATCTTGGAGAGCATTACGTGGAGTGCGATGAGCACTTCGTCCTGCGCCGCGAATGCGCCGCTGCTGAGCGAGTTGTTCAGTCGGTCGAGAATGATTCGCTGCTCGGACTGTCGGTCCGTGTGGTTTGTTTCGTGGAGTGGAATCAGTTCATGGAGGATCTGTGCGACGGCCTGGGCTTTCGCACCCTCGGTGCGGGACCTTGCGCGTTCGAGCTGCTCGCGTTCACGGGCGGCCTTGGTTGAGATCGAGCTCATGACAATCGAGATCGTGCCGGCTGTTCCTGCGAGAAGGATGACTGAGAGAGCCGCGAGGCCAAGGCGGTGGCGACGGATGAACTTACGGGCGGCGTAGACGCGGCCTGTCCGCGCCGACACCGCTTCGCCCGTCAAGAGCGCGTCGAGGTCGTCGGCGAAAGCGGCGGCGGTGGGGTATCGCTGGTCGCGGGAGGTTGCGGTGGCCCGGGCGACGACGGCGTCGATATCGGGGCCGATGCCCGGCAGGGCGGTGTTTCCGGCGGCTTTGGCGAAGGCCGAGGGTTTCGTGAGCGACTTCGTGCGTTTGGAGGAGGCGATCAGCGTGAGATTGTCCTTGGAATCGGCGAAGGGGGCTTGCCCGGTGAGCAGTTCGTGGAGCGTGACGCCTAGGGCGTAGACGTCGGTGCGGACGTCGATGCGGCCGGGCTCGCTGTCGAATTGCTCGGGGGCGGCGTAGGCGGGGGTACCCTGGAAGACCCCGACGACGGTGAGCCCGCCGAAGATCGTCGAATCTGTGTGTGCGGTCTTGGGGGTGAGGGTGCTGGGGTCGGTCTCGGTGCCGTGGCGGGCGAGACCGAAGTCAAGGATCTGCGGGTTGCCATAGGCGTCGACGAGGATGTTCGCGGGCTTGAGGTCGCGGTGGATGACGCCCTTGCTGTGGGCGTATTGCACGGCGCGGGCGGCGTCGCGGATCAGGGCGAGGCGTGTTCGCAGGCCTGCATGGCTCTTTGGGACAGCGGCGGCCCAGGTGGAGAGCGGGACGCCTTCGACGAGGTCCATCGCGAGGACGTGCCGGCCGTCGGGGAGGAGGCGGGCCTCGAAGACGGTGACGATGTTGGGATGGCGGAGAGAAGCGGCGATCTCGACCTCGCGTTCAAAGCGGGCGATCTCGCGTTGCGAGGCGAGCGTGCCGCGGAGGATGGCTTTGAGGGCGACGGGGCGGTTGGTCTCGTGCTGGACGGCGCGATAGACGACGCCTTGGCCGCCGCGTGCGAGTTCACCTTCGATGGAATATCCGGGGACGTCGGGCGGGCCTTGGTCTTGGGTGTCGCGAGGCCCGGCGTCGGGGCGCATGACGCTGGCGAATCGGCGGGAGAAACGGTCGTCGATTCCGAGCAAATCGAGCGTCGAGCGGCACCGATCACACGCGGAGAGGTGCGAAGCAAGCGAGGGCGTGAGGGGCATGCCGCCGGAGACGGCGGCCCAGGCTTCGTCGGACGGGCACGGGTCTGGCGCGGCGTGGGTGCTCATTGGTCCTCGGCGTATCGAGCGGCCAAATCGCTCGCCAGTTCTCTCAGTGCTTTGGTCACGCGAGACTTGGCGACATACACACTCTCGACGCTCATGCCGCATTCGGCGGCGGCGGCCTCGGCGGGGGTCTCTCGCATGGCGACCAATTCGAACGCGCGGAGCGAGGCGGGCGCGAACCGTGGCTGAACGAGCCGCCACGCCTCGGTGAAGATCGTGCGATCCATCTCGCGGTCCCAGATCCCCGAGAGGGTGGCGTCGTCGGGGGTTTCACAGAGCGGGGTCGGGTCGGGCGAGGGGGTTTCGCGGCGGCGTGCCGCGGCACGCTTGGTCATCTGCACACGGTGCCGAGCGATCCCCATGACCCAAGAACGCAGCCGACCTTTCCCGCGTTCGTACTGGCCAAGACTCAGGCCTTTGGCGAGTTCGGCGAGGGTCCACTGGGCGGCGTCCTCCGCATCAGACTGAGGCAGGCCCAACGAACGGGCGAACCCGATCAGCACGGGGCGGTAGCGGGCGTCGATCTCGGCCCACGCGGTGTTGCTGTCGATGCTGGCACCTGCGGCTGCGCACGCACGCAAGCGGTCCAGCAACTTGGTCGTGGTGAGTGGAAGGTCGGACATGAGAGCTGCGCCAGCATCGGTCTGCGATGTGCGTGTCGCGTCGGCTCACGGGGGTTCATGGGCAAACGAACACGCTCCACACGCGACAGCCTACCCAGTACCGGGCTCGAACGCAACCATGATCGGCGTGGCAAGCACGCGAACCCGGTGCTATCCCCGGGCGGGGCCCAACAAGGTGTCGGGCTGGTCTTGGAGCAGTTTGATGATCTCGGCGAGGGCAAGAGCGGCGGTCGCGCCGTCGACGACGCGGTGGTCGCAGGCGAGCGAGAGCGGGAGCAGGTTGCCGACGAAGATTCCGCCGTGGCGGACGACGGGGGACTGGCGGGCACGTCCGACGGCGAGGATCGCGACCTCGGGGTAGTTGATGATCGGGGTGGCGAATCGCCCGGCGTGGCTGCCGACGTTGCTGATGGTGAAGGTGCCGCCGATGAGGTTCTCGCGGGCGATGGACCGTGTGCGGGCCTGGTCGGCGATGGTGGCGATCGAGCGGCCGATCTGGAGGACGCCGAGGCGGTCGCAGTCGCGGATGACGGGGACCATGAGGCCGTTGTCGGTGTCGGCGGCGATGCCGAGGTGGACGCTTCGGTGCTGGATGATGGCGGCTTCGGCGCCGGGGTCCCCGGGCTTTTCGTCGACGGTGGCGTTCATCGCGCGGAACTGGGGCTGGCCCAGGACGCGGCAGACGGCGGCGGCGACGAAGGGGAGGAAGCTGACTTTTTCGCCGCTGGCGGCGCCGAGCTTTTTGCGGAGGGAGTCTAGGGCGGAGACGTCGGCTTCATCCATGACGGTGAAGTGGACGGCTTGCTGGACACTTTCGCGGAGGCGATTGGCGATGGTGCGGCGGACGCCTCGGAAGGGGATGCGGGTGGTTTCGTCGAGTGCGGCGGCGGCCACGGCGAGTGCGCTGCGCGAGAGCGAGGCGTCGGGCTGGGGGGCTTGCTGGGGGGCCGGGCGCGAAGGCGCTGCGGGGATCGGAGCTGGGGCTGCGGAGACCTTGGCGGCGGGGGCAGCCTGGGTTGTTCCCCCTTGCTTGCGCTGCGGGCTCTGATAGGAGCGGACGTCCTTCTCGGTGACCCTGCCGCCGATGCCGGTGCCGGGGACGGCGTCGATATCGATGCCCATGTCGCGGGCGAGGCGCCGGACGGCGGGGGTGGCGAGGGCTTTGCCGGGCTCGGGGCCTTCTTCTTTCTTCATCATTCCGACGACGGTGCCGGCATCTTCGCGTTCTTCAGCGGCGGGGGTTGGCTTGGGAGCCTCCTTGGCGGGGGTGGGGCTCGACCGCTCGCTGACGCTCGCGGCTCCGTTGCTCTCGTAGGTGACGAGGGCGTTGCCGACGTTGAGGATCTCACCCTCGGCCCCGTGGAGTTGCTTGATGGTCCCGGCCCGGGGGCTGGGGACTTCGACGAGGGCTTTGTCGGTCTCCATCTCGGCGAGGATGTCGTGTTCCTTGACCGTTTGGCCGGGGACGACGCGCCATTTGATGAGTTCGGCTTCGTGGACGCCCTCGCCGAGGTCGGGGAGGATGAAGATGGAGGGGTCGGCGGACTTGTGGTGGGCCATAGGGAGGCATTCTACCCCGGAGAACGCGATGAAACGTCCCGGTGCAGTGATGCTGGTTTCGGGGCCCCCTATGCTTCGCGAGCCGGGCGGATAGCTCAACGGCTAGAGCACTTGCTTTACACGCAAGGGGTTCGGGGTTCGAATCCCCGTCTGCCCAGTTTCACAAATTGCCAAATGGTCAAATTGCCAAATGGCCAAATCAAGACAAAGACGTCTTTGACGGTGGCTGGAACTTTCTGGGCATGAATCTTCTTGATCTCTTCTATGGGCTTGCGGCGGTGGTTCTGTCGCCTTGGTGGATGCGCAAGACGCGCGGTGACTGGCACGCTCGCCTGGGGCACACTGAAGCACTTCCCGGTTCAGGACAACGCCCACGCGTGCTTCTCCATGCGGTCTCGGTCGGAGAGGTCAATGCTCTTCGGCATCTGGTCCCGTTGCTCGCTGAGCGGGCTGAGGTTGTCGTCTCTGTCGGGACCGATACCGGCATCGCACGGGCCCGAGAGGTCTTTGCCGGCAAGGCCCGCGTGGTTCGATACCCGATTGACTTCTCACGGTGTGTCCGGCGGTTCCTCGATGCGGTCAAGCCCGACGCGGTGGGGCTGGTTGAACTGGAACTGTGGCCGAACTTTGTCAAGGCGTGCGAGCGGCGTGGCGTGCCGATCGCGGTGGTGAACGGCAGGCTGAGCGAGCGTTCGTTCAAGGGGTACAGCCGGGCTCGGTGGTTCCTGCGGGCGACGTTCGCCAGGCTCACGCTTGCGGCGGTGCAGGACGAGACGTACCGGGGTCGATTCGTCGCGATGGGTGTGCCGACCGAGCGGTGCCGCGTGACGGGGTCGATGAAATGGGACGCGGCGAATCTTTCCGCGTCGGTCGCGGGCTCGGATGAATTGGCGGCGTCGATGGGGCTCGATCGTCAGAGACTGCTGGTGGTGGGGGGGAGCACCGCGGAAGACGAGGAGAGGCTCCTTCACGAGGCATGTGCCGCGGCGGGGGCGGACGTGCAACTGCTTTGCGCACCGCGGAAGCCGGAGCACTTTGATGAAGCGTCTGCTGCGATGCCTGGGTGTGTGAGGCGTTCCAAGGGCGAACAGCGAACGGGAACGACGAGGTTTCTGCTGGACACCATCGGCGAACTTCGCAAGGCGTACGCCCTGGCGGATGTCGTCGTCATGGGGCGGAGTTTCGGAAGTCTCTACGGGTCGGACCCGATCGAGCCAGCTGCGCTGGGCAAGCCCGTGATGATCGGGCCCGCGGTCAAGGACTTTGAGACGATCGTGGGGACCATGCACGCGGCGAAGACCGGCCCGGCGATCGTGTGCACGACGCGGGAGACGCTCGCGGCGGACTTGCGGCGATTGCTGAACGATGCGGCGGAGCGAAAGGCCCTTGGCGAGCGAGCCCTGGCGTGTGTCGAGGCTAATCGCGGGGCGAGCGCGAGGCACGCCGACGCGATGTTTGAACTTGTTCGGAAAGAAACGACCGGAAGGTAGCGTTCAGTCTTCCGCGTCTTCATCGTCGGGCGTCGTGTCCAACGTGTCGCTTTTCTCGTCGCTCGCGTTCGAGGCGTCCTCCGCACGCTTGAGCGTGTCCGCGCTGATGGTGTCGTAGCACGACGCCAAGAGGCCTACAAGCGGGAAAGTCGAGTTGCCGAAGGGGCTCGGCCCCAGGCGGCGGAGCAGCGGGTGCGTGATGGGCGGAGCGGCGATCGTCATGTCAAGGTCGGCGATCTGCGGGCCCATGTCCCAGTAGGTGTCGAGGCTCGCGTCAAGTTCCGCGGATTCGATGTCGGAAACGCCCGGCACGCGACCCACGTAGAGACCCGCGCCCTGCTGACCCACCGACCGCATGTGACGGAGCCGATCGAGCAATTCGACACCGGCCATGCCCCGCAGGCGGAACATCAGGAACGGGTCGGTCGTCAGACGTTCGGCGAACAGGTACGCGGCACAGCACGCGTGCTTGCACCAGCGGTCGGTGCGGCTTAGTTCTTCTTCTGTGGGGATCACCACCGGCACAGGAGGAGCGACTTCAACCGGCGGTGTTGTTTCCGCGGCGGGCTTGGTCTCGGCTTGTGGATTCGCGGCGGCGTTGGCGAGGACCTGCTGCTGGTAGGCGGCGGCGGATGCGGCGGCTGCCGCCCAGACGCGGCGGCAGGTGCAGGTCACCTTCAACTCGCTGACTTCGTTGGGGAACAACTTCAGGCCGAGCGGGATGAAGAGGTCGTCGATGTTGGTGGGGAGTTCGCCCGAGAGCAATTTGGCGGAGTAGACCGCGCCCTCGGACATCGCCTTGATGATCCGGTGCCACTGCTCGTCGCCGAAGGTCTCGAACTCGATCGAGACGGCGTAGGGCCTGTCGGCGCGTCCCTGGATCGACGCGGTGATGCCGCCCGAGTCGGCGGAGAGGAGCTTGGTCTGCCCGAGTTTGCCGTAGTTGAGTCCTTCGACGAGGTTCTGCCCGTCGTCAACGGATTCGATGAGGCGGATCCACCGTTGGGCGGCCCAACTGGTGGACCACGGGAGCACGCCGCCGACGCCCTCGGTGAGTTTGATCCCGCTGCGGACCTTTTTCGGGTGCAGTCGTGGTGCCGGATCGGGCCTGCGTTGGAAGTTGGGGTTGTAAGTGGCCAAGGGATTGTGCGGAGCGTAGGGGTGGGGGGGGTCAGGCGTCGTCGAGGATCATGTCGTTGCGCAGGGTGAGGAGGTCGCGGAGTTGGTCGGTGTCGAGTTCGGTGAGCCAGTTCTCGCCCGCGCCGATGATTTTGTCGGCCAGTTCGGTCTTCTGCTCGATCATCTGGTCGATGCGTTCTTCGAGCGTTCCCTTGACGACGAACTTGTGCACCTGCACGGTTCGGGTCTGCCCGATGCGGTACGCGCGGTCGGTCGCCTGGTTCTCAACAGCCGGGTTCCACCAGCGGTCAAAGTGGAAGACGTGCGTGGCGGCGGTGAGGTTGAGCCCGACGCCGCCGGCCTTGAGCGAGACGAGCATGACGGGGTTCTTCCCATCGGCACGCTGGAATTGCTCGACCATCTTGACGCGTTGCTGCTGCGGCGAACCGCCGTGGAGGAAAAGGATGTTCTTGCCCAGTTGGTGCGAGAGCATGGACTGGAGGAGCGTCCCCATCTGGCGGAACTGCGTGAAGATGAGCGAGCAGTCGCCTTCGCTGACGATCTCGTCCATCATTTCGAGCAGGCGGATGCACTTGCCGCTGCGGCCCGGTGCTGGCGGGCGGCCGGAATCCGGGGTCCAGTCCTTGAGCAACTGGCTCGGGTGGTTGCAGATCTGCTTGAGACGGATGAGCCCGGAGAGCACCATCCCGCGACGCTGGATGCCTTCTGCGTTCTCGACCTCGGCGAGCATGCGACGCACGCACGTCTCGTACAACTCGGCCTGCTCGGTGGTCAACGGGGCGAACTCGCGTGTCTCGACCTTCGCGGGCAGGTCCGCCACGACGGTCGGGTCGCTCTTGAGCCGACGGAGAATGAACGGGCGGATGAGCCCTCGCAACTGGTCGGCCTTGGACTTGTCGCGGTAGCGTTCGATGGGGATCGAGAAGCGTGTGCGGAATCCGTGCGCGGTGCCGAGATATCCAGGGTTGAGGAAGTCCAGGATCGACCACAGCTCGCTGAGGCGGTTCTCGACCGGCGTGCCCGTGAGGGCGACGCGGCGCTGGGCGGGGATGCCGCGGACGGCTTGCGACTGCTTGGCGACGGCGTTCTTGATGTACTGGGCTTCGTCGAGGACGATGCGGCCCCACTCGATCGACTGGAACAGCTCGCGATCGCGGTGGGCGAGGGTGTAGGTGGTGATGATGAGGTCGGACTCAGCGACGGCGGTGCGGAAGACGTCGCCGAGTTTGCGTTCGGGGCCGTGGTGCGTCAGGACGCGCAGGTGCGGGCAGAACCGCTTGGTCTCGTGCATCCAGTTGCCGACGACCGACATCGGGACAATCAGCAGTGTTGGCTTGACGAGCCCGACGGTGATTGGCGCGCTGCCATCGGTGGGCGCGGGCAACTCGGCCGCGGCGACCTCCCGCTCCATCGCCAAGAGCGCGAGAAGCTGAATCGTCTTGCCCAGGCCCATGTCGTCGGCCAGACACATGGACAGGCCCATGCGTTCGAGGAAGACGAGCCACGAGAGTCCTTTGAGCTGGTACGGGCGGAGCGTGCCGTGGAACGACTTGGGCGGCTCGACGTTCATGAGGTGCTTGTGGGCAGCCTCGGCGTTCATGAGCGAGGAGACCCATCCGGTGGCCTCGAGCCCGACGATCGGGATGCCCGTGTCGCGGAGGTCCGTGCCGTAGGCAACGCGGAGCGCTTCGCCGACGGTCATCTCGCCCGACTGGTTCTCGCGCATGAACTTGATCGCGGCCTGCACGTCTTCGGGACGGATCTCGACCCATCGGCCGTTGACGCGGACCAGCGGGCTGTTCTTCTTGGCGAGGTGCTCGAACTCTTCGAGCGTGAGCGTGGTCTCGCCCAGGGCGATCTCCCAGCGGTACTTGACGAGGGCGCCAAGGCCGATCTGGGCGGGGCGTGCCCCGGAGTCCGACGCCGGGCCGCCGAACGCGGGTGGGGCTTCGTCGCTCTCGACGCGGAGGCGTGCGCCAAGGCGCGTGAGGGGCGAGTCCCACCAGTCGGGGCTCTCGATGCCAAAGCCCTGCTCTTTGAGGAGCGGCGCGACCTCGCGCAGGAACTCGTAGGCCTGCTTGGTGTTGAGGTTGAGGTCCACCGGCTCGGACTCGTCCAACGCTTTCTCAAGCCGCTTGTAAATCCGGCTCGCTCGGCCCAGTTCGCCCAGGATGAGGTCCTGGGGCTGGTCGATGCGGCGGCCCATCACCGTGAGCGAATCGCCGGGGAGCCCCCAGACGTCGGCGGCATCGACGATGAGCGTCGAGACGTCCTGCGACTGGAGGTGGAAGCTCAGGCTCCACGGGGCGGATTCGTCGTCGTTGTTGTTCTTGAAAATCGGTTCCGAGACGCGGAAAAGAAGACGCCACAGGCTGCTGGCCCCGCGCTCTTCGAGCACGCTCAGCCATTGGCGGACGCGGCGGAGCATTTCCTGACGCACCGCTGGCGTGCCGGGGACATCCTGCTCGCCCGCGAGGAGAGCGCGGAGCATCGCGACGGGCTGATCCTTCGAGGGGTCTTTCTCCGCGACCGCGTCGTAGAACGACTCGGCGATGAGAGCACGGCGAGCCCACGCATCCGTCAAGCGGCACATGCAGTCCTCGACGATCGCCCAGGGACGGTGCCCGTTGCGATCCACCGCGGCGCGGGCCGAGCCCGGCATTGCCGCGACGAGGGCCGAGACGCGGCCGATGGCTTTGCCGTCGGAGAGCCAGGGCTGCCACCCGGCGGTCGTCACGCCCTCGATGGACTGACGCAGCACGGGGACGAAACGCTGTTCGGCCATCAGCGCGAGCGAAGCTCGCGCGACCGCCGCGTAAAACTCGACGCTCGAACCGATCCGGGCCGCTGGCGCACCTTCGGACGACTGCTCAGCCAGGTCGACCAGGTGTTCGAGAACCGTGGGCACCTGGACGGGCGCGAGCCTCAGCGCGGGCGTCTCGAACCGTGCCAGCTTCGGCGGCGTGAATTCGGGGAGGGCTTCCTCGACCGGTTCGTCGGTGGCTTCGACCGGAACATCAAGGTCTTCAGAGGCTTCAGACGGCGCGGCGGATGAAACGCCGCCACCCGAGAAATTCTGAGCGTTCGGGCTGGATTCAGGCACGCCATTGACGGCTGGCAGCGCGAGCGTGAGCGTGATGGGTTCGCCCTCGACGCCCGGGGGTAGGAGCGAGACCAGACGGTCCGACGCGACGGCGGAAGGGTGCGAAGGCTCACGCCCGGCGGCTGCGGCCTGCGGCGAGCCGCGTGCGCCCGCGCGCACATCCTCAGCCCACAGGCAAAGGGTTCCCTCGCTCCAGACCGCGTGGATCACCCATGATTGAGTCGTGGATTGGTCCGACAGAATCGTCCTCCCGCGTCCGCCCCGTCACAAACGGTGGGGACCCTGCACCAGCCCGACGACGGCCCCGAAGGGGCCCTACACACCGGCAGGCGTCGCGGAGACGCGGGCCGACCGGGAACACCTGAAATGAGGGCGCTGGGACTCGAACCCAGGACCAACGGATTAAAAGTCCGTTGCTCTACCAACTGAGCTACGCCCTCGGACGGAAATCTCTCGCATCTTGAAGCAGTGTTCGCTGCTTGGTCGGATGCGGACGCGATGATAGGGGCGAAAAGCGAAGAAGTCACCCTACGGAGGAGCTTCGGTCGGGATGGGTCTGAGTGCAACCAATTTGGTGGAGAATGACGCATCGCGGGTCTACTATGGTGGCTTCGGAGCCGACCGTGACGGACGTCCTGACCCTAGTGGTCTTGGCCGAGGCGCGGTTTGGGGCACGTTCAGCGCGGCTGACGGCGTGTCCAGCTCCGGATCGGGCGATGACCTCGAAGAGAGGGTCGAGCCGGTCTCTGCCGCGGATCCGCTGCTCGCCTCGGGCCTGTTTCGACAGGAGTCCAAGGCTGACACGGGCCGCTGCCTGGTCTGTGTCGCGTCGGTCGGCGAGAGCTGTCCGCACGCTGAGCGAAAGTCCCAGTCTCACTCCAAATTCATACGCCGTCGCTCAACGCGATCGGGCGTGTCGGTGAGATCGTCGATTGGGCGATGGTGTAACGGTAGCACAGCAGTTTTTGGTACTGCTTGTCATGGTTCGAATCCATGTCGCCCAGTTCCTTGTCCGTTTCGTTCTGTTCGTCCTTGTCCCGAGTCGCTTTGGCTGAGAATCACTGAACCCGATGAAAAGCAGCACTCCCCAACGCCCGACCGCCATCATCCTTGCCGCAGGCAAGGGCACGCGGATGAAGTCCGACCTGCCCAAGGTTGTCCACCCCATCGGCGGGCGGCCCATGGTCTGCTCGGTCGTTGATGCGTGCCGGGCTGCCGGGTGTGGCAAGATTGTCGTCGTTGTCGGCTACCAGCAGGAAAAGGTCCGCGAGGCTCTCTCGGGGTACGGCGTTGAGTTCGCGGTGCAGGAAGAACAACTCGGCACCGGGCACGCGGTCATGTCGGCTGAACAAGCGATGAAGGGCGTCACCGGCGACGTCTTCGTCCTCGCGGGCGATGGCCCGCTCATCCGGCCCAAGACCCTGCGTGAACTCCTCTCGCGTCATCACCACGCGCGGGCGGCGGCGTCGCTCGCGACGAGCGTGATCGAGGACCCGACGGGCTACGGGCGAATTGTTCGCGACGACGAGGGGCGATTCCGCTGCATCGTCGAGCACAAGAACGCGACCGAGGCCCAGCGGAAGATCCGCGAGGTCAACCCGAGCTATTACCTCTTCGACGCGGCCACGTTGTTCACCACGCTCAAGCGTGTCGAGCGCAACCCCGGCAGCGGCGAGTACTACATCACCGACGTGCCCGACCTGCTCCTGCGGGACGGCAAGCGTATTGAAGTGGTCGAGGCGGTCCCGGCGGAAGACGTGCTGAGCATCAACACGCCCGAGGAGTTGGCGAAGGTTGATCGGATGTACCGCGGGCGAGCTGAGAATTGGGCCGGCAGCGGGTACGACACGCACGACATGAAGATTTTCGCGGGACGCAACAGCCGCGAACTGACCGACCGGATCTGCTCGCATCTGATGATGCCGATGGGCTCGGCCAAGACGACCGTCTTCCCCGACGGCGAGGTCTTGGTCAAGCTCGAAGAGGACGTGCGTGGGCGCGACTGCTTCGTCGTCCTCTCGACCTGCGCCCCGGTCAACGACAACCTCGTCGAGTTGCTGGTCTTTATCGACTGTCTGCGTCGCGCCTCGGCCGATCGCGTGACCGTGGTGATCCCGTACTTCGGGTACGGCCGCCAGGACCGCAAGGACGAGGGGCGTGTGCCGATCACGGCGAAGCTGGTCGCCAACCTGGTGACGGCCGCCGGTGCCAATCGCGTGATGGCGGTGGACCTGCATGCCGCACAGATTCAGGGATTCTTCGACCTTCCGGTGGACCATCTGTCCGCCACGCCGGTGTTCTTTGACTACTTCATGAGCATCCGCAAAGAACTGGGCGACTTGTGCCTGGTCTCACCGGACGTGGGGAACGTCAAGGTTTCCGAGGGGTTCGCGAACCTGCTCGGAGCGGATCTGGCGATCATCAACAAGAGGCGGACGAGCGGGTCGGACGTGACGACGGGCAATCTGATCGGAAGCGTCGAAGGCAAGACGGTGCTGATGTTCGACGACATGATCTCAACCGCCGGGACGATCTGCGAAGCGTCAAAGCTGGTCAAGGCCCGCGGGGCGAAGGACGTGATCGCGGCGGCGACGCATGCGGTTCTTGTCGGTCCCGCGATGGAGCGGATCAGCAAGAGCGCGATCAGCAAATTGGTGGTGACCAACACGATCCCGCAGGACGACAGGGTGCTGCCGATCAAGGACAGGATCGTGGAGTTGTGCGTGGGCCCGCTGTTAGGCGAGGCGATTCGCAGGATCCATTTGAACGAGTCAATTTCCGCGTTGTTCCACAAGACAGCGGGGACCAAGAGGTAGGAAAGTCGTACGAGTCAGGTCGTTTCAAGGTAGACCGTCAACAACCGCCGCGGGCGACAGGCCCGGGGCACGAGAGGTGAATTATGCACGAGAAAGCACCAGTACTGACCGCCAGCATCCGTGAAGACATGGGGAGCCGCCGTTCGCAGCGGATCCGCAAGCAGGGCAAGTTGCCCGCGATCGTCTACGGGCACAAGATCGCGCCCAGCCCGATCACCCTTGACAACAAGGAAGCGGTGACCATGTTCCGCAAGGGCGAGAAGGTGTTCCGCCTTGATTTCCCGGGGAACAAGAACAAGGACGAGATGCAGATGGTCCTCCTGAAGGACCTCCAGTACGACTATCTCGGCACAAACATCGTCCACGTGGATTTCGCCCGAGTCGATCTGAACGAGCGTGTTCGCACCTTGGTCACGATCCATCTGACCGGCGAAGCGGTTGGTCTCAAGCAGGCGGGCGCGATCCTCATGCACCCGACCAACGAGATCGAGATCGAGTGCGCGGTGAAAGATATCCCCGAGTACATCGAGGTCGTCATCAACGACCTTGACGTCGGCAACGCGATCACGGCGGAGAAGGTCAAGCTCCCCCTGGCGGACATGAAGCTGATCACCGACAAGCACTCCATCGTCGCGACGATCATCATCCAGGCCGAGGAGAAGACCGGCGAAGCGACGGCAGCGGTCGGCGGAGCGGCCGAACCCGAGGTTCTCACCGCCAAGAAGCCCGGCGAGGCCGACGCGGCCGGTGCCAAGCCTGCTGCGGGTGCCAAGCCTGCCGCGGGTGCCAAGCCCGCTGCGGGTGCGAAGCCCGCCGCCGGTGCGGCGGCCAAGCCCGCGCCCAAGAAGTAATCCGTCACCGCGGCAGACCCGGGCGGCATTCGCGCCGCCCGGGTCCGCAGCGGGTTTCAGAGAGTCAATTGAGGAATGCAGCAGCGATGAAGTTGATTGTCGGTCTCGGCAACCCCGGCTCCCATTACGAGAAGACGCGTCACAACGCGGGCTTCATGGTGGTCGATCGGCTTGCCAAGACCCTCGCCCCCGCCGCCCCGCGGAAGGCCAACTTCAACGCCGAGTGCGTCGACGCCACGATCGGGCGTGAGAAATGCATCCTGATGAAGCCCACGACGTTTATGAATCGCTCGGGTCACTCGGTGAGCGAGGCGGTTCGGTTCTACAAGCTCAATCCCGCGACGGACATTCTTGTCGTCGTCGACGACATCTACCTGGATGTCGGCGTCATCCGGCTCAAGCCCGGTGGCGGGGCGGGCGGGCACAACGGGCTCACCGACCTGCAGGCCAAACTCGGGACCGAGGCGTACCCCAGGCTCCGCGTCGGTGTCGGGGCCAAGCCGGCGGTGATGGATCAGGCCGATTGGGTTCTCAGCCGCTTCCGCGAGGATGAATGGGGACCGATGGGGACAGCGGTCGAGGCGGCGGCGAACGCGGCGGCGGAGTTCGCGTCGAGCGGGCTTGACGCGGCGATGAACAAGTTCAATTCGGTCGAGAAGCCGAGAGAGAAAAAGCCGAAACCCGAGGGGCTTGATCCCTCGGCGAGCGGAGCCAAAGCGGAACAACAGGGATCGAACCAGAGTGTCACAACTCCCCCTCGCGGGGGCGCAGAAGGAAAAGCACCATGAGTATCAATATCTTGGCGGTCGAGAAGCGTTTTAGCCACTACGAAGCGATGTTCCTGCTGAGCACGGCCCAGGCGGCCGACTTCGCGGGGGCGATCGCCCACCTCAACGAGATCCTCGCCCGCGGGCACGCGGAGCTGATCGCGATGAAGAAGTGGGACGAACGCCGTCTCGCCTACGAGATCGACGGCAACAAGCGTGGCGTCTACATCCTCGCCTACTTCAAGGCCCCTAACGAAAGTCTCGGGCACATCGAGCGCGACCTGCGCCTGTCGGAGAAGATCCTCCGCTCGCTCATCCTCCGCGCCGACCACCTCACGCTCGAAGAGATGCAGGCCTCCGACGGCCGCAAGGAGCTCGAGGTCGAGGCCAAGCTCCGCGCCGAGCGTGCGACGGCTGCCCCAGAAGCCCCGGCTGCGGCACCCGCCGCCGACGAAGCCGCGGCGAACTGAAACGGTCCACATCCTGACCCACGACCGGACTCTCAAACGGTCTGGGTCGTTCTTGAAACGCCTCTTTGCTTGGAGCACCCATGCCGAATCTCAACAAAGTGATGCTGATGGGCAACCTCACCCGCGATGTGGAACTCAAGACCACGCCGGGGAATCAGACTGTCGGGAATCTTGGGCTTGCGATCAACCGCAAGTGGAAGACCCCCGACGGCGAGCAGCGTGAAGAGACCACCTTCGTTGATTGCGAGGCGTGGGGAAAGACCGCGGAGATTCTCGCCAAGTACCTGTCCAAAGGTCGTCCCGTCTATCTCGAAGGTCGGCTCAAGCTTGACCAGTGGGAGGACAAGGACGGCCAGAAGCGATCGAAGATGCGGGTTGTGATCGAAGAGTTCCAATTCGTGGACAGCAAGCCCGGCGGCACGGGCGCCGGCGGTGGGGGCGACGACTACCAGTCGGCCCCGCGTCAGTCGTACAGCAAGCCCGCCCCGCAGCGGCAGGCCCCGCAAGGTGGGGGCGGCGGTGGGGGTGGCAGCAGCCATGCCCCGATGGGCGAGGAAGACATTCCGTTTTGAGTGGCGCGGGCTTTGTGCCCGTGGCTTCTGAAGTGCCGGTGGTGGGGAAATGGGTGGGGGATTTGAGGTCGTTGAGGTTCGGGCGCGTGTCCCGGCCCCTAACTTCCAGCACGCCGCGGCTATCGCGGCAAGGACTGAAAGGACAGCACCATGTCGAAATCACTGAAACTGCTTCTGACCGAGAACGTCGAAGCCCTGGGCATCGTCGGTGACGTCGTCACCGTTCGTGTCGGGTACGCCCGCAACTTCCTTCTCCCGAGGGATCTGGCGACCAAGCCCAGCGACGAGAAGATCAAGGCCCTCGCCTCCAAGCGAGCTGTGGCCGAGAAGCAACTCGCCGAACTCCGCCGCCAGCGTCAGGAGCTCACCGGCAAACTCCAAGGTATCGAGGTCACGTTGATCCGCTCGTGTAACGACCAGGGCGTGCTCTACGGCTCGATCTCTCAGCAGGACATCGCCACCGCGCTGGGCGCGATGGGCCACGCCGTCAAGCCGCGTGACATCCGCATCGCGCAGGTCATGAAGCGTGTTGATAAGTACGAGGTCCAGGTGAAGCTCGACAGCGACCTGATCGCCGCGATCAAGCTGACCGTCCAGGCTGACCGCAAGCTCGAACTCGAGCGCCACGAGCCTGAGCACAAGAAGGACGCCGAGAAGCACGCCGAGGCACCCGAGGGCGCAGCCCCGGCAGCCGAAGCGGCCGCCGACGCGCCCAAGGCCGACGCGAAGACCTCTGAAAAGAAGCCCAAGGTCAAGAAGGATCGCCCCGAGGGTGCCGACAAGGCCAAGGGCGAGAAGAAGGAAGGCGCCGAGCCGACCGCCGACGGCAAGAAGAGCGTTTGGGGCAAGCCCGTGGACGATTCGGCCAAGAACCTGATCCCGCAGGCCCGCCCGCGTCGCGAACGCCGCTAAGCCTTGCACGGCATCCAGAACCCTTAACGACCCCCGCGCCTTCGCGGGGGTCTTTTGTTGGTCCATCCGCGTCATTCTCGGACCCTTGGGAGCCCGAGAAGTCCGGACAATCGGGTCGTTGATAGTCCGACGGAGCGGTTGTTTTGCGATTGTCGAGTATTTTTGAGTCCGGGCGGGCGGGTTGGTGGAAGAATGTGTTCGAGACGCCGTTGAACGGTGTGTCGTGTGTTCCCGTCCGAGCGCTTTCCGCCGTCTCGGTCGGGTTGGTTTGGATCAGAGGAGAGAAGGTGCCGGCCGAAAGGCCTGTTCCTGAGAGGGAGAGACAGATGAAGATTTTATTGGCGGCTATCAGCAGCATCGCGTGCGTGGGCATCGCCCAGGCGGGGATCATCGGCGTCGCTGGCGACACGGAGTGGATCGCCACGCCGGCGGACGCTCGACTCAACGCGATCACGAATGACAAGCTCGTTCGAGTGTGGAACGAACAGCAGAACATCGAGCTCATGTCGTCCGTGAACGTTGATATCAACGGCACGCCCGGCCGCTACGACGGCAACGGCGATCTCGGCGACTTCACGATCGCTCAGAGTGTGATGGCGTCGAGCCACTACATCCACTTTGACTCCCCCGGAAGCACGTCCGCGAGCGCGAAGGGCTCGGTCAGCTTCGACGGCGACATCATCGGCGTGATCGTTCGAGGTGACGATCGGTCGGACGGGAGGAACCGTCTCGATCAGAGCGACTGGCTTTCATCGGGAACGATCTACGGAAACGGGATCACCAACCGAGGCGTCGAGCTCTCCACGAATGAGTTTGTGGAGATCTCCGCCGATCGCAGGACGCTCTCGTTCTCATTCCGCATCTCAAACCCGGGCGACTATGTCCGCGTGATCACCCGTGCGGTGCCCACGCCCGGCTCGCTGGCTCTGGCCGGAATAGGCCTGATCGTTGTCGGCCGCCGTCGTCGATAAGCCGGCTCAACAATCCCTTGATCTGTTTCGGGGCGGTCCGTGGTGGACCGCCCTTTTCTTTGGTGGATCCACGGAAGGGAGCAGAAGGCCAAAGAGTGGACCGGGAGGGGGTGGTGGGGGCCCCGGCACGGCGATACGCCCACTTGGTATACTGGGACGTCACCGATGTTGGAGCATTGCAGGAAAAAGGACTCCCATGAAAACGACGCCCAGTTCCCGCCGTGAGTTCATTCAGTACGCCACCGCTGCGAGCCTCGGCGCTCTCGTCATGCCCCGGCGTGCGTGGGCGCTGGCCGACACCAAACTCCGCGTGCTGAGCATCGGGGTCATCGGAACCATCGGCGGCCACGACCGGAAGACGGTCGCGTCGCACCCTCTCGCGGAGATCGTGGGTCTGTGCGATGTTGACGCCAACGCCTTGGCCGAGGCGGCGAAAGACCACCCGAGCGCCTTCACGTGCGTGGACTATCGCGAGGCGTTTGACAAGCATGGCGACAAGTTCGACGCCGTGATCGTCGCGACCCCCGATCACTCGCACTGCAGCATCATGACGATGGCTTTGTCGAAGGGCAAGCACGTCTACGGCCAAAAGCCGCTCGTCCAACAACTGGAAGAACTGGATATTCTTGGTCGGGCCGCCAAGGCAAGGCCGAAACTCGTCACTCAGGTCGGTGCGCAGCGGATTGAGTCCA
Organism: Phycisphaera mikurensis NBRC 102666; assembly: GCA_943369765.1. Lineage (GTDB taxonomy): Bacteria > Planctomycetota > Phycisphaerae > Phycisphaerales > UBA1924 > UBA2396. Next base: position 88,231 of record CALROI020000012.1, on the reverse strand, counting down.
AAGAACGCCGCGCCGCAGTCGAGATCCTCCGCAGCGGCGGCTTGGGCAAGGTCATTGAGGTTCACATCGCGTTCGGCAATGGCGCGCTCGCAGGCGGTTTCTATTTCGCGGATGGGAAACTCGGCGACCCCGTCAAGCCGCCCGAGGGGTTCGATTACAACCTCTGGCTCAACGGGGCCCAGGAAGAGGCATGCCGCCCCAACATGGTGCAACGCCAGTGGCGTAGTTGGTGGAAGTATGGCGGGGGTCAGATCACCGACTGGGTCGTTCACCTAGCCGACGTCCTTTTCTACGCCTTCCCGGAGCTCACCAGCCCCTCGCAGGTGTGCACTCGAACCCCATCCCGTGATGTCTCTTTCTTCCACGCGGATCGCGTCCTTTCGACGGTTACCTATGCTGTCTCAGGCGACAAGTTCGCCAATTCAACCTGCAATTTCCACATCTACGACACCGACTTGAAGCCGGACCGCGCTCAACTCGGCATCGGCGAGGGCAAATGGCCGGGCGGCATCTTCACCGTCGTTGTCTGCGAGGGCGGCACCATGGTTCTGGGCCCTTCGGGCCCGCTTGAGATCTGGCGTGACGGGAAAATGACCGACGGACTGAAGTGGCCCGGCCTCCCTGAGTTTGCGTCGTTCAATCACTGGCACGCCTGGGTCGACAAAGCGCTCGGCAAGGACACGCCCCACCTCTGGATGCCCTTCGACATCGGGATCCGTTGTACCGAACTGGGCCTCCTCGCCGTCAAGGCCGCCAAGTACCCCGGGCAGGTGCTCAACTGGGATCGCAAGTCACTCACGTTCACCAATCACGCTGAAGCGACCAAGACCATCGTTCGGCGTGAGTATCGAAAGGGTTTCGAGCCCGTCCGCCTCAGCTAGATGCTCTGCATCCTGTCCTGAAGTTGCGGCTTCTTGCCACCGAGGATCGGCGTTGTCAATCTCGCAGATGACTACCGCTCTGGATCGGCCGGAGCAAAGGTTGGTGATTGCGCCGGAGTTGTTTCGGTGGGATCGCGAGGGCCTCCGACTGTTCGCATCATGAACTCGAGCACGAGCCGGTCGTAGTGCTTTCCACCAAAGCCGTGGCGGGCTTCGGGGTAGAGCATGACGTCAAACTGCTTTGACGCCCGCTGCAACGCCCGCATGAGCCGAGTCGAGTTCTGCGGATGTACGTTGTCGTCGATCATACCGTGAAGCAGCAGGAGTCGCCCGTGCAGGTTTTTCGCCGCCTTCACCACGCTCGTCGCCTCGTACCCGTCTGGATTCTCGGCAGGCGTCAGCATGTACCGTTCGGTATAGATCGAGTCATAGTCTCGCCAATCAGTCACCGGAGCCCCCGCGATGCCCGCGGCGAAGATCTTCGAGTGCGTCAGGCAGTAGGCCGTCATGAATCCGCCGTAGGAATGGCCTGACATCCCGATCCGGGAGGGATCGACCCATCGGTTCTGGCACAGCCATCCGATTGCCTCTTCGATGTCCTTGAGTTCCTGCACGCCGAGTTGCTTGTACGCTGTCCACGCTGAGACCGCCCCCTTCCCGCTTGCTGAACGCGGGTCGGCGCGAAAGACGATGATTCCGGCGTCGGCGAGGCACTCGTCGGCCGCACGACGCGCCCATCCATCGCCGATGGTCGGTGCCTGCGGCCCCCCGTACGTCATGAACCAGACCGGATACCGCTTCTCAGGATCGAAATGCGCTGGCTTGAGTATCGAACCCTCAAGCACGAAGCCATCCTTCATCGGAATCTGCACCCGCTCGTATGTTCCCAGGACGTACCGATCGAGGTCACGGACCGGGTTGGTGTCGAGCATGCGGACCAACGACCGATCCGAGGTCAAGAACGCGGCCACGCGCGTCGCGCGCCCGGCGTCGGACCACGAATCCACGAAGTAAGTCCCCTTCGGCGAGACGCTTGCTCGATGAGTTCCGTTCGTGTCGGTGAGAAGCGTGATCGGTGCGGGATAGGTCGGCCCGCCCAAGGCGACAGAGTACAGAGCCTCCGCGATCCGCGTTTCCCGGGTTCCGCTGATGAAGAGACGATTGTGCTCCTCATCGAGTTCCAGAATGGACCTGGCCTCCCACTCTCCGGCGGTGACGGCGCCGAGCAGGGCACCATCTTTGGAGTAGTGGTAATAGTGCTTCCACCCGGATCGCTCCGATTGAAAGAGAAACGATCCGTCCTTCAGAAACTTCGGTTGCGGCGGCGCATCCACCCAGGCCTTGGTTGTTTCCCTGAAGAGCTTCTTGGGCGTTCCGCCATCCGCGGGGCTCGCCAAGACATCGACCCACGTCTGGAAGCGATTCGAGACACAGGCGATGAATCCGGAGCTGTCACCTCGCCAGCCGATGTTGAGAATCAGCATGTCCTGCGTTGTGTAGTCTCGCAGATCCACTTCCCGCGGCTCCCCGCCCGCCACCGACACCGAGAGCACCCGGGCGGTTGGGTTTGGCTGTCCGACCTTCGGATACCTTGTGCTTTCGACGTCCAGCTTGTCCGGCACGTCATTGACGATCGTATAAACAGGCACCGACGACGAGTCGATCTCGAGGAACGCGATCCGCGTCGAGTCGGGCGACCACCAGTATGAACTGCGGCCACGCCCGAGCACCTCCTCCATATAGACCCAATCCGGCTTTCCTCGCCGGAGCGTGTCGCTTCCGCCGGTTGTGAGGGCCCTTTCGGTCTGTGTCAGGACGTCCACCACCCACAGGTCGTTCTCTCTGACAAAGGCGACAAACTGACCGTCCGGGCTGAAGGTCCACAACTCCTCCGTGCTCGGAGACGACGTGAGTCTGCACGCTCCGCTTCCGTCCTTCCGGCAGTAGTACAGATCGCCCTTGTGCTCGACGACGAAGCCGGTGCGATCCTTGTTCCAGCTCAGGCCGGAACGATTTGCGATGCTCTCCGCGTCGCTCTTGGTTATGGTCGGCAATCGCGACAGGCCCTCCGCGATGGGCGCCGGATCCACAAACCGCTCCGCCCTTCCCGACGCCGCGTTCACAATGTACTGCTTCCCGCCCTTGTTCTGAAGGAAACGGGAGTCGTCAATCCACGCTCCGATCCCGGCGGCAGACCCCGACAGATTCGGAGCACGATCTCTTTCATAGACCATGTCAAATGTGATCGCCTGCTTGGGTTTCACATCCTCTGGCAAGTCGGTGGCTGGAAGCGTGATCAGTGGCACCGCGTGCTCGAGCCGCAGGACCGCGAACTCGCCGCCGATCTGAAGCGAGTCATCGAAGAAGTTCCACGTGGCGAGGCCGTCTTTACTGCCCGGTTCGAGCAGGTACGACGCGAGTGTTCCTAGCGGCTGTCCCGTGCGGATGAGCAGAGACCCCGCAGCGATGCGGCGGCTGTGCGGGCTAGCCGTCGCCTCCACAGTTGCTTCAAAGTGCCCTTGGAAGAGCCTCGACGCCTGCGTGATGCTCTCAACCCTGTAAGCCGTGAGATCCAGATCGATGTCCTCACGCAGTTCTTCAACCTTGATTCCGTGGCGTTGCAACGTTTCCTTCGCTCTTGAGATCCAAGGTCCGACTTTGCCAGTTTCGGAAGTGCCCGGTGCCGAGATCACGTAGGCATGAGGACGCACTACGCTGGCGTCGGTCGCGAAGGTCACGTAGAGGTCCGCTTGGTAGTCCCGTGCCACTTCCGTCGGGCGAGAGCGGCCGTCACGTTCTTCTTCGACAAAGCCGAGAATCGTCGTCCTTGCCTCGGACTTCGTCAGCCGCGATCGCGTTGTCACGAAAAGCGACTCGTCGTCCGCTCTCCCATCGCCTCCGGATGCCGAGGCACGCTGGTCCGCTGCCTTGATGAGCTTTCGTACCTCATCGCGGCTTTCGACGGCGTCATCGATGCACGCGCTGACAAACTTGTACTGCGAATCCACTCGGTCATTGTATGGTGCGTAGGTGTAGGACTCGGTCAGAATCGCGATACGATTCCGCATACCGACGTAGTTCGCGCCGAAGCGTGGATCGTCCGGATAGGTCTCCCATCGCGCATGATCCTGCTCGAAGTTCCCGCACCAGAACGTCTCGAGCGCGTGCTTCTCTTTCACAGCCCGGGAGATGCGAGGGAGCATCGTCTCTCTTGCGTAATGCGTGAGTGCCGCGTCACCCGCCGGGTTCTTGTTGGTATCGAAGGTCAGGGCGTACCGGTGGTACGAGCCGTTCGTCGTGTGGGTGTCGATGAACACCGCGGGATCGTACTGGTTCAGCATCCGCACCAGGCCTCTGGTCTCGGGCGCTTCCAGCTTGACGAAATCGCGATTCAGGTCAAGACCTGCGGCATTCTCCCGGCGCCCCACAATCTCCGGCCCTTCTTGCCCTGGGCGATTGCCGGGTGCCATGTTCTCGTTCCCGTCCGGATTGAAGATGGGAATGAACATCAGCACGACATGGTTCAGGCTGCTCTCGCGGATCGGCCCTCCAGTCTCTTCCTTGGCCGCATCTCCGTTGTTGCGAGACTGGCCTTTGGCGGCTTGTCTCTGGGCCGCGATGTCCCTCGCGAGCGCGAGCAGCGCTTCTTTCCCGTCGCACTCTCCCGAGTGGATACCACCGATCATCGCGATGATCAACTTCCCCGAGCGTTTGGCCTCCTCGGCGCTCGCAACGGGCGGGTCCGCGAGCAAGACCATCGGGATGTCTCGCCCTTCTCCGGAGGCACCGATATCCGACAGCCGCACCAGCGGCGATGCCGACGCGAGCTGACGGAGATACTCACGAACCTCGTCATACTTCGCCGTCAGGCGGTAGTCGCTCTGTTCGGCGACCGTACGAATCTCGGATAGCGGATCAGCACTCGGCTTGGACTCCACCGTATCGGCTGTTATCGGCTTGGACGCGCTCTCAGAAGTCTGTCCGGCCGCCAGCCCGACCCCGAACAGTCCGAACGAGGTCAGTACGGAAATCAAGCGAAGCACATGCACAGGCGGGCTCCTTTATGCGACCCCCGCGGGCTGCGTGACAGAGCCCCGCGTTCACCCATCGGCCGCTTGGCGATGATACCAAGTTCGCCCGACCCGGGAGCCTGCAGCGTTGTGCTTGTGCTTCAGTTTGGACACCTCCAGCGGCTCCGAAGCGAGCGTGGCGGTCGCGCTCGCTTCGGCCGGGCTCAGCACCCTATCTCAAATGCGAGGACAAAGTCGTCGTAGTCGAAGAAGTCGAGGAAGCCATCCTGGTTGTAGTCGGCGGAGGAGCCGCCGCAAACCTCGGTTTCGTAGCACTCGACGAAGGCGTCATAGTCGAAGAAGTCGAGGAAGCCGTCTCGATTGAAGTCGGCGCGGCAGGTCGGGGTGTTGTCAACGCCGGACCAGTACCCGCCGCTGACGGAGTAGATGCCGCCCGACATCGGCGTGGTCGAACTGAGTTGCCCCGTGCTCCCCGAGACTGAGAAGAGGCCGTCGGACGAGGTTCCGCCGCCTCCGCCGGCGTTCCACCAGTCGATCTGATAGGGCTGGGCGAGCGCGGGGGCGGCTACGGACACGGTCACGATCGCGACGGCAAGGCGGATGCACATGGTGAGTCTCCCGGGGGGTGAACGAAGCGGAACAAGGAAGTACGCGAACGCCATCGGCGGTCGCACAACGGGCGATTGTGGTCTGGTCGGGCGGACGGGCCCGACCAGGGCGAGAAAGGCGCACGCCGACCGAGGAGAGTCGGCGTGCACGGATGAGGCGGCTTCAGTGAGAGAAAGACATCGGCGCATCAGGGGTTGAGTGACGATTCGATTCAGGCCAGTTTCGCGAAGAAGACTCCTTGTGAAGCAGGCTTTCCAGAGGCTTCGGGGTGGAGGTGCTTGCCCTCCACCCCGAGGCACTTCTGGACCTCGGGAATGACGCTGTTCTTGTCGGTGAGGGCATCATGGCGAGCACCGATCACTGTCCGATATTGATGATCGTTGCTGAGAACGAGTCGTTGACATCGGTTGTGTAGGCGCCAGCTCCGGAGGCGCGCGTGACCTCGAGGGTGAAGGTGGTGGTCGCGGTGGACGGAATCGTGACCACGGCGTTGCCGCTGATTCCGATGTGCGGGCCGGCCGCGTTGATGGCGAACGCGATTACGGGGCCAAAGGTCGTCACGCCGCCGGTCACGGCCTTGATCCGCAGGTTGTACACCGAGTTCGCGGCGGTCGTCAACGCACTGGTGCTCCAGCTGATGACGGCGACACCCTGACGCATGGGGAAGGCCTGCGATGTGCCGCCGATGGTGGTGTACACACCGCCGCTGCTCGTGATCGCGTTGGCTGGCAACGACGAGTCAAACCATGCCGTAACTGGCAGCACGGACTGTGCAATCGTTCCGGTGGTGACGTGTGATGCGTTGAGGCCGGTGAGGCTCGCGCCGGAGCCGGTGAAGGAGGCGGCGGCGATGGACCCCGTGACATCGGCGTTGCCGGAAACCGAGAGTCGGTTCGTCGGCGTGGCCGTGCCGATGCCGACGTTTCCCGTCGCGTTCTGGATCCGAAGCCGGCTTTGCCCACCGCCAACGAATTCGGTCCCTCCGGAACCGTTCCCTTCGTTCATGAACCAGAAGTTGCCATCGAAGCCGCCGTTGAACCGCATATCGCCGCCGCCATCCACGCGAACGTAAGAACCACCTCCGCCTGCAACGTCAAGCTTTCCGAGCGGGCTTGCCGTTCCGATGCCGACATTGCCCGCAAAGGTCGTATTCCCTGAGTTGGTAAAGGCGTTGGCGACGTTGAGCAGCGGGACGTTCGTGGAGAGTCGAGCATCGGCGATTGTGCCGGTGGCGATGTTCAAGGCGTTGAGGCCGGTGAGGCTTGCGCCGGAGCCGGAGAAGGAGGCTGCGGTGACGGTGTTACTGCTTCGAATGCTTCCGATCACATCCAGCGAGAACGCGATACTCGGTGCGGTTCCGATACCCACGTGGTTGTTCACCGAATCAACATAGAGCGTGTAGGCGTCGATATTGAGATCGCCGCCCGCCAGGCTCCAGTCACCGGTGGTCGGGAGTCTCGCAGCGGACAGACTGCCGCTGGTGATCTTGGACGCGTCGAGATCGGGGATCTGAGTCGCCGCGAGCGTGCCGGTCGTGATCTTGGAAGCGTCGAGATCGGGGATCTGAGCCGCCGCGAGCGTGCCGGTGACACTTGAAGCGCTGAGGTTGGTGAGCCCGGCACCACTTCCCGCGAACGACGAAGCGGTGATCCCGTCGGAGAACGTGCCGCCGCCGGTGACGTTCAGGTTGCTGCTCGCATTCAGCGAGGTGAGCGGCGGAGGCATGCGGAGCGCGAGGCTCGTCTGAACGCCCGTCGCGATGCCAACCACATCGGTGAGCCCCGGCGGTACATCGTTCTGTCCGGCGCCGTTGTTGCCCCAGGCGACCACGGTTCCGTCGCTGCGCAAGCCGAGCCACGAGCCCTGAATCCCTGCCATCGCGATGTATGTCAGTCCGGGCGGCAGCGCCGGGACATTGAGTTCGCCCTGTCCGGCCCAGCCCCAGGGGACAATCGTTCCGTCGCTCTTCAGCGCCATGCTGCTGAATTCACCGCCTCGCACCTTGACGACGCCGGTCAATCCCGGAGGAACATCGGCTTGCCCATCGCTGTTGGAGCCCCACGCCACCACAATGCCGTCGCTGCGCACGGCGATCGCGTGATTCTGCCCGGCGCCAACGGCGGTGTAGGTCAGTCCGGGCGGGAGCGGCGGAACATCGGTCTGCCCGCTGCCGTTGTTGCCCCATGCCACCACCTCGCCGTCGCTCCGCAGCGCCACGGCAAAGGAATACTGCGGATCCACAGCGGTGTAGGTGACGCCCGGTGGCAGAGCCGGAACATCGGTCTGCCCGTTGCCGTTGTAGCCCCAGGCGACGATCTGGCCATCACTCCTGAGGCCGCAGCTCCATCCGTCACCTCCTCCGAGAGAGGTGTAGGTCACGCCGGGCGGCAGTGCGGGGATGTTCGTTTCCCCGCTTGAATTCAAGCCCCAGCCAATGGCGACACCATCGCTTCGCATCGCAAGGCCATGCTGATACCCCATTCCCACAAAGGTGTAACCGACGCCTGGCGGCAGCGCCGGGATGTTGGCCTGTCCTTGGCCGTTGCTTCCCCAGGCGACCGCCTCGCCCAGGGTCACGCTCTGGGCTGTCCACTGGGACAGCACGCTCTGCACATCGGGCGACAACTTGCTCTGGCTGACCGAGCCCGGAGCGATGAAGGGTGAGGGGAAGAAACCGGTCAAGTCTCCGCCCGCGGCCCAATTGGAGGGCATGCGTGCTGCGCTCAGCGTTCCCGTCGAGATGTTCGACGCGCTCAGCAGCGTCAGCTCCGAGCCGTTGCCGACGTAGGTGTTCGCGGGGTTGCTCAGGTTCATGGCACCGGAGTACGTGCCGGAAAGGCCCGACGAGGGAACGGTTCCGGTCAGGTTCGCGGCGTTCCGGTAGTAGCTCGAAGACTGCCCGTTCAAGGTCGCCGCGTTCGCCGCGTTGTCGGCGTTGATCGCGGAGGTCGCGGTGATCGCCGTGTCCGCGGTGGTCGCGGTCGCTGCGTTCTGAGCGAAGAGAGCGTTGGGCGTGCCGGTCAGCTCCTGCCGGGGGGTGAGCGTGGAGTATCCCGATCCGTCAAAGCAGTCGGCACCCGCGTCCTGACGCACGTCGATCTCAAGGAACTGCTTCTGCCCGTTGAACACGGTCCCGAAGTCCAGCAGCACCGCGAACTTGCCGTTGGTGACCTGGGCGTTGTCGAGGCACAGCGTGCTGCCGAGCTGAACCCCGCCGTTCTCGGCGGTGTACAGGCGGAAGCGAAGATCGAACGAGCCGTTCGAAGCTTGGCCCCCGCTCGAGAGCAATCCCGCGTACGAGAACGCTGTTCCGAGGGGTGCCTGGGCGTACGCAACCTGGGGCATGAGGGCGGCGGCCGCTCCAGCCACGACGAGCAAACGGGTGATCAATGAACGTGTTCGCATGGGGACTCTCCTGAAAGATGGTGGTGCGGCCCGCCCGCCAAGACTCGGATCGCGTCTGCCTCATACTCGAGCGTCAGACCTCCATCCGTCAGAGCGCAGTCTGTCCGCGAATCGCGCAGCCACCGTCCGGGGAATCTCGATTCGAGGCGAGAGCGAGCCATCCGAGCCTGTAAGTTCGGGGTTTGGTCGGAAATCGGAGATCTGGTATGCTGCGTCTACATGCACTGTCCGGCCACAAAGACTTTCAGTCTCTTGAGACTCGGGCATGAGGACGCCCGAGCTCCCATGAGAGTCGGGTAACGGTCGGAGAAGGGTCTGATGGAAAGTCCAAGTGTTTCTGTGCTGCTTGAAAAGGTTCGCGCGGGTGACTCGTCAGCGGTCGGGGTGCTTCTCCCGATGGTCTACGGCGAGCTGCACAGTCTGGCAGAACACCTGTTCAGGTCGGAACGATCCGGGCACACGCTGCAACCAACCGCGCTGGTGAACGAGGCGTGGATGAGAATGGCCGTCGGGATCGACCGCGTCCAAGATCGGACGCACTTCTTTCGCGTCGCGGCTCTGGCCATGAGGCATGTGCTCACCGACCATGCCCGCAAGCACAACGCAATCAAGAAGGGTGGGGGGGGGGCGAGACTGACACTCGCGAACGATTGTGCGGAGCTCGGGCGGGCGGAGTTCGACGTTCTCGCGTTCGAGGAGTGCCTGACTCGTCTGGGCGAAGTCAGTCCACGACATGTGCAAGTGGTCGAGATGCGGGTCTTTGGCGCGATGACCATCGAGGAAATCGGGACCGTGCTCGGTGTCAGCAAGCGGACCGTCGATTCGGAGTGGGCGATGGCCCGAGCGTGGTTGCGAACGGAACTCGCGGATGGGCGGGACGTGTAGTGCCTTCCGATGTCGATCCTCTTGGGTTCTCCAGACTCGCCGAGGTGTACGAGGTGGCGCGGTCGCTCGCCGAAGGCGATGTTGGGGGGTATCTCTCGGGAATCGCCGCCAAGGAACCATTGATTGCGAGTCGCGTGAGGGACATGCTCGCCTCGGACGCCGAGCTGGTTCGACGCGGCGACGTCATGTCTGACCACGCGATCCTGGACGTGAGGGCGAAGCTTGAAGCGATTGTGCAGCCACCCTGAGTCGCAAGCGGAGACGAACGCGGACTCGCCGACCCATCGCGAATCGGCAATTACGAACTGATCGAGACTTTGGGTGAGGGAGGCTTCGGCACGGTCTATATCGCGCAGCAGACCGCGCCGGTGCGCCGACGCGTGGCGCTCAAAATCATCAAGCTGGGCATGGACACCCGCCGGGTGGTGGCCAGGTTCGAGAGCGAACGGCAAGTGCTGGCGCTCATGGACCATCCCGGCATCGCCAAAGTGTTCGACGGGGGAGCGACCGAGCAGGGGCGACCGTACTTCGTGATGGAACTCGTGACGGGGAGGCCGATCACCGAATACTGCGATGCGCACGCGCACACAATCGCCGAGCGTCTGGAACTGATAGCGCAGGTCTGCGACGCGTTGCAGCACGCGCACCAGAAGGGCGTGATTCACAGGGACATCAAGCCGAGCAACGTGCTCGTGACCGAGGTCGATTCAAGGGCGGTCCCCAAGATCATCGACTTCGGCATCGCCAAGGCCACCGACGCGGGCGATTCGCAGAGAACGATACTCACCGAGCAGCACCAGATGATCGGCACTCCCGCGTACATGAGTCCCGAGCAGGCCGGGGAGTCCAGCGAGGACGTGGACACTCGGACGGATGTCTACTCGGTCGGCGTGCTGATGTACGAGCTCCTCGTCGGCCAGACGCCCCTCGACTTCCAAAGGCTTCGGTCTGCCTCGCTCGGGGAGATGCAGCGGATGATCCGCGAAGAAGACCCGCCCAAGCCCAGTTCTCGACTCTCGCAGACTCCCGAAACATCGGACGCTGTGGCGAGCAAACGTGCGACGCGACCGGAACGCCTCGTGAAAGCGCTGCGTGGAGAGTTGGACTGGATCGTCATGAGGGCTATGGAAAAGGACCGCAACCGCCGGTATGAGTCGGCTGGCGCGATGTCGCGTGACGTACGGAGGTATCTGGCCGGGCACGCGGTGCAGGCCGCCCCGCCGGGAAGGATCTACCAGATTCGCAAGTTCGCGAGGCGGTACCGAGGGCCTGCACTCGCGGCTGCGGCGCTGGCGATCGCGATGATCGCCGGCATCATTGGGACGAGTCTGGGTTTGTTTCGGGCGCAGGAACAGCGCGAGGCAGCCGAGCGTGCGACGAATCGGGCGGACACCACAGCAGAACGGGCTCTGGACGCCGAAGCGTTGGCGATCAGGCAGGCCTACGCGGCCAATCTGATGTCGGCGTCCGCAGCCGTGAACAACGTGCAGTTCAACCTCGCTCGTGGATTCCTTGACGCTGCTTCCGAGCGCCTTCGCGGATGGGAATGGCGTGTGCTGATGGCGAGGCTCGACTCCTCGGTCCGAGCATTCCCCCCGAACGCATTGATGCCCGACCTGATTCACGTGGACTCAACTTCCATGATGATCCCGGACGCGGATGGGCAGCGATTCCTGACTTTCAACGGGGGAACCGCCCACCAATGGGACGCCCGGACGGGCCGGTTGATCCGGATGTTCGAACCCTCACCGTCCGACGCTCCGATCTCTGTGTCAGTCTCCGCCGATTCCCGCGTGCTGACAATGTTCTCAGTGACAGCGGGGACGACCTCGCCGAATCTGCGAACGGTCGCGTGGGACCTTGAGAACGGAGCAAAGATTGGTGAAAGCGACGTTCTGCTTTCAGAGCTTCCTTCGAGCAAGGTCGTTGCCGCCGCCGACGGAATGTTGAACATGTTCAACTTTGATCACCTCTCTCGGTTCGATCCCAAGGTGGGCAAGATTCTCGCGGAGAAAAACATCCCGTTTATGGTGTTCTACCAGGAGTTCAGCCCCGACGCGTCGCTCTGGGCGGCCGTTGACGCGCAGAACGTCATCCACCTCTTCGATACTCGGTCTCTGGAGGAGGTCAAGACCCTCTCGGGTCACTCGGGTTTGTTAACGCGCCTGCAATTCTCCAACGACAGCCATTGGGTGGGGTCGTCGGCGGACGATGACACGGCCAGGGTGTGGGACCTCAAGTCCGCGGCGTCGGCACCCGTTGTGTTACGCCACCAGGGGCGGGTGCAGTCCATTTGCTTCTCGCAGGACAACTCGCTTGTGGCAACGACTGCCCGAGATCGAGCCCTGCGAGTCTGGGATCGTGCAACGGGTGCGCTGCGAGCGACTTATCCCAACGAGTCGCCGCTGAACCCCGCGATGATGTTCATGCCGGACGGCAAGACCATCGCCGCGCAGGAATCACACGGACCGATCCGATTGTGGGACCTCTCCGCGCAGGACACCACGGTACTCACGGGCCACACTTACATCGTGAGCCACGTGCGCTTCGTCCCGAGCAATGCCGCCGACATCATCATCTCGTGCGGATGGGATGGTCTTACTGGCGAGACGGGCATGGTTCGTCTCTGGGATGCGGATTCCGGCGACATGATTGGCGTTCACCGGGGGCAAGTCGGCGAGAAGGCGGCGGCAGTCGCGGTCTCAAGAGACGGACGTTTCGCAGCAATCGCAATCCAGATCTTTCGGGAGCATCTGGCTCAACTCGCGCCCGGCACGCCGGGGCCGCCCGGGGATCAACTCGGGCGCACCGAAGTCATCGACCTCACCACAGGTCGCCTCGTCTTCTCTGTGCCGTCCCGCCGCAGGCCGGAGTGGGTTGGTTTCGGCTCTGACGGTCGAACGGTCATCATGGCATCAGCCTTGAAGGGCGAACGCGGAGTCTCCCAGATCGATCTTCTGGATGAGCGTTCCGCCGCGACGATCCGGACGCGATCGCTTCCCTCGGATGCCTATCGGGCGGGCTCCCCGCGTCCCGACGGCCAGACACTCACCCTCTTGCCCGATGCCCCGGCCCCGAAGGCCGCGACATCAACGCCCGCGCACATGCTCATTCTTGACACGCGTACGCTCGAAACTCTCGACGAAGTTGAGCAGGTCGTTGAAGGTGCCCGTTCGCTCGCCTTCAACGCCGATGGCTCGCGAATGGCCTCGTGCGACATTGACGGCATCCTGCGCATTTACAGAACGGACACTGGTGAGTTGCTCGCGGGCTTGGCGGGTCACGGTATGGAGATTCTCGCTGTTTCGTTCAGCCCGGACGGAAAGCGAATCGCGAGCGCCGGGCTTGATCGTCAGGTGCGAATCTGGGAAGCCTCAACCTTCGACCAGTTGGGCACCCTCGGTGGCCACAGCGGGCACATCGGCGGGCTCGACTGGAGCCCCACACCCCTGCCCGGCGGCGACTATCGCCTTGCCTCGTGCTCGGGGGATTCGACCATTCGAATCTGGGAGCCCGTCCCGATCCGCACCCGCGTCGAGGCCGCCAATGCTCGCCACGCCGTGCTTCTCGAAGCAGGGCCACTCGTGGACTCGCTCTTTGAGGTCCACAAGGACCCGCAGCGTGTCGTCGAGCGCATTCATGCCGACCTCGCCTTTCGATCGGATGTCCGAAGGGCAGCCCTTCAGATCGTGCTTCGAAGAGGATTGGAGTCACGCTCCAAGGGCGAATGAACGCGCATGGTCGACCGATCCCCGCGTCGGAGTCGACCGCTGCAGGGCCGACTGCCGCATGCACGCGATCAGCATGGCAGCGGGCGGCTCGGATCTGGTATCATCGTGGAGACACCAATCCGGGTGGTCGGTCAGCCGGGAAGTTTTGAAGCACGCTGCTTGTCAACGAGGGAAAAGGGCCAAGACAATGATCGCATGTCAGTTCGTTCTGATCTCCCTCCTCGCGTGCGCCCAGCCCGCGGAGCCCGAGGCCGCGCCCGTCGCCGCCAACGCCCCTGTTCCACCCCTTTCCATCGACCGCATCTTCTCTTCCGGTGAGTTTCAAGAGGAGGGCCAGGCCCCCTTCCACTGGAGCCTGCGGGCACCGGCGTACTTCACGCTCACGCCGGCGGTCGGCGGACGCCCGGGGCGCAACCTTGTGCGACATGATCTGGAAGGCGGAGCGGAGGCGGCCATCCTCCCGGCCGACGCGATGATTCCACCTGGTGCCAAAGACCCTCTGAGCGTGGACTCGTTTGTATTCTCGAGCGATGAGTCCAAGGTCTTGATCTACACGAACAGCAGAAAAGTCTGGCGGCGCAACACCCGCGGCGACTACTGGGTGATCGATCTCGTTTCTCGCGATCTCAAAAAACTCGGGGGTGAAGCCGCCCCCTCCACGCTGATGTTCGCGAAGTTCTCACCCGACGGTACACGGGTGGCGTATGTCCGCGAGAACAACATCTACGTTCAGGACCTCCGAGGGATGGGCATCACAGCACTCACCGCTGACGGCTCGCCGAGACTCATCAACGGCACGGCCGACTGGGTCAACGAAGAGGAACTCGACATCCGCGACGGGTACCGATGGAGCCCGGACGGCCGATCCATCGCGTTCTGGCAGTTCGATACGACCGGCGTGTCCGAGTTCCACCTGATCGACAACACGAAAGGCCTCTACCCGCAGATCACATCCTTTCCTTATCCCAAAGTCGGCGAACGCAACTCGGCAACGCGGTTGGGCGTGGTGGGCGCGGACGGTGGGGGGGTGCGATGGCTCGATGTGCCGGGCGATGCACGCGAGCACTATCTCCCGCGGATGGAGTGGACGCCCGACGGCGCTCAGTTGCTGATCCAGCAGTTCAATCGCATCCAGGACACCAACCGCGTGATGCTCGCCGACCCCTCCAGCGGGTCGACGCGGACGATCCTCACCGAGACCGATCCCGCGTGGCTGGAGAATGAGAATCCCGTACGCTGGCTGGGCAAGGGCCGCGACTTCCTCTGGGTCAGCGAGCGAGACGGGTGGCGTCACGCGTACGTCGCGGGCGATGATGGCCGGAGTCTGTCGCTGGTGACCAGCGGCGACTTCGACATGATCGAGTTCGAAGCGTTGGACGATGCCGGAGGCTGGCTCTATTTTGCCGCGTCGCCGGAGAATGCCACGCAGCGGTACCTTTATCGCGCTCCGCTCCGAGGCGGTGGGGCACCAGAGCGACTCACGCCCGCAGGACAGCCGGGTTGGCACACCTACGACGTTTCACCCGATTCACGCTGGGCCGTGCACACTTACTCCACATTCGTGACACCTCCGGTGGTGGAACTCATCCGTCTGCCGGATCACACGGTGGCACGCACGCTCGTCGACAACAAGGCCCTTCGAGCGAAGTTGGCCGGGCTCTCGGTCGAGTTCCTGCGCGTCGAGATCGGCCAGGGGCAGTCGCTCGACGCCTGGTGCTTGAAGCCGCCGGGTATGGATCAAGAAGCCAAGCACCCGCTCCTGTTCCACGTTTACGGAGAGCCGCACGGCCAGACGGTGCGGGACGCATGGCAGGGCCGGCAGCTGCTCTGGCACTGGATGCTCGTCCAACAAGGATACATCGTCGCCAGCGTGGACAATCGTGGCACGATGGCCCCCCGGGGTCGAGCGTGGCGCAAGTCCGTCCACCGGCAGATCGGCATCCTTGCTTCGGAGGAACAAGCCGCCGCCGCCCGCGCTCTTCTGCAGCGGTGGCCGTTCGCCGACCCGGCACGCGTCGGCATCTGGGGCTGGAGCGGCGGGGGCAGCATGAGTCTCAACGCGCTCTTCCGCGAGCCCGACCTCTACCGCACAGCCATTGCCGTCGCTCCCAACGCGGACCAACTCCTTTACGACAGCATCTACCAGGAACGCTACATGGGCCTGCCCAAGGACAACGTCGCGGGCTATCGCGACGGCTCGCCCCTGACATTCGCGCACCAGCTCAAGGGCAACCTCCTGGTGGTTCACGGCACCGGCGATGACAACGGGCACTTCCAGGGCACCGAGAGGCTGATGAACGAGCTCATCGCGCACGGGAAGCACTTCACCGTGATGCCCTACCCGGCCCGCTCGCACGGCATCTATGAGGGGCGCAACACCACTCAGCATTTCTATGGCCTGCTCACGAGATACCTCAATGAAAACCTGCCGCCCAACCCCGGCGTGGCAGCCAAGCCGGTCCAGTCGGCGCTCCAGAACGCGGGCATGCGGACACGCGACGTCGCCGGTTGGACAGTGCACGTCAGCGAGTCGCTGCTCGCCAACGATGCTGCCGCCACGGACCGTGCGCTCGTGATGCTCAAGACGCAACTCGAGGAGATCGTTCGGGTCGTGCCGTCGGCGGCGGTGGCGGAGTTACGCAAGGTGCCGCTGTGGCTCTCGTGCGAGTACCCCGGAATCGAGCCGAAAGCCGAGTACCATCCGAGTGCCGACTGGCTGCGGCAGAACGGCCGCGACCCGGCCATGGCAAAGTCCGTCGAGTTCACCAACGTACGCATCTTCGAGGCCGAGACACGCCGAATGCCGAACTTCGCCCTCCACGAACTCGCCCATGCCTATCACGACCGCGTGCTCCCCGACGGGTTTGACAACAAGCAGGTCGTCACTGCCTACAAACGGGCAAACGTGAGCGGCACATACGACCTTGTTGAGCAGCAACTCGGAGGAGGAGAGACGGTGGTTGTGGGTGCTTACGCTATGACCAACTCGCAGGAGTACTTTGCGGAATCGACCGAAGCCTATTTCGGCGCCAACGACTTCTTTCCGTGCACCCGCGACGATCTGAAGCGGCACGATCCGGAGATGGTCGCGTTGCTTGAAAGACTGTGGGGGATCAACGTTGAGCCGTCACCCGCCCCATCCAACAGTTCCACCAGTGTGAAGCCATGAAAACAATAAGCATCTTTAACCACGTCCTGGGACCTGTCATGCGCGGGCCGTCCAGTTCGCACACGGCAGGCGGATTCCATATCGGCTGCATGGCCCGCTCGATCCTCGGCGGCACTCCAACGCGAGCGATCCTGGCCTTTGACCCCGAAGGGTCGTACGCGGCGACGTACGAACCGCAAGGCGCCGACCGCGGCTTTGCGATGGGCCTGATGAACCGCCCGCTCACCGACGAATCATTCTTCACCGCGCTGCAGGACGCGCCCGGTGTCGGGATGGACCTGCAATTCCAGGTTCGAACCCTCGTCGGAGCCGATCACCCCAACACCACCGACCTCGATCTCACCTCGGCCGACGGCGAAAGGCTGAGGATTGTGGCCAGGTCCATCGGTGGTGGCGAGGTGGAGATCACCAGCATCGACGGACGTGCGGTGCTCTTCAATGGCTCCGCTTACGAAACGCTGCTCGAGATCTCAGCCGCCAACGCCGACGTCGCTCGCTCGCTTCTGGCTTCCGACGGCGCGCTTCTCGAAGAGCCCGTCGCGGCCCGGGAAAGCGGTGTTGTGCGGCTCATAGCCCGAAGGGCAATAGCGCTGCCGCCGAAGTTCCGTGATCGTCTTCGAACGCTTGAGGCCGACGCACGCGTATGGGAATCTGCACCCGTGTACTTTGTGCAGAAGGGACGCCCGCTGTTCTCAAGCGCGGCCGAGATGGTGCAGATCGCCCAGGAACGCGGCTGCTCCCTCGGCCAAGTCGCGCTCGCCCATGAGGCCCAGCTGTTGGGAATCAGCGAGGCCGAAGTGATGAATGAGATGCTTCGACGCTACGACATCATGGTCCAGTCCGTCGAACTCGGGCTGGATCCCAATTTCACCGGGCTGCAACTGCTCCCAGCCTGCGCCGGCACCATCTTCAGGGCCGAAGCGAAGGGGCTTCTCTCCGTGCGCAGCCTGCACACGCGGGCCGCCGCGCGGGCCCTGGCTGTCATGCACGTGGACGGCGCGATGGGCGTGGTCTGTGCCGCTCCCACGGGCGGCTCCGCCGGTGTCATTCCCGGAACGATGGTCACGTTGGCCGAGGAACGCAACCTGACACGCGAGCAGATCGCTCTGGCCCTGCTCGCCGCCGGTGCCATTGGCATGATTCTCGCCATTCGCGGGACCTTCGCCGCAGAGGTCGCTGGCTGCCAGGTCGAGATCGGTGCTTCGGGCGCGATGGCCGCCGCCGCCATCGTGGACGCCGTCGGCGGCACCGCCCAACAGGCCTGCGATGCCGGTGCGATCTGCTTCCAGAACACCATGGGCACCGTCTGCGACCTACTGCACGGCACCGTGGAGATTCCCTGTCACACCCGCAACGGGGCAGCAGCAGCCTGCGCCTTTGTCAACGCAGACCTCGTCCTCGGCGGGTACACCAACTACATCCCGCTTGATGAGACCATCGATGCCGTGTACGCGGTCGGTCTCTCCATGCCTTCGGAACTGCGATGCACGTCCAAGGGAGGCCTGGCGGTCACGCCCTCGGCCTTGGCGCTCAAGCCCGGGCGATGCTCGACCGGCTGCGCGAGTTGTCGCTAGGTCGAAGTGCTCGCTCGACCCAAGCCGACGGCTGCTTGGCCGGGGGTGTCTGGCCGAGGCTAATTGGCACCCCGCGAACTCCACCGTAGATCCGCACGTACGTCGGCCTTTTCGCCTTCCCCTCTCAGGCCAAACTGGGTATGCTGCGCGGCATGAAACAGACACACGCAGTGATCCGGCTCCTTCAGTCAGGATTGTGTCTCTTTGTCGTCGCAGCGACCTTGGGGCAGTCCGCAGCGCAAGCATCAGTTCTCTCGTCCGGGGCTTTCGCTGTCTCACTCCACAGTTGCGCCTCGCTGCAGCCCGCAGAGCCTAGTGCACCACCCGCCATGAACACCAAGTCCATCAACCCATCAACCCTGCTCTGGTTCTCCACGCCAGCCACCAAATGGGACGAAGCGCTGCCGGTGGGAAACGGACGGCTCGGGGCGATGGTCTTCGGCACCGTTCAGGAAGAACGCATCCAACTTAACGAGAGCACCTACTGGTCCGGCGGACCCTACTCGACCGTAGTACCCGGAGGCAGTCATTCCCTCCCCGAGATCCAACGCCTGGTCTTTGCTGGCAAGTCCCGCGAAGCTCACAGACTCTTCGGCCGCAAACTGATGGGCTACCCCGTCGAGCAGCAAAAGTACCAGAGTCTGGCAAATCTCCACATGTTCCTCTCACACGCTGGACAGCCTTCCGATTATCAGCGAACGCTCGACCTTGACACCGGCGTCACAAGCGTCGAATACGCCATCGATGGTGTTCGATATCATCGTGAGACTTTCGCCTCCGCACCCGACCAGGCGATCATCGTCCGGCTCACCGTCAGCCGTCCCGGATCACTCAGCCTGACCGCCAATCTGAGAGGAGTGAGAAATCAGGCACACTCAAACTACGGCACGGACTACTTCCGAATGGACCCGGTTGGCTCCGACGGTCTGGTGCTCACCGGAAAGTCCGCGGATTATCTCGGCGTCGCAGGAATGCTGAGATACGAGGGCCGCATCAAGGCGTTGGTCGATGGCGGATCGGTCACCACCAAGGGCGTCGACCTCGTCATCCAGAACGCAAACGCCGTCACGCTCGTGTTCGTTGCGCAGACCAACTTCGTCAACTACAAGGACGTGAGCGGCGACGAGCATGCGAGAGTCGAGGATGATCTGCGTCGTCTTGATGGACGCGTCTACGAAGCGATGAAGAAGGCGGCCGTCCAGGACTACAAGCGGCTCTTCGGCAGAGCAGCCCTGCGCCTCCCGACCACCGAGAACTCGCTTCTCCCGACGAACGAGCGGAAAGTCAAGTGCCAGACCGAGTCCGATCCCAGTCTGGCCGCGCTCGTGTACAACTTCGGCCGCTACGTGCTGATTTCCTCGTCACGTCCCGATTCACAGCCAGCAAATCTGCAGGGGATATGGAACGACGACATGAACCCGTCGTGGGATTCCAAGTACACCACCAACATCAACACGGAAATGAACTACTGGCCCGCCGAGTCGGCCAACCTGGCAGAACTCACCAAGCCGCTCTTTCGCCTCATCCAGGAGGTGTCCGATCAAGGCGCTCAGGTCGCCAGAGAGCACTATGGTGCAAAGGGATGGGTCTTCCATCAGAACACCGACCTCTGGCGTGTGGCCGCCCCGATGGACGGGCCGAGTTGGGGTACGTTCACGATCGGCGGTGCCTGGCTCTGCACCCATCTCTGGGAGCACTACGAGTACACCAAGGACAAGGAGTTCCTGCGAGCCAATCTCCCGCTCATCGAGGGCTCGATTCAGTTCTTCCTCGACTTCCTCGTCAAGCAGCCCGGCGGTAGGTGGCTCGTCACCAACCCTTCGACGTCCCCCGAGAACTTCCCGGACACCGGGGACAACGGTCCCTGCTTTGACGAGGTCACCGGAAGCATGCTCCCCGGCACGACCATCTGCGCCGGCTCGTCGATCGATATGCAGATTCTCCACGACCTGTTCGGCTACTACCTCCGGGCAGCCGAAGAACTGGGTCTGAATTCACCGATGCTCGCGAAAGTGAAGGATGCCAGGGCGCAGTTGGCACCGCCTCAGATTGGATCCGATGGAGCTCTGCAGGAATGGGCCGACGATTGGAACGTGCTCGAGAAGAACCACCGGCATCTCTCCCATCTCTACGGCCTCTACCCCGGACGAGTCCTCTGGGACAAACGAACTCCAGAACTCATTCAAGCTTACAAGAAAGTGCTCGACGATCGCGGCGACGGCGGCAAGGGCTTCTCGATGGCCTGGAAGATGGCACTCTGGGCTCGTCTCGGAGACGGCAACCGCTCTCACACGATCTTCAAGCGGTACCTCCAGGACCAAACCTGCGTCCAGTTGCTGGCTCGCTGCGGCACGGCACCGCAGGTCGACGGAACACTCGGAGCCACCGCCGCGATCACCGAGATGCTCATGCAATCGCACGATGGCTACATCTGTCTGCTCCCAGCGCTCCCCGACGACTGGAAAAGCGGCGAATTGACTGGCTTCTGTGCTCGTGGCGCCTTTGAACTGGACTTCCAATGGGCCCAAGGCAAGGTCAAGAGCGTCAAGGTGCGTTCCAAGGCCGGCCAAGTCTGCCGGATTCGAGTTGGCCTGCCCGTGAACATCGTGAGCCAGGGAAAGGCTGTTGAATTCAACCAGTTGGCTGATGGAGTGATCGAGTTTCCCACAGCCGTGGGTCAGCAATTCGAGCTTTCCGCACAATGACCGCCCCTCCCGCCTCGCGACAGATGTTTCGGACCGGCACGCGGAATCAACGGTTAATCAGGACGAAGATGTGGTAGACTCTCAATTCAGTGCCCGCAGCGGTCCTGCGTGAAACGTCAAGGAAGGAATCGCCGGATGAACAGCCTTCTCAGCCTCCTGGTGCTTGCCGCCGCGGCAGCATGCACGTCAGCCTCCGCGCAGGACTCCCACAACAAGAAGCCCCCGCTGCCCGACCTCACCCAAGGCGGCAAGCCGGATAGCGATCACAGCTGGACGCTTGGAGCCACCGGCGCACGTGGCTGGTTCTGGAACTGGAAGATGGCGTCCGGTGTTCAGAACGACGACGCAAGGCAGATCCTCATCACCGAGGTCGACAAGGGCTCGCCCGCCGACGGAGTCTTGGAAAGGGACGACGTGATCACAGGCATCGATGGCCAGGCGTTCCAGGGTGACGCCCGTCTCCTCTTTGCACGAGCGGTCACCAAGGCGGAGACGCAAGTCGGTGGCGGCGTGCTGAAGCTCATGCGCTGGCGTGCGGGCAAGACCGACAACGTCCAACTGAAACTTCGGGTGCTCGGCACCTACGCGCCCACGGCTCCATACGCCTGCGAGAAATCAAAGCGGATCTTCGAGCTGGGCTGTGAGGCCATCGCCAAACGCGGTTTCAAGAACAAGAACGGCAACGTGCAAATCAGCATCGAGAACGACATGAACGCGATGGCGCTGCTGGCGCTCATCGCCACGGGGCGAGAGGAATATCGCCCGATCGTGGCCGAGTACGCACGAAAGGTCGCCGAGTCCCAACCCGGAGGCCACGAGTCGTGGGGCTACGCCTACGAGACGCTCTTCCTTGCGGAGTACGCCCTCGCGACCAAGGACCAGGCGGTCATGCCAGGGTTACGTCGATTGGCGCTCGAGATCGCCCGCGGCGCCAGCATCGTCGGAACATGGGGCCACCGATTCGCACAGCCCTCCGGCAATCTGTACGGATACGGGTGCATGAACCAGCCGGGCATCCCCTTGACGCTGGCCATGGTGCTGGCGCGGGAGGCCGGGGTGAGCGATCCGGACCTCGACAAGTCGATCGCCAAGGCCAGCAGTTTCCTACGCCAGTGGGTCAACAAAGGCGCGATCCCCTACGGCGATCACGACCCGTGGCCATGGCACGAGGACAACGGCAAGTGCTCCGCAGCCGCCGTGCTCTTTGACCTGCTCGGCGATCAAGAAGCCGTCTCGTTCTACTCACGCATGGCCACCGCCGCCTACGCGGAACGAGAGAGCGGCCACACGGGTAACTACTTCAACATCCTCTGGGCGCTCCCGGGCGTTTCCCGATGCGGCCCGGCCGCTACAGGGGCCTATTTCAAGGAGACCTCCTGGTACTACGACCTCGCTCGCGCCTGGGATGGAAGTTGTGATTTCGTGACGATCCGCGGGGAGCATTCCTACGACAAATGGGATTGCACAGGTTCCTATCTCCTCGGCTACGCCCTCCCGCTGAAGAGCCTCTACATCACAGGGCGAAAGCCGGGAGCCCTCCCCGCGCTCTCTCCTCGCGATGTCGAAGACACGATGGCCGCAGGTCAAGACTTCTCGTTCTTTGATGCCGACCGGAACATCTGGTACGCGCAGCGTGAAACCGATGCGCTTCTGGCCGGCCTTTCCAGTTGGTCGCCCCCAGTGCGACAGCGATCGGCGCAAGCACTCAGCCTCCGCCAGGGCGACTTCCTGCCTCAGCTCGTCAAGCTGCTCGAGAGCAAAGACCCCCGCGCTCGATACGGTGCGTGCGAAGCCATCGCGAATCTCGGCCCGAAGGCTGATCCGGTCGCGCCGCAGGTGCGTGCGTTGCTCGCCGACAAAGACCCGTGGGTCAGGATGCTGGCCGCCCGGGCAATCCCTCGCATGAGCCAGAGCGTGCGGGCGGCTTCTGTGCCGGACCTGCTCCGCGCAGCGTTGATCAAGGACCCCGCAGACCGGCGGCAACGACTCGCGGGTGAGGTCGCCAAGGCTCTTTTCTCGCTCAGCCCCGGGTCAAGAGAGCCAGCCCCCATACTCGCGAAGTCGCTCGATGGCGTAGACCGCTCGCTCTTGCACGCCGCCCTCAAGGAGGTCCTCGCGAACGAAGACGGATTGATCCGCGGCCTCGCGACCGGAGTCTATCCATTGCTCTCCGCGGATGACGTCAAGGTCCTCATGCCTGACATCGTGCAGGCGATCCGCAAGAACGCGCCCAGCGGAGAAATGTTCCGCTATGGCATTCGCTACGGGGGGTTGGACTTGCTGGCTCGATTTCGGATCAGGGAGGGGATGGCCATCAGCATCGACCTCATGAACGAATTTGAATGGGGAAGCGACATGAACCGATGCGTCCGCCCGCTCAAAGCATACGGCGGCGCCGCAAAGGAACTCATCCCTCGCCTCAGGGAGACCATTACCGCCTTGCGCAAGCACCATGAGACGAACAGGGGAGACGCGAAAAAGCTGGACCAGAACGTTCTCGCCGTCGAGAATCTGATCAAGGCGATCCAAGAGGACGGCAAGCCCGCGCTCGTGCAGACCATCCAGGAATTCACCGGCAAGTAGCCAATCCCACGATTCCACCCGACGCAGCAGAAAGCCGACGGGCCGTCCGCTCAGTCCTCCGTTCGACCCGCCGGGCGTGCTCGGCGGACGATTGCCCCGGCTGGTAGCATGCACACATGCCGAACGTTCTCGCTCTCGTCTTGCTCTCCGCACAGGCCGCCCTCGCCGAGCCGCCCGCGCCGGGCGCACGCCCCAACATCATTTTCATCATGAGCGACGACCACGCCCAAGCTGCGCTGTCGTGCTACGGGTCAAAGCTCAACTCCACGCCCAATCTCGATCGGCTCGCCCGTGAGGGAATTCGCTTCGAGAATTCCTTTGTGACCAACTCGATCTGCACGCCCGGTCGAGCGACCATCCTGACCGGCAAATACAGTCACAAGAACGGCGTCCCCGTCTTCAACCGATTCGACGGCTCCCAGCCCACTGTGGCCAAGACGCTCCAGGCTTCCGGATACCACACCGGGATGATCGGCAAGTGGCACCTAGGCAGCGATCCCACCGGCTTCGACACATGGACAATCCTCCCCGGCCAGGGTGCTTACATGGATCCCTCCTTCCTCACGCCGCAAGGTCGCATCGAAACCAAAGGCTACGTCACCGAGCTGATCACCGACATGGGCATCGAGTTCCTGCGAGCAAGGCCCAACGACAAGCCCTTCTTTCTCATGCTTCACCACAAGGCGCCTCACCGCGATTGGACGCCCGACGCGAAGAACCGCGAACGATTCCGCGACAAGGACTTCGCCAAGCCCGCGACCTTTGACGACAACTACTCCACACGCCCAGCCGCTCTCCCCGAGAACCGCCAGACGATCGCCCGCGACCTCACCCGTCGAGATCTCAAGCTCGTGCCCCCGCCCGAACTCGATGCCCAAGCCCGCCGCGACTGGCTCAGCGTCAAGCCCGATGAGGTCGAGGTCACCCGGCCCGACGGCACCAAGACCACCTTGAAGGGAGACGAGCTCACGCACTGGAAGTACCAGCGATACCTGCAAGACTACCTCGCCTGCATCCAAGGTGTCGACGACGGCGTTGGACGAGTACTCGACTACCTCGACAAGGCCGGCCTCGCAAGCTCCACCGTCGTCCTCTACACGTCCGACAACGGCTTCTTCCTCGGCGAACACGGCCTCTACGACAAGCGATTCATGTACGAGCCCTCGCTGCGCGTGCCTCTGCTCCTTCGCGGGCCCGGCGTCGCCAAGCCCGGCACCGTCGTGCCGCACTTCGTCCTCAATACCGACTACGCCCCGACCTTCCTCGCACTCGCCGGCGCCACAATTCCCCCAGAAATCCAAGGCCAAAGCCTGCTGCCCCTCCTGGCGGACAAGCCGCCATCAGATTGGCGCACCTCGTTCTACTACCGCTACTACCACGACCCCGGCGATCACGACACCCGCGCACACTACGGCCTGCGCACACTCACGCACAAGCTTATCTACTACTGGAGAAAGGACGCATGGGAACTCTTCGACCTGCGCTCCGACCCCAGCGAGCTCACCAACCTCGCGAGCGATCCCGCCCATCGCGAATCGCTCGAGTCGCTCCGAGCCGAGTTGCTCCGTGTCAAGCAGGATATCGGCGACGACGACCGCTTCGCCAACGAACAACCCGCCGCCGGCGTGGACGGACCCTTCGACGCAAAGCCCGCGAAAAAGCCCTGACCCCGGCACCCCGCAGCACCGAGACCCAACACAGCCACAGCGAGGGGACCCCGCAGTGTCATCCGCACACAGCCACCCTCCCCGTCGCATCGGCGCGAAGATCGGCCGTCCGACTATTTCGGGAGCAGCGGCTTCATCGCCTCAGCAAAGCTGTGTCCAACCATGCAGTACACGCGGGCACTGCCCTGATAATGGCAGTACCAGTTGCAAACGTGCCTGTCAGACTCCTTCTTAGCTCTTTGATACGCAGCATCATCCTTCAGGGCCTTGTCGCCCGCTTCTCTCACAAGCTGTTCCAGCTTCTTGGGGTCTGCGATTTCCGTCTGCCCCTTCAACTGCTCCTTGACCTTGGCCGCAGCCGCCTTCCTCACTCGGCTTTCCTCGGCTTCCATCTTGCGGGGCAGCTCATCCAACTCGGGATACCAGAATGATGCCGTACGCACATACCCCAGCGTGCCCTTCAACTCAGGGCTGGTCGCGATCTTCGCTTGGCCCACCCTGAAATCGGTCATGTTCTTATCGACATGTTCGCCGCCGACGCCGAGCTCTCCTATGACGACCGGCAGGTTCGGCACCTTGAACTCGGCGCGCAGGTCCTGAACCAGATGCACGAAGTTCGGGCAGTACTCGTCGTACACCTGCTTTCTGATCTTGTCGCTGGGCTGGCACATGTCGTTCCACCCCTGGAACCACACAAACCCGCAGAGTTCAGGCTTGAGCCCCTTCAGCTGCGGGAAGCTGGTATCGAGAGTCGCCAAGCATTCACGCACCTCCTTCACCATCTTGTGATACGACGTTCCCTCGTCCTCCGCCTTGCAGTCGCTCTCATACGCCGGTTTGCCAGCACTGGGCGGCCGAAAGTTCCCGTACAAACTATGCCCGCCCCAGCAGGTCTTGATCAGCAGCACCGGCTCCGTGAAGTGATCGCCCATCCCGATGCCGAACATCAACTCCGGCCCGAACCATTCCGCCCCCCACGCACCTATGCCCACCGACAGGGCGCGATTGAGAGTTTCGTCCCGCTTCTTGTAAGACACGAACACATCGTCACGAACGACCAGCGAACCGTCGTCCTTCTTGATCTTCTTCAAAAGATGTCCATGGGTCGGATGCTCACCCAGCCGGTCCAGCGTTTGCACGCCGCCATGCCCCTCCATGTTCGATTGCCCTGCGAGGATAAAGACCTTGATCGGCCCCTTGAACTTCCCCGGTGCCTCGCCCTCTCCGGCCGGCTGGGCCATCACAGCGTTCCCCGCCAACGACATCGTAACCACCGTGATCATCATTGCCTGGGCCATGGTCTTCATCAGGTTCACGTGTGTTCATCCTTTATTCTGCGACTGTTTCGCGAATTCACAGGTCGTTCGCAAACGACTGCTTTAAATCCCCACAGCACCCGGTGATTCGGGTCTTCCCTCGGCCGAGTCTACACAGTCTACAAGAGTCCGAACACGCCCACATTCCGTCGCAAGCGAAGCCCTCAAGGAGCAAAGCACCCCGGGCACAGACCACCCCCGAGCGCCCGCAACCGGTTCCCAAGACCCATTCGCAGCCCTGCCGAGGGCTGAGTCCCGAAACCAACCCCCAACCCCTGCAAACAGGCCCGCGTCTGATCGACTCCGGCCTTTGGAACTGCCTGAGCAAGGCGGTTCCGAGCGGCTTCTCTTACCCTCCAAATCGCGAAAGCCTGAGAAATGACAGGTTCACACGGCATCGGCGATCCAAACCCTACCGAAACCCTCGTCCGGAGTTGGAGATCGGGGTTGTGGCGAGGTGCCGCAGTCGGCAAGATAACTGTGATGAGGGTGGATGGGCCGGGTAACACGTTACGGCGCTTCACTTCGGTCGTATGCCGCTTGCTTTTGCTCCAAGAAGCCAAGATACTGACGCCTTGCCGAGCTCGGTCCGCGACGACGCGCCGCGCGTGCTCAGCGAGGTTCCGTTCCGCATCCCTTGGGCGGCGGAACGTCGAGAGGATGAACGCGGGCTCGGCGATCACCGGCGACCCACGATGAGGACCAGGCGATGAAATCGAAGATGTGCGTGTTTCGACTTGCGTGTCTCTTGGTCCTCTCCTTGGCATGGCCGCTGCACGCGCAGGTGGATTACAGCGAGCAACGCCCGTGGAGCCAGAGGGCTGACTCGGGGCCGGACGCGGAAGTGCCCGGCTGGTTCTACAACCTCGGCGTCACCGGGCTTCGGGCGCAGCTGGTGCCGGAAGAGCCCAAAGCGTTGCTGATCAAGCACGTCTTCCCCAAGTCGCCCGCGGATGGTCAGGTCAATGTCGGCGACCTCGTCATCGGTGCGGGCGGCGCGATGTTCAAGAAGAATCACCGCAACGGGTATGGAGAAGCGGTGTTCGGGGCGGACGGTCCGATCTCGGAGCTCGCCGGGGTGCTCGAAGCGTGCCAGAGTGCCGATCAGGGAGGGAAGCTCGCACTCACACTCCGGCGTGGCGAGAACGTCATCGAGGTCAGCATCGATGTCGGGACCAAGTACGGGGCTTTCGCGACGACGTTCCCGCAAGGCTGCCGAAAGTCGGACCTCATCCTGAGCGAGCTGCTTGAGTATCTCGTGGTCCATCAGCAAAAGAATGGCTCATTCGGCGACCCCGTGCACGACACGTTTGCGACGCTGGCTTTGCTTTCCAGCGGCGAAGCGAAGTACCGATCGGCCATCGAGCGGAACGTGAAGCACCACGTGGCCGTGATCAACGGGGAGGATTTGGGACTGATGAACTGGTACCACATGAGCGCGGCGATCGTGCTCAGCGAGTACCACCTCGCGACGGGCGAGAAGTGGGTGCTTCCGGAGTTGCAGAAGGTCCACGACCTCATCGCGAAAAGCCAGTACCTCCGGATGTCGCAGATCAACCCGAAGTCGAAAGAATCCCACCCGGACAGCTTCCCGAAAGGTCCCAAGGATGCGCACGGCGGATGGGGTCACAACCCCGGCTTTGAGGGCTACGGGCCCATCACGATGATCACCGGCCAGGGGGCGATGGCGTACTCGCTGATGCACCGCTGCGGGATCAAGATCGATCGCGTGAATCATGACGCCGCGTACGAGTTCATCAAGCGCGGATCGGGGGAGAACGGATATGTCTGGTACGGCGATGGCATGGGCGGAGGCCCGAACAACTGGGCCGACATGGGCCGGACCGGTGCCGCGGCCATCGCGCACTTCCTCTCTCCCTACGAAGACGCCATCTATCGTGAGCGAGCGATGCTTCACGCCCGAGTGATCGGCAAGCACCCGCAGAGTTTCCCCGACACCCACGGCTCACCGGCGATGGGCATGGGCTACGCGGCTCTGGGCGCGAGCTTTGATCCCGAGAGTTTCCGCAAGCTCATGGATGCGAACCGTTGGTGGTTTACGATGGCCCACTGCACCGATGGGAGCTTCTACTATCAACCCAACCGCGACAACGCCGGCTACGGCTCCGACTCTCGCATGACCGCTTCGTCGGTGACGGCGTTCATCCTGGCGATTCCCAAGCGAGGCCTGGTGATGACCGGCAGGGAACAACGGGCTGCTCCTCCGCCGCTGAGCAAGCCGGTCGCCGCGGCCAAGCCGCTCAAGGTGTACATCTTGGCCGGCCAGTCAAACATGCAGGGGCACGCCGCCATTTCGACGTTCGACTCGTTGGCCGGGGACCCCAAGACCGCTCCGCTCCTGAAGGAGATGCGCGGGCCGGACGGCAAGCCGCGCGTGTGCGAAAGGGTGTGGATCTCTTCGATCGGCTGCCTCGGCGACGCTTACTCCGACCTGACGGAAGCGAAGGGAAGGCTGACCGCGGGATTCGGCGCCCCGGAAGACAAGATCGGCCCCGAGTTCACCTTCGGCATCTTCATGGAGAAAGCCGTCGATGCACCGATCCTGATCATCAAAACCGCCTGGGGCGGACGGAGTCTGCACACCGACTTCCGCCCGCCGAGCGCCGGGCCATACGTCCTTGCAAAGGAAACTCAGGATCTTTGGGACAAGCATCCCGACGGTGCCCACGGTATTCCCAAAGCCGAGGATCGGCCCAAATTCTTTGACGAAAAAGCCGCCGCCACCGGCGTGTACTACCGCGAGATGATCGCCCACGTGCGGAAGGTGCTCAAGGACATCAAGCGGGTGGTGCCCGACTACGACGAGAAGCAGGGGTACGAGCTTGCCGGGTTCGTCTGGTTCCAGGGGTTCAACGACTACGTTGACGGCGGGGTGTACCCCATGCAGGACAAGCCAGGCGGGTACGACCTCTACGCCGACCTTCTCGGCCATCTGATCCGCGATGTTCGCAAAGACCTTTCGGCTCCGAAGATGCCGTTCGTCATCGGCGTCATGGGCATCGATGGCATGCGGGGCGAGAAGGATGCTCCGATGATGCACTTCCGCATCACCCAAAGGAAGCCATCCGCCCTCGAAGAGTTCAAGGGGAACGTCCTGGTCGTAGAGACAGCTCCGTTCTGGGATGACGACCTCGAAATGCTCCAACAGCGAATGGAGCGGTTGAACGACACTTTGGAAGCTCAGTTCAACCGGACCCCGGGGATGACGGAAGAAGAGAAGCGAAAAGCACGCCAGAAAGAGATCGATGCACAGTTCACGCCGGACGAACTCCGCCGACGGCGGTCTGGAGTCTCCAACGGCGGCTACCACTACCTAGGAGCGGCCAAGATCATGGCACCGATCGGGAGAGCCTTCGCCGAGGCTCTTGTCGAAGCCAAAGAGGCGAAATAGCGATCAAGGCCGACCGCCCGCATTGACGAGACCGAAGTTGGTGAAGCTTCGGACCCGAGACTCTGCTGGTCGACGACACGAACCCGCACCGGATTGAAGTGGTATACTCCGTCCGTCCGATACCACCTACCGATGCCCCCCGCCCTGGTCAAACTCGTTGCCGTGTTCCTGCTATTTGTGCAGGGCTGGTTGGCGTTTGCGCCGGGGCAAGTTCTTTGCATTCCGCTTCAGGATTGCGGGACGCACGAACACGGTAGTCCCGCCGCGTGCGGGCACTGTGACTCTGACGGGCGCGACGTCAAAGTTGGTGCAGATCAGTGCAATGACCACGAGTGTGGCCTCTTCATCGCGGCGATGCACCCTGATGACGAGTGCGGCTGTCACCTCCACGTGCCGCTTCCGAAAACCGAGCAGATGCCGAGCAATCCTCGTGGCGATAACTCCGATCTTCGCCATGCTGTGGTGCCGCTGCTCGTCGCATTCGTTTTGACCCGGAACTGCGAGCCCGCGCCGGTGGTTGTTGAGCGGTTCAAGCCGCCGGACTTCGATGTCAGCGAGCAAGTTCTCGCTCTGAAGGCCACCCGCCTCCTCATCTAGCGACGACGCGTTCGCCTGCCGGCTCGCGGGATTGTCGTCTCGGCCGCGGTGGATGATGCCGCTTTGCTCACCGTCAGCCCTTGGGCATCGGACGGTGCTCGGCGCGTTCTCGCTCACAACAGGGTCGGCCTGCACTTCGCGTCGCGAGGAGCCCCGCCCTAGGGTTCCGTCTCGGCCGAGCACCCACTCGATCGGAGTTCCACATGAATCGATCGCTGAGCAAATCAGCTTCCGCACGGCTCCGCTTGCGACCCCCCCGCTCGGGTTTCACAAGCCTCACACTCGCTTCGGCGCTCGCCATGATCGTCGGCGGCTGTCAGTCATACGAACGTCGCCCACTGGACCTGGCCGGCCATCACGCGACCTTTCTGTCACGAACGCCGGAAAGCTCCGAGGTCCAGATGTTCGCCGCGAGCCTTGTCGCGCGCACGCCGGGCGATGCTGAGGGTGGGGCCGAATTCAATCCTGGCGACGGCGTCTCGTGCGCTGAAGCCGAGTTGGTCGCACTCGTCTTCAACGCCGAGTTGCGGCTCGCCCGGCTGCGGGCGCGTGTCACACGGGTGACCGCAGAGAACGCCGGACTCTGGGAGGACCCGACGATCGGCGTCGATCTGAATCGCATCGTCGAGAGCACCCCCGAGCCGTGGAAGGTGTTCACGAGCGTCGGGATGACGATCCCGATCTCCGGACGACTTGAGATCGAAAAACAGCGGGCCGGAGTCGAACACGCGGCTGAACTTGCTCGAGTCGCCCAACGCGAATGGTCGATTCGGATGGCGGTCCGTCGGGCGTGGAGCGAGTGGTCGGCGTTGGATGCCCAATTGACGGCGACACGCGAATTCCTCTCGCGCGTCAACCAGGTCCTGGTCGTCGTGGACAAGATGGAGCAGGTGGGCGAGATGGCTCGGACAGAGGCGCGACTCTTCCGCATCGAGAAGGCGACGAAGGCCTTGGAACTCACGGGCCTAGAGTCCCGAGCACGCGAGTCCGATCTGCGCCTCCGCCAACTCATGGGGATGTCGCCCGACGCGCCGCTCCGGTTCCACGCGATTGGCGTCGGGCCGACGCGGGAGAACGCGCGTCACAGCGCGGACGCGGCCGAACTACAACGTCGTAACCCTGCGATGCTGATCGCGGCGGCGGAGTACGAAGCCGCCGAAAAGGCCCTCGAACTCGAAGTCCGCAAGCAGTACCCAGATCTGCACATCGGGCCCGGCTACGGGCGGGAGGACGGCCAGAACCAAGTCCTGCTCGGGTTGTCGATCCCGATCCCGATTCTCAATGCCAATCGACAGCGGATCGCCGAAGCGAGGGCGCAGCGGGAACTCGCGCAAGTTGGAGTGGAGACCACGGTGGAGCAGGCCATCGCTGCGCTCAGGGCGGCGGAAGTCAGGCTTGCGGCAGCAACGCGGCGGCGACAGACCCTCGAAACCGAGATCGTGCCGCTGGTCGATGCCCAGTACAAAGACGCCCGCGAGGTTGCTCGGCTCGGCGAGGTGAACACCCTCGTGCTCTTGGAGAGCCTGCAGCGACAACAGGAAGCCAAGATCGCGCTCGTCGAGGCCGCACGCAACGAAGCACTCGCCGTGATCGACCTTGAAGAGGTACTCGGGCCGCGGCCATCTGTCGCGCACACGAGAGTCGAAGTCGAGACACGTTCGCTCATGCCCACCGCTGACGCTACGACTCCGCCAGCCCCCGTCACGCAAACCCCAGCCAGCAGCCCAAACCGCTGATCCATGAACGAGAACACCATGCACACCGCACGCTCTCTCTCAACACTCGTTGCAACGCTCGCTCTCACGATGGCCATGACTGGTTGCGAACGCCACGCCGAGAAGCACGCCGAAGACGACGGCCACAACCACGGCTCAGAATCCAAGGCCGCCGCGCCGGTCCCGACCAACCGCGTGGACATTCCCGCCGCGGTCCGTCAGAACCTGGGCCTCACCTTCGCCAAGGTCGAATCCCGCAACGTCGCCCAGACGCTCCGAGTGCCGGGCCGATTCGAATTGCTTCCCACAGCCCGTCGCGAGTATCGCACGCCGCTGGCGGGGCGTGTCGACGTGCTCGTGAGCCAGTACCAGAAGGTGGAGCCGGGCACGCCCCTATACCGCGTTGATGCCTCCGCGTGGCGTGACCTGCACGAGCAGATCGCCGCGATGCAGGCCCGGGTGGACTCGATGGGCCCGATCCGCGAGGCTCACCTCACGCACGAGCGGAGCCTGGCGGACAAGGTGGCCCTGTGGCAGGAGCGCATGAAGCAACTCGACGAACTCCGTGTCGCCGGGGGCGGGAGCGCATCCCAGGTGACCGAGGCTCGCGCCACGCTCAACGCCACGCAGGCGGAGCTTGCCGACGTGATGGAGAAGGACGCGGAGTTGCAGGCCCAGCAGAAACAGGCGCAAGCCGAACTGCGATCGCTCAAGTCAAGGCACGATATGCTCGTGCGGGGGAGCCATTGCGCCGACCGCCAAGAAGAGCCGGAGGTGGGCAGCGGCTTTACGGTGTGCTCGGTCGCGGCGGGCGTCGTCGAGACCATCGGCATCACCCCCGGCGGGCTGGCCGAGGAGAACGGGCACATCGTTACCCTTGTGCAGCCCGACCAGATCAGGTTCCGCGCTCGCGGATTGCAGTCGGATCTCGGCCGCTTACGAGATGGCCTCGCGGCACGAATCGCGCCGCCGCAGGGCGGCAGTCTGCCACTGCAGGACACGATGAACGGCGTGCTGCAGGTCGGCCTCTCCGCCGATGCGGACGAGCGGACGGTGGACCTTATCGTGGTGCCCAGTGCGCTTGCGTCGTGGGCCCGCAACGGTGTCTCGGCTCACCTTGAAGTCACGCTCGCCGGCGGCGAAGCAGAACTCGCCATCCCGCTTTCGGCAGTTGTCCGCGACGGCGCCTCGCCCATCATCTTCCGCCGCGACCCGGCGAACGCCCAGAAGGCGATCCGCATGGAGGCAGACTTGGGTCTCTCCGACGGCCGCTGGATCGTCATCAAGAGCGGCGTCAAGGAAGGCGACGAGATCGTGATGGGCGGTAACTACCAGTTGATGCTCGGCACCAGCGGCACCGCCGCCAAGGGCGGCCACTTCCACCCCGACGGGACATTCCACGATGGGGAGGACAAGTAAGTGCTCGCCAAGCTCATCGCCTTCAGTCTAAGACAGTCATCACTCGTGCTCGTCGCGGCGGGTCTCTTGCTCCTCTTCGCCGGCCTCAAGGTCAAGGACATGCCCGTCGATGTCTTTCCCGAGCTCAACGCGCCCACGGTGGTCATCATGACCGAGGCGGGCGGGCTGGCGGCGGACGAAGTGGAGAGCAACGTCACGTTCCCGATTGAGACCTCCGTCAACGGCCTGCCGGGGACGCGGCGGGTGCGGTCGGCCAGCACCACAAGCCTGTCCATCGTGTGGGTCGAGTTTGAATGGGGCACCGATATCTACCGCGCGCGGCAGTTGGTCTCCGAGAGGCTGTCGGCGGTGCGTGAGTCGCTGCCGCCCAACGCTCATGCCGAGATCACGCCGGTGACCAGCATCACCGGAGAGATCATGCTCATGGCGCTGTCCTCGCCCGACGGCTCGGTCAGCCCGTTGGAGATGCGATCCTTTGCCGAGTTTGACCTGCGGAACAAGATCCTCGCCGTCGCGGGCGTGGCCCAAGTGGTCGCCATCGGCGGCGAACTGCCCCAGTACCAGATCAACGTGAAGCAGGACGAACTCGCGCTGTACGGACTCTCGATCAGCGATGTCGTCGAGGCGGCCAGAAACGCCCACTCGACGGCCGGCGCGGGGTACGTCCCCAACTGGGAGAACCAGGAACTGCCCATCCGCCAGATCGCCCGCGTGACCAGCACCGACAGCATCAAGCAGGCGCTCGTCAAGTATCACAACGGTGCGGCGGTGACGATCGGGCAAGTGGCCGACGTGCAATTGGGCCCAGCGCCCAAGCGCGGCACGGGCGCGGACGCGGGGCTGCCGGGCGTGGTCATCAGCGTTCAGAAGTCGCCCGGGACCAACACGCTCGCGCTCACGCAGCAGATCGACGCGGCGATGGACCAGATGGAAAAGGCCATGCCCGCGGGGCTCGTCTTGAACCGTGATCCCTTCCGGGCCGCGCGCTTTATCGAGCAGAGCGTGAACAACGTCGTCAAGGTTTTGGTCGAGGCGAGCATCATCGTCGCGATCATCCTGATCCTGTTCTTGATGAACGTGCGGGCGACGATCGTCACGCTCACGGCGTTGCCACTGTCGCTGGCGGCGGCGGTGCTGCTGCTCTGGGCCTGGGGACTCTCGATCAATGTCATGACACTGGGCGGCTTGGCGGTGGCGATTGGCGAATTGGTGGACGATGCCATCATCGACGTGGAGAATGTGCTGCGGCGGCTCAAGGAGAACGCCGGGCTGCCGGAGGCTGATCGCAAGGGCTTTGTGGACATCATCTATTCCGCGAGCAATGAGATCCGTTCGTCGGTGGTCTTTGCCACCATCATCATCTGCATGGTCTTCGTACCGCTCTTGTTCTTGCAAGGATTGGAAGGCAGGTTCTTCCAGCCGCTGGGGATCGCGTACATCCTCTCGATTATGGCATCGCTCATCGTGGCGCTGACGGTGACGCCCGCGATGTGCAAGCTGCTGTTTGCGGGCTCGTTTGGCAAGAATGCCGAGAACGGCGGCGCGGACTCTGCGCACGCCGAGCACGACGGGTGGCTGGTCCGCAAGCTCAAGGCGATCTATGAACCCGCCCTGCGTGCGAGTGTGCGCAACGGCGGGCTGGTGCTCGGCGGCGCCGGGCTTCTTACCGCGATAGCGTTGCTGCTCATGTCCACCTTCGGCACCTCGTTCTTGCCCGCGTTCAAGGAGGGCACGTTCACCGTGTTCCTGCTCGCTCCGCCGGGGACGTCGCTGCAGGAGAGCAACCGCCTCGCGGTGGGCGTCGAGCAGCAGTTCGCGGCCATTGATGGCGTGTCGAGCGTGACGCGGCGAACGGGCCGAGCTGAGCGTGACGAGCACGCCGAGCCGGTGAGCAACTCCGAGATCGAGGTGACGATCAAGGCCGGCGCGAGCCAGGACGCGGTGCGTGCGGAGATCGACCGCATCATCGCAAACATCCCGGGCATCACGACGATGGTGGGCCAGCCCATCGAGCACCGGCTGAGCCACGTCCTTTCGGGTACGCCCGCGGCGATTGCGATCAACGTCTACGGGGATGATCTCGACACGCTTCGCTCGCTCGCCATGCAGATCCAGACGCAGCTCAAAGCCATTCCCGGCACACGCGACGTCGCGGCCAACCGCGAGGTGATGATCACCTCGCTGCCCATCCGCTACCGCCCGCAGGACCTCGCGGCGGCGGGACTCTCGCCAGCGTCGGCGGCGCAGCAAGTCCAGCAGGCCCTCTACGGCGAACGCGTCGCCGAGATCAATCAAGGCGTGCGCCGCTACGAGATGGTCGTGCGCCTCGCCGAGAGTGAGCGGGAGCGGCTTGATCAGATCATGGACCTTCAGCTGCGCGGCGTTGGCGGCGCGCTGGTGCGCTTGCGCGAAGTCGCCGACATCGGCCCGGAGAAGACCAGTAACCTCATCACCCGTGAGAATGCCCAGCGCAAGGCCGTCGTCTCGACCAACGTCGCCGAGGGATACAACCTCGGGCAGCTCGTCGCGGTGGTGCAGGAGAAGGTGAACCCGATCGTGCAGAAAGCCGGCTACACCGTCCACTACGGCGGGCAGTTCGAGGCCCAGCAGTCGGCCAGCCGGACCATCTACGGCATGGGCGCGGGCGTGGCGGTCCTGATGTTCCTGCTCCTGCAACTCTCCACAGGCAGGAGCCGCGTGGCCTTGCTGGTCATGCTCAATCTGCCGCTCGCGCTCATCGGCGGTATCGCGGCGATCTATATCACCGAAAGTCCAGCGATCGTAAGCAACACGCTGGCCCTCTTCGGGCTGTCGTCGTCTCGGTACATCGCGCCGGTCATCTCCATCGCCAGCATGGTGGGCTTTGTGACCCTCTTCGGTATCGCTGTACGCAACGGCATCCTGCTCGTGAACCACTACGACTATCTTCAGCGGCACGAGGGCAAGTCCATCGGCGACTCGATCATCCAAGGGTCGATGGAGCGGTTGGTACCGATCCTGATGACAGCACTCACAGCGTTGCTCGGGTTGGTCCCGCTGGCGCTCGCCAAAGGCAAGCCCGGCAGCGAACTGCTCGCCCCGCTCGCGATTGTTGTGCTGGGTGGACTGGTCTCGTCCACCGTTCTCAACCTGTTCGTCGTTCCCGCCGGCTACGTTCTGGCGTTCAAGGTGAAGCATTCCACCACTGACCGGCCAGGCGTTCTGGCTCGGCTCTTCGCACGCAAAGGCAAGTAGTCCGTGTCCACCAGTCTCTAAACAGGAGTTTCGATCATGCAGACCATTCGCACCCTCGCCCTTTTGTCCTCCCTGTCATTCGCCGCCGCCGTCGTGCCACTGGGCGGCTGCGAGAAAAAGTCTGAACCCGCCAAGCCTGCCACCGGGACGAGCGGTCCCGCGAAGCCGGACGACCACGATCACGGCTCGACCACGCAACTCGGCGAGCAGACCGCGGGCGGCTTGACCGTCAAGGCCTCTCGCGATGGCGCCGTCACACCCGGCAAAGACGCGCCGATCGATGTGTGGGTGACCGGGGGTACCTCGGAGGTCGCATCAGTCCGCTTCTGGGTTGGCACAGAGGACGGCAAGGGCTCGGTCAAAGCCAAGGCCGAGATCGAGAAGGACAACTGGCACACCCACGCCGAGATCCCCAGCCCGCTCCCGACTGGCAGCAAACTGTGGGTCGAGATTGAATCGGATAAGGGCGAGAAGACGGTCGTTGGATTCGATCTCAAACTCTAACACGAAGGCTGCTCTGGTATCGCACATTCATCAAGTCCGCAGTGCTCGTAACATGTGTGTGTTTCGGAGGCTGTGCCATATCCCACACGGATCTGATGTCCGCAAGCCCGGTCACGGTTGATGCCGCCGTGACCCGACCTCTCCCTGTGCAGGACGGTTCCGAACGGTTTCTCTCGCTTTGGGAATCGTGAATGCCTGAAAGTGACTGGTTCACACGACATTGACGGCCAAAACCCCACCGAAACCCTCGGCCGGGGCTGGGAATCGGGCATTGGGGCGTGTCGCCACCGGTGTCCAAAATTTCCGTCCGGGGGTTGTGGCTGGAGTCGGGGATTGCAAGCAGGGCCCGATGTCAGCAGAGTGCCGAGGATGAGCACGATTCTCAACCGGCTGGTGAACGGGGTCCGAGGCGTTGGGCGATTCGCCGGTGCTAAGAAGGGTCGGCGGCTCGGGTTGCTGGGCCTGCTGATGGCGTCCACTGCGACCGAGCTTCGACGGCAGGTCCGGTACCTCAATGCCGAGAAAGAGGTGCTCCAATCGAGGATCAAAGGCCCGGTCCGGGTGACGCCCGCCGCGCGTGCGGTGTCGGAAGCGGCTCGGCGGGGTGCTGCGGCACGACTTCCGCGCGGCGGCGTGACTGGGAGAGCGAGCAAAGGCCTTGCGGAACACCCGGCGATCGGATGGCACATTGCGCCCGTGACGACACGACGGAGCATGCATCGCGTGAGAACAGCGTGGTCAGACGAAGAAATGCCGCCCGAAAGCAAGAATCGAACGGGGAAGCGGCAGTCATCACGCGGCGGGAGTACGCGGACAGGACGAAGCGCCGAGGGTGTCGAGAAACCGCGGTACTCTGCTTGGAATCTGGGGTTGTGAGGTCCTGCCGCGCTGATCGGCGGGCTCAGCCCGCATTTTGCGAGTCGGCATGATCGCTCGCGCGTGGTTTGCACGCAGGCGGCTTCGCCGCGGCCCTTCCCAATGTCAACAGAACCGCCTCCAAAAGCGTGACACGCCGGCCTGATGGGCCGGCGTGTCACGTCTTTGGATCAAGGGAGGGGACAGAGGAGTCCGCCCTTGAGAGGAGGTCTCGGCGAGGAGTGTTACCTCGCGGCCATGGGGCCTGCCGGGACGGCGGCCGGTGCTGCCGGCGGCAGGTCCAACTCGGGCATGGCGTTGATCCCCTTGCTCTTGGGCTGCCCGTGCTCGACGGGGTGGAGGAACTTGCCCTGCTCCTCGGGGGTCTTGTCGACGGAGTTGGGGATGCGGTTCTTCTCAGCCCAGGCGTCCTTGCGGACGCCTGTGACCTGCCAGGAGACTTCGACGTTGCCGTGCGAGGTCTTGATGGAGAACTGGTTGCCGTCGATCTTCCGCACGACGCGGGCGAGGACGAAGTCGTTGAGTTGTTCGCCGTCGTCGACGACGGTGAGTTGGTAGCGGAACTCGCGGTTGAGAGCCTCGAAGTAGTCGGGGAGGATGACGGTGGCGTAGCCCATCGAGTCGGTGGTGGCCATGCCGTTGTAGATGTTCATCATGTCGGGGCTTTCGACGAAGGAGTGGTAGAGGAACTTGTTTTCCGGGTCGAGGGGGTGGTCGATCTTGAAGGAGCCGCCGCCTTTGGAGAGCGCGCCGGTGACGACGACGCCGCCGTAGAAGTACCCGGCGTATTGGCCGCCAGCGGTTGCGCCGTAGATGCCGTAGCCGGACCCGGCGTGGTACCCGATGACCCCGACGCCGCTCCCCGTTGTGGAGGCGTTGTATCCCTTGACACCCGCGGCCCAACCGCCGACGCTGGTGGGTGTGACCCACCCGAGGACGCCGTTGTTGCCCGAGGGGGTGTTGGGGGTGCCGCCGGCGGTGCTGGTGGAGATGCCGACGAAGGCTGGGTTTCCGTCGGACTGTTGGACTTCGAGGCGGTAGTTGGGAGCGGTGGTGCCGATGCCGACGTTGCCTCCATCGAGGGTCAAGTTGTGGACGCTTCCTGTGCCGGGCGCGGTCGATCCGCCGGAGGACGCGGTGTTGTTGACGAAGAACTCGATCGCGTTGCCCGCGCCGGGCGCTCCGTTGTGCCGGGTGCGGACCCAGTGGCGGTAGCCGCCGCCGTTCCACTCGAAGGCCATCGCTTTGCCGTCGTCGATGCCGCTGCTGTCGGCCCCGGCGCGGATTTCGAGTTTGGCGAGGGGCGAGGTGCTGCCCGCAATCCCGACGTTGCCCGCGAATGAGTTGGTGAAGTTCCCGAAGGCGTTGGCCGTGTTCGTCCTCGCGAGGTTCGTGGGGATGGGAAGGTTCGTGAGCCCTGACCCATCGCCGACGAAGGAGGCGGCCGTGACCGCACCCGCGACGCTCAGCCCGTTGGCAGCGGGTGCCGGGGCGCCGGTACCGATCGATACACCGGAGGTCGAGGCGACGGACGCGGGGATGCTCTGCTGGCGTAGCCCGACGTAGTGGTAGAGGCCGGCTGTGATTCCGGTGTAAACCGTGCCGGAGGGGAGGGCGGGGGCGGCGGGAGCGCCCGCGACGGCGATCTGTCCGTCGCTGCGGAGCAGGATCGCGGGCCCTTCAGCCACGGCGGCGTCAACATACGTGACGCCGGGAGGAAGCGCCGGAGCGGACGGCGCCAATCCCCAGACAACGGCGATTCCGTCGCTCCTGATGGCGACGCTGGTGTTGTATCCGGCGCGGACCTTGGTGTACGTCACGCCCGGGGGCAAGGCCGGTACCGCGCCGGGGCTTTGGCCCCAGGTCACGGCCGTGCCGTCGCTCCGCAACGCGAGGGCGTGGATACGCCCGGCGTCGATGGCGGTGTACGTCAGCCCGGGGGGCAAAGCCGGGACGCTGATGGCCCCATATGAGTTGCTGCCAAAGGCCGCGATCTGCCCGTCGCTCCGGAGGGCGAGGTTGTAGAGGTAGCCGGCAGAAACGGCGGTGTATGTGACTCCGGGCGGGAGAGCAGGAACCGTGTTCTCGCCGACGCCGAACCCGCCCCAGGCCACGACCGTGCCGTCGCTACGGAGCGCGATCGAGGAGATGTAGTCGGCGGCCACGGCGGTGTACGTCAGGCCCGGCGGGAGAGCCGGGACGGCGGTCTGGCCACTGGTGTTGGTGCCCCACGCCACGATCTGTCCATCGCTCCGCAAGCCGAGGCTGTGGTTGAGCCCCCCCGCGAGAGCGATGTACGTCACGCCCGACGGGGGCGTCGGGACGTTCAACTCGCCATAGGAATTGCTCCCGCCCCAGCCGATCGGCAAGAGCGCGTTCGAACTGGCCGGCGTCGTGGACCACTGCGAGAGGACGCTCGTCACGTCGGTTGCGAGTTTGGACATGGTCACCGCGCCCGGTGCGATCGTCGGGGCGGGGTAGGTGCCCGCGAGGTCGCCGCCGGCGGCCCAATTGGTCGGCATGCGGGCCGCGTCGATGGTGCCGGTGAGGCTCGACGCGGAGAGGTTGGTCAGCGACGACCCATCGCCGGAGAAGGACGTGGCGTCGATGCTGCCCGTGAAGGACTGGTTGGCATTGGTGCGGGCCACCGTCGCGGGGAGGTTGGTGTCGGCCACGACGCCCGAGAGGCTCGCGGCAGCGAGGTTGGTGAGCCCTGAGCCGTCGCCGGCGAGGGTGCCGGCAGCGAAAGAGCCCGTGACGCTCGTGTCGCCCACGACCGTGAGGGCCGAGGCGGGCGTGGCGGTGCCGATGCCGACCTTGCCGTCGGCGGCGACGACAAAGGGCGAGCCCGGGCCGGTCGCGATGAAGGTTCGGAAGGCGAGGTCGACGAGCGGGTCACCGGAGAACGCGCCGCCCGCGTAGGGGTCGGACTGATCGGAGGCGAGCGCCTCGAAGCCGCAGGGGTTGCTGTCGGTGAAGGCGACCTCGAGGGAGTCGCCCGGGAGGACGTTGACCGCAGCGGGGAGCGCGTAGGAGGCGAGCCCGTAAGCGGCGGGCCAGGAACCGACCTGAACGCTGTTGAGGTAGAGGGTGACGACGCCCGTGCTGCTCGGGCATCCGGTGACGCCACGGAGGGTGAGTTCCATGCGGGAAAGTTCGCCGGCGTTAGCGACGGTCATGGTCTGGGAGAACGTGGCGACCTGGACGTAGCCGGTGCCGGAGGTCTGAGCCTGATCCTCGGCCTCGGTGCGGGAAACGACGTGGAGCGGGCCGGCGGGTGAGGTGGTGCCGACGCCGACGCGGCCGTAGGGGAGGACCGAGTCGCTGCCTTGGATGGTCCAGAGCGAACCGCCGGCAGGACCGGCGGGGCCTTGCGGCCCTGCAGGCCCGACCGCGCCATCGGCGCCAGGAGCACCGGGCGCACCGTCAGCGCCGGCGGGACCAGCGGGCCCGACATCTCCTTGCGGACCAGCTGGACCAACCGCACCATCGGCGCCAGGCGCGCCGGGCGCACCGTCGACACCGTTGAGGCCGTCAGCGCCGGCGGGACCAGCGGGCCCGACATCTCCTTGCGGACCAGCGGGACCAACCGCGCCATCGGCGCCGGGAGCGCCTGGCGCACCGTCGACACCGTTGAGCCCATCCGCGCCAGCGGGGCCGGCATCTCCCTGCGGCCCTGCGGGGCCCTGAATCCCCTGGGCCGCGGTGAATTGCACCGAACCATCCGGGAACTTGAATCCACCGGCGGTTGATTCCACCGTGCCTGCCGTCATCGAGTCCGCGGTGACGCTCCCGACGAAATTGCTCGCTCCGGCAACCCGCAGGCCGCCGGCAGGCGCGGCCGTGCCCGAACCGATGCTCAGACCCCCGTTGGTGGCGAGCGTGTAGCCACCGGCGGAGTACGGCGTGATCACTTGGGTGAGAGGTGAGCCGGCCAAGAGATAGTTGGGAACCAAAAGATTCTCGCCGAGTGCGGCGATATCGCTGCCGATGAACGGCGCACTTCCGAGGAGATCAAAGGGCGGGGCGGCCTGGTACGCCCGCAGTTGTCCGTCGTTGTGGGTGACGTAGAGGACGCCGTTGGAGACGATGGAGTAACTGGCGCCGGTGCCGGGCGTCGTGCCGATGCCGACGGTGGGGCCAACCTGCGCGAACGGGGGCGAGGTTGAATAGACCTCCATCAAGCCGCCGCCGTCGGCGCCCCCGGTGACGTAGAGCAGGTTTCCGGCGACGTGCATCGCGCGGGGGTTGTTGAAAAGCTCACCGCCGCCCGCCAGCGAGCCGACTGGGTTGAACGGAGGCTCTGCTTCAAAGACCGCGGCGGTCCAAGAGTAGTTGTTCAAGACGAACAGATACCCGTTCGCAACGGCGACCGCGCCCCCGCCTTCTCCGCCCGATCCAAAGTCGTCACCGATCTGTGCGAACGGTGGTGCCGCATCGAAGACACGGATGGTCGCGCCGCCCGGCCCCCCGCCGCTGATGGTGTACACGCGACCATCGGCGATGCTCATGGCGCGGGGCGAGTATGCCGTCGCGACCTGACCCAGCAACGCGAAGGGCGGCGAGGCATCAAACACTTGCATCGTGTTGGCCCCGCGATTGAGAACATAGATACGCCCGTTGGCACTACGCACCAGATAGGGCTCGGTGTCCGTGGTGATCGGCGGAATAACCGAAGAGTACGGCGCGGTTGCGCTATAGACCCGCAGTTGATCGATGTCAGGCCGGACTTCGAAGATGAACGCCCCTTCCACCGCAACGGAGAAGCCGTAGTCGCTGTT
Source organism: Phycisphaera mikurensis NBRC 102666 (assembly GCA_943369765.1). Classification (GTDB taxonomy): domain Bacteria; phylum Planctomycetota; class Phycisphaerae; order Phycisphaerales; family UBA1924; genus UBA2396. Next base: position 45,137 of record CALROI020000012.1, on the reverse strand, counting down.
GGCAATGCTTGCAATCGAGGTCAGGCTTGGCGCGTTGGAGGCGATTACGTGTTGGTCGCCGGCAGGCCCCGCGGGTCCGCTCGGACCCTGCGGGCCGACATCACCCTGCGGCCCAGCGGGGCCTGCGGCACCATCAAGACCGTTCGCGCCAGCGGGACCCGTCGCGCCGTCGGCTCCATTGAGGCCGTCGGCACCTGGGGGGCCCATGGCCCCATCAGCACCGTTGAGGCCGTCCGCCCCGGCGGGGCCCATGTCGCCCTGGATGCCTTGGGGTCCGACTTCACCTTGGATGCCTTGAGGGCCCATGTCGCCCTGGACGCCTTGGGGTCCGACTTCACCTTGGATGCCTTGCGGGCCCACGTCACCCTGGATGCCTTCAGGACCTGCTTCACCTTGGACGCCTTGGGGGCCCACTTCACCCTGAATGCCTTGAGGACCTGCGTCACCTTGGATGCCTTGAGGTCCGACTTCGCCCTGGACGCCCTGCGGGCCAGCCGGACCTGTTGTCCCGTCCGCGCCGTTGGTACCTGCGGGCCCTGCCGGGCCGATGTCTCCCTGCGGACCAGCGGGCCCGGTGTCGCCCTGCGGACCAGCGGGTCCAGTGGCACCATCGGCGCCATTCGCGCCGGCGGGTCCGGCGGGGCCGACTTCGCCTTGCGGACCGATGGGGCCCACGGCACCGTCGGCGCCATTCGCACCAGCGGGCCCAGCGGGACCGACTTCGCCTTGGGGGCCTGCGGGACCGACGGCTCCGTCAGCACCATTCGCGCCAGCGGGACCGACTTCGCCTTGCGGGCCCGTCGGACCCGTGGCACCGTTGGCGCCGGCAGGGCCTTGGATGCCTTGTTCGCCCTGAGGACCAGCGGGACCGACAGTACCGTCAGCCCCTGCGGGGCCTTGGATTCCCTGTTCACCTTGAGGCCCGACGGGGCCAACGGCTCCGTCAGCGCCATTCGCACCAGCGGGCCCAGCGGGACCGACTTCGCCTTGGGGCCCAGCGGGGCCGATGGCTCCGTCAGAGCCATTCGCGCCAGCGGGACCGACTTCGCCTTGCGGGCCCGTCGGACCCGTTGCACCGTCGGCACCGTTGGCGCCGGCGGGACCTTGGATGCCTTGCTCGCCTTGCGGGCCTGCGGGACCGATGGCTCCGTCAGCGCCATTCGCACCACCGGGACCGACCTCGCCTTGCGGGCCAACGGGGCCGATCTCCCCCTGGGGGCCTTGCGGACCGGAGGCTCCGTCGGCACCGGCGGGGCCGACATCACCCTGCGGTCCGGCGGGGCCTGTGGCACCGTCGGTGCCGTTGAGGCCGTCGGCGCCAGCGGGTCCGACCGGGCCTTCGGCACCATCTTGACCACGCGCCGCGATCAGAATCCAATCCCAGGGATTCGTACCAGGTTGGCTGCCCACGTTGACGGTGATGGACCGCCACGACGACCCGTTGAACAGCACGGCGTTATCCGGCAGATAGACCTGAAGCGGCAGCCAAGAGCCGACCCACACCAGACCCGCGGCACCCTGAGGCCCAACGGGCCCGGTCGGGCCCTGCGATCCCGTGGGTCCAGCTGGCCCTTGCAGGCCCACCGTGCCTTGAGGCCCTGTCGCGCCCTGGGGCCCTGTCGCGCCCTGAGGCCCTTGCGGGCCTTGGGCGCCCGTGGTGCCCTGAGGACCTTGTGGCCCCGTCTCACCCTGCGGGCCCTGAGGCCCGGTCGCTCCGGGAGGCGAGTTGAGGGCGTACTGGGCGTAAGGTACCGCTGTCAGTTCCTGTCTCGGAGAGAGACCGGTGAAGCCTGATTCCTGATCGCAGGTCCCGGCGGCATCGGGGCGAACCTCGACGGCGAGCCATCGCTTGGTCCCGGAGAACTGTGTTCCAAAGTCGAGGACCACAGTGAACTTGCCGTTGACAACGGGGACCCCGTCGGCGCAGAGAACAGGGCCGAGCAGTCCGCCCGCGTTGGCCGCGTCGTGAAGCCTGAACCTGAGGTCGAAGTTGCCGTTGGCCCGAACGCCGCCCACCGAGAGTTCGCCTTGGTAGGTAAAGGATGAGTCGACGAAGACCTGTGCGAAGGTCGAGGAGCCCGAGGCGGCTGCCGCGAGGGCTGCGATGAGGGAAAAGCCGGGTTTGCGACGCATGCGGAGGCCTCCATGTCGGGAGTTTCCTCCCGGACATCCGACGGAAAGTGGGCGCCCACGTCGGGCAGCCACCCACTGGCAGCCACGCCGGAAGTCGCGCGCCGGATCGAAGAAGTCCAAAAATACTCAAAAAATAGTGAATTGATGATCAAGTTGGGGCCGTGCTTCGTGGTCATGGTTGGCGGGAGTCTGGCTACGAGGGGGTCGCATTTGGTACACTGAGCATTGATGGGCATGACCGACCAACCACCGATCGACCAATTGCTTCAGCGTGTGCGTGCGGGCGAGCCGCAGTCGCTTGACGCGCTGCTGGTTCTCGTCTACGCAGAGTTGCGTGCCTTGGCGGCGAGTTACCTGCGGCATGATCGCACCCACACGCTCCAGCCGACCGCCCTTGTGCACGAGGCGTTTCTCAAACTCGCCAGCGGCGGGACGCAGTGCGTGGGCGAGGAGCATTTCAAAGCCGTCGCGGCCAAGGCGATGCGCCAGGTGCTGGTCGACCATGCCCGCAAAGAGAACGCGATCAAGCGTGGAGGCGGCACGGCGCGGCGGGACCTCAGTATTCACTTACTGGCGGACGAGGGGGCCGGCGCGGAGTCGTCGCGCGAGATACAGGTTCAGGAACTGGATGAACTCCTGATCATTTTGGCCCGGTCATCAGCGAGAGCGGCCCGGGTCGCCGAGATGTACCTGTTCGGCGGCATGGACACCGCGCAGACGGCCCTGGTGCTTGGAGTTTCCGAGGCCTCCGTCAAACGCGACTGGCAGGTCGCGCGGGCGTGGCTCGCGGGCAAGATTCAGGAGCGTGGCGGTGGGTGATGACGCCGAAACCTCCGGTTCGCAGCCTCCCGCGCGTGGCCCGTCGACGTGGGACCGTGCCGCGGAGGTGTTTCTGGCGGTTCGCACGCTGGGTCTGGCCGAGCAAGAGGAGGCATTGAACGCGGCGTGCGAGGGGAACCCGGCCTTGCTCGCGACGGTTCGGCTCATGCTCCGCGGCGATCAGGCCCCGCTTCCGATCGAGGCGCTCGCGGACGACATCCGCGCGCTCCAGGACGGTCTGGCGGGACAGGCACCCGCCGCGCCGATCGGCCCGAGCGCGGCGGGTTCGAGGATCGGCAATTACCATTTGCTGGAGAGGCTCGGCGAAGGCGGGTTCGGCGTGGTCTTTCTCGCGGAGCAGGAGCGCCCGGTCCGACGGCGGGTGGCGCTCAAGATCATCAAACTCGGGATGGACACCACGCAAGTTGTCGCGAGGTTTGAGGCCGAGCGGCAGGCTCTGGCGTTGATGGACCATCCGTGCATCGCGAAGGTGTTTGACGCGGGGGCGACCGAGACGGGACGTCCCTTCTTCGTGATGGAATTGGTGCGGGGGCTCCCGATCACCGAACATTGCGATGTCAAGAAGCTGGGGCTTCGTCAGCGCCTGGGGCTTGTGATGCAGGTATGCGAGGCGTTGCATCACGCGCACCAGCGCGGGGTGATCCACCGCGATATCAAGCCCAGCAACGTGCTGGTGACCACGGTCGAGGACGACAAGCCGATCCCGAAAGTCATCGACTTCGGCATCGCCAAGGCGACCTCCGCCCGGCTCACGGAACGGACGATCTTCACCGAGTTCCGCCAGATGATCGGCACCCCGGAATACATGAGCCCGGAACAGGCGGGTGAATCGAACGAGGATGTCGACACACGCACGGATGTGTATTCCGCAGGGGTTCTGCTCTACGAGTTGCTGACGGGCGCGACGCCGTTTGATTCCAACCGCCTCCGCTCGGCCGCCTACGGGGAGATCCAGCGCATCATCCGCGAGGAAGATCCCCCTCGGCCCAGCACGAGACTGAGAAGCCGGGCAGAGACGCTCGCCGCGATCGCCGCCGCTCGCGCGATGCCCCCCGCGAAACTCCCCAGCGCCGTGCGTGGCGAGCTGGACTGGATCGTGATGAAAGCGCTGGAGAAGGACCGCTCGCGCCGCTATGACTCGGCGGGCTCGATGGCGCGAGACCTGCACCGATACCTGACGGGCGAGGCGGTCCACGCCGCGCCACCGGGGAGGGCGTACATCGCGAGCAAGTTCGTGCGGAAGCATCGCGGCAAGGTCGCGGTGGCCGCTGCGCTCGGGCTTTCGCTGGTCGCGGGGCTCGTGGCGACGACGCTTATGATGTTACGGGCGCAGGCGGCGGAGGCCGAGCAGTCCAGACTTGTCGGGGTCACAGAAGAGGCACGCAAGTCGGAAGCTGCGTTGCGGGTGGTTGCGGATCAGCGGAGCGTGGAAGCCGAGCAGCGTGCGTACGGGGCGAACATCGCGGCGGCTCAGGCTGCTCTGGCTCTACACGATCCTCGGACCGCGAGCCTCCGACTCGCGCTCTGCCCGGAGGCGTTGCGCGGGTGGGAATGGCGCTGGCTCGACGCGTCGCGTGAGCACGCCTCAGTCGTGTGCCGAGGGCACAGCGATCGGGCGCACGAGGCCGTCTTCAGTCCCGACGGCAAGAAACTGATGACGCGGGCTCGCGAGCCGAGGGCGGTCGTGTTCGACGCCGCTACGGGCGTGAAACTGTTCGAACTCAAAGGCGTCGGGCACGAGGTCTCGGCGATGGCGTTCAGCCCGGACAGTTCGATGATCGTGACCTCGATGGATCCAAAGGAGGTGACCCTCTGGGACGCAAGAACCGGCGACCGTGTGCGTGTGATCGATCATTCGTTTGATCGATGGGTCGCGGCTGTCGCGTTCAGCGACGACGGACGACGTGTGATCGGTGTGGGAGCCGATGGTCAGGGCGTGTTGTTTGACGCGGCGAGCGGGCAAGTCGTGCGCAGCCTCGGGCGGGTCGGTCCGGTGCAGCGCACCGCCGCGGGGCTGCGGCTGACAGCTCGCTCGGAGAAGGCCTGGACGATTCTCGATGATCGCGGCGAGACTGTCGCGACACCGGAAGATCAGGACTCCCTCGGCGTTGAATGCGTGTTCCACCCGTCGGGCAGGCTGCTCGGGGCGTGGGACCGCGCGGGCACGGCGAGTGTGTGGAACGCCGCGACGGGCGAGAAGCGGTGCGAACTAAGAGGGCATGAGAAGATGGTCTCTGATCTCGCGTTTTCTGCTGACGGCACGCGGGTCGTGACGACCTGCGCAAACGGGATCGCACGGGTTTGGGATTCCGCAGACGGACGCGAGATCTCGGCGCTCCGGGGGCACAACATCGGCCTGGTTCGCGCCCGCTTCTCGCCGGACGGGGCAAGGGTGCTGACTTACGGCGCGGACCGCACGGCGCGGGTGTGGGAAGGTGGCACGGGCGGCCTGATTGCGGTGATGCGCGGCCATACCCATGAGCTTTTGCACGCGATGTTCACTCTGGACGGCACGCGCGTAGTGACGGCGTCGCGCGACCGAACCATCAGGCTCTGGGACGCGACGTCCGGTGAGGAGGTCGCGACGTGGCATGGCGCCGAGGGGTTTCTCATCTCGTGCACCGAATCGCCGGATACGACACGGCTCGCGACGACCGCCGACGATGGCTCAGCGCGGGTATGGGAAACCGCGGGGCGTGCACCGGTACTGGCGATCGATCTGGGGTCGGAGATCAGGTCCATCTCGATCGTCTCGCCCCGCAAGCCCGCGCAAGGAACGGCACTTCCGGAGTGGGTTGTCGCCGCCGTGCCCGGGAGAGGTTGGGAACTTTACGATGGGCTCACGGGCGGCCACCTCGCGGTGCCGGGCATGTCCTGCTTTCCCGTGATGAGCCCCGACGGCGGAGAGATGCTCGCGGGCTCGATGCAGGGGCCGGTGCTCCTGGATGCGCGCACGGGCGAGCGGACTGCCGCGCGGCTGCCGGGCCCGGAGATGCTCGCGATCGGCGTCGCGGCGTCGGCGGACTGGTCCCGCCTCGCCGCCGCCTACAGCGATCACTCGGTTCGGGTCTTTGATCGACGCGGACTCTCGGAACTCGCCGTGCTGCGCGGGCACACGAAAAAGGTCGCCCACACCGGCATGCTCGCCGACGGCTCGCGCGTGATCACCGCCTCAGAGGACGGCACCGCGCGCGTATGGGACGCGGCGACAGGCCTGGAACTCCACCGGCTCGATGGGCTCAAGCACGGCGCGTTCCTCTTCGCGGTTGCACCCGACAACATCCACGTCGTCGTCGGCGGGCTTTACCACCCGCTGCACTGGTGGAACACCCAGACGGGCGAGGACGTGCTGCTGCGCGCCCGTCGGAGCGACGGCACACCGGAGTCGGTCTACGGCAGCATCTCCGTCGCGTTCAGCACGGACGGTAAACGCATGATCTCGGTGGGGCAGGATTGGGCCGCTCGGGTATGGGATGTGGCTACGGGTGCGGAGACGCTCGTGCTCCGCGGGCACGCCGGGTCGGTGAACGCGGCTGCTTTCAGCCCCGACGGGACTCGGATCGTGACCGCGTCATGGGACGAGTCGCTCCGGGTCTGGGACGCGGCGACCGGGCGAGAGGTCGCGGTGCTCTCGGGGCACATCAAGCCGGTGGTTGGCGTGGCGTTCACTCGGGATGGGACTCGAATCGTGAGCGCGTCATCTGACGGGACTGTTCGCGTATGGGATAGCGTGCCCTACGCAGTCCGGCTTCGGGAGTCGCTGGCACGGCACCGATGAACGCCCGTTTGCAGCCGTTGTTAAGGCCGGAATCGGTTCTGAGGGGTGTGGCCATTCCCAGATTGCCGTACCAGCAGATCGCCGCCGCCGCCGTCCCGCTCTCCGCCTGCGTGATCGCGTACGCAGTCTGCTCCACACTGAACCGCTTCCGCTTCATCGTCAGCCTCCCGAACAGAGGCCGGAATCATCCCGGAAAGCTCTCACTTACGCTGGACCAGATTTCGGGGTCAAGACCAAGTGAGTTCATGAATACCCCTTCACGAGACTTCTCAGGACGGGGCGGTGCCGATATCGACGCAGATATCGACTGAGATACGAACGCCGACCGCAGACCCGTCCGTACGAGTGTGAGGTTCTCGCAGTTCCTCCACAATGGGTCCGGCCGCGACTCATCTGGGTCTCGTCGTCGCATCGCGTTGAGGCGGCAATCCGAGCGGGAGGTCTGCGGCGGCGCATGTCGCGTTCGCGGGGCCGGCCTCCAACGAAGAACGCCGACCCGCGTTCACGGGCCGGCGTCTCTACACCACTCTCGTCTCGACTTGCAGGGCAAGATCCGCGTTCCGCGTGGTGCTCGCACGGCGCGTGCGCGGGTGCGTCGCCCGGCTCGATCCGCGGCCCACCTCAGAACGTGAGGTCCTCAGCAGCCCGTTTCGAAGGCCGCGACAAAGTCGCCGTAATCGAAGAAGTCCAGGAACCCGTCCGCGTTGAAGTCGGCTGAGGGGAGTCCGCTCTCGAACGCGATCACGAAGTCGGTGTAGTCGAAGAAGTCGACGAATCCGTCACGGTTGAAGTCGATCTTGCACACGCCGGGCGTCGTGTTTGTGAAGACGGACACCGTGTCTGAACCGCGGTTGGCAACGGAGAGATCGAACTTGCCGTCCCCGTTGAAGTCCGCCGCAGCGAAGCCGTCCGGGTCCGTCCCGGCAGCCAGCAGCCCGGTAGCGACGAACGCGCCAGCGCCGTTGTTGGTCAGAATCGACACGTTCGCCGAGTCCTGGTTCGCCGTTGCCGCGTCGATGTCCCCGTCGAGGTCGAAGTCCCGCATGATGAGATCGCCGGGGTTGAAGCCGCCCGTCGCGTAGTGCACCGGCCCGGCGAAAGCGCCCGCGCCCTGGCCGAGGAAGACCGATAGCAGACCGACGCCGTTGTTATCCTGGGTCACCGCGAAATCGGTCCGCCCGTCCCCGTTGAAGTCCCAGGCTTCGAGCCCGTCGGGACGCATGCCAGCACCGGTGTTGATTGTCGCCCACGGCGACATCACGCCCGCGCCGTTGTTGCGGAGCAGCGTCGCGTTCCGAGTACGGTGATTGGTCACGAGCAAGTCGAGTACACCATTCCCGTCCGCGTCAATGGTCGCCACGGTACGTGGTTCCTCACCGACGGCGTAGACAGCCGAGGTCCAACCGGCGACTCCGTTGATCGCCACGGTCACGCTGTCGCCGTCGCGGTTGGCGGTGATGAGGTCCTTGCGTCCGTCGGCGTTCATGTCCGCGACGCGGACCGAGCGAGAGCCCGCCCCGGAGGGGATGGTCACGCCGAGCGTGAAGCTGCCCGCCGCCCCCGGAAGGATCTGGATACGGCCCGCGTTGTGCTCGGTGATCGCCAGATCCATGACACCGTCACCGTTGAAGTCGGCAACCGCGATGTCCTCGGCACCGACACCGGCCCCGAGGAGAACCGAGCCCGCCAAGGCGAAGCCCGCGCCGGTGTTCCTCAGAAGGAGTACACGATCAGGACCGTCGACCGTGACGACCAGGTCGAGCGCCCCGTCGCCGTTGAAGTCGACGGCGGCCGTGGCCGCGGGGTTCGACGCGGCTGGAACCGTGAGGGCGGTGGAGAAACCGACGTCCGCGAAAACCGACATCGTGAGACCAGCCGCAACGGAAAGACCGAGTGAGCAAACGACATTCTTCTTCATGAGAGGCTCCTTCATTGTAAATGGCCCGGGATCGCGCCCGCGACGTTCATAAGAGCATGTTCGTCGGTTCCTGATACACGCTCTCGCTATTTCTGACGATTGACCTCGAGGCATGACCACACGCGGAGACATCAAGAAAGAACCCGCTCGCACGCGCGAACGGGTTCTTTGATGACTCGGACTAAATCGGTTCTCTAGCAGCCTGACTCGAACATTCCCACATACTCGCTGTAGTCGAAGAAGTCGACGAACTGATCATGGTTGACGTCGGCACCCTCCGAGCCGGACTCGAACGCGTCGACAAACGAGCCGTAGTCAAAGAAATCGACGAAGCCGTCAGCGTTGAAATCGGCCTCGCACACGGCCTTCCTCGCGTTGATCAGCGGCGCGATGCCGTCGCTGCGGTGGCCGCACCCCATGCCGAACGGTGCGCCGACATCCAGCTCCGTCGACGACGCGCAAAGCCGAGCCTCCATCCACAGCACGTCACGCGGGCCGTACCTGGCATGGATCCTTGAAACGACGCCCGAGACCAATGCCGCCGCGAAGCTTGTCCCGGACCCGGAGGCGTACCCGTAGGTGCGCCCGTCGAACCACATGCTCTGAATCCCTACCGCCGGAGCCGAGATATCCAGCGAACGCCCCCAATCAGAGAACGGGGCTCTCGCCCACGGTCCGTCCTGCCTCGTAAGACCGCCGACGCCGATCACCTGGTCGAACTCGGCGGGGTACACACGCGAAGTGTTGGTGTCCGCCGAGTTGTTGCCGACCGAAGAGACGCACGTGATCCCCGCGGCGGCTGCGTCCTCGACGGCACGCTCCACCACGTTGCTCGCGATGGTGGTCGCGAAGCTCATATTGATGACGCCGGCTCCCATCTCAATCGCGTGAAAGATCCCGGTCGCCACCGTGAAGGCGCTCCCGACCCCGTCGCATCCCAGCACGGTGATCGGAAGGATCCGCGCGGCGGGATCCACGAGCGCAACGAGACCGGCCGCGTACGTCCCGTGCCCGACAAGGCCGGCGCCGGCGGCACACTCCGACTCGTCGGCCGCGGTCGTGTCCGTGATGAAGTTGTACCCGCCCGGGTACAGACGTGACACTAGGTCCGGATGCGGGGCCACGCCCGTGTCGAGAATCGCGACGAGGGTCCCGGAGGGGGCCGTCAGGGGCGGCGGCACGCCGCCGTTGATATCCGCAATCGCTTGCTGATCAGGGTAAAGTCCCGCGCTGCTCCTCAGAAACAGGCTCTGGGTGGTGCCCTCTTCGGAGCTTGACACCGATTTGTTCTGCTCGGCCACCCGGACCAGCGCAACGTCCGCGGCGAGTTCCATCTCGTACGCGGCTTCCTGCCCTGCCGGGACGCTCACGAGGTGAATCCGGGCGGGTGAGTACCGCCGAAGATCCGTCAAAGACAATCCCGGGTGCGCAGCACGCACCGCGTCCAGCGTCACACCGGACTGCGTGATAATCACGAGCTGCTGGGGGATCGGCGTCCCGTTGTCGTGCGCGAGCGCTCCTCCGCCAAGCAGAGAGGCAGCCGCGAGTCCCGACACGGTTTGAAATCGCTTTACCATGGTTTGTACACCGTTACAAATGGGGCCCATGCGGCGGGATGTTCCCAGGCTTTCATCTGCGACCGCTGCGCCGCAAGCAGCGAGGCTCCGATCGTCCTCGGATCCACACTCGGATCCAAACCCGTCCGCTTCTCGGTCATCGACCGATAGGCCATACCCATCAACTCCGCTGTCGCCGTGTCATGCACCGGCCAAAGGGTGGTCGTCACGGACGATGCCCCCGCCGACAAGACCGCTCGCGTAAGCCCCGTCTGGTCGTCTCCGCCCGTGACCGCCGAGCGTCCGGTGTCACACCCACTGAGGAGCACCGAGGCCCCTGAAAGATACAACTTGGACAATTCCCTCGCGGTGAGCCATCCGTCCGAAAGACGAAGCCCCGAGGCGGCCGGGTTTGACGGTACATAGCGAGCGTGGCTCGCCACATGCAGGTGGGAACAACCACCGCACCGCTCCAGAAAGGCCTGACGCGTCGCCGCCGGGCCGGTCAGTACGCTGGCGCCGGGGATGAACGACGCGACATCGTGGGCCTCCGCCTCCGCCCGGGGGGCCCGTTCGTCGGCGACCCCGATCATCATCGCCCCGCGTCCGAGAACCGGCGGGGCGATCCGTTCCAGAACGCTCGCGCTCGGGGAGATCGCGACATCCATCCGCTCGAGCAGTCGCGGGGATCCGGCACCCGCCGTTCCCAGAGCCGGGAACGGGACGCCGTGCAGGGGGCCCGTCGGCACCACCACAACACGCGTGCATCCGTCGAGCGCGCCCATGAGCGGATGCAGGATGAGCAGACCGATCGCGTCCAATTCCGCAATCGCGTCATGCTTGAATCGCTCCCCGCGCTCGCCCGTGGGGAGGCCGCGTGCTATCGCACGCCCGATCTGGAACATAAGCAAAGCGAGGGCGGCCCGAACGCTCGCGACGGAAGCGATGCACCGGCAAACCGTCACGCTCCGCCCGCCATCGTGATCGCGAGATCGAAGAACATACGCCGACAGCATCTGGCCTTCTGCGAAGTACTCGACGATCGCGCCATCGTGGGGGATTGTGGGGACGAGTTCCCGGAGTGCGACCGGACTGGCGAACGTGCCCGCGAACCTCGCGATGGCGGAGAGGCGAACCATGAGCGATTCGGCCTTGGCTTCTCGCGTACTGATCTCGTCGCGAAGGCGCCCGGCCGAAGCACCCGCAGCGTCGATCGCTTCGTGTGATTTCGCGTACAGCGCGTTGAGTTCGCCGGTGAGGAGGCTCAGCTCCCGCACCATTCCATCGTCCACGTTCCCCGTGCTTTCAGAGGTCTCGTCGCGTCCGCCCGCGAGAAAATCGAGCAGTGACCTGCTCTTGGACATCTCAACCATCGCGAACGCTTCCGCGTGCGAGTCCTTGTCAGCGGCATCCAGAATCGCGGAGGCGCAATCCTCCCAGATCGCCGCCCGATCGCCGAGGAATGCCGAGCGAAACCCGTCGGTCTGCAAAGAGCCACGGCAGCGTTCGGCGAGCTGAACTGCGTGGCGGAGTGTCGCCGCGGCCCGGCGGAAGTCTCCACCCGCTCGAAGCGCTCGACCCTGGACTTGAAGCAGATCCGCAGCCAGCGGAAGCACGCCGAGCGCTTCGGCGCTGGTGGCCGCCGCCGACGCGGTCGTCGATGCGAGCTCAAATTGCCCCGCGCTCAGGTGCACCTTCGCGGTGAGCAGACCGACCCAAGAGCGGGCGGCGGGGCGATCCCCGACTGCGGCGTTTGCCTCTTGCAGCAACGAAAGTGCCAGAAGGTGATCGCCTCGAGACGCGGCCGCGTCGGCCTGCATCGCCAGCGCCCGAGCACGCCCGGAGTCGTTCTTGAGTTCCCGGAACAGTTCTTCGGCACGAGCGAGTTCTTCCGCAGCCCGCGAATGACCGATCCGAGTGAGCGCGCAACCGAGCCCCAGATGCGCTCGGGCCGACTCCGCAGACATCTTGTGCGACGCAAGCACCGGAGTCGCGGCCTCGTACGCCCGAACCGCGAGGGGCAGCATCCCCAAGCTCTGCAAGACGTCGGCGTGCTCGACCGCGAGCCGGGCAGAATCCCCGGGCGAGGAGGCTTGATCCAGTACGCGCCTGGCTTCCTCGAACATCAGGAGAGCGTCATGGAGCCTCCCTTGCCGGGAAGCAAGGTCCGCGAGATTCCCCAGCACGATGCCGGCATGTCGGGTCGCGTTCGCAGCGCGGAACGCGGTAAGCGCAGCCCGAAACGCCTGCTCGGCCTCGGCGAATCGATCCAGATCGAGCAACGCCTCGGCACGATTATTCTCGACATGGGCGAGCAAGGGGGGCTCGGCCGTCAGTTCTCGCGACGCCCGCTCGAAGTGCCCGATGGCCAGACCGGGACGATCGCTCATCCGCTCGAGAATCCCAAGGTTATTCTCCGCCCGCCCGACCAGGGCACGCTCCCCCGCAGCCTCAAACGCGGCCCGTGCCCGAACCCCGCACGCGATCGCCTCGTTGAATCTGGCCTGCCGGGCGAAAACATGCAGCATCGCCAGCTGGATCCGGCCGCATTCGACACGATCGCCGGCCTCTTCCGCGAGGGGCATGGCTTCCGAAAGCCCGTTGAACGCCTCATCAAAGCGGTTGGCGTAGGTCAGCGCCTGAGCACCCACGCGGCGGACCCGTGCACGAACCACCGGGAGCGCGCGCGAGTCCGCGAGGCTCACGAGGGCCGCGGTCGTGCGCACCGCACGGGACAGGTCGGCCATAATGCGACGCTCGGCCTCGTCGGCGAGCAGCGCAACCACAGCCGAAGCCTCCGCGCCCTCTGGCAGCATCGCGGCGACCGACTCGATCCCGGGGGAGTCGAGCGCGTCCACCATCGCTGAGATCGATTGGCTTTCAATCATCCGATGTTGAGCCTCGGGAGCGAGAGCGTCCGCTCGCCGACGGCGAATCGCAGATCCCAGTTTCCGGGTTCAATGATGAACTGGAAACGTCCACGCTCATCAGCGGTGCACCGGCCACGAACACCCGTGGAGGCCTCCTCGAAGCCGACATCGATATTCGAGGCAGCCTCAGCGGGCACGATCTGCCCGGTCACGTGAAACGAGACAGAACCCGGGGCGGGAGCACGGATCTCAAGATCCACCTCTCCCGCCTCACTGTCAAAGGTCATGTGGCGAATCGCGGTATCGCCCGAGCCGCGAAAGCCCGCCAGGTTCTGAGTGGCGAGGCTGTCATAAACGAGCGTCGCGATCGAATCGACAGCACGCTCAAGCCAGGACGGCTGAACCGCCGGGGACGAGACCAGACCCAGCGCCTTCTGGACCATCGAGGCGGGGGGCTCGAAGAGCCTCGCCTCTCCCAAGAGGCTGACGGTCGACTGAATCGTGGCCAACTCAGCTCGGACTTTCGGCGATCCCTCGATCGCGGCTTGAACCGCGAGCGAGTGCTCGGGCGATAGCTCCCCGAGCGCGAAGGCCGCGAGGTCTTCTCGACGAACTGAATATGGCTGGTTCTGCGTCAAGGGATTCTCCGGACAGGGGGTGACTGACCAACAGGAGCCTCTCATCGTGCTGCGCGTACATCCTCTTTGCGTCATCTTGACTCAGAACCCGCCCAAATCGGTGACGTCTAGGCCATCAGATCTGCCAGCTTTGCCAAGCATCGCGTTCGCGTGGGACCGATACTCCCAACCGCCATGCCGACCTGCCTCCCGATCTCTTCGTAGGAAACTTCGGACGAGGAGAGGTACAGAAGGCGAAGAAGCACCTCGCAACGCCCGCCCAGCGATGAAAGAGCACTCTCGAGCTGTTGGACCCGCTCCCAGCGTTCGACCGCGTCCTCCTGGGGTTCCGCAGCATGGGCGGACGGCTCAAGTTGAAACCCGGCGGACTGCGCGGCTTTGGCGGCTTTCCAACAGGCTCGATGCGTGGTGGTGATGAGCCACTTGGGAACCGCCTGGGGGTCGTTGATTCTGGGCAATTCGCGCACGAAGGCGGCAAAGACGGTCTGGAAGATGTCGTCACAAGCGTCGTCCGCAAACTTGTACTCGCGCGGGATCGAATAAACGAGGCGCTTGTACCGATGGACGACCGCCCGCCACGCACGTTCGTCGCCACGCGCGGCACCCGCAAACACCTCCTTGAGGCTTTGCACGTCCCCGATCGCGCTCCCTTCCGCACCGATGTTCACAAACGGGCTCCCTTCGATGCCGGCATGTCGCCTCACGGAGTGTACGATGGTCGTCCTTTGGCGATCAGCGGTTCTCGGTCCCCCAAGTCGGTTTGTCCGAGCTCGGATGACTCGGCGGGAGACGCGGCACCATTCGGCGCGCACCACTGTGGTCAGCTTGGTTGGCAATCTGCAGCACCAGCAGGATTCTGAGTGCCCGTGTTGCCGCGAGCGATGTAGGCGCATCTCCCTGTTCCGGGGAGGATTGGAGTGTCGTCGGTGTGCACGTCCTACGTAGCGGGTCTACGCGGATCATGGGCGAGATGAAGAAGCTGCGGATCAAGGTCGGGAGGGGGACGGTGGTGAACGTCCTGAAAGGAACCGGTGTGCCCACGGTTCCCCATCGCGGGGAGAGCACATGGGACGACTTCGCCAGGGCACATGGGGAGACGCTTTGGGCGCGCGACCTCCTACGGCGGCCAGTGCTCACCGCGCGGAGCGTGGTTGAGGCTTTCGTGCTCGTGTTCATCCACATCGTGACACGGCGTGCGTACGCGACTGTGAGCACGATCAAGCCCACGGAGGAATGGACGGCTCGGGAAAGTCAGAGGTTCTTGGAGGTCGTGAGGGAGACCAATGCTGCTCCGGCGTGCAACGCGATCATCCGCAGCCGCGACTGCAGCTTCGGGAAGCGGTTCGACGGGGTGCCGCGCAATCAAGGCGTGACACCCGTGCGGTTGCCGCATTGCTCGCAAAACTCAATGTCCAAGTCGAGCGGCTGCAGAGCATCTAGGTCGAGAGTCTCGACTGCTTCATCGTGCTTGGAACTGGGCAATTGGACCATCTGGTCGCCGAGTACCTCGAACACTACCACACGGAGTAGCCGGCTCCGGGATCGAACGTCGCACGCCGGTGGGGCCTGCGCAGCCGATGACGCTCTCGGGTTCCACGCCGAACGAGGCGAAAGTGGCTCATTCAACCGAACCGTTCAAGCGAGCACGATCAGCAGCCGGCCTCAAAGGCGGTCACGAACTCGCTGAAATCAAAGAAGTCGGCAAACCCATCGCCGAGACGTCAGCCGACATGGCTGGTGGGCACGTCACCGCCTCAAAGCACAGCACGAACGAGTCGTAGTCGAAGAAGTCAACAAAACCCTCGCTGCGCAGGACAGTTCCGAACAGTTTCTCTCTCCTTTCGTTTCGCGAATGCCTGAAAATGACTGGCTCACACGACATTGGCGGCCCAAACTCCACCAAAGCCCTCGTCCGGGGCTGGAAATCGGGGTTCGGAGCTTGTCGCCAGCGGTGTCCAAGCACTCCGTCTTGGGGGTGGAAGGGGGGCTTGCGGGCGGCGAGGCGCAGGAGGCAAGATGCCGGGGATGAGCACGCCTTTCGACCGGCTGGTGAACGGGGTTCGAGGAGTTGGCCGATTCGGCATCATGACGAACCCTGGACGATGCCTCGGGAGGACTCTTGGGCGACAGACATGGCCGTCGTCCATCCACCACCCTCCGAAGCGGCGGGATTGTGGAGCCCGCGCTTCCCATCCATTCGGCGCCGTGTCGCTCGTTAGGACGCTCGCTGGAGTCGGGCTCGGTAGGTCCACCGCCACTCAGAAAGAAAAGTGGCACCCGATACGGTGCCCACAATACTCCCCACTAGGGACGGGTGGTGTTTGCACAAGACGCCTTCAGGAACGTAGCGACTCGATCGCGTGGCTAAAGGTGGCGACGACCCGGTCGGTGCCGGCGGTGCGGACGCGCTCGCGGGCGCGGTCGAGGTCGGAGGCATTCCAGATCCCCACGACCACCTTCATGTCGGGGAAGCGGGCAAGAATGCGCTTGCACACATACCGCGCGTGGCTCGTCGCCGCGGGCGGCATCGCGCACACGCAGACGGATTTGGTCGTCAGCGATTCCATCTCATCCAGCATCTCGCCCGCCAGGGTTGTGCTCGTGACCGCTCTGGCGGTCCGCCCTTCGAATTCCAGGAGCTGCGCCAGCATCAGGGCGCTGATCTCATCCGCCTCGTCGCGTGCCGAGATGCAAAGCACCAGCCCCGAAGCGGGGAGCTGCTCTGCCGGAAGACTGGCCGCAAACGCGGATTCGCCGGCTTCGGCGTCGGCCGCAGCCTTGGCTTCGGCCTTGACTTTGGCGTCGAGGTCCGCTTTGGCCTCGGCTTTCACCGCCGACCTGTGCCGATCGCCCAGCTCCTCGATCAGGTCCCGCAGGCTCCGATAGATGAACTGGTCCTGGCCCTCCTCGAGACGGCCCGCCTGCCTGTCGTGCTCGGCCATCGCCAAGGCGGGCATCAGGACGTGCTGATACAGATCTATCAGAGGCTTGTCCTTGAGGTATTCCTGCGTGAACTGGAACACATCGTCATAGTCCGCCGCCAGCAGGCGTTGGTACACCCTTGCCTCGGGTGGCAGGCTCGGCTCGTCGCCCAGCAGCACGTTTAGGAACTCCAGTCGCGGGACGTACCGACCCATGACGACCAGGCACACGGTGAGCGGCGTCGACATGATCAGGCCGACAGGCCCCCAGAGCCACCCCCAGAACACCGCCGCGACCATCACCGCCACCGCCGAGATGCCCGTGCGCGAGCCGTAAAGCCACGGCTCGATGATGTTGTTGCTGACGAGCTCCAGGACGACGAAGAGTCCGATGGTGATCAGAGGCCTGTTCCACGAGTCAAACACCGCCAGAGACATCGCAATGGGCAGGGCCGCTCCGACCCAGGGCCCCACGTAGGGAACAAAGCGCACCAATCCGGCCAGCACGCCGAAAAGAACCGCGTTCGGCACGCCGATCATGTACAGGCCGACGCCCACGCCCAGCCCGTAGCTGCTATTGACGATTAAAAGCATCATCAGGTAGCGGCTGACCCTCGAAGCACCCTCGTCCATGGCCTGCGTGGTGGCGGTGAGCCGTCCGGTTCCGATCAGATAGATCAACCGGTCCCGCAGATCCTCCCGGTACAGCAGAATCAGGATGACGAACACGATCACGATCCCTGCGGTCGCCAGCGGGCTCAGCAGCGGCACAAACGAGCCGGGAATCGATTCCAAGACGCCCGTCGACTTCTCGACGATCTCCACGCGCACCGGCTTGGCACCGAGTGCCGCCGACGGCGGGGTCGCCTGGGCCTGGTCGCCAGGTTGGCCCGCCAGATCCGGAGCGCCTAGAGGTCGACTGCCCGCTTGCGACATCTCCGAGCCGATCTGCTGCAGAGAGTCGAAGGCTCGGCCCAGCGTGCCGTGCATTTGTGATTGGGCAGAGTTGAGTTTCTGGCGGATATTGTCACGATACTGCGGCAGGTTCTCCGCCAGTTCCAAGGTCTGGTTGGCCATGACCCAGCCCAAGCCCGCGACAACCAGCAGCGACAGAGTCGTCGCCGAAAGCACCGAGAAAGTCCGTCCTAGCCCGAGTTTGACCTGACGTCGTACCAGCGGCGACAGGACGAAACTCAAGAGAACCGCCAGCGCAAGCGGGATCAGTACCGCGCGTGCAAGGTACAGCACCGCGATGATCGCAACCACGCTGATCACCACGACCAGACGCGAGTTGCCGTCTGGAACGCGGCGGGCCAGCGGGAGTATCTGCCGTGAGTCGATACGCGGGTGCCCGCCATTCGAAGTGCGAGGGGCATCTGTCGCCATTTATTCGCTCCCGTGCCGACGCGGCGACGCGGGCTTTCGAGGAGTGGATCGCTTCGCGCTCGAACTCAATCGGATCGGCCGCGGATGCCCGCAGCGTTCGTTCCGCAGAGCGACGTCAGGCCATGGCGGATGCGTGTGAAGCGTGTATTCCCTCTCATGGAATGAGCCGTCAGATGGAGAGATCCGGGGCGGCGGCGGAGATCGCGTGTGAAATGAACAGTAGGAGGAGCAAGACCGCGAGCGCACGCACCCCCAAGAACGATGCCGTCGTCGCGGTCAACGCCCCGTTCCATGCTCCGACGGGTGGCACCGATCGAGGCGGGTGGCCCCGAGGGCGCAGGTCGGTCAAGTACCCATCGCACCGCCGCGAAAGAGAGAGCGCTCTCCGAGCCACGCGAGAGCCCAAACCCCCGCCAGAAAGCCGCCACGGGGCCCCTGTGCAGGACGGTTCCGAACGGTTTCTCACGCCTTGGGAATCGCGAATTCCTGAAAATGACTGGTGAACACGACATTGACGGCCAAAACCCCACCGAAACCCTCGGCCGGGGCTGGGAATCGGGCATTGGGGCGTGTCGCCATCGGTGTCCAAATATTCCGTCCGGGGGTTGTGGCTGGAGTCGGGGATTGCGGGCGGAGCCCGTTGTGAGCAAGATGCCCTGGATGAGCACGATTCTCAACCGGCTGGTGAACAGCATGAGGGGTGGGCTGGGAAGCACCGGCCTGCTTGGGGTACTGGCGGTGTCGAACTCGGGCGAACTCCGGCGGCAGATCCGTTACCTCAAGGCGGAGAATGACGTGCTCCGGTCGAAGATCGCTGGTCCGATTCGATTGACGCCTGCGGAGCGTGCTCGCCTGGTCAAATTGGCCAAGCTGGTTGGCAGAGCGGTGGGGGAGTTGGTCTTGCTCGTGAAGCCAGACACCATGCTCCGTTGGCTGAACGGGTCGAGGCCGAAGAAGACGCGGAAGTCGCCACGCATGCCGGGCGGCCCACGGACGCCCGAGCGGGTGCGGGCGTACGCCACGGCGAGCACCGGGAGCCCGACCGAGGATTGGACAACGGTGGAAAGAGCGAGATTTGTCGAGGCCGCGAAGAGGAGCGCGGGACCGCCTCGTGCCATCATCATCCGAGACTGTGACGACGGCCTTCAGCGACGATGTGGACTGAGCCTGCGGATGGTGCGAGGATCCTCTCGGTGGGGTGTTTCAGTCGGTTGTCTTTTCGTCTTGGCACTGGACGAGCTGACGCGGACAAAACTTAAAGCAATTCTCACAAATCAGAAATGCTGGACTTGTCGAGGCTCCCGACTGCCCGCAAAGCGGGATTGTCGAGAGATCGCCACCATGACGTAGAGGTGATCGGCTATCGTCATGCACAGATGGAAATGAACCACGTGAACGAACCGGATGTCAGCGAAGGCGATGTCAATCTCACAGCTGCCCGTGCGGGGTTTGTGAGCGGAAGAAGTGAGGGAGTGCGTGCTTTGCTCGCTCGCGACGAAACCGTGTTCGCGCGTCAATCGCTCTCTACCCCTTGCATGAGCGCGTTGATCTCCGCGCGAGGGTCAACCATCGCGGAACTGGATGGGGGCGAGATTCTCGACTTTCACGGGAACAGCGTTCATCAAGTTGGGCACGGGCATCCGCGGGTTGTCGAGGCGATCAAGTCTCAGCTGGATCGGTTGCCATTCTGCCCGAGACGATACACCAATGAAGCAGCGGTCATGCTGGCGGAGCGTCTGGGGGACCTGACGAATGGCGTGCTGAGCAAAGTGCTGCTTGCTCCTGGAGGTTCTCTTGCGATGGGAATGGCGATGAAGATCGCCAGGGTGGCTACGGGCCGCTTCAAGACCCTTTCCATGTGGGGGGCGTTTCACGGGGCGGGGCTCGACACGATCTCCATCGGTGGAGAGGCGGTGTTCAGGCGGGGGATGGGGCCACTCCTATCGGGATGCGAGCACGTTCGTCCGTGCCAGCCCTCCGGCTGCGGGTGCCGCGGCGCGGAGCTTGAGTGCGCTCGCGCGGTTGAAGAAGTACTTGCACTCGAGCCTGATATCGGCGCGGTGATTGCTGAGCCGATCCGGTGTACGACGGTTGAGACTCCTCCGGTGGAGTATTGGAGGCGTGTGCGCGCGGCTTGCGATCGCCACGGGGTGTTGCTGGTGTTTGATGAGATTCCCACGTGTCTTGGTCGGACCGGTCGTATGTTCGCGTTCGAGCACTTCGGGGTAATGCCGGACATTGTGGTGATCGGAAAGGGTCTGGGGGGAGGGGTGATCCCGCAAGCCGCGGTGCTGGTGCGCCCGAGTCTGGATGTAGCCGCCCACACTGCGTTGGGGCACTACACGCACGAGAAGAGCCCTGTGGGGTGTGCGGCGGCCCTAGCCACGCTCGATGTCATTCGCGACGAGGGGTTGGTTGAGCGTTCTGAGCAGATAGGGGCACGTTGGCGCGGTGATCTGGAACGCTCCCTTAGGCAGAGCGGGCTTGTCTCGCAGGTGCGAGGCATTGGCATGCTCGTCGGGGTCGAGCTGCGTGATCCCTCGGGGGAGGTCGCGACGCGATTGCTGGCCGAAAGGGTGCTCTACGGGTCGCTGGATCGCGGTCTGAGTTTCAAGGTATCGGCCGGGCGTGTGCTCACACTGACGCCGCCGCTCAACGTCACGGAAGCCCACCTGACCCAGGCCACAGCGATCCTGGTCGACGTTCTCACGCGGGAACATCGGTAGTTGTCTGCGAGAAGACCGCATGCGACCCGCACGCTCATACCGATCGTGCCGGCCGCAGCAGCCTTGATTCTCTACGCGAGTGAGGCGGCTATGGCCTGACATCAAGGGCTGTGTACCAAGGCAGTGAGTCGTTCATATCAACCTTTCCGATCGCCTTGACGTGTCCGTCACCCCAGGTGGTGTTGCAGCCCCCGTTGTGGCGGAAATACTCTTTCTGCCAGTTGCGGAACCGCGGGTCAGCCGCATCAACATCGGGGTTGTACTGGCTCAGGTCGTTGAGCGTGTCGCCGTTGGCGTCGAGCATGTGCTCGAAGGCGTCCTGGAACATGATGAGATTCCAGGGCGTGCGGACCTCGGTGAGCTTGGTGGGCCGGGACAGGATGCGGCCGTACTGGGGGACATAGATGCGACGCCACCAAGCCATAGGCGGCTTGCCGGTGCTCGGGTCGCGACGATCATCCACTCCGTTAAAGCCGTAGGTCTGGTAGTGATGATCGGGGTCGAACTCGGTGGGGACGGCGACTTCGCCGCTCGGGTACGGGTCCATGGCTTGTGCTGAAGGGCATCGCCACTTGGCCCAGCCCGTGAAGGGCGGATTCTTGTCGGAGACCCATGGCATGCGGGCGGTGTACCACTGCGGATCGACGACAACTTCCTGATAGGAGTCATAAATCTGCCCCCAATACGCGTAATCATTGACGGGCGGGTCGGATGTGAAGTCGGCGGTGTAGGGGCGGAGGTACTTGAGGTTGGTGTTGCTGTGAGCCTGTGAGTTGATGCGGAGGAATCGAGCGCCGTAGTTCATGCGCTTGGCGTGGTGGTAGTCTTTGAAGTCAGTGGCGTAGAAATTGATGATCATGAAGATCTGACGCTGATTGCTCGCGCAGACAACCTGCCGCGCAGAGCCCCTCGCCAGACCCAGCGCGGGCAGCAGAAGCCCGATCAGAAGGGCGATGATCGCGATCACGACAAGAAGCTCGATAAGCGTAAAGCCCGCACGTCCGAGGAGTTTTGTTCGATCCATGGCGAAGAGCCTCCAATTTGCCCTAAATCCTTAAGGGAGCGGCGATGAACGTGAACCAACGCAGAGGCCCGTGCTGACAACGGCAGCGGGCTCTGAAAAAGTCTATAGCACTTGATCGAGATCATGCATTCGCATCGAGGTCTCAAACAATCAAGATTTTGTGAGGATTGTGTTTAGCGACTGTCGGTTCGGTAGTGTTCAGATTTCGAAGCGCACCTTTGGCCGAACCTTTACCCGAAAGTCCTTGTGGTTCGTGCGCCGCCGCGTTAGTGTGATCTCGGAATGCAAGGCGCCCGGCGCGTGTGCGCGGCGGAACCTAGCGCCGAACGCATTGCCAGTACAGCAGATTGGAAGAAGAGAAAAAGGGAGAATGTTCATGCGTCATCGCCTTCACATGAGTCGTCGTTCAGCGCTCGCGCTCGCCGCGATCGCCGGGGCCGCCGCTTCTGGCTCGGCCTTCGCACAAACCGTTTTTTACTCGGAGAATTACGACAGCGCGGTCCTCGATCAGCGGTCCGGCGATCCCCGTGTCATCAACGCCTGCAGCGGGAACGTCCCCGTCTTCACGCACACGCCGCCGACCGGGTGGACGTGGAGCGGCTGCGGGATTCCCAGCTTCGCCTGCCGCACCGCTCCCTTGTGCAACCCGCTCCCCCCTTCCTGCGGCAGCACCTGCACGAACAACGAAGGCGTGTTCGAGTGGGAGGGGTGGTCGTTCGCGAACAAGGATTTCTGGGTCCGCGTGGCGGGCGATCAGAACCGCAGCCAGTTCACCCTCGGCCAGGGCAACGTCGCCATCGCCGATCCTGATGAATGGGACGACCGCGGTGACCCGGACACGCGCTGCGGGTTCTTCAACGCGTTCATGGGCACGCCGGCGATCAGCCTGACCAGCGCGGACCTTTCCACGCTCAGCCTCGTGTTTGACTCGAGCTGGCGTCCGGAAGGATTCGATGACGTGGACGGCACGAACAATCAGACCGCCACGGTTGTCGCGATCTACAGGGTCGGCGGCGTGGATCAGCCTGGCGTAGAAGTCCTTCGTTGGGACTCCGACGACCAGGGTATCGAGCCGGGCAACTTCTTCAAGCCCGACGCGACCAACGAAACCGTCGTCCTCTCCGGTGCCGACCTGAACGCCCCCGCTGGCGCTGAGTCCGTCCGCTTTCAGTTCGGTCTCACCCGCGCCGGCAACGATTGGTGGTGGGCGGTTGACAACCTCGCCGTCAGCGCGACGGTGTCGGGCAACCCCACCGGGCTGTACACCGAAAACTTCGAGTCCGTCACGCTTCAGCCTCCGGTGCACGAGGTGCCCACAGGTTGCGGCGTCAACTACTGCGACGAATTCACCTTCACGCACACCGGTCCCAACGGCACGGTCGTGACCGTTGCAAGCCCCGTGACGGGCGGCGTTCCTGACTGGCGCGGCTGGTCCTTTGTTGAGCGGGCTTTCTGGGCCTGCGCCAGCGGCGGTCCCAACGGAAGCGCGTTCACCAATTCCAGCGGCAAAGTCGCCGTCGCCGACGGCGATGAGTTTGATGATCTCTCGAGCAGCGGCGGTGGGCTTGACACCACGATGACCACCCCGGCCATCACAATCTCCGGCCGCACGGGCAGCGTGCTGGTCCTGAGCTTTGATTCCAGCTGGCGTTGGGAGCCGAACCAGACGGCCTCCGTCATCGCGACGTACAACGACCCCGCCCAGACCCAGGTCGAAGTCATCAACTGGGACTCGAACACCGCGAGCCCGAACTTCAAGCCCGACGCGGTCAACGAGCGCTTGGCCCGGGCACTGGTTGTTCCGGAAGGGGCTACTCAGGTCACCCTCAAGTTCCGGTACACCGGTGGCAACAACTGGTGGTGGGCGATCGACAACATGAGCGTCTTCGAAGGGATCGCGACCGTCACGGTTGCTTCCAACACCCCGAACCGCACGGTCATGGGCGTTGCCAACGTGACGGATTACGCCCCCTGCTTTACGCCCTGGTCTCCTGACGCCCCCGCCGGCTGGACCGAGTCCTTTGACGCCATCGGGTGCACGCCCGAGTGCGGCCGCCCCGAGTGGCGCGGCTGGTCTTTCGCTTTCAACGACTGGTGGTCCACGCAGGTTGATACTCAGGAGCGTGAGAACTTCTCCCGCGGCCGAGGGTACATCGCCATTGCCGATCCCGATGAATGGGACGATTTCGCTAACGGTCGTTCGAACTTCAACGCTTTCCTGACGACGCCGTCGATCGCGCTGCCTGGTTCGATCACGTCCGCCTCGCTGGCCTTTGACTCATCCTGGCGTTACGAGGGTTTCGATGATGCTTGCGGCTGTGACGGGATCGACGCCGGCACCGGGCTTCCCTTGCCTCCCTCCAACAACCAGACCGCCAAGATCCGCGCCATCTACACGGTGGGCGGCGTCGAGCAGGCCCCGGTGGACGTTCTCCACTGGGACTCCGATGACGGCTCCAACTCCGGTACTGGCGTTCCCAGCGCGTTCTTCCATGCCGACAACACCAACGAGGGAGTCGTCATCGATCGCCCCGGCCTGCTGATCCCCAGCGGCGCCACGGCTGTCCGTTTCGAGTACAGCCTGACCAACGCGCGGAACGACTGGTGGTGGGCTGTGGACAACATCGCTTTCGACGTGAACGGAGCCACGCAGTTCACCGAAGACTTTGAGAACCCGGCCTCGCTCCAATCACCCCCGACCGAGAACACCGCGGTCGATCAGTGCCTCTACTTCTCGACGATCGCTGCTCAGGGCGGCAATCTGAGCGTGACCAACAACCTGAGCGGCTGCGACACGAGCAGCGACTTCTACGGATTCAACGCCTGGGCGACCGACGCGTGGTCCCGCTCCCAGGGCGGCGCTCGCACGCAGTTCACCGCCGAAACTGCCTATGTCTCCGATTTCGCCGCCGGCGGCTGCAGCGGAACCACCCGCCTGAACACTCCGGACTACAGCATCACCGGGATCAACGCGAATACCTTGAAGCTCTCGTTCCGTTCCAGCTGGGGCTCGCAGGCCCAGCACGCCTCCTCGGTCGAGGTTTCCTACAACAACGGCTCGAGCTGGGTCTCAGTCTTGAACTGGAACCCCGGGAACAAGACGACGACCGGCGACGAGACCGTCACGATCGATCTGAACAATCCCCCCAGCGCGGACACGGTCCGCGTCAGGTTCAACGACGCGAACTCCGGCTGGTGGGCGATCTCGGATATCACCATTACGGGTGATGTGGGCACTGTGCCCGCAGGCTGCCCGGCGGACTTCAACGGCGATGGGTTCCTCGACTTCTTCGACTACGACGACTTCGTGAGCTGCTTCGAGGGCACCGGCGCCCCCGGTTGCAGCGCAGATTTCAACCAGGACGGCTTTGTCGACTTCTTTGACTACGACGACTTTGTCGGGGCCTTCGAGACCGGCTGCTGATCAACGCTCGACCCTACGCTGACGCGTGGGGTCGGGTTTGCCAGTGATGCGAATGTTCAGCTTCCGCGGATGCGCCAACCTGGTTTCCTTTCTCGTCGCGATCGGCGTCGCGGGTACCTGCGCGGCACATCCAAAGCCCGGCGCGCACGCGGACGTGCGATTCATGGTTGAATCGTCGGCGGTTCGCGGCGAATTCGTCATGAACCTGAGATTCGTCGACGGTATCGTCAACTCCGCCCGGGCATCACGTGACCTCATCGCGGCCGACGAGGAGCCGCGACTCAGGAGTGCGATCCACGAGTATCTTGGGGGACCCGCTCACCCGTCAGGTTCCTCGGTCGTCGACCGACCCAATTCAGTGGTTCTCGACGGACGGACCGTCGCCCCCGTGATTCGAGAGTTTCGCGTGATCCTGCCGGAGCCTGAACTGCGGCCAGGGTTTGTCGATGTGTCGCAAGCCAGGCTGCCGCAGGTTCTCGTGGTCGTTGAGTACCCGTGCCGCCAGCCTCCACGCACGGTGACGTTGAACTGGGGCACCTATCCGCGCGATTTTCTCGCCCAAGAACGTGATCTCGCGCCACTGTCGGATGTCGAGGCGATCCTCCTTGCCGAGGGAGCGATGAACCCGGTGCTGTTCACTGAAAGCTCGCGGCAAGTGACTTGGGAAGCCTCGTCGAGCCCGCTTGAACTCCGCTTCCGACAGGTGCCCGTCTTTGTCGCTCCACAGAAGCAGTACGTCCCTGTCGGCACAGCACTACTCGTCGCGATCGGCCCAGTCCTGTGCGCGGGCTTGCTGTCGCGAAGGACACGATCTCGCGGGCGTGTCATGGTTGCTACAGGTCTCCTCTCGCTCGGCCCGCTCTTGTACTTGACTCTTCCTCCGATCGGGCGGGCCGAGATCCCCGAAGTGCTCAAGAGCCACGCGCCGCTCCCGACGGCCGAGGAAGCTGTCGCTATCTTCGAGCCTCTCCACGCCAATATCTACCGAGCGTTCGACTACACCGCCGAGTCCGACATCTACGACGCGCTCGCCAGGTCGGTGGATGGTCCGCTTCTGAACCTGGTGTACGACGATGTGTACCGCGGACTTGTCATGCACGAGGAGGGAGGAGCGGTGGCACGCGTGTCCGCGGTCACCCCGATGCTCAACGTGGTCAATGCGGTGACATTGGCCGAGGATCGACAGAGCCCGGTGATCATCATCACGTCGCAGTGGCGTGTTCGTGGGACCGTCTATCACTGGGGACACTCTCACGAGCGAACGAACGAGTATCTTGCCAAGTACACGATCGCGGTCGTGGACGAGCGTTGGCGGATCGTGGGGGCCGAAGCCCTCGAACAGCGACGTGTGGAACTCACTCCGGACCCGACATGAAGGACCTGATTGTCGAAGTACGCGGGCTTGAGTTCAGGCACGGGGAGACCTTCAGGCTCTCCCTGCCAGCCCTGACGATTGCCGAGGGAGAGCGTGTCGGTCTGGTGGGCCCGAGCGGCTCAGGAAAGACGACGCTGCTGGACTTGATCGCAGGCATCAGAGTCCCCTCGGCAGGGAGCGTTCGCGTCATGGGTGAAGAGTGGACGGCCCTCGCCCCTGCGGATCGGAGAGCGCGTCGCCTTCGCTCCATCGGCATGGCGTTCCAGTCCTTTGAGTTGCTCGAGTATCTCACCTCCCGGCAGAACATCCTTCTCGCGGGCGAAGTCGGACATCCTGCAGGACGCGAGGTGCTTGCGGATCGGGTCGATCAACTCGCGCAAGCGGCCGGCATTCTTCCAGTCCTGTCGCGTCCCCCGTCGTTGTTGTCGCAAGGAGAGCGCCAGCGTGTGGCCATGTGCCGCGCACTCGTCACTCGCCCGAGACTTCTGCTGTGCGACGAACCCACCGGCAACCTTGACCCGAGATCGGCGGCCGCGGTGATGGATCTGCTTCTCGAGCAGGCCGCCGCCGACGGAGCTTCGGTGATCGTCGCGACCCACGACCATGGGCTGCTCGACCGATTCGATCGCGTTCTCGATCTTGCCACGTTTGGCCGGGGAGGCGTCACGTGATGATCCCGCCCGGCTCTGTCACGCTCGCGTGGCGGCACATGCTGCACTATCGGGTGCGGTCGATGATCATCGTTTCATGTGTCGCGGTCGTGGTGGCTCTTCCGCTCGCGGTGCGAGCGCTCGCGAGTCGGTTTGAGCAGGAGCTCGTCTCCCGCGCGGCCAGTACGCCGCTGCTAGTCGGAGCCAAAGGCAACCGATTCGACCTCGTTATGTCCATGCTGTACTTCAGACGATCGCCGGTTGCAACGATCTCGATGGCTGATCTCTCAGCGATCTCGTCGAAGGGCGGGGATGAGTTCATCCCCTTGAACGTGCGGTTCACCGCCAGAGGGTTTCCGATTGTCGCAACCACGCCCGAGTACTTTGAGTCGCGCGGGCTGCGACCTGGGTCCGGCTCGCTGCCCCTCACGATCGGCGATGTCACACTCGGGGCGAATGTCGCCGAGAAGGTCGGACTCGGACCGGGAAGTCCGTTCTACTCCGATCAACGGGACCTTTTTGACCTGACGAAACCTCAGTCGCTCAAGATGAACGTCGTTGGCGTACTCTCGCGAAGCCACACGGGGGATGACGATGCTGTCTTCGTCGACCTCAAGACCGCTTGGATACTCGAAGGGGTCTCTCACGCCCATGCCGACCCGGGAGCTTTGGCCCCCCGCTTGGTCCTCGAACGCGGTGAGGGGAGCGTTTCCCTGAGTGAGGAGATCATCGCTGCAAACCAAGTGACACCCGGGAACGAGAAGGCGTTTCACCTTCACGCTTCGGACAAGGACCTCCCGCTCACCGGGATCATCGTGCGTCCGGAGTCTGAGAAATCAGCAACGATTCTCATGTCACGCCTGAACGCGGACTCCGACTACCAGGCCGTGCGCCCTTCGGATGTCATGCAGGAGATCCTCGGGTATGTCCTTCAGTTGCGAGTATTGCTGGACGGGCTCGCGATCGTGGTAGGTGTGCTGACCGCCGTCCTTCTCGGCTTGATCACCGCGCTCGGCGTTCGGGAGCGGTCGGGTGAAATCGCCACGCTTTCGAGGATCGGCGTCGCGAGGCTCACGATCTTCGCGGTCTTCGCATGTGAAATCTGGCTGCTTCTGATGGTCGGAGCGATCATGGGGTTTCTCGCTGCCGCGGGAGTGGTCCTCGTCGCGCCGGACCTTGTGAAACTGTTGTAAAGTTTGCGGATGGTGCTCGAAATGGTCCGCGTGAACCCTGAGGATTCCGCACATGAGGTTTCTCTTTCTCTTTCTGGCGCTTGCCGCTTGTGGGTGCGACCGATCGCCATCGCCGTCGGCACGTCCATCCGATGGGCGGCAAGTGGTGACGACGTTCTACCCGCTGAAATACTTCGCGGAACGCATCGGCGCGTCGGCAATCGATGTGTCATGCCCGTGCCCGCAGGACGCCGATCCGGCTGAGTGGTCTCCGCCGCGGGCGACTTTGCAGCTCTTCCAAAACGCCGATCTCGTGCTCGCCAATGGGGCGGAGTTTGAGGGATGGATGCACTCCGCCTCGCTGCCGCCCTCTCGAGTCGTGATGACCGCGGAAGCGGGCGCGATCGACCTGATCCGCGTCAAGGGGCAGGTCCATTCGCACGGTGCAGCCGGGTCGCATTCTCACACAGGAGTCGATGGCCACACCTGGCTTGATCCTCTGAATGCCAAGACTCAGGCGGCGTCGATTCACAAGGCATTTCGGAGCAAATGGCCGGACCAGAGTCAAGCGTTCGACGCCGGGTATGAAGCTCTTTCCGCGGACCTGCTCTCGCTCGACACCCGCCTGCGCGAGCTGGAACCGTTGATGCGCGACGCGGTGGTGTTCACCTCGCACCCCGCCTACTCCTATCTGGCCCGCCGCTATGGCTGGAAGGTCATCGATCTGGACGCCCCCCCCGACCAAGCGATCAGCGACGACTGCTGGCGTGCGATGCGCGACGCCCTTGTCGCTGTCGGAGACGCTCGCCCTCGTCTGATGCTCTTCGAGACCACGCCGCTTCCCGCCACGCGGGAAGTGTTGAAGGCTGAACTGCGGATTGAAACGGTGGTTTTTAGCCCGTGCGAGTCGGAGCAGGATGGCGTGGACTATCTCTCCCGCATGAACAGCAACATTGACGACCTTCAGCAAGCCCTGTCGAAAGGAAAGTAACCGATGCTCGCTCTTCCCGCCTTTGTGCTCTTCGCCGCCGCCTTTGCACAGCCCGGCTCAGACCCGTCCCTCGTGATGCACTTCGGCACCACGGTCGGCGGCCTTCGTGGCGCAGATCTCACGGATGCCTCCGGAAAGGTCACAGCGGTCGTCTCCGGCGGCATCACCAAAGAGCCCCTGGGGCCGAGCGAGGGATACCGATTCGACGGCGTTGATGACTGGCTGACAATCGCCGATCTGTCGATTCTCCCCGTCCGCGACTTTACCGCTTCCGCGTGGGTCAGCATCAACCAACCTAAGCAGTATGGCTCGATCATCGGGCGCATTCAGGACGACGGCAACGTGGAGGGCGGATGGTCGCTTGGGTACAACTCAGAGCACTTCACGTTCGCTCTCGCGGGCCAAGGAGCGGACAAGGGCAGACTCACCGTGATTGAAGGTCGAACGCCCATCACGCCGGGGAAGTGGTACCACGTCGCCGCGACCTACGACGGTGTCTCGATGAGCCTCTTCGTCAACGGGGTCATGGAAGCGGAGTCAAAGGCCCAGTCCGGCCCGATCCGCTATCCCGCAGCCGCCACGCCCCCCGTCCCCTTCACCATCGCCTGCTTCAAGGATGCCAACCAGACCCTTCCGATGGACGGCCTAGTCCAGGAGGTGAAACTGCACTCACGCGTGCTTCCGCCTTCCGCGTTTACGACCGAAGTCGCGTCCGGTGCTCGCCTGATCAGCTACGATCCCCCGTACAGCCAGTCTCAGAAGTTCATTGTCGCGCCGTATCTTCAGGCGGCCACCCAGACGAGCATGCTCGTCTCGTGGGAGACGGCACGCCCCGCGCGAGGGTACGTTGAGTACGGAGAGCGCCTTCCCTACGACAAAAAGTCCGAGGTCGGCGAGCTTGGAACCATGCACCATGTCAGGCTCACCGGGCTCAAACCCGAGACGCAGTACTTCTACCGCGTCCATGCGGTGGCGGACTCGGCGATCGACAACACCGCGGGCCTCGAGCTCATCGGCGAGCCCCTGACACTTCGCACCGCTGTCGCCGACGACGCACCGTTCGCGTTCGTGGCCATCGGCGATACGCAAAGGAACCCCGCAGTGATCAAGAAACTGCAGGACTTCGCGTTTACCCTGCGTCCGAACTTTGAAATCCATCTCGGCGACGTCGTTGACGAGGGACCCGACAAGAACGAATGGACAAAGGAGTTCTTCGCAGGGTCGGCGAAGCTGCTTTCACGGGTGCCGATCTTCCCGTGCATCGGCAATCACGAGCAGAATCACTCCCTCTACTACCAGTACTTCAACCTTCCCGCTCCCGAGTATCGGTACACCTACAACTACGGCAACGCCCAGTTCTTCGTCGTCGACACCAACAAGCCCGTCGATCCTTCAAGCGAGCAGTACAAGTGGCTTGACGAAGAGCTCGGAAAGTCCAAAGCCCAGTGGAAGTTCTGCTACCACCACCACACCATTTGGTGTTCTGACGAAGACGATTACGGAGACACTTACAAGGAGACCTCCACCTGGGGTGACGCTCGTCACCGGCATCTCGCCGCACTCTACGAGAAGCACGGCGTCGATATCGTGTTCAACGGTCACGTCCACTGCTACGAGCGAACCTGGCCGATTCTCGGAAGCAAGATCGACAATAGAAGCGGGGTCGTCTACATCACCAGCGGCGG
The DNA here is from genome assembly GCA_943369765.1 of Phycisphaera mikurensis NBRC 102666. Lineage (GTDB taxonomy): Bacteria > Planctomycetota > Phycisphaerae > Phycisphaerales > UBA1924 > UBA2396. The sequence goes on along the minus strand of CALROI020000012.1, from coordinate 14,050 downwards.
CGGCGGTGGCGGACTTGAGTCGGCCGCCCCTACCCGCACCTGGTTCCAGAGACGCACCTATCGCGGGCACCACCTGACGTACGTTATGATCCACGACAAGACGCTCGAACTCCAGGCCTTCGACCTCGAAGGGCGGCTGTTCGACACGATGACCCTGACGAAGGAGCGTCCGGTCGCGAAGTGACGCGAGCCTACTGCCGCTCACGCCACCAGTACGCCCCGGCTGCGAAAGTCACGAGCGCAACCGCCCCCGCGAGCGTTCCCCATCCGACGCCCCAGCCGGCCCCTTGCACGAGCTTGGCGAGCGGCGCGCCCGCCATTGCGCCGGCGAAGTAGCCCGCCGCATCGATCAGGCCGGCCGCCGTCGCGCTGCCACGCTTGCTCCCGATATCAAGCGCAACGGCACCGGAAAGAAACGCGTACGGACCAAGCATCCCGATCGCAGTGCCGCTGATCAACCCCCGGGAAACCCACGCGCCCTCGCTGCCCGAGAGCAGGGCCAGGCCCAGAAGACAGCCGCAAGCGGGAAGGAGCATGATCACCATGACAAGCCCACGCCGTCCCGCGAACAGTCGATCGCTCGCCCACCCGGCCAAGAGAACCGAGATTCCGCCGAAGAACGGGAAGAGCGAACTCGAGCGTGCCGCGTCCGCCGGGGAAAGCCCCGCACTTTCCACCAGATAGGTCGGCGTCCATGCGCTGAAGGACTCGCGGGCGAAGGTCAGCCCCGCGGACATGATCACCACGATCCAGAACATGCTGCTGGAAAGCAGCGGCGCGAGCAATTCACGCACGCCCTTGGCATCCTCGTCCGAAGTGAACACGGTTCGTGAAGAGCCCTTGACGGCTGTCGGGGGATGATCTCGGATCAGTACGGCACACACGATCGCGATGACGCCGAGCATGGCCGCACCCACGATGTAAAGCCCGCGCCAACCCATCCCCCGAGAGAGAAGCTCGCCGTACAGAAGTCGAGCCAGGGCGTCGCCAAAGAAGTACGAGAGCGCGAGGATGGCCATCGCCCTTCCGTACTGTTCAGCAGCGAACCAGCGCGACGCGATCTTCGTCAGCGCGCCCCAGCCGCCCGATTGAACGAGACGGTTGAGGCACCACGACCCCATCATCCCCCAGCGGGCACCGCCAAGGCCGGCAAACATCACCGTCGCCACGACAGATCCCGCCATCGCACCCAGAAAAACGACCTTGGGCGAGACGAAGTCGGTCGCGACACCCAGCACAATCTTGCCCAACGCGTAACAGATCGTGCCGAAGGAGTCGATCGCGCCCAACGCCGCTTTGTCCACACCCACGCTCCCGTACTCGGCCAACAACGAAGGCTTTGAAACGGAGTAGTTCACGCGGCACAGGTAGAACCCCGTGTACCCGAGCGTCAACGCGAACAGCGTCAGCACCTGACCCGCCGTCCATGGTGTGCCAGTACGAACAGGTGACGTCCGGACTGAATCGCTCTTGGGAAGGTCGTCCCGGGGAGTTTCAAGGCGAGAAAGTGGCGTGGGACGGTGGTCGTCAGTCATAGTGTGGCGACGCTAACGCATTCACAAGAACGCTCCGGTAACGTCCGGTCAAGACTGCGCGAAACTTGGCGTCGCAATCCATTGCTCGCCCCGTTCGAGTGCCTCAAAGTGTTCCGCCGCAAGCCCCATCGACAGCGTCATGCCGTTGCCGCCGAGCCCCGTCACGATGGCCACGCCAGGCTCCGGCTCGTGGATGAATTCAAGGTGCCCGTCCATCCGCTTGAGGTACTGTCCGTTCCAACGTTCCGCCATCGTGAGGTCCGGTGCGTTGATGAACGTGCGGAAGTAGTCGAGGATCCACCGGTCGATATCCTCTCGATTGAAGGGATCGAGTACATCGCCGTACTCGTGGCTGTCGCCGATGGTGAGCTCGCCTGCCCTCGTCTGCGACACCAGCACATGGATGCCCCATCGGTCAAAGTGCGGGTAGTCGCGCGCGAACCTCGCCTGCACGTCCGCGAGTGCTTTGAGCCCCCTGAAGACGGGATAATGCCGCAGCGTGCTACCCGCCGCAAAGTGCGACCCCATTCGCCAACCGTCGGGCTGCACAACCGTTCGCATCATCTGGAGTTTGCATCGTTTCAGTTCCGGCCTCTGGAGCACGCCCGGGTAAAGAGTCTCCACATCATCGCCCGAACACACGAACACCCTGCCGGCCGTGATCGTCTCGCCGCACGCCAGTTCCACCCGCGGGTGACCGATCGCCCTCACCGCGCAGCCGGTGCGAATCTCGACGCCCTCGCGCGAAGCGAGCCACGCGGTCAACTTGACAATCACTTCCCTCGGGTCCAGCGCGAGCTCCGTCGCGCTCCACAATGCGCCCCGCAATCCCCGAGGGTTCAGACACGGGAATCGCGTCCCAGCCCGTTCCGCGTTCCACGCCTCGACTTCAAAGCCGGACGTCCTCGCTGTCGCGACGAACTCGTGAACGCAGGCCAGTTCGTCGTCGTGATACGCCGCGTGCACACTCCCGACCGCATCGGCCCAGAACCCCGCGCGTTCCGCGAGCTCAAGATAGATCCCGCGTGAACGCATCGCCCTCGTAAACCCTCGTCCCGCCGGCTGCCCGATCGGCCAGAACATACCGAAGTTGCGGATCGATGCACCGATCGCCCGCGGACTCCGCTCGCACAGGAGCACGCTCAGCCCGCGACGATGGGCCTCCACCGCGTAGGCAAGCCCGACAATCCCACCCCCGACGATAAGGACGTCAACATCTACGGCGTCACGCTTGGACATGCAGGATCTCCGGCAGGGTCGTCAGATCGGGCAGAAGGTGGGTGTGGGGGTGTCCGGCAAGTTCCTGGAGCGAGAACGTCCCGTGGCCGACTCCGATGACAAAGCCGCACCCAGCCGCCATCCCCGCCGCGAGATCGCTCGGCGTGTCGCCGACGACGCCCACTCGGCGAGCGTCGGTCACGCCCGTTCGTCGCATGGCCAATTGGATCATGTCCGGCGCAGGCCTGCCGCGATCGACCAGATCCGAACCGACAATGGCGTCCGCCGACCAGCCCATCCGCTTGACGATCTCCTCCGCCAGCGAGGTGCTGTACCCGGTGTTAAAAGCTGTCCGAACGTCGTGTCGGGCGAGCAAGCTGAGCGAGAGAGCAGCACCCGCAAGCGGGGCCGGGGGCGTCTTGTCCATCGAACTTCTGATCTCCGCGGTGAACTCCTCCGCGAGGAGGGCACCCAACTCGCGTCCGCTTCCGTTGAGTGACAAGGCTTCCGAGAACACCTCGATCTTGTTCCAGCCCATCCGCTCGCGGATCCATTGGTCATCCCGCTCCAGGCCGTGCCGATCGAGGACCGCGCGAAACGACCGTAGAACCACCCCATCGTCCTTCACGGTCGTCCCTGCGATGTCAAACACAAAGAGATCCACGAATGCTTTGCACATGCCTCACCGTACGGGAAGCTCCGCAGCATCGCCTCGCATCTCTCGCAAAGATTCTGCAAAGAACGTTGCCCGACACGCACGCCGCCCGGTTGTACGACGCGTTCCTCGCGGCTGCGCAAGGGGCCAACGCGGGCCGCTGGTTGGCAACGTGGAACGTCTAGGAGCTGCGCGGTCCGAAATCGACCTGAATGCCGATCGGGGGCGGCATTCCCGGCTCCCTGTGCAGGACCGTTCCGAACGGCTTCTCTCGCCTTGGAACCGCGAATGCCTGAAAATGACTGGTTCACACGACATTGGCGGCCCAACACCGCCGAAACCGTGGTTCTGGGCCGGGCTCCGGGCATGGGCGTGTGCCGCCGAGGCTTCTTGCTTAGCACCCCGTCTCGAACGCCGTCACAAAGTCGAGGTAGTCGAAGAAGTCCACGAACTCATCGCCGTTGAAGTCGGCGGTGGTCCCGGGGAGGCAGGTGCCGGATTCGTAGCAGACGACGTAATCGAGGTAGTCGAAGAAGTCGAGGAAGCCGTCGGCGTTGAAGTCGGCGGTGCAGAACGAGAGCGCGGCCGCGTCGCTTGTCGCCTGCACGTTGCAGATGTTGAACACGTGGCATGAGTACGCGCCCGCGTCGGCGGTGGTCACGTTCGGCAGGGTCAGCGTCGGCGTGGCGGCGGAGGGGTTGGCCGTCGGGTCGATCGCCGTGCCGTCCTTGAGCCATTCGTAACGCAGTTGCCCATAGCCGACGGCGGCGACGGAGAACTCAACGGTCTCGCCCGGGCTGGCGTTCCGCGGCGCGGGGCTCGAGGTGATGACCGTCCGCGTCGTCCCCCTCCCTATGCAGGACGGTTCCGAACGGTTTCTCTCGCCTTCCAGATCGTGAATGCCTGAAAATGACTGGTTAACACAACATTGGCGGCCCAAACCCCACCGAAACCCTCGTCCGAGGCCAGAAATCGGGCATTCGAGGGTGTCGCCAGCGGTGTCCAAGTATTCCGTCCGGGGGTTGGGGCTGGAATCGGGGATTGCGGGCGGAGCCCGTTGTCAGCACAATGCCCGGGATGAGCGAGATTCTCAACCGGCTGGTGAACAGCATGAGGGGTGGGCTGGGAAGTAACGGCCTGCTCGGGGTGCTCGCGGTGTCAAACTCGGGCGAACTCCGGCGGCAGATCCGTTACCTCAAGGCGGAGAACGAGGTGCTCCGGTCGAGGATCGCTGGCCCGGTTCGGGTGACGCCCGCTGAGCGTGCCCGGCTGGTCAAATTGGCCACGCCGGTTGGCAGAGTGGTGGCGGAGTTGGTCTCGATCGTGAAGCCAGACACCATGCTCCGTTGGCTGAACGGGTCGAGACCGAAGAAGCGGCGGCGGTCGCCACGCAAGCCGGGCCGCCCACGGACGCCCGAGCGGGTGCGGGCGTTGGTACTGCGGATCGCGCGGGAGAACGCCTGGGGCTCCACGCGGATCATGGGTGAGATGAAGAAGCTCAGCATCAAGATTGGTCGGGGGACGGTGGTCAACATCCTGAAGGAGGCGGGTGTGCCCACGGCTCCCCAGCGCGGGGAGAGCACCTGGGACCAGTTCATGCAGTCACACGCGGGGACGATGTGGGCGTGCGATTTCCTGCGGCAGCGGGTGGTGACGAGCAAGGGCATCGTGGAAGCGTTCGTGCTTGTGTTCATCAACTTGGTGACGCGGCAGGCGTACGCCACATCGAGCACCAGAAGCCCGACCGAGGAATGGACGGCAGCGGAAGGGCCGAAATTCGTCGAGGCCGCGAAGAGGAGTGGGGGTGGGGGGCGGCCTTGTGCCATCATCATCCGTGACCGCGACAGCAAGTACGGGAAGACGTTCGACGCGGTGCTCAAGCAGGTGGGTGTCACCGGAGTGCCGCTGCCGCACTGCTCGCCCAACCTCAACGCCCACGTCGAAAGGTTGATCCAGAGCATCCAGGTTGAATGCCTGGACCGATTCATCGTGCTGGGGACGGGGCATTTAGATCATCTTGTCGCCGAGTACATCGAGCACTACAACACGGAGAGACCGCACTCGGGGATCGAGCATCGGACGCCCGTGGGGCGTGGGCCGCCGAAGATGGTTACGCCATCCATGCCGACGGTGCGATGCCGCAAGCGGCTTGGCGGGGGGCTGCGGCACTACTTCCGGGCCGCTACCTGAGCGAAGCGACGGGTCGATAAGTGACGCGAGACCTATTCCAAACCAAGGCGCATCCAAGACCCGGCGCCCATCACACCACCATTTGCGTCCGGCAACATGACTTGGCAGATGCACGCGCAGGCGAGGTTGTCGATGCCCTCATGCGTCCATTGAGCGAGTCAACGCTCAGGCAGGGCAAGTGGCAAGATGACTGTCGCAGAGCCCAACGGCGGAAGCGGGACCCCCAGTCCGGGATATCCGTTGCTGTTCAACTCGAAGTTCTTCTGGTGTACCCAGTCGATGTACATCGGTGAACGCACAAAGCCCCAATCGCGCCATGAGTCATCGTCATCCCACCACGATTGCTCTCGGGCCGGGCCTACTCCGTTTGAGTTCACCCACTCAACCGTGCGGTGGTACCAGTTAGAAGGCCAGGCGTGGGCGTTGATCGTCGCGGTTAAACTCGCCGCGCTCAGGTCCAGACTCCCTGGATCCACAAAGCGAAAGACCTCTCTTGGGTGACTGGCTCTTGCGGCCTGGACCAACTGTGCGGGTGAGGTGAACAACCCCGCGCGGAGTGTACCCGAGGGCACGTCCTCATACTTCAGTGTGGTGGAGGCAAATGTGGCGCTGTCGAGATTTGACATCTGCCCCTGACTGGCGCGGCGCAGTGGATCGGCGAACTGGGTTGCGTCAGGATACGGATACTCAGGCAAGTCCAGCCTGAGGTCCGGATCGAGCCAGGTGACGTCGATGTTGACTCCTCGGGCAACAGTTCCGGCGGTACCGAGCACTCGCCCATCGACATAGTGCTCTAATCGCGTCGTGGTGTCGGCGCTTTCACCGAGGTTGGGGACCTGTGATACGCAGTCGACCCACGATGCGCCAGTGAAGGCGTCGAAGTAGGTGAGTTGAATGTGGGGAACACTTCCGAAGTCAGCCTGGCGCTCCTTCATTCGCTCAGCGAACCCGTCGAGTACCCATGACCCGGAGCTGTGTCCAAGCAGGTGGATCGTGTCCAGGCGGGAGTAGTCCACGCCACTGTCGAGCAACCAGTCAGCAAGCGACATTCCAATCTGGCGTCCGATGCGAGCGGACTCGTAGGGCTGAAATCCGAGATTGAAGTCTGCAAGGTCCGACGTCCATCCGTTGCGTTTGATGAGAGTCACTAAACGGTCAGCAGCAACTTCGCGGATCGCGTCCTCGGTGATGTTCTCCAGGTACCACTTGGCCACTGGCAGAAGGAGCCCCTTCGTCGCTCGCTCCTTCATCACCCCAGCCAGACCGCACATATCTAGCAATGTGTCGAGCCTATCCCATGCGGCAAAGCCCATTCTAACGATGTTTGACGGCGTGAGGGGAAGGTTGTACCCACGACGATCGCGTGCCCCGGTTGCATACTCGCTCCAGTCAAACACGGCCACATCCCAACGGTCAGCCATGCCGTGCGATTCGGTAAACTTGGCCATTTCGATGGCAAGGCCTCCGAGCCCACTCCCGAGGCAGTTCGGACCTTCGAGTGGAATGAAACTGTCCGTGCCGTGCGTGACGATGACGAGACCGTGCTTGAGGGGCGTACTTGGAGCAACCGAGAGATTACCGAGCGGTTCTGTTTGCCACGTTGCATTCCGACGTACGAGGCGTCCGGGAGTTTTGAGCGCGATGAGATCGATCCGCTCACCTTGCCATGGCACGAGCTCGCCACACGGTGACGACACGTTGACATCAAGGCCCCAGAACAAACGTCCGTCGGCGGGGTGCAAGCCGCTGGGGGTTTGTATTCTTGGCCAATACGCGTGGCGTGGCCTCTGCTCAATGTGCCCCTTCACCGTCGCGAGAGTGAATGTGTCACCTGCTTGGATGTCAAAGGCTGGTGGAGCAGACACCGTGAATGCCGCTCCACCACCTGATGCTTGGGGTGTCGTGCTTCCGACTGGCCAAAGCACCTCATCGGTGCGTGCGCCGAACGCAGCCCTGCCGATGATTGCCAATGGGGGCAGGAAGTCATCGGACACCTCAAAGTAGCGATCGCCTTCCTCGACTTCCAGAAACGGACGCATTGAGTCATCCAGACTAATCAGCACGGTGCCTGCGTCACTTTGCTGAAGTGCGCCGATCTCCAACTGTCGGGCGATGGTGCGAACCGTCACTGAGTCCTTATCGGGCGACTTCACCACCGTCTGTTGTGTGCGACCGCGAAGGTCGATGGTGCCGCTATTGAACACATTCCCCGCGATGACGCCGTATCCGGACAGAACTCCGCCGACGCGATCTGAATCACCTCCCGCGAAGCTTGATTGAGGCAGAAGACCACCTGCATCCCGCAGAATGCTCGATGCGAGCGAGGCCAGTTCGTCCTTCTTCTGTGTGGGCACCTCGTTCGCGGAACCTTCTGACTTGACCCCGGGGTGCGTTGCAAGGAACTTCTGCATACGGGCGTTCGCCACTGCCCACGATGCTCGACTCTCCGCTTCGGTCGTCGCGTTGTGCGCCTGCTCTGCGGCTCTCTTGAACGATTCGAGGGCATCGAGGATGCCAGCACCGACATCGCTTTCGAGAAAGTTGTCCATGTCCGCGCGGTCCTTCGCGGTATCCTCCGGCGCTGGATAGATCGACGCCAACTCTGCCTGCAACTCTGACAACCTGGTGAACAGCGTGAGAAACTCGTTCGCATCGATCGCGGGGTTCTTTCCTTCACTCTCGATCTCGGCAAATCGTGCGAGCACAAGTTCCTGTTGCTTCCAAATGTCACTGACAACTCGGAAGTCCGGGTGATCGGTATTGATCGGTAACTCAGGTGGCGTGCCGGAGATCACCTGCTTGAGGAATGTCTCCCGTTCGCTATTGGTCGCACCCGGGCCCAGGATGTCGGCCGCTCTGAGTTGACGATCGGCGAGAATCGAACGGCGGAGCAACCTGAGGGACGTCTGGACGTCGGTCAGCCCTTCAAGGTCCCCCATCCCAGCCGCGTGGTCTACGACTGCTTGTAAGACCGGATTCGCGGGCATGCTCCATTCGGCGTGGGACCTTTCGGTCTGCGCGCGCAAATGCGCTTCGATGTCACGCTGCATTGCAATCAGCGCCGGATCGAGCGGCATCTCGTCCGACTCGTCGTCGCTGGCCATCGGTGCTGACGGTGCATCGGGTGTCAGGTCATGCGCCCCTGCGGGATTGGGGGCGTACACGGCCTGCGTACCGGACAACTCGGGGTCCACGAGCGGGTCCGCATCAAGTCCGGCACGCGAAAGGAACACTAGCTGCACATTCTCAGCTGAGATCCTGCCTCCTTCAAGACGAACCTCACCGCCGTTCACCAAAATGTTGGATCTTGCGCTGAGACTGCCTGCCGAGCCGGCTGCGGGGTCCGTGCTCACAACGACCACCGTTCGATCCAGAATCGCAGAGTTGCAGAACACACTTCCACCAGCAACCCGCAGAGCCGGCATGTCGACCGCACCGCCAACGACACTCAGCAACCCACCTCCATCATCGGGATCGGCGGTGCCGAGCCTGTCCATGTGATCAGCCTGAATGCTCGCATCAGAGCCGATCGTCAACCCCGCCCCCGTTGCCGCTGGCCAAATGTCCACGTTGTTTACTTTGACATGCGAATCTCTGAGAGTCTGCGGCGCCAATGAGGCCACCGTCAGCCTTGTGGTCCACATGCCTGTGGGCAAGGCAAAGTTCGCCAGCTGCGAAAGTGGTACGACAAATGCACGGCGGCTGGCGCGAAACTCTATCTGATCGGGTGGCAGAGTCTTTTTTGTGATAGTCCGATGCTCAGTGATGCTGGGCTCATACCAGCGTTCCATTTGCTCTATGGCGACAACACTCGGCTCGATTCTGGGCTCGTACCATAGATCAACCGAGTGGACGGCACCGGTCTGGAGTCCCTGCTCCAAAGGCGCCTGCTCCGTCCATCGCAGTGATGACACATCAACCGTCCCACCGTCAAGCACGATGCCGCCGTCGACGGAGCCAACCTCGCCACTGACCTTGCCGTCACGCCCGATCGTCACCACAGGACCCTCAGGCTTGCCCAGGTGAAATGGCGTAAGGAAATGGAGTTCGCCGCCCCCAAGTTGAAGCTGGCCAGATTCCAGCCCCGCTCCGGGCGCCTTCAGCGTCACGCCTGACTCGATCCAAAGTCCGTACGGAAAGCGGGACAGACCATCATTGAGCTGCACGGGGCCTCGGCCGGAAAGCACAAGCGGCACCTGCGCGTCGATCGCTCTCGCATCGACCGGGGCCTTGAACACCAGGACCGCAGCGTTGTTCGGGGGCTCCGTAGACAGTGAAGGCTTGGGATCCGGGTCCGCGACGGACGTGTGCGCCTCGTTCTCAGGCGGTTCGGGGCTTGGCGAGAACACCACCGTCGTAGTCGGCCCAGGAGCCGCACGAGGAATGCCGCGAGCGTCCGCGTACTCTGTGGCTTTGAGCGAAGGGGCAATCGGATTGATCTTCATTGGACGGCGATACGTTCGCCAAGATTCCAGATCCAGCCAGTCCGCCCCGGCATCGCCCCACCAGTAGAGTGTGGGTGCGGACACGGCCCGTGGGGCGGAGCGGCGGGGCGGGTCGGCCTGCTTTGCGAGAACGGACACGGGAAGCCCGGCCGCGAGCGACAGACTCAACCAGAAGAGGACGCTATTCTTGTATCGATCACTCTTATTCATTGGTTTCTCCAGATGAGAGATTGCGGGTGATTACACTCAATCGCGTGAGGTCAGACGTTGCACGTGCGTGTGCGGGTTGCGGTCGGGGTTGGCGGGTACGCCGTCTCCCCCGGTCCCTTCGTGGTGGTCTCGCTCAGTCGGACCCCACGGCGGAGCGCCTCGGCTCCGCGGCGGAGGGCGGCCGCGGAAGTGGCACACGCAGTTCGGTCCGCCAACCAGTCCCATCGCAGGGCTACGTCGGCCGGACTCCTCGCTGGGACAAGACCTCGTGCCACGAGGGCGTTGCGCACAGGATCGAGCGCACCACGGATCAAGAAAGTGTCTATTGCCGACATGCTTTGACTCCAGTCTCAGTTAGTTGAACGTTGATCGCCGATGCGCCGGAATGGGCCGCGTCACTCCAGAAGTGGCGACAAGGGTGCACGGAGTCTGCAGTAGCTCAGAACAACGAGTCGTACCCATCAGATACAGTCGGCAAATGACAAACCCCCTGGGCTGCGGTGCTGATCCAAGGCGTCGGGTAGAGTCCGCTTTGAACCGCCGTGACGTACTCGGAAGCACCAACACGGCGAGACTGCGACAAGGGCGAGGAGTTGAGTCTCGGCACCATCTACGACGTGCCAGACGACCGCCCCGCATTCAACATCTCAGGCCACATGCGTCACGCACGTCGCGTGAGCAAGTGACTAACGAGAAACCCCGCCGCGACAGATCGCGAACGGGGCTGCGGTAGGCTTGAGATCGTCCAATCATTACGTCGCGGGAGTGATCGCATTGGCGATGGCTCGGGCGACCCAGGGCTTGAGTTCTGCGATGGCCTCAGCTTTCGTCATGGTGATCTGCACCGTCCACGCCATGAGTTGGTTGTTGAAGGTGATGTGATCCTTGTCGCGATTCACGATCTGAGTCTTGCCAGCTTTGGTGATTGTCTTGCCGGTGGTGGTTGTCTGGCCGCTTCGACCACCGGTATCATTCTCGATCTCGGTCGATTTGTCGCTCGTTACGGTCGTCTTGACGTTTCCGAATCGTTGAGCGAACACCACGTCCACGAGCATCGTGAAATCGCGCTTTTCACCGAGCCCTCCCCACATGTTGCCCTTATCCACTGCGTTCACCTGCTTTGGAAATTGGTTCGTGTCGACATTGCGGCCAAAGTCTCGGACCGTTGCCTGCAGGCGATAGTCGGCCGTATCCGGATTGGAAACCAGTTGATAGCCCGCACGCTCGACCGCTTCGCGAATCTCGTCCCGCAACTGGATGTCCTGACCTGAAGCATCCCGGTACTGGACCCACACCTTCTTACGATCAGGCGACGGGGGATCCAAGTCCTCCAGTGGCGCGGCCCACGTGAGTTTGGTCAACGGGCTGGTCGCGGCTTCGTCGCCAAGTGCGCCGTTGATGGTCCGACACCCACCAAGAACACCAAAGACAGCCAACATACCCATTACAGCGATCTTGCTAAACATGATTCACTCCATTCAGTTATGCGTGCCGCTTGACCCGCTCCGCTGCAGACCAGTCACCACGCGTTCATGCAAGCATGGCGACATCTCGGTCAGAACACTGCAGTGACAGCTGCGAGCATCGTCGAGGGCGATTTGCCAGCAGTCTGACCATTTCCAGTTGAGCCGATAACCGTTCGGGCGTAACTACGAGCCCTTTGATGGATTGGGCGCGGGTGATTGCTCGTTTGGGGGAGACGCCGCATCCAGCTTCGCCTTCCACTCCGCCGCCTTGGCGTCATACCCCTCGCCGGGCTCGGCTTTGTCCCAAGCGGTGTAGAGATCGACGATGGCCTGCACGCATTCGAGCGTGACCATGTGCGTCGGTCCGCGGTCCTTTGCGGCAACGTAGATCGGGTGGGCTTCAAGGAGGTTGGCTTCGGCGAGGGCGAAACGCTTCGAGTCAAAGCCCACGCTCCCACGCGCGCGGCCCAGCGAGGTGAGCAAGGAGGCCAAGCCTCGGGAGTTGCCGCCGGCGAAAGCGGTGCGTGCCACAGGCTCACAAGGAGCGAGGAGGTCGATCGCCTCCTGATGCTCGCCTTGACGCTGCAGCAAGCCGCCCAAGCTTATGAGGGAGAAAAGCGTCTCCGCGTGCGTCTCTCCGAGCACTCGGCGACGCTTCTCCAGCGCCTCGCGATAGTATGCCTCGGCCTCACCAAGTTTGCCCTGCATCTCGAACAGGATGCCCACGTTGTTCATGGATTGAAGCGTGTCCGGGTGTTCATCCCCCAGTATGCGGCGGCGCTTCTCCAGCGACTCGCGATAGTAAGGCTCGGCCCCATCGAGCTTGCCTTGGGCCCGCATCACGACACCAAGGTTGTTCATGGATTGAAGCGTGTCCGGGTGCTCCTCTCCCAGCACGCGGCGCCGCTTTTCCAGCGACTCGCGCCAGTAAAGCTCGGCCTCGCTGAGCTTGCCTTGAGCCCAAAGCAGGGCACCCATGTTGTTGATAGCGCCAATAGTGTCCGGGTGCTCTTCCCCCAACACACGGCGGTACTTCTCAAGACTTTCGCGGTAGTATCGCTCCGCTTGGTCTTGATTGCCTTGCAAATCGAGCAGTTCGCCCATGTTGTTGATTGATTGTAGTGTGTCTGGGTGCTCCTCCCCCAGCACGCGGCGCCGATATTCCAACGCCTCGCGGGTAAACAGCTCGGCCTGATCGAGTTTGTCCTGGATTCGGAGCAGCACTCCCATGCTGTTGATGGAAGTGAGCGTATCCGGGTGCTCCGCCCCTAGCACGCGGCGGCGCTTCTCCAGGGCCTCGCGCTGGTAGGGCTCGGCATCGTCCAGCTTACCTTGGTCTTGGAGCAGGAAGCCCATATTGTGGATGGAGGTGAGCGTATTCGGGTGTTCCTCGCCCAGCACGCGTCGGCGAGTGGCGAGAGCCGACTCCTGCAGCGGGAATGCCGCCTCGTATAAGCCGATGGTGCTGTACAGGTCGGCCAGCGCCTGACGCAGGTTCGCGTCGGTCTTCGGATCATTCCTGAACTTCTCGTCGATTATCTTGCTTGCGGGCCGCAGGATTGTCCGGTCGACCAACGCTGCGGCTATGTCGGTAGCGTTCACACGACGCAGTGCCTGATTGAGCGAGTCGACTCGCTTCACGCGCTCCTCCTCCGGCACGCCGTCGTTCTTTAACACCGCGACGAATCTCTCGCGCACATCCGCCATCAAGTCAATGCCTGCCTTGGTCGTGTCGATCTGAATGAACATCTTTGACTGGAAATCGGAGACCTGCTCCAACTGCTCGGTGCGTTCTTTTACGGCGACCTGAGCTTCTCGCGCCACTCCTCGTTGCCACACCGCGACCGCGAGCCCGACCGCCAGCGCACCGACGACAGCGGTCGCGGCCAAGACTGGTACCCTGTGCCGCCTCACGAACTTTCTTGCTCGATAAACGCGTGACTCCGGGCCAGCCTCCAGTGCTTCGCCCGCGAGGTACCGACGGATGTCGGCCGCGAGCGATTCTGGGCTCGAGTACCGGCGCTCCCGGTCCTTGCGTAGCGCCTTGAGCGGGATCCACTCCAGTTCCTTTGCCAACTCGCGGCTGGTCTCCCGGGACAAGCCCGTCGCCGACTGGTCGATCACCGCGAGCGCGCGGGTGCTCGGCCGCGGGGGCTCGAGCTCGCGGATCACCCGCAGAATTTCCTCGTAGCCCTTGCTCCTCAGTTCGCGCCCGTCGAACGGTGGCACGCCAACCAGGAGCTCGTAGAGCACCACACCCAGGGAATAGACGTCAGTGCGGGTATCGATATCCGCCAAGCCCTCGGCCTGCTCGGGACTCATGTACTCGGG
>CALROI020000011.1:0-156436 GCA_943369765.1 Phycisphaera mikurensis NBRC 102666 | reverse complement strand
CATCGGGCATCAGGCATCGGGCATTAGGGGGAGCGGTGGTGGTGGGGCCGTCGATTCTGTTCGGGTGGCCGAGATGCCGGTGCCCTGTCGGCCTTCACCGATGCCTGATGCCCGATGCCTGATGCCTAACCCCTCATCCCGCCGCCGGCTCCTCCTCCACCTGCTTGCTTAGCAGCGTGGTGTAGCGGCCGCCGCGTGCCAAAAGCTCTTCGTGCGTGCCGCTCTCCACTATTTTCCCATGGTCCAGGACCAGGATGCGGTCGGCCTTGCGGATTGTGCTCAGGCGGTGGGCGATCACGAAGCTGGTCCGGCCTTTCATGAGCTTGCCCAGGCTCTGCTGGATCAGCGCCTCGCTCTCGGAATCGAGGTTGCTCGTCGCTTCGTCGAGGATCAGGACCACAGGGTCCGCGAGCAGGGCCCGCGCGATCGCCAGCCGCTGCCGCTGGCCGCCGGAGAGGCGCACGCCGCGCTCGCCGATCATCGTGGAGTAGCCCTGCTCGAGGCGTTCGATGAACTCCGCCGCGTGGGCGGCCCGGGCTGCGGATCGGATCTGCTCGTCCGTCGCGTCGCGACGCCCGTATGCAATATTGTCCGCGATCGTGCCGTCGAAAAGGAAGACGTCCTGCTCGACGATGCCGAGCATGCGGCGATAGGAACCCACGTCGATGCCGACGAGGTCGTTGCCGTCCAGCAGGACGCGGCCTTTCTGCGGGTCGTCGAAGCGGGCGACAAGGTTGGAGAGGGTGGTCTTGCCCGAGCCGCTGGCCCCCACCAGCGCGGTGGTCGTCCCCGGCTCGGCGATGAACGACACGTCCTTGAGGACCCACTCGGGCTCCTTTTCGCTCTTGTCGCGCTTCGGATAGGCGAACCAGACCCCCTGGAATTCGATGCGCCCCTTGGTCGTGATCCGGCTCGCCGGCGTCCCGGCGGGCAGCCCCGCGAACTCGGTCGGCTCGGCCATCAGGTCCAGCACGCGGTCGTAGGCGGCGAGGTTGGTCTGCACGCTCGTCGCCGTGCTGGTCAGGGTTTCGAGCGGGCCCAGCAGCATCAGGACGTACGCGGAGAACATGAAGACGTCGCCGATGGTGAGGTCGCCCTTGATGACCCGCGACCCGCCATAGAGCAGCACCGCCACCGACGCACCCGGCACCAGAAACGCCCACACGACCTCCAGCACGCGGCTCCGCCACCAGATCAGGACCTCCTGGCGGCCCATCATGTGGTTGCCGAGAGCGAACCGGCGCGACTCGGTCGCCCCCCGGGCGAACCCGCGGACCACCCGGACCCCGGCGAACGTCTCCGTGCTGTGGGCGTCCGTGGACGAGCGGGTCTCCTTGACGTCCTTGTAAAGCGGGCGGATGCGATTGATCCACTGCCGGTGCGTCAGCCAGGTCGCGGGGATGACCGCCAAGCCACCGATCAGCATCCGGACATCGACCAGAGCCAGGATGCCGAGCGTGCCCACGAGCTGGATGATCGCCCGCCAGGGGTTGTAGATGAGGGTGAAGAGGAGGTCGCCCGCCGCCCCCGCGTCTTCGCGCAGCAGCCCCGCCACGCCGCCGCTTTTGAGGGCGTGGACGCGGTAGAGGGGGAGGTTGACAGCGTGGGAGAAGGCCCGGCGGCGCAGGCGGGCCTTTAAGAGGTGCGTCATCCGGGTGGTTTGCCAGCGGCCCCACATGCCGACGACCACGGCGGCCACCGCGATGACCATCATGAGGGCCCCGATCGTCCACAAGAGGGCGATGGGGTCGCGTGGCAGGGGGGCCCACTTGGGCAACCCCTCCGGGCCGGGGTTGTTCGTGACGGCGTAGTCGACGGCGATCTTGGTCGCGCTGGGGAGGAGCAGGGCCAGGGCGGTCGAGACGGAAAGCGTGCCCAAGGCGGCCAGCATGGTCCAGCGGGCGGGGCCCAGCTCGGCGAAGAGTTTGCGTAAAAGGGTGAAGAACCCGCGCCCGGGCTTGGTCTTGCCGTCTTTCTTGTTCTGGGTGGCTTCCTGCGCGGAGGTGGCGCTCTTCTTGAGGTAGTCAGAGTATCGGACGCGGCTCGGCGGTGGAATCGAACGCATCGCGGGATCCTAGCGTCAGAATGAGCCAAAGTCGGATGTTTCGGTGCATTCTCCCTCTATGATGGGATATTCGAGCGAGCAATGATCCGCGGTCGGATCCGTTGAACGTGTCGGTGCCGCGGGTCTTGAGGTCGGAACGGAGTGAAGCAGATGTCGCATGTGTTGTCGAAATCGCGATGGCTTTCTTCGCTCGTGGCTGTGCTGTGCTTGCTCATCGCCCCGGTGGCCTTCGGTCAGCAGACGTGGTTTATTCATGCGGAAGAGGGTAACGACGGCAATTCGGGTCTGACGTCAAGCGCTCCCCTTCGGACGTTGAACAGCTTCGTCGAGAAGACGCTCGTGCGTGAGGTCGAGCCGGGGTCGCAGATCCTCCTCTCGGGCACGTTTCGCGAAGCCCTTGTGATCAACATGCGATTCGCTCAGCCAGCCCAGGGGCTCACGTTTCGGCAGTGGACGGAGCAGGATCCCAACGTTCTCAATCTCAAGCTCACGCAGGCGGTCGTGCGAGGGGACAAAGTCGCAGCCGGCTGGGTTCGCGCGGGCACAACGAACCGGTACACGTGCACGATCCCCGCAGGTCTTCTTCTGGCGAGCGTGGTGTGGAACTGGGACATCGATGTCGACCTGCACGGGAGGCACCGCGGGCACCTTCGTCGCGCCGTTTCGCCCCAAGCGGTCGAGACCACGCCCTTCTCGTGGTACTACTCGGGGACGACCCTGCACATCAACGTGACACGGGCGAGCGCGGAACATACAAATCCAAACAACGGGCAAGTCGGTTACGTTCCATACGGTGACAACGGTGGGCTGACTGTTTCCGAAGGAGTAGGTTGTGTCATCCAGGGTATCCACGCGTACTTGTGGCTCAACGACCTGACGGGTTCGTACGGATTTTCGCAGGAGCACTCCACCAACGGCAGGATCATCGATTGCGTCACACGCGACACCAGCCACCACGGGGTCGGCTTCACGGGTGCGACCGGCCCGGGCAACCGGATTATCGGCTGCACCGTTTCCGGGCTGATGGGTCTCGTCGGGGACAATTCCGCCGACGCCTTCGGCTTCCTCTCCAGCGGGAACGCCATCACCAGTGGGAGCGTTGAATACTGCATCGCGCACTGCTATTCGCTCCTGACGCCCGAAGGTACCGCTCTCAACCCGCAGCGGCGGATCCACGGGTTCCGCTGCGGAACGACGAATCTCGGACAGTTCATCAGCGGATTTGATGTCCGCGGCCTGACCGTGTACAGCTACTACCCTGAGTGCGGGCCGTACTCCACGCCGGTGAGGGTCGACGACGCGCTCCCACCCAGCAACCCGCTCGATCCCGCGACGTACGGGGTCCGCTTCGACGGGCTCCGTGTCGAGCGCGGCGGATACTTGAACAACAGCTCCGCGAACGGTCACGCGTCATTTGTGAATTCCTGGCTTGATTTCTCGGATTGCGCGAGGCGAGGTCTGCAAGGGGCTGGCGCCATCGCCACTGGTTTCGGACTTGTCGCGAACAACAAAGTGCTCATCAAGAACTCGCGGATTCTCGCGAACGTCGACCATCCCAAAGGGCGTTTCTACGCCGGCTTTGTCTTCACGCTCCAGACCGGACTTTCGCTGTACCTGGTGGATTCGAGGGTCGATGAGGTCGGGTTCCGCGCACGCGGCTCCACCGGCGTGATGTTTGGATGGTACAGCTCGCAAGGCTCCGTTTATGTTCGCGGTTCCTCGTTCGCATTCCGCAATCCGTTCGGGGAGAAGAGACTTTGCGCGTACGACGCTGACGTCTCGCCGGCGCGCAGGGACTTCGACCGGTGCAGGTACCTCGGGATGAGCGCGGGGAATTCGTTCACGGATTGGCTCGGGCTCCCGGGCATCCGTACTCAGGAAGGCTGGTTGGCCGCCGAGCCGGGGGATCCGAATGGGGTCGCGTCGGCGACGGGCCTCATCGGGCCCGCGTCGGCGACCGTCACACCGGGTGCGTCGGAAAACGACGACGATCGCCGGAGATGAGCCGGCACGCTGTTCACGCTTGCGAGAAGAGCGTTCCCTGCCCGTCACGTCTGAGGTTCGGCGGGACAAACGACCCGCTGTTCAGCGACTCCCAACGCGTGTTGAGTGCGTTGCGCTTTGAGAACACGTCGAAGCATGACCGGATTCGCGCCGCGACGGGCCCCCGGCCTCGGTGACGCACGCCCCATGAGGATTCGTACAGGTCCTCTTCGCGGGTCTGACGGAGAAGGCTCTCGACTTTCGCCGCTTTGCCCGGGACGTGCCTCGCGAGCCACTCGAGGAACAGGGCTTTGATCTGGTGCGGCAGCCTGAGCAGCACATACCCCGCGTTGTTCGCGCCCGCCTTCGCGGCGGCTTGGAGCAGTGCTGGCAACTCGTGGTCGTTGAGCCCGGGGATCATCGGGGCGGTCATGACGGTCACCGGGATACCCGCATCGGACAACTCGCGCATCGCGTCGAGTCTCGCCTGGGGCGAAGACGCGCGGGGCTCCATCTTGGACGCCAGCTCGTTGTCGAGCGTCGTCAGACTGATCGACACGCGGCACGCTCGATGCTCATTGAGCTTGCGGAGGACGTCGATGTCACGCGTGACAAGCCGGTTCTTCGTGATGATCGAGATCGGCTGACGGCACTCCGCCGCGACCACCAGGCACGCCCGCGTGATGCCAAGCTCGCGCTCGACGGGTTGGTACGGATCGGTCACGCCCGACATCACAATCGGCTCGCCCTTCCAGCCGCGCGAGCCAAGATGCTTGCGAAACAGCGACGGAGCGTTGTGCTTGGCCATGATCTTCGTCTCAAAGTCGAGCCCGCACGACATCCCGAGAAACTCATGCCCGGGCCTCGCGTAGCAATAGACGCACCCGTGCTCGCACCCGCGATACGGGTTGAGCGTCCATGAAAACGACAGGTCTGGCGAGTCCACATGGTTGATCACGGACCGGGTCGAGTCGGCGTGAATCTGCGTCACCACACGTTGCGTCGGCTCTTCCTCCGCGCGGACCCGGTCGCGTTCCTCGCCCAGGATGTGAAGGCGGATCGACTCAAAGCGATTGCCCGGGTTGATCCCCGCACCCCGGCCTTTCTGTGGGCCCGCAGCATGCCCGTCCGCGATCTCTCCGATCGGGTGGTCGGTTTGCTCGAATTCGTCCCGTTCAACCCGTGGCATAACCGATCATAGACCAAACATATACCCGATCAAGACCTGCCATGGCTACGCTCGCCCGTGCCAGAATCCGTTGCCGATGAACCTCGTCCCTTGCTTCACGCGTCCGCCGTTCTGCCGGTCCATATCGCCGGGACGGTGATGGTCCAGGCGACGCAGATGGCGGTCATGGCGATGCTCCCCATCATCGCCATCAGGCACTTTGACGCCAATCCGAAGCAATCGGTCATCCTGACGGCCGCCCCCGTGGTGCTCTTCTCGCTTTCGATATTCTGGAACGCGATCTTCGAACGTTCGCCGCTGGGTCGGTTCTGGATGGTGTACTGGCTGATCGCGTCGTTGCCGGTCGCCTTGATGGCGTTGGTCGGCGGCTTTGTCGGGCTAGCGGTGTGCTGGGTGATTGCGTCCATCGGGTTCGGCGCGTTCCATCCGGCCTCGGGCGAGTTGCTCAGACGGTTGTACCCCGACGCGGTTCGCGGGCGCATCTACGGCGTGATGCAGACCGTCAGCATGCTGACCGCCGCGGGCTTGACGTATGGCATCGGGAAGTGGCTGGATCACGACGCGGAGTCCTTCCGCATCTTTCTTCCCATCGCCGCGGGCGTGCAGGGCGCAGGCATCATCATCCTCTGGCGTCTGGCGTGGCGCACCGGGATGGAGGAGCGGCGTCATCGGCGCGTCTCGACGCAGACGGGCATCGCTTCCGCGTTGAGGGCCACCTTTGAGCCGCTGCTGCACATGCGAGAGGTCCTGGCGTCCGACAAACGCTTCGCCCGGTACGAAGCGGCCTTCATGACCTACGGCGTGGGATGGATGATCTGCAACGCCCTCGTTCCCATCCTCGCCACAGAAAAACTCAAACTCGACTATCACGCCACCGCCTCCTCCGCGTACATGACCTACCAACTCACGCTCGGCCTGAGCATGATCCCCGCGGGGCTGCTGCTCGATCGATTCGGGGCGGCTCGCGCGACATCGTTCGCGTTCCTCGGGCTCGCGGCCTATCCCGTCTTCCTCGCGCTCGCGCAGAACGAACAGCACCTGGCCCTCTCGATGCTTTTCTACGGCATCACCCACGCCGGCGTCAGTGCCGGCTGGATGCTCGGTCCGGTGTCGCTCGCCCCGACGCCCGCCCGCGTGCCTCAGTACGTCGCGATCCACGCCACACTGGTCGGCGTTCGCGGGGCGGTCTTTCAGTTGCTTGGGGTCTATCTCTATGTACTGACCGGCAGCCTGACCTGGCCCCTCCTGCTCGCGGCCGTTTCGCTTGTCTGGGCGGCATGGCAGATGTGGGGCGTGAAGCCGCCTTCCCGGGGCGAAACCACCTGAACCGGAGTGGTTCGGGATATCAGGCGTACCCTCCGGTGCGATTGAATCCGAAATCCCGCTTTCCCGAACAAGTGCGTGGGTGGATGAGTATTATTGAGAACGGGTTCGCACGGAACGCGAGCCCACTACGTGGAGTATCTCATGCTGAGAACGTCGAATCCTGTCCTCTCCAGCCAGGCTTTCAACCCCCAGGCCCGTGATCCCTTCGCGTCGTCCATGGAGACGTCGCGCGAGGGCACGATGACCGTTCAGGGGGTGGTCAACAAGTCGTTTTTCCTGATCGGGCTGACCACGGCGGCGGCCGTCTCGACCTGGCAGCTGATCTCGAACAACACGATCTCGCCGTTTCTTCCCGCGGTCGGTGGCGGGCTCGCGGCGTTTGTGTTGAGCCTCGTGGTGTGTTTCGCCCCTCGGACCGCCCCTTGGCTCGCTTGGGTCTACGCCCTCCTGAAGGGTCCCGCGCTTGCGGGTATCTCGTTCCTGCTCGCGGGATATCTCGAAGCCCGTCTCACGGCCAAAGGCCAGGCGGCCACTGGCGCCGGGATCACATTGGTGTTTCAGGCGGTCATGCTGACCTTCGGGATCTTCTTCTCGCTTCTGCTGGCGTACACCATGCGGATCATCAGACTGTCCGGCCCGTGGAAGCGCGGGATCATCGCGGCCACGATGGGGCTCTGCCTGTTCTACCTCGTGTCGATGGTGCTGCAACTTTTCGGCGTGGGCATCGGATTTGTCTTTGACTCGGGCCCGATCGGGATCGCGTTCTCCGCGTTCGTGGTGGTTCTCGCCGCTGCAAACCTCGTTATGGACTTCCAGAACATCGAGGAAACAGCCCAGGCGGGTGCGCCCAAGTGGATGGAGTGGCTCGGAGCGTTCGGGTTGCTCATGACGCTCGCGTGGCTGTACATCGAGGTGCTGCGTCTGCTGCTCAAGCTCAAGGACCAGAAGTAACTCGGTCTCTCTCGGATTTGAGGTCGTAAAAACAAGAACGCCCCGGGACGCACGTCTCGGGGCGTTTGTGATTGGAGAGAGTGGTTACCAGCCGCCGCGATCGCCACGATCGCCGCCGCGACCACCACCCCGATCGCCGCCCCGGCCTCCACCGCCGCCGCCACCACCGAATCCGCCACGTCCACCACCTCCGCCGCCGAACCCGCCGCGCCCCCCGCCGCCACCACCGAAGCCTCGCGGGCCTTCGGTCTTCGGGCGGGCCTCATTGACCTGAAGTGAGCGGCCGCCGATTTCCTGCCCGTTCACCGCGTTGATGGCGCCATCCGCATCCGCGTCATTGGCCATCTCGACAAAGCCGAACCCGCGCGACCGTCCCGTCTCGCGGTCCATCACGATGGAGGCGGAAGCCACCTCGCCGTGCTGGCTGAACAGATCGCGAAGATCGTCTTCGGTGGTGCTGAAGGGGAGATTTCCGACATACAACTTCTTCATCTGCATCGATCCCGCCCGAGCGTGCTCACGTTCCCAACCCTGGCGGAGACTCGGGCCGTCTCGATCCACGGTTTGACCCGCCGAGAGCGCCACAGTGCGCCGATCGATCGGGCGAAAGAGCATACCCCGATCTGAGCGAGGGTGCGATACCGAATGGATTCCGAATCGTTGCGGCTCGTCAAAGGGTGAGACCCTGAATCCCAAGGATGGCGCCGGGTTCGCGGTTGTCACGGCTACGCTCACGCGCCGCGACCACCATGGTGTCCTGTGAAAGGGACTGGTTCGAGCGGCACACCACCATGACCTTCTGGATCGTCGCAGGATTTTTGACTCTCGTCCTGTTCCTGGTCGTCCTGGACTTGGGGCTGCTGACGCGCAGGCCCAAGCAGGTCACCCCGACCGAGGCGGCGCTCTCCGCGCAGCTTTGGTTGGTGGGAGCGATCGGCCTTGGGATCCTTCTTTTCCGGCTCTACGACATCGATTGGATCCCTCTTTCGGACCCGCTGCGACGGGAGCCGGTCGCGCTCGATGCGTTGCTTCAGTACCTGACCGCGTACGTGATCGAGGTGGCCCTGAGCCTCGACAACATCGTGGTGCTGGTGCTTCTCTTTGCGCACTTCAAGATCCCGCACGAGAATCGCGGGCGGGTGCTCTTCTGGGTTCTGCTGGGGTGCCTCATCTCGCGGGCGGGGATGGTCGCGGTCGGCGCGTCGATCCTGTCGTATGAGTGGACGCGGTGGCTGTTTGTCGCGCTCCTGGTCATCGCTGCGTTCCGCACGTTCGTTCTCCCTGATCGGCCCGCGGACCTCGACGATCGGCCCTTTGTTCGTGCGGCCAAGCGGACATTCGGTCAGAATCGGAGTATCGCCGCGGTCGTCATGGTCGCGGTGCTCGCAGACCTGTCGTTCGCATTGGACTCGATCCCGGCGGTCTTCAGCGTCACACGCGACCCGCTGATCGCGTTCACCTCCAACGTGATGGCGGTTCTCGCGCTGCGGTCGCTGTATTTCTCCCTTCAGAACGTCATCTCAAGGATCCGCTATCTCAAGGTCGGCCTGGTGGTCATGCTGCTCGGGCTTGCGACCAAGATCGCGTTCTTCGGGGACACACTCCTTCCCACCGCGATCACCATCGGGTCCATACTCGGCGTCCTTGGGGCGAGCGTGCTCGCGTCGATCCCGCACATGCGAAAGCAGGCGCGGATGGAGGATGAGTTGCCCGCGCCCATCGAGGACGCGGCCGAGGCGATCGCCGCCACCCGCAGGAATCTGCGCAAACTCGCGGTCCTCGTCGTCGGAACGCTTGTTCTGCTCGGGGCGATCGCCGTCGGTCCTCTCCCGGGCCCGGGCTTTACCATCCTCGCGCCCATCGGGATCGCGATCCTTGCGACCGAGTTCGCGTGGGCACGCGGGTTGCTGGGCAAACTCAAGTTCCTCCAAGACAAGACCGACGAGATCGCCAACAGGACCAGCGTCTGGCTCGTCCCGTTCGTCGTCGTGGGCTTCTGGGCGGTGCTGGGGCTTCTCGCGTACTTCACGCACACGCGTTACGACTGGGACATGAGCATCGTCTTCGTCCTGGCCGGCGGCGGGTTCATGCCCATCGGTTTCTGGGCGTATCGCAAGATCGTGATTCATTTCTGGGGGCTTCCCGTTTCCGACGAAGCGTCACGAAAGGTCGAGATCGTCGTCGTTCGGCAGCAGGACATCTCCGATCGTGTCCACCCGGCCAAGGCCGTATCATCCTCCGCGTTCACGCCTTCACCGTTCTGATTCACGGAGTCCAGATATGACGACGCGCCCGGCCCTTTGCCTTTGTGTATTCGCCCTCGCGCCCACGCTCGTCTCGTGCGACAACGGGAGCAACCCACCGGCCCCCGGCGGCGCGGCGGCCAACGTCGCCGACGCGCCCAAGAGCATCCTGGGCAAAGCGGTCAAGTCCGGCAAGGACACCCGTGAAGCGATCAGCCGCGGGGGTGATTCACGCGAGGCGGCGGTGATGAACGCGAAGATCAGGCTCGACCAACTGCAAGAGGCGGTCGAAGCGATGAAAGGCGGGCGTCAGAGCGAGGCGTTTACGACGCTGATCGCGGCGGCGGAGTCTCGGATCGAGAAGGCGCGTTCCTTGGCGGAAAAGGCCGAGTCGAGCACGGCGGCTGATGACGGGAAAGAAGTCAAGATGATCCGCGATGCGGTGAAAGAGGCGGAAGACGCCGTCGCCAGTGCCAAAGAGAAACGCTGAAACTGCGGCGAGCCCGCAGGTTTACCGTTCCCGAGGCTTCATCTCGCGCAGTTGCTTGGTGAGGCGTTCAAGGTGAGCCTCGACGGCTGCGGTGCGCTGCTCCGCTGTTTCGTTGACGCGGACCTTGAGTTCGTCGATCCGCTTGGTGAGGGACTCGATATCGCGTTCCTGGACCTTGCGTCGGGTCTCGAATTGCTTGGTGAGAGCTTCACGGAGCGAGGTCCTTTGGGCTTTGGCCTCGTCGGATTCTTCCTTGCCGGCGCGGAAGAGATCGAACAGATTCATAGCCCTCTCGCCCACGTCGATCCCGCCGGCGATCTGGGCTTTGTAGAGGTCGAAAAGAGCGGGGTCCTCTTTCTGGGCCCGCATCATGTCCTGTGCTTTGGGCATGAGATTGCTGAGGACGCGGCTGCCGACTGGGTGGCGCTTGGCGAAATCGTCCATCCGACCGACCAGCTCAGGGATGAACTCGCCGACAAGGCGGCGCAGATCCTCGCGTTCATTCCCGCCGCCGTTGGGGGGCATGTTCCCGCCGCCGGGCGCGCCGGGTCCCCTCATGGCCTCGAGCAATTCGGGCCCCATGCCGTCCGGCGACTCGCCCTTGCGGAGTCGTTCGAGAATGCCGCCGACGAGTTCCTTCTGTTTGTCGAGGGTCTTGAGCCGCTCTTCCAGTCGACGGATGGCGCGTTCGGGTTCGATGGGCGGGCGTCCGGGGCCGTTCTGGCCGGGGCCGGGTCGGTCACCGGGCGGGCGATCGCCGGGCCTCTGATTGGGGCGTCGATCGCCGGGGCGGTCTGGATTGCCGGGTCCGCGTCCGGGTTGGAACGCCAGACCTGCGACGAGCGACATGCCCGCGAAGAGCCCGATGCTGCACGAGATGAGATGTCCACGAACGCGCATATCAGCCTCCAGACGCCTGCTCGCCAATCAATGCCTTTTCCACACGAGCGGCCTCGGAGGCCGCCGCGCTGATGTCTGACCCGAGATCGTCCCCGAATGCGAAGAGCGCGACGAAGGAATCTTCGGCCTCGGTGCTTTCCAAGATCTCTTCGAGTTCCGTCGCCGGCACGATCGCGACCTTCGGAACAGCGTCAGAGTTCGCGGGCGAGGTGTTGGTTGTCAACCCGTTGGGCGTGCCGGTGGTGGTGGGGGTGCTCTGCGAAAGAACCGTCCACCCGCCGACCGCCGCGATGGCGAGACCGGCGGCGATCGCCAGACGGCCAGCCCAAAGCGAGGCCCATCGACGCGTGCCGATGGTCGCGAGAACCACGGGCCTCGCAATCTGATCGACGGTGGCGTCGAAGACGCGCTGCTCCAGGCCTCGGGGCGCGGCGGAGCGTTCATGGACGCCGACCGCAGCCATGCCATCGTGAACGCGCCGGACCTCGGGGGTCATCCCTTCGTGAAGCACCGCCGAGCGGGTCTTGAGGAAGATCCGGTCGGCGAGAGAGGCGTCCGCCGACGCGCCCTCGTGGGCGGCGAGGCGATCCAGGTCGTTCGCCAAAGCGAGCAACTCGGGCGTGAGGGACTGGTCTTCGTTGCTCAGCGGGTTGTTCAGGTCGGTGTTCTTCATGGGTTGCACCCCTCGGGTGTTTCGGAATCGGCTTGAGCGGTCAGGATCGTGTGCAGTTTCTTGAGGGCCCGGTGGTGACGTGCCAGTAGCGTACCAAGTGGTTCATCCAGAAGTTCGGCGAGTTGCTTGAAGGAAAGCCCGCCGTGGTGCCGGAGTTCGACGATCTCCCGGTCCGAAGGGGCAAGCCCGTCCATCGCTGTCCGGAGTCTGGCGAGTTCGGGCGAGAGTTCGTCGGTGCTTTCGTGGGCGGAATTCGTCTGTGCGGGCATCGAAGCAAACCCGGCTGGATCCGTTGGTGAGGCGTGTCGACGCACCCGCCGCATCTCGTCCCGCAGCCTGTTCATCGTGACCCGAAAGATCCATGATTCAAACTTCCCCTGTTCGGCGTACTCCCCCGTGGGCAGTTTCGAGGCGACCGTGGCGAAGACGGACTGCGTGATCTCCTCCGCAAGACCCGTATCCCTGCATCGACTCTTGGCAAGGGCGAACACCCGGCGCGAGAAGAGGTCGATCAGCCGACGCCACGCCGATTCGTCACCCGCCGCGGCGCGTGTGAGGACGCCCGCGAGTTCAGGATTGGGATCGGGATGGGTCGTCTGTGGTTCGGACACCAAGGTTCCTTCTACCGAGGACAACGCACGAGAAGCCCCGGCATTTCATCCCTATCGACCTTTGATCGCCACCGCCGCCCTCCAAACAAGGTATCCTCTCGGGATGTCCGAGGTCGCCTACACCGTCATTGCCACGCTACCGGACGAGCCGACGCTCGCCGAGTACGTGGATTGGTTGCTCGACGGGCATATCCAAGCGGTTATCCGGGGTGGTGCGGTGTCGGCGGAGGTGATCGGACCCTCTCCGAAGGGTCCCAAAGGGTCCGACATGATCTTTCGCGTGGAAAGCCGGTACATCTTTCCGACCCGAGAGGCGTTTGAGACGTACGAAGCGGTTCACGCGCCCGCGCTTCGGGCGGACGGATCCACTCGTTTCGGTGGTCGGGCGGGAATTTCCTTTGCCCGGTCGGTGGGTGAGGTGGTCGGGCGGGAACCAAGAACGAAGGACAATCGCGCGTGACCGAGCCCAGTGATGAAGCCTTGTTTGACCTGTACCTCGGGGGCGATTTGAACGCCTTTCGAACGTTGGTCGAGCGGTATCACGACGATCTTTTGCGGTTTTTGACGCGGCTGGTGGGCGATCGGCAGGGGGCGGAGGACGTGTTTCAGGACGCGTTTATCCAGGTGCATCAGTCCGCGAACACATTTGATCGAACCCGGCGATTTCGTCCCTGGGTTTTTACAATTGCGGCGAACAAAGGGCGGGACTGGCTTCGTAAGAAGAACCGTCGCCACGAGGTCGACCTTGACGCGCCGGTTTCTGGCGGCAGTGGGGGGGCCGGGCGGACGACAACGTACGTGGACCTGATGGAAATCGATATCGAGGGGCCTTCGGAGCGGATGACCGCGGAGGAGCGTGATCGGACGGTGCAGCGGGCGCTTGACGCGTTGTCCCCCCCGCTGAGAGAGATTTTGCTGCTGGCGTACTTCCAGAAGCTCAGTTACGCGCAGGTGGCCGAGGATCTTCGGATCCCGCTTGGGACGGTGAAATCGAGGCTTCATTCGGCGGTGGCGGGTTTCGCGGCTCGATGGAAGGAAATGACGGAACCGAAGGCGGCGGGTGGTGCCGAGGGCGGGAAGCAAGAGTGAATGGTGTTGCGAGTGTGGACTGAATGAAGGATGGCATGATGTTTGACGCCGATCCAAACCCGCTAAAGCCCGCTGAGGCGGCTCTGTCGCCCGAGGACACCGCGGTGGTCGAGGCCTTGATCTCGGGCGGGTTCGACTCGACGGTGCTCCCGCCGGCGGGGCGGGCGCGTGGCGAGCAACTTTTGGCTCTTCTGGGATCGCTTGAGGCGACTCCGGTGTCGGCGGCCGATCGTCGCGTGCTGGTGGACGTGACGCTGGCGCGGGTGATGCGTGCGGGGCGTGCGATGGGTCCCGGGGCGGATGCGGAATTGAATCTGACGGAAGCGGACGCGCGGGCCGCGGACGCGTTGGCCGGTGCCGGATATGACGCGGCACGAGTGCCCGAGGATCTCTCGGCGCGAGCCCGCCGGATCGAAGCGATCTCTGGGTTGATCAGCGAGCCTCGTGCGTCTTCGACGAGCCTCGTCGATTCGGTGATGGCGAAGGTCGAGCGTCTGGACGCGGACCGCGGCGACCGTATGAAACTGCGGCCCGAACGCGGGTTGGGCGTCGGCGTGGTGCCGATCCTCGCGCGGTGGCGCGACGTGCTGTCGACCGCGGCGGTGTTGATGGTCGCGACGAGCGTCGTCTGGACTCTCGCGGGCGCGGCGTCGCACTACTCGCAGCGGGCCTCGTGCCTGGCGGGTCTTGGCGGTGTGGCATCGGCGATGACCGGGTACGCGAACGACTACCGCGATGGCCTGCCGATGGCGACGGCCTCGATGGGGGGCGGGACCTGGTGGGACGTCCAGCGGGACAAGCCCACGTCGAACTCCTCGAACCTCTTCACGCTTGCCCGCAAGGGATACACAGCCCTTTCAAGCCTGGCGTGCGTTGGGAATCCCGACGCGTGCCGATCGGCGCAGTGCGAGACGGACGCGATGGATTGGGCTAATCTGAACGAGGTTTCTTACAGCTATCAGATCATGTTCGGGCCGCACCGCCCCGCGTGGAACGGCACGACGCGGAGTGTTGTTCTTGCCGATCGTTCACCGGTCGTGCGGCGAGCCATCCTTGGCGAGGCCATCCGCCCCGACGAGAACTCGCCGAGCCACGACGGGAGCGGGCAGAACGTGCTCTTCTCGGACGGGTCGGCGCAGTGGCTGCGGTCCCCCGTGCTCTCGAGCGGGGACAACATCTGGCTCCCGATGCCGATGCGGGTTGAACTACGGATGATCCAGACTCCCACCGCGATTGAGATCCACGGTGTAGAACTCCCGCGCAGCCCGGACGACGCGTTTGTCGGGCCTTGAGCCTGGTGCCGATCACAGGGTTCCGACGATGCCCGCGGGAGGGCAAAGACCAGCCGCGTGACCCTCGTTGAGGAGCCGCACGATCGCTGCCCGTCCCGCGTCGCCCATGTCGAGCGTTTCGTCGCTCACGTACATCTTGCAGTACTCGGTCACGCGTGCGATCGTCGGGGTCTCCATTCGCGCGCGGTCAGCGTTCGCCTTGGCCCAGGGCATTGTCAGTGCTGTGGACTCTTCGCGACGGTCCATGCTGTAGCGGACCGAGGCGGCGAGCAACTCGGCGACGTGGGCGAGCGAGCCTGTGCCGAAGCGGGAATCCAGGTCGGTGCGCACGGCGTTGATGCCCAACGGGAGTTTGAGCGACGTTTTCCGCTTCCACCACGCGCCCACGTCGAGAACGAGGCGGAGACCCGCGTCGGCGAAGGTGAGTTGCCCCTCGTGGATCACAAGCCCCGTGTCGGCGTCGCCTCGGGCGACGGCGGGGATGATCTGGTCGAAGGGCATCTCGATGAAGCGATCCGCGTTCTGCATCGCGGCGGGTCCCATCGCCATGCCGAGCATGAGGAACGCGGTGGTGCGTCTGCCTGGAATGGCGATGCGGAGGGACGAGGCCGCGAGTTGATCGATCGAGGCGATGGATGACGAAGCGGGCACGACGATCTTGGGCCCAAAGCCATCGCCAAAGCTCGCGCCGCATCGGGTGAGGGCGTAGCGGTCTCGCACGTCGGCCCAGGTGCGCACGGAGAGAGCGGTGATGTCGAGCTGGGGCTTCGAGGGGTCGAGCGCGCGCCGATTGAGCACTTCGATATCGGCAGGGAGCGGATCGAACGCGAAGGGTGAGCCTGCGAGCTGGGGCAAGCGGGGCGGGGCGACGCGACGAAAGCCTGAGGCATCAGGAACGATCACACCCGTGAGCGGCCACCACATGAACACGTCGTCCGGGTCCGGGGAATGCGCGAGGGTGAGATGGTGAGGCATCGCCCGAGGGTACGGGGCCCGAGGGGAAGGTGCCTAGGAAGCGGGGCCGAGACCCGTTAGAGTCGCCGGCCCCGACACCACTACATTTTGCGAACCACTCCATGCGTCGGGCACGGAACAGCGACGAATGCCGGCCGAGCGCGTTGGGCGCACGGCCGAACCTGACCTGCGAGCGGAACACTGATGGTGTAACCGAGATGCGTCCGGGGTGCAAGTGGAATCTGCTCTCCTAGCAAAAACAAGGAAGGAACCCCAGTAATCGGACCTAGTTTGGGGGGATTGCCGGGTGCCAAGGCGCCTCGGGCGCGCTATTCTTGGACTCACTTTCAGGAGTATTCCCGCGTGACCACGATTGCATCGGCCCCTGGGGTTTCATCGACTGCCACGCTTGCGATTCACGGGGGCACCCCCGTCAGCAAGACCAACGTCCCGTTCATGTCCACCGGCCTGACACCCGCGGACATCGAGCAAGCGACGGCTGTCTTGCGGTCCGGGATGCTCCGAGCGTCCAAAAAGTGCGAGGAACTGGAACAGCGTTTTGGGGCGATGTCGGGCGCGAAGCACATGATGACGTGTGCGAATGGCACGTGCGCTCTTCAGCTGGCGTACGAGCCGCTGTTCAAAGCGGGGGACGAGGTGCTGGTGCCGGCGTGGTCCTATATCGCGACGGTGAGCATGATCGTCGCTCGCGGGTGCGTGCCGGTGTTTGTCGATGCGATCCCCGAGACGTTCCAGATCGACATGGCGGACGCGGCGCGGAAGGTGACGAGCAAGACGCGCGGGATCGCGGCGACGCACCTGTACGGCTGCCCGGTGGATATCGATGCGGTGCAGGCGCTGGCCTCCAAGCACAGCCTTAAGGTTGTGTACGACGCGGCCCAGAGCCATCTGGCGACGTGGAAGGGCAAGGGGATCGGCGCGTTCGGTGATGCGGTGACTTACTCGTTCTACGCGACCAAGAACCTGGGCACGGGCGAGGGTGGGGCGATCAGTTGCAACGACGACGCGCTCGCACGCACGATCAAGCTGCTGCGGAGCCACGGCGAGACGGACAAGTACCTCCACGACTACATCGGTTACAACTACCGGATGAACGACATCACGGGAGCGATCGGGTGTTCGAAGCTGGACAGGCTGCAGGCTCAGACGACCCAGCGGCAGGTGAACGCGGCGCGGTACGACGCGATCCTGAACCAGATCCCCGGGCTGATGGCGCCCAAGACCACGCTCGGCGCGGAGTCGGCGTTCCATCTGTATGTGGCGAAGATGGATACGGCCAAGTTCCGCGCCACGCGGGATGAGTTCTGCAAGGCGCTGGGGGCTGAGGGCGTGCCGACGGCGGTGCACTACCCGCGCAGTCTGCCCAAGCAGCCCGCGCTTTCGGCGTGGGACAAGAAGGACTGCCCCGTGGCGGATCGGCTTTCGACGCAGGTCTTCGCCCTGCCGATGCACCACGACCTGACGGATGAGCACTTCCGGATCGTCGAAGAGGCGTTGCGGAAGGTCGCTGCCGCGTTTCGGTCCTGAGTTCGAACGGGCCGGTCACGCGAGTGGCCGGTAACTCGCGCCCATCGGGAAATGAAGCAAAGGCAGAGCCCGACCGCTTGCGCGGTCGTCTCTTTGGCGTGCTAGACTACGCATCCCGCGTGAGTTCGCGGAATCATTGAGGAGAGAGAGTATGAAGATTCGTTCGAAAGCGGCGATGGCGTTGGTCACGGCTGGTGGACTCTGCGGGAGCTTTATCAGCGAAGCGAGCGCGGATGTTCAGTCGTATCTCGTCGGTTACCAGCTCAACTATCGGCAGACGGCTCCGGCGCAGGTGGATCTGTTTGCGTGCGCGTTCTTCAACGCCATCAACGGTCAGCCGGGCGAAGCGGCGACGGCGACGGTGGTCTCGGGTCTGACGGGCGTGCCGTATGAAATGACCGAGGTCGTTCCGGGTGTCTTTCAGGGCGGCGTGCTGTTCACGGATCCGGCGGACATGTTCACCGAGTTCCCGCTCGGGTCGTACACGCTGTCGATCGATGGCGGGACGCTCGGCGCGCAGGATGGCGATGTGGAAACGCCGAACCCGCTCAACCTGCCGGACACGATCCCTGAGTTTGATGCGGCGCAGATCCCCGAGTATGACGCGATCGACGGGCTGAACGATTACACCTTCCGGTTCAACACGTTCACGTCCACCGGGAACCTCGAGGAAGCGTATCTGATCATCGATGCGTTCCCGTCCTCGAGGCGTGTGTACTTCGGTCAGCCGACGCCCTTGGCGGGCGAGCACACGGTTCCAGCGGGCTCGCTGCGTCTGAACCGTCGGTACACCGCGACACTGTACTTCCTGAGTTTCGTCGAGGTTCCCGACGCCGGTTTCGGGTCAGCCATATCGAACGTGGCTGCTTGGCGCACGAACACGGTCGCGATTCGCACGGCGGGTAACTGCCCGCCCGATTACAACGGGGACGGATTCCTCGACTTCTTCGACTACTCCGACTTTGTCGAGGGGTTTGAGGCGGGCGACTTTGACGCCGACTTCAACGGTGACGGGTTCCTCGACTTCTTCGACTACAGCGATTTCGTCGCCGGGTTCGAGAGCGGCTGCTGATCTCAGGCGGTCTCGCTCATGAGCCAGTCATGTCTTTTGCAGCGTGCTCCCGCACTCGGGGCACCGGTGCTGTCCCTCGCACGCGTACCCGCACGTCGGACAGTCGCCGGTTTGCAAACGCTTGCGGAAAGTCGAACGCACGCCGAGGGTGCAAAGTGCCAGGCCGATGGCGCCGAGCAGAGCGAGCAACCAAGGCGTGAGGTCGGCGAGGGTCCAGACCGATTCCGCGATGCCGAGGTAAAGCGAGGCCCATGCCCAGATCAGCACGCCGCCGGGGATGGTCAGAAACGCCCGGCCAAGTTGTCGCTTTTGATGTCGACGAAGCGAAAGGAGCGGCATCGAAAGGGCGGCGAGAGAGGCCGAAGCGCACGTGAGAATCAAGAGTGGGCCAATCATGGGGGAACGGTAGTATAGTACGCACTAACAATCAAGTCGGCCGCCTTTCGCCGGGAATTACGTCAGCCAGCGGCCGCCGTCGACGCGGAGGATCTGCCCGGTGACGTAGTGGGCGTCGAGGGCGAGCCAGACCGCGGCGACGGCGGCGTCGTCGGGGGTGCCGGGGCGGGCGAGAGGCGTGCGGGCGAGGTAGCGGGCTTGCAAGGTGGGGTCGGCCTCGGGGCCTGAGGTTGGCCAGGCGACGACGCCCGGCGCGACGGCGTTGACGCGGACGCGTGGGGCGAGGTCGCGGGCGAGGCACTCGACCATGTGGGTGAGGGCGGCTTTGGACATTGAGTACGCGGCGTGGTTGAGGCGCGGGCGGCTGAGGGCGTGCATGTCGGTCATGCAGACGATCGAGCCGCCGCCCGGGATCGCGGAGGTGGAGAGTTTTGCGGCGAGGCGTGCGGAGAGGAGCAGCGGAGCAAGAGCATTGACGCGATAGTCGTGCATCGCGTCGTCAGCGTCGAGCGTTGCGAGGGTGGAGGGGGCGTAGCGCGAGGCGTTGTGCACGAGCACGTCGAGGCGGGGGAGCGAGAGGAGCGTCGCGGCGAGCGATTCGACCTGGGAGGTGTCTTCGAGTTCGGCTTGCACGGCGATGGCGCGCACGCCGTGGGACTGGATCTCACGCACGCACGCGTCAGCGTCGGGCTTGCTGGTGCTGTAGTGGACGACGAGGTCGCACCCGCGGCGGGCGAGGTGGAGGGCCATGGCGCGGCCGACGCGGCGGGCGGCACCGGTGACGACGGCGATGGGGCGTGAGCCGTCGAAGGTCGTGTTCATCGGCCACCTTCGTTCGGGTTCGTCGGGCCAGAGCCGTGCTGCTGGTTGAGGTCGTCAGCGGTGGGGGTGTCGAGGCGGTCGGCGGCTTCGGCCCAGGCGTCCTGGCCGACGACGCGGCGGCCCAAACGGCGGCGTTGGCGTTCGTCGAGTTCGGCTTCGCGGCGTTTGCGGCGGAGGGCGGACCAGACGGCGACGGAAACAAGGAGTCCGAGCATGAACCCGATGGCGATCCCGCCGAAGAGGTAGAGATGCTCGAGACGCGAGCCGCCCGAGTCTTTGGGTACGGAGATGGCGGCGAGAGCGAGTTGGATCGAGCCTGCGTTCACGGCGGACTTTACGGGGGGTCAGCCGTGCGTGCGGTCCTTGGGGTGAAGAAGGCTCTGGGGCTGAGTGTTGCTGTCCGCGGGCTTGAAGAGGTCGCGGGAGAGGACGACCTTGCCGTTGATTTTGATGAGGCCGGGGGTGCCGGCGGCTTGGAGAGCGTCGAGCAACTCGTCGTCGGTGAGCGATTTGACGATCGACAGTGCGGGGAGCTTGGCGGAGAGTCGGTCGAGGACGGTCGGGTCTGTGTTGATGATGGTGATGGCGAACTTTTTGGGTTGTTCAGTCGTCAGGCGCGGCGCGGAGGGTGCCACGGGAGGTGCTGGCGGCGTCTGGTGCGCGGTTTCATGCGAAGGGGTGACGCTGGGCGTCGGCGTCGTCAGCAGCCGAAGGCCCACGAGCGCGGCGATGGTCAGCACGCAAGCGGCACCCGCCCGGACCGCAAGGCGGCGACGGCGGCGGGCGGCGAGCCTGGCGCGGAGGGGTTCGAGCATGGCCTCGCGGGCGTCGCGGGCGCTGGGCGAGAGAGGCTCAAAGGGGGCGAGGTCAAGCTTGTGGTCGAACGGGTGCGGCGTGGTCATGCGAAGTACTCCGAGGCGGCGAGTCTGAGGCGTTCGAGGGTTCGGCGGAGGCGGCCCTGCACGCTGCCCCATGTTGTGCCGCCCTCTGCATCGGCGGCGATCTCGGCGAGCGTGCGTTGAATGTCAAAGCGGAGGCGGATCAGGTCACGGTCTGAGGAGGGCAGTTCGACGAGGCGGTCGGCGAGCCAGGCGAGGCGTTCGGCTGCGTCCGTCGGGTCATGCTCGACGGCTGTCGGTGCAAGATCGCGAGGCGTGCTCGTCCGTTCGCGGGCTCGGCGGCGTGCGTCGGCACGCAGGCGGTCGACAGCGGCGGAGAGGACGCACGCCCGCAGCCACGCGGCGAGTTCGCCTTCGGTCGGGCAGACGCGCGGGACGCGGATGATGCGGACGAAGGCGTCCTGAACGACATCGAGGGAGAAGGCTTCGTCGCGGCCTGTGGCCCGGCGTGCGAGCCCGAGGAGCTTTGGGAACCAGGCGCGGTAGAAGAGATCGAAGACCGCCGCGTCGCCACGGGCGAGCGCGGCGGTCATGTCGTGGGCGGAGGGGAGGGGGTGTGACGGGACTGGGGAAGTGTCCCGCCGCGAGAGTTGCGGCACCAGGGCGTCTCCGACGAGGATCGAAAGTCGGGCCGGGGTCACGCGGGATTCTATTTGGGCTGGGCGGCCTCGGCGGCGGCTTTGGATGCGGATGCACGCAGGGTTTCGATTTCGGCTTTGAGCCGTTGATTCTCGGCTCTCATCGCGTTTAGTTCTGTCATCGTGTTGTAGATGCTCGTTTTGGAGAGGAGCAGTTCCCGATCGAACGCGATGGTTCTCTCATCGGCCCGCTTGCGGACTTCTTCGACTTCGCGGCGGATGATGTCGATCTTCTCTTGGCTTGTGGCTCGTGACATGGCATTGTCGGCCATGACGCGGTCGTAGTCCTCGGCCTTTGTTTTCCACGCCATGAGCCGCTCGATCGCCTGTGGCTGGCTGGGTGCCTTGATCGTGTTGATGATGTGGATGGCGATGTTGTGGTCGAGTTGTTCCTTCGCTGCGTTGGCACGCTGTTCGAGGCCGTCGAGTACTTTCTTCACGGTGTCGATGTTCGCGGCGGTTCCCGAGACCATCAGCAGACCGGAATCCTTGTGAAACGAGACTTTGGGAAGTTCAGAGCCGCCGAGCAGTCCGACGGCGGTCTCGACCGCCGACAGGGCGACTTCGGGCGTGCCAATCCATTCTTTGAGCGGGAAGACCTGGAGGGTGGATTCGGGTTGTGGTTTGGGGGCCTGGGGTCCGTTGCGAGAGGAGATTCTGTAGAGTGGGTTGGGTCCTTCACCGGACTCGAGAATCCAGTAGTTTTTGTATTGGTCGGAGGACGCGGTCATCGCGGCGAGCAACGCATTGGGAACCGTGATCTTTCGAAGTGTCAATTGCGGGACTTTCGCTTTCTGAATGTCGGGGTCAACTGCCAAGTTGATCTTGGGGTCCGTCGTCTGCATCAGCAATGCGGCAAAGTCCGAGAATGAACCGCCCTTGAACTCGATGTCGACCTCTTGGCCAGCCTTGAGGTTTACAGCGCGTGACGTGTTTGCCGCTGGCTTTGGAATGCCTTCGCCTGTCGAGACCTTGACTTCGCTTGGCTGGGCAAACGCGTGTGAGGCGAGGGCCAGCACGAGACTCGGGACGATCAGCATGGGGAGTGGGCGGTTCATCGTGGTCCTTTCCGAGGTCCCGGGCCGGGCCGCGGGGTGTTGGATCAAGAACGCCACCGGGCGGCCGGTTTGGCGCGATCGGCATGGTTTTTCTTGGCGTGGGCGTGGGCGTGGGGGCCTCCCTACGCTCCGCCCATGCATTACGACGCCCATCAGCCTGTTATCGCCGCTCTTGAGGCGCGGATCTCAACGATCCGCGACTCTCTTTAACTACCCGGCCAAAGTACAACAACTCAAGGATCTCGAAGCCCAGATGTCCGGCGAGGGCTTCTGGGACTCGCAGAGTCGGGCCAAAAAGCTCGTCGGGGAGGTCAAGACCCTCAAGGCTCAGGTCGACCCGTTGACAGCCGCCATGGCGGCCCTCGACGACGCCAAGGTCGCCTACGACATGTCCAAAGAGGCTGGCGATAAGGATCTGCTCGCGGAAGCGGACGAAGCTCTGTTCCAGCTCCAAGCCAAGATGGACCGGATCGAGCAGCAGTCGCTGTTCAGCGGCAAGTACGACCCCGGGGCGTGCTTCATCACCGTCAACGCGGGGGCGGGCGGGACCGAGGCCAACGACTGGGCGGAGATGATCCTCCGCATGTACATCTTCTACTGCGAGAAGATGGGTTGGTCGATGGAGGAAGTCGACAAGGGCTTCGGGGCTGAGGTCGGCATCGACTCGGTGACGCTGCACGTGAAGGGGCCTTACGCGTTCGGACACCTCAACTGCGAGCGTGGGACGCATCGGCTGGCCCGGGTGTCGCCGTTTAACGCCCAGGGCAAGCGACAGACGAGCTTTGTGACGGTGGACGTCGTGCCCGAGGTGGCTGAGTCGGACATCGAGATCCCCGATAAGGACGTAGAGATCATCGCGTTCGTGCGTGCGAGTGGTCCGGGCGGGCAGAACGTCAACAAGGTGGCGTCGGCGATCCGCGTGATTCACAAGCCGACGGGGCTGCAGGTGGTGGCGAGCACGTTCCGCGACCAGGGGCAGAACAAGAGCCAGGCGTTGTCGGTCTTGCAGGCGAAGTTGCAGTTGATGGAAGACGAGCGTCGTGATAAGGAAATCGCAGCAGCTTCCGGCGGCAGTCTCGAGCAAGGCTGGGGCACGCAGATTCGCTCGTATGTGTTCTATGACAACCGCGTGAAGGACCACCGCACGAACCACGAGGACCGGGACTACGAGGCGGTGCTGCGGGGCGAGTTGCACCCGTTTATTGATGCGGAGTTGAAGCGGCGGCGGGCGGAGAAGGAAAGGGTCAGGGATTGAAGGCTGGCAGGGTCGGTTCAAGAGCAGATATGCAGGGCCAGTCCATAAAAGATCTCTCGCAAATCTCGTACTTCGAGTACAATCGGGACGACCAAGGGGAGGGTTCATAAAGATGATGTCGACATCGTTTCGTGCAGTGATTCTGCTGTGGATTGTGATCGGCCAAGCAGCGTCGGCGGTGGCCGCGACGCGGACTTGGACGGGTCGGGGCGACAATCGGCGTTGGGCGGACCCCGCAAACTGGTCCGGTAACGCGGTCCCTTTGCCCGGTGATGACGTTTCACTCAGTACCGATTTCACGCTCCCGGTGGTGATCGACCAGCCTGTGACAGGCATCAACACGATGGCGTCGCTCGGGTTGATCGAGATTCACGCGGGCGGGAGCCTGTCGCTAAATTCGGCGAACATCACGGGCGGGGTTATCCGACTGAAAGGCGGCACAGTCGTGGGAGGCTCGTGGAGGTTCGGCGGATCGGCCAGCGCGGGCTTCGAGGCGGCGACGGGCTTCGAGTCAACCCTTGACGGGGTTGTGACGGTCGGGAATCTGAATTGCAATCAGCCCGATGCCCGCGTGCGTCTCCGCAACGACCCGCGATTCACGATGGTGCGTGTTTCGGCGGAGGGCGTGACGCTCGTGATCCCTCCCGGCGAGACGATCCGCTGGAACTTGACTTCAACGGCAGGAGGCTCCGAGGACGGGCAATTGCCCAGGATCGAGGCTGAGAGTGACGGCGTCGTGACGGTCGCGAGTCAGACGCGGTGGTTTGTGGACGGCGGATTGCTCTACATCGGGACCAACCGCTCGTACCCGGGGCGGATGACGTTCGTCAATCACGGCTGGATTGATGGGAGACAATTGAGGGTAGTTCCTGCGGGCTTTGAGAACTACGGGACCATCGGCAGCAGCCAGACCTTGCTTATCGAGCCAACGGGGGAGTGGATCAACTATGGGACCGTGTATGGAGGTTCCGCATATTCGACGCAGCTGAAGGGGCGGTGGACCAACGCGGGGACGATCATCGGACAGACCTGCACCTCGAATCAGGCCCAGTCAGATTCCGCGGTTCAGCTGATGGGGACGTGGACGAATGTCGGAGAGATTCGAGGGTGCGTGACATTTCAGGACCAGTGGACAAACGCGGGGCTTGTGGCGGGCGGGAACGTGCAGATCAGGGGCAACTTCACGACAGCCCAACTCGGCGATCGATTCGAGTCTCTGGCGGTGATCCGCGGTCGCTTTGACAACACCGGATCGGTCGCCACGCTGCCGGGGGGCTGGTATCTGTGGGGAGGCGAATTTTTCGGCGGATCTGTAGTGGCTCCGGCTTCCGAATTGCGAGGCATGTCGGGAAGAGTGCATGACATCGAGTTCATTGGCGATCTCCCGCTCGACGGTCTGACGGTCGGCGCGGGCGTGAGGTGCGCTCGCGGGATTCTGATGAGCGAACCGTGTTTCGTTGCGAACGGGGAGACGCTAGACTTTCCAGTCTCTGTGAGGGTGACGCTGAAGGGCGAGACCAACGGGATTTACGCGGCTGAGGACGGCGGAAGTTTCACACTCGGGAACTCGTTTGTCGCATCGGCGTTCCCAGCCTTTCCCGGATCTAGCGGAACTCTCTTTATAGGCGGGACCCGTTCGACGGTTCTTCATCGCGGCACGATTCTTGCGAAGGACGGGCTCTCCGTCGAGTTTTTCGGGAACACCATCGTCAACGAGGGCACGCTTCGGAGCGAGGGAGGCGGCATCGGCCTGCGTGGCGAGGTCTCGTGTCGTCATACGGGACTGATCGAGAGTGACGGGGGACCCGTCGGGTTCGCGGGCACGTGGACCAGCACCGGGCCCATCATTATCCGTTCTGCTCCGCCCTGCAGGTTCCGAGGGTCGACCACGACGGCCTCGCTCCGCACGATCGCCAAGACCGCGACCGACCTCACCTTCGAGGGCGTGATCGATAACGTGGGCGACGAACTCGCGATGACCGCCGCGATGGGTGATATACGCTTTACCAACAGTCAGATACGCGGCGGCACGATGCGCATGCAGTCGGGTGGTCGCATCCTTCTCGGTGAACGCGGGATTTTCACATACATCACCCTTGACGGCGTGAGCGTGCTCGACGAGATGATCCTTGACGAGCCGACGATCAGTTACGAGTTTACTCTCAGAAACTCGGCGTCCGTTCACTCGATGACGTGCCAGACCAACGTCAACTTTGTGGTTGCGAGTGTCCAACCTTGGGACTTCCCGATCCGGATGCTTGGGCCGACGGCGAGGGTGGGCTTTAGCGTTCTGACTGGTGTCAACGCGTTCAGAGCGACCTCACGAGCCTCGGCCACTGCGGCAGCGCTGAACGGTGGGGCATTGAACTTCTATTTTCCGCAGAATGTTACGTTCACCAACGATGCCTCGATTGATTTGCGCGGCGTCGGGAGTATGACAATAACCTCGGGAACACTGCGCCAGAACGGGCCGATGCGGTTCGAGGGGAGTATGGCAGTAGAGATCGGCTCGCTCACCGGGGATGTGCCTTCGATTACATTCGCTGGACCCGGTGGAAGGCTGTTTCTTGTTTCCAGGACGAGCTCGGGGGCAACGTTTCCAAGGCTTGATGCACCGCAGGGGACCTCGGTGTCGCTCAGCGGATCATGGAGGTGCACCGGACCAATCACCCTCTCTGGTGGCTCACTCTTGCTCGGCGGGACGTACACACTATCGAGTCTGTCCCAGTTCTCTCGTACATCCGGGTCGCTCGCTCTTGGGGGTTCGTTGGACCTCGAAGGCGGTTCGTTTGCCGCGTCGGCCGCGACAGGCACGATCGGCTGCGAGAACCTAACCGTTCGCAACGGAACGCTCCATCAGATTGATGGACAGAGGTTCAGTGTCAATTCCGGGCGATCCTTCTCACTCAGAGACACCACGGTCACCTCTGAAGTCGTCGTCACTGGGAGCGACTCGACCCTCACACTGCTCGCGGGCGCACGTGTGCCCGGGGTGCGAGTATCGAGCGCGCTGTCGGACCTTGTTCTGGCTTCGGGCAGCGTCATCGACTTCCCGGTGGTCTTCGACGGCGCGCCCGGTGCGGACCGCACGCTCTCGACGAACACGACGGGCACCCTCCGTATCGCTCGGGGAGGCTCCGTTGAAGCCCGAGGTGTCAGCGCTTCAATCTTCTCGCGTTCTGGCTCCCTCACTCTGACCGTCGAAGGTACATGCTCCGCCACGGGCGCGGGCGGCCTGCTGAATGTCAATCCGCTCACGCTCACGAACTTCAACACGCAGACGGGGGAGTTGAGCGGAGGCTTCTGGCGTGCGATGGGCGGCGGCGCAATCGACTTCTTCGGGACCAACAGGACGGTGCTCATCAATAGTGCTGATGTGCTGCTCGACGGGACCGCGGCCACGTCGGGCGACTTTGGTACACTGACGGCCAACACAGGTCGGTTGCGGCTCGACAATGGGCGGCAAATCGCGCTCGCCACCGCGGTGACGTCGTTTGTGAACTCAGGCACGCTTGAACTCGCCGCAGGTACTCGTCTCACCGTCGGCGCGGCCGGCCGTGCTGGCACATTCGCTCAGACTGCTGTTGGTCGGCTTGTGTCCGAAGCAGGCGGTGTGACTCCCGCCCTGACGTTCGGCCAGATTCGAGCGTTCGGTGCGGCGTCCATCAGCGGGGAGTTCCGAGGGGTGTTTCTGTCACCATTTGATCCCGCGTGCGGCTCGGAATGGACGATCGTTGACGCGAATCAGCCCGTGATAGGTGCCTTCGCGACGGATACATCGCCGTACCCGACTCCCACCACGGTGCTCGCGGTCAACGCGGAGGGGAATGACGTCGTGGCCCGCGTCAGTCCGCTCGCGGACTTCGACCGTTCGGGGTTTGTCGATTTCTTTGACTACGCCGACTTCAGCGAGTGCTTCGAGGGGGGCCAGTGCGGCCGTGCAGGGACCGCCGACGTGAATCGCGATGGCTTTCTCGATTTCTTCGACTACACGGACTTCGTCGTTTCGTTCGAAGAGGGCTGCTGATTGGGGTTCTGGAAAAATGAACAGGCCGAGCGTCCTGTGACGCTCGGCCCTTGTTGTTTCAGACGCCCGATGTCACGGGTGCTTACCGCTTGGCCAAGAGGTCGCGGATCTCCTTGAGGTAGATCTCGCTGGCGGGCGGGGCGGCGGGTGCTGCGGGGGCGACTTCTTTCTGGCGTTCGATGCGCTTCTTGGCTTCGTTCATCGCCTTGACGACGAGGAAGATGCAGAAGGCCAGGATGATGAAGTTAATCAGGATCGTGATGAAGCTGCCGTATGCGAGGACCGCGCCGAGCTTCTTCGCGTCAACGAGGCCGAGCGGGCC
This sequence comes from Phycisphaera mikurensis NBRC 102666, assembly GCA_943369765.1. Lineage (GTDB taxonomy): Bacteria > Planctomycetota > Phycisphaerae > Phycisphaerales > UBA1924 > UBA2396. The sequence goes on along the minus strand of CALROI020000011.1, from coordinate 128,633 downwards.
CTTGTTGACCTCGTTGGCCTTCGTCACGGCTTCGGAAAGCGGCAAGTAGAGGTTGGTGAAGTCAACGTTGCCGACGATCTTGCCGACCACCGGCATCATGATGTCGTTGATCATCGAGTCGACGATCTTGCCGAACGCGCCGCCGATGATCACGCCGACCGCGAGATCGACGACATTGCCCTTCATGGCAAAGTCACGGAATTCAGAGATAAAGCCCATAGATACTCCTTCATGCAAACTGGAAACCGCGACCCACGAGTGCCGCGTTGGGGGACTGATTCGTCGCCAAGTTCAGACGTTGAACTTCAGAAGTTGAACGAGAGCGAGACGAAGTACTCGACGTCGTTGCGTTTGTTGCCCAGGCCCGGGGTGCTGTCGTACCGGTCCTGCAGCCCGAGTTTGAGCGAGACCTGGTCCTCCTTCGACAGGAGAATCTCGTACCCGGCCTGAGCGGTCAGGCGGTAGGCGGGGAACTCGTCGAGGCTGGGGTAGTAATCAACCGTCACGAAGCCCTTGTGGCCTTCCTTGAAGGTGTGGGAGAGATCGCCGCCGATGTCCAGTTCGGGATGGACTTCTTCATCACCGAGCTTGCCGGTCTCGTAGAACGCACCGAGACCGACGCGGCCACGGAGCGTGGTCTTCTCGTTCTTGATGAAGGTGTACGAGGGACCGGTCGCCCCGCTGAAGCGCCACTTCCAGGACTGGAATTCGTCGAACTCGATCTTGCCCTGCGCGAACCAGCCCCACTTGCTGTCCGCACCGAAGAACCAGTTGTTGAAGATGTTGGCCTCGCCGCGGCTCTTGCTCTTGTTGCCGTCGTTGTTCGAGAAGACGTAGCCGATGTTGGCCTTGGTCTCGAGCGTGTCGGTCTTGCGTTCGGCGCCGAAGAGGGCTCGCATCGAGACGGTTTCGCTGTTGCCTGAAGAGCCGTTGATTCCGAGATCGGCGTTGCGCTTCCAGCCGTTCCAGAAGGAGATGTCGGTGGCCGGTGCCGCCGGGGCGGCGGCGGGCGCGGCCGGGGCGGCACCATCCTGGGCGATCCACGCGGTCGTGGCCGGATCGGCCGCAAGGACGGGAATCATCTCTGAAGGGAACGTGATCATGGGGTTGGTTTCCGCGTTCACCGCGGAAACCGCCAACCCGACCGATGCGACAACTGCGAACACGCCTGACAATTTCATGAATTCTCCTCGATTGAAACGTGAATCCCCGCGCACAGAATTGCGGGGGGAGATTGGATCAAGGCGCGAACGACATCATCCTGCCATGATCCGATGGGAACGGTACCACGTAAGCAGCTGGCACGCAAGTCGTTCGCAGGGTTTCTTCTCTAGTCCCGTGTGCGGATGAAGAAGCCCACGTAGCCGAATTCATCCACCTGAATACGGACCGGCACCCAGCCCGTGCGAGTCTCGCTGAATGCGCCGCGATGTTCGTTCGGGTGATCCCAGTAACGCGTTCCATCGCTGAACCACGTCACGGGCTCTTGAACCACCCGATCCGACTTGCCGAGGGGGCGCGAAGACCAGACCACCGTGTCGGCTCCGAGGCTCGTTGCCAGTCGTTGCAGATCATCGCTCGGTATGGTCACGCGGTCTGACGTGCGGAACTCGGATCGTCCGAGCACTTTCGCCGATTCGGCGGGCTCGGAAATCTGTAAGCCTTGGAGAAGACGGAGCTTATGGCCCTGTCGTTTCTCGGCGGACCATTCGTCGGGGTGGATGTTGCTCGCGGCGACATCGGCTCGCAGCGACGACAAAGTCTGTTCGAGCCGTTCCCAGGGCACCTCGCGGACCCGGACCGTTGCCTTCGGATCAAGCGGGGCGGCGGCGTCAGGACCCTTGGCGAGACCCTGTTGCCACGGCGTGGCTTGGCAGCCGAAGATGGCGACCGTCGCGGCCACCGCGAGAGCGGCGAGGGGTCTCTGGAAAGATCGAAAGTGCATGGACGCAGCGTACGTGCGGCCTCGGGTCGGGGCGGAGGTTTGCTCCCGCTTACTTTTCAGGAAACCGTCCGGACTCGGCCTGCGTATGGGACGTGTGCGCGGGTGCATTCCGCTGAATCGTCTGATGTTCGGACTTTATTCGTCCGATTCTGGTCGGTTTTGAGCCGATGGGACTTGCGTTGGAGGTCGTGGGGGTACACGATACAGACCTGTGCGGCGTCGCACGCCTTTGAGAGGAAGTTTGTCATGAAGAATTCGATTCGTCTATTGCTCGCCGCCGCTGCCTTTGCGTTGGCCGCTCCTTCGTTCGCCCAGCCGATCACCAACGAGATTACCTATCAGGGCGAACTCAAGAACGGCGGCACCGTGGTGAACGGGACCGCCGACTTCCAGTTCAGGCTCTTTACGGCCGCAGCCGGTGGGGCCCAGGTCGGCCCGATCCTTGCTGCCAACGCCCTCGCGGTGGCGGATGGGCGGTTCACCGTCGGGCTTGATTTCGGGTCGGTCTTCGATGGGAATCAGCGCTTTCTCGAGATCGCCGTTCGAAGCCCGGCCGGCTCGGGTGCGTTCACGACTCTCACGACGCGTCAGGCTCTCAAGGCCGCACCCTACGCCCTCCATGCTCTGAACCCCGGTCCCACAGGTCCCCAAGGACCCGCCGGCCCGCAGGGTCCAGAAGGTCCCACAGGCCCTCAGGGCAACCCTGGCACGACTTCCTGGGCTGGGCTCACCGGCATCCCCGCTGGTTTCGCTGACAATATCGACAACGACACTATCTACACGGCTGGCTCCGGGATCATCCTCACCGGCACCACCCTCTCCCTCGGTCAACACTTCCACACGGCGTCGGACATCGTGTCGGGCGTGCTTGCGATCCAGTTCGGCGGGACGGGAGCGTCGTTCCCCGACGCGGCCCGGGCGAACATCGGCGCGGCGGGGCTGACGACGCAGAACTTCTTCACGCGCAACCAGAGCCTCGTACTGCAGACGAACGAAGTCGGGCTTTCGATCAAGGCGGCCAATGGACAGACCAACGACCTGACGCAGTGGCTCGATGTTTCAGGGAACGTCATTGCACGCGTCACCTCGGCTGGTGCGTTCGTCGCTTCGGGCGGCGGCGGCGGGAACACCCGCACGATCAATTATTCCTACCGCGCGTTCAAGCCCAACAACAGCGCGACAATCTACAACACCAACAACGCGCTCCAGGTTCCCGCCGGCGGCGAGATGCTGATCGCTTGCGAGATCCCGGTCGGTTCCACGATCACGCAAGTCCAATTCATGGTCTTTGATCAATCCGGCTCGGTCGTCAATATGAGCCTCATCCGCCAGGATTCGCTTTCCGCCGCGGGGGTCACCGTCCCCGGGGGCGCTTCCAGCGCGAACAGCGGCAGCGTGGTGACGTACTCACTGACCGGGCTGCCGGTCGTGGTGAGTGACGCGTCGGCCTATTACATTCGCGTGTTCTTCAACGGCGCGTCCGCCTCAGACACTCTCGCGGTCTTCGGCGCGAAAGTCACATACACCCTCCCATAAGACTATTGGTATCTGACCACGAAGCCCCGCGCGAGTGCGCGGGGTTTTTCCTAGGCACACTGATCGCCCGTGACCGACCGCTCGCGCGGTCGTCTCTTTGAGGTTACTTCTTCTCGCGCTCGAGCAGGTCGCTGTATCCCTGAGCGATCGGTTCGCCCATCGCCAAGCCGAGTTGTTCGCGCAGGACAGCCAGTGCTTCGTGGCACAGAGCAATGGTGTGCTGGGGCGAGACAAGGGCTTCGAACTCGATGAAGTGACCGAGCCCTTCGACGTCGTCGAGGTGGATGCGGACGTTGCCGAGCATGTAGAGGTCGCGAACCTTTTTGACAACGAGCCAGACGGGCAGCGGAGAGGAGCCGAAGCGTTCGAGGGCCTGACCTTCGGTGTACAGCTTGAAGTGGCTGAGTTTGGGCTGGGCCCGGTCGGCGCGGTCGTAGAAGATGTACTCGGTGGGCTCGCCGGGGCATTCGCGTTTCTTGAGGCGGCCTGCGGGGACGACGTAGTAGGTGTCGGTCTGGTGGAGTTGGACGATCCAGGTCGCGCCGATGCCGGCCGGGCCGAGGATGGCCTTGGCGAGCGCGGGGTCGCGGAGTTCCGCCTTGAACTCGACGTTCTGCATGAGCCAGCGTAGGGGCAGCGTCGGGGCGCGGGCATTGAGCCAGATCGGTCGGAAGTCTGTACACTGCTGCCGATGAAATTCCTCGCTTGCTTTGTCGCGTTCTTCGCCCTCGTGTGCGGTGCTTTCGCCCAGACGGGCCCTGTCCGCTACGACGTGGACCTCACCCGGTCCGGCGAGCAGATCATCCGGGTCAAGATGACGCTGCAGGGAGTCAAGGGTGACTCGGTTGAAGTCCACCTTCCCGTCTGGCGGCCCGGTCTCTACCTCATCCTCGATCAGGCGGGCACGGTGCGATCGGTCACGGCATCGAGCATCGAAGGCGCGCCGCTCGCCATCGAGAAGTTCGAGAAGTCGTCGTGGCGTGTGCAGAACAGCACCGCCGGGGCGGAACTCGGCTCGGTCATCGTCGAGTACGACGTCTGGGCGGCCAGTCTTGACAACCGCACGCGGCACGCCGACGACACGCACGCGTTCTTCAATCCCGCGACAGTGCTGATGTACGCCCACGAGTGGCGCAATCTGCCGGCGGAGGTCCGGCTCCTGCTGCCGCTGCGACCAGCGGATGGCACGGCGTGGCGGGTCTCGTCCGGGCTCGACGGTCCCGGCATGACCGCGCCCGGGTATTGGGTCCTGACCGCGCCGAACTACGACATCCTGGCCGATTCGCCGATCGAGGCGGGCGTGCAGCATGTGATCCCCTTCGAAGTGGATGGCGTGCCGCACGAGATCGTGGTGTGGACGGGCGAGCCGAGCACCGAGGGATCACAGACGCGTGCCCGCGCGACGAAGTGGGATTCGCTCGGGGAGGACTTCGCCAAGATCGTCCGGGCGCAGAAGGAGATTTTCGGCTCGTTGCCGTACAGCAGGTACACGTTTCTGCTTCATTGCTACCCCGGTGGTCGGGGCGGGACGGAGCATTGGAACTCAACGGTGCTGCAGGCAAGCCCGGACGCGATCCGTGACACCGAGCGTTACCGGTTGTTCTTGTCGCTTGTTTCGCACGAACTGTTTCACACTTGGAACGTGAAGCGGTTTCGGCCCAAGGGGCTCACGCCGTACGACTATCAACGCGAGAATTACACGACGCTGTTGTGGGTATCGGAGGGGACCACCTCGTACTACGAAAGCGTCGTTTTGGTGAGGGCGGGGCTGCAGACGCGGGCGAGGTACTTCGAGGACCTCGCCAAGGGCATCCGCGGAGAGCGGACCAAGCTGGGCGGCCGGGTGCAGAGCGTGGCGCACGCGAGCTACGACGCATGGATCAAGTTCAACAAGAAGACCGCGGACACATCGAACACCACAACCTCGTTCTACGACAAGGGCGCGATGGTCAGCTTTCTGCTCGACATGGAGATCCGTAAGCGCAAGCCCGGGTCTTCGCTCGACACGGTGATGCGACGCCTCTTCGAGAAGTTTCCGACACCCGACGCGGGGTTCACCGAGGCGGACCTGCGATCACTCGTGGCGGAAGCGGCAGGGTGCGAGGCGGACGCGCCGTGGATCGAGTCGTTCTTTCGCGAAGCGATCCATGGGACCGGCCCGCTTGATTTCGAGGGTGCGCTGGCGGTGGTCGGGCGCGAGCTGCGCACCGACGGGGCGACGAAGCTCGAGCCGTACATGGGGGTGACCGTCGCTGACGAGGGCGGCATGTCGCGCGTGTCTGTCGTGGCGACGGACAGCCCGGCGCTGACGCCTCAGGAGGGGCCCGGGCTTGTGCCGGGAGACTTGATTGTGGCGCTCGACGGTCGCCGATTGCGCTCCGGCGAGTGGGAGAAGGAGATGGGCCTCCGTCAGGTCGGTGCCTCGATGCGTATCGCGTTCTTCCGACACGACGCGCTGCGCGAGACCCTCGTCACCGTCGGCGGTGTCTCGAGCCTGAGCCCCTCCGTTCGGGCCATGTCCGAGGTGACCGACGAGCAGACGGCGGTGTTGGACGCGTGGCTTGGGGCCGGCTCGAAGTAATCGTCCTTCAAGTGGCACCCGGCACGCCGCGACTGGGAATGCGACGCGCGTGTCTTGAGCGCGGGGAAGCAGTTACAGTGGTGGCATGGCTTTGGACGTGACGTTACCGGTGGTGCAGAGGCGGGCGGAGATCGAGGATCTGCTGCGGCGGTACCGCGTGCTGGTGTTGACGGGGGAGACGGGATCGGGGAAGACGACACAGTTGCCGCAGATCGTGTGGGGGATGCAAAAGGCACCCCCTCCGGGCTTGCTGCGCTCGGCCACCTCTCCCGCCGCCCCCACGAGCGGTGGAGGAGTTGCTCACACGCAGCCTCGGCGGTTGGCGGCGCGGGCGGTGGCTTCGCGGTTGGCGGAGGAGATGAACGTCAGGCTCGGCGGGTTGGTCGGGTACAAGGTCCGGTTTGATGAGCGAACGAGCAGGGAGACCGGCATCACCGTCATGACGGACGGGATGCTGCTCGCGGAGATCGCGCAGGACCCGGACCTGTCGGCGTACTCAACGGTCATTCTCGACGAGGCGCACGAGCGGTCGCTCAACATCGACATCTTGCTCGGGTACATGAAGGGGCTGCTCGAGCGGCGGAAAGATCTGAACCTGATCGTGACGTCGGCGACGATCGAGCCCAAGCGGTTCAGCGACTTCTTCGGCGGCCCCGGGGTTGCACCGGTGCTGGAGGTCTCGGGGCGTACCTACGGCGTTGAGGTGCGGTACCGGGCTGGGCGTGGGCACGAAGGGGACGACCCGGATGTCGACACGCAGGCGGTGGTGGACGCGGTGGAGGAGTTGACGGGGCCGAGGGAGGCGGCGGGGGATGTGCTGGTGTTCTTGCCCGGCGAGCGGGAGATCAGGCGGTGTGCGGAGGCTTTGAAGCAGGCGCGAGTTGATGCTGATGTGTTGCCGCTTTTCTCGAAATTGAGCAACGCGGAGCAGGATCGGATCTTTCACTGGAAGAGTGGTGGGCGGACGCGGGTGATCTTGTCGACGAACGTCGCGGAGACATCGCTCACGGTGCCGGGGATCAGGCATGTGGTGGACACGGGTCTTGAGCGGCGGAATTTCTACGACGCGGGGCGCAAGGTGCAAACGCTGCCGGTGGTGCGGGTGTCTCGGGCTTCGGCGGACCAGCGGAAAGGTCGGTGCGGGCGTGTGGCGGCGGGGGTGTGCATCCGGCTGTACAGCGAGAAGGGGTTTCAAGGGCGCCCGGTGTTCACGGAGCCTGAGATCAGGCGGACGAGCCTGGCGGCGGTGATCTTGCAGACCGCGGCGATGGGGATGTCGCTGGAGCGGTTGCCGTTGCTGGACCCGCCGGATGCAGCGGCGGTGCGTGAGGGGTATGAGACACTCGTCGAACTCGGCGCGGTGAAGACCCGGCTCGGCGAATCGGGCTACCAGATCACGGAGATCGGGCGTCGGTTGTCGCGGCTGCCGGTGGATCCGCGGGTGGGGCGGATGTTGATTGCGGCGGAGGCTGAGGGGTGTGTGGAGGAAGTGGTGGTGCTCGCGGCGGTGCTGTCGATTCAGGACCCGCGGGAGCGCCCGATGGAGCGGCAGCAGGCTGCGGACGAGGCGCACGGGGTGTTCCGGGATGAGACGAGCGACTTTCTGACGCTTCTGAAGGTGTACGACCAGTATCAGCATGCGGCGGAGGAGCGGGGGAGCAGTGCCCTCGCGTCGTGGTGCCGTGAGCAGTTCATCAACGCGAACCGGATGCGCGAGTGGGAGGACACGGTCCGGCAACTGCGGGAGTTGGTGACGGTGCCAGCACGCGGAGCGGCGGTGCACGCGGACAAGATCCATCGAGCGCTGTTGACGGGGCTGATTTCGAATCTGGCGTGTCGGAGCGACGGGGGCGGGTTTGAGTACAAGGGGGTCAAGGGGAATGTGGTCAGTCTGTTCCCCGGGTCGGTCTTGTTCAAGAAGGGGCCCAAGTGGATCATGGCGGCGGAGATCGTGCAGACGACGCGTCTCTACGCGCGGACGGTGGCGGGGGTGTCGCCGGAATGGATCGAGGAATTGGCGGGGCATGTGCTGGAGCGGCAGCTGACGGACCCGCATTTGGATAGCGAGACGGGGGAGCCCAGCGCGTGGGAGCGGTCGACGATGAACGGGATTGTGGTGGTGCCGCGACGGCGGGTGGCCATCGCGGCGAGTGATCCGGGGCGGGCGCGGGCGTTGTTTGTGCGTGATGCGCTGGTCTTGGGGAAGTGGAAGGGTGCGGGTGGGTATGTCGGGCGCGTGCGGGCGGTTTTGGAATCCGCTGGCGCGGTGCAGGCGAAGTTGCGTCGGCGCGGGGTTGTGAAAGGGGAGTCGGAGTTGGTGGCTTGGTTTGAGCGGGTGCTGCCGAAGGGTGTGGTGGATCCGGGGACTTTGGTGGAGTGGCGGGCTGCGACGCAGGATGTGAACGCGGGGGTGCCGACGCTTGGCGAAGTGCTGAGCGCGGAGGCGGCGGCAGCAGCGAGCGCGGAGGCGTATCCGGCGGTGCTCGTGTGCGGGGCGGAGAAGCCCGTGGGGCTGACGTATGTGTTTGAAGCGGGGAGCGACGAGGATGGGGTGACGGCGACGGTGGAGGTGGCGGACCTGCCGGAAGTTTCGGCGGAGCGGGCAGCGTGGCTGGTGCCGGGAATGTTGACGGAAGTCGTCGCGGCGTTGTTCAAGACGCTGCCGAAGCAGGCGCGGCAGCAGGTGGAGGCGAAGGGGGAGTTGGCTGCGGTGGCAGCGGGTGTGGCGGAGGTTCTGGAGTTTGGTGCGGGTGCGCTGCCAGCGGCGATGTCGGAGGCGATGGGCGTGCTGCATGGTGTGACGATCGACGCGACGGCGTGGTCGGTGAAGGCGCTGCCGGTGCACCTGAAGCTTCGTGTGCGGGTGGTGGATGGGGAGAAAGAGGTCGCGGCGGGGCGCGATGTGGCGGAGTTGCAGGAGAAGCTGGCGGCGAAGGCGGCGAAGGCACGCGGGGCGCGGGCGAAGGCGAGGTTTGAGCGCGAGGGGATCGTGGCGTGGGACTTTGGAGCGTTGCCGGAGACGCTTGAGGAGGAGGGCCGGTTTCCCGCGTTGGTGGATCGCGGTGAAGCGTGTGCGTTGACGCTGGTGGCGTCGAAGGAGGAGGCGGCGGCGGCGACGGTGCTTGGGGTGCGGCGTCTCTTTGCCATAGCGTGCAAGGAACAGATCGCGCATGAGCTGGACGCGCTGGCGGCTTGGCCTGAATTGGTCAAGCACTACGGGCACTTTGGTACGGCGGCGGCGCTTCGGTCGGACCTGACGTGCTTGATCGCGGAGCGGGCTTTTCTTGTGGGCGGGGTTGTTCCGCGCACCGCGGAAGAATTCGACGAGCGGCAGCAGGCGGGGTGGGGACGGCTTTCGGTGGTCGTGCGCGATGTCGCGGACGTGGTGGGGCGGATCTTGGAGCCGAGGTTTCTGGTGGCCAAGCGGCTTGCGAGCGGGACGAATCGGCACTGGGCGGCGAGCATGGCGGACCTGCGTGAGCAGGCGGCGTATCTGATGCCGCCGGGGTTTGTGTTGCTCGTGCCTTGGGAGCGTCTCAAGGAGTTTCCGCGGTATTCAGCGGCGATGCGGGCGAGGCTTCTTGCGCTGCGCGAGGATGGGTCGGGGAACGAGAGGCAGCTGATGGAGCAGTATCTTCCGCATTGGAAGAAGTACACGGGGTGGGTCGCGGCGGCGATGAGCCGCGAGCGGGAGGAGACGGAGGGGGGCCCGGCGGCCACGAAGACGAAGGCTGCGCTGCCGCAGTCGCGGAAAGCGGCTCCGACGGTGAATCTGGATGCGGGAGCGTGGGCGATGCAGCCGGGGCGGCTGCCCGCAGCGGTCGAGAAGTATCGGTGGGCTCTCGAAGAGTTGAGGCTTGCGATGTTTACGCCGGAACTGGCGAGCAAGAACGCGCCGACGGTGGCGGGGGTGGTCGCGATGTGGAAGGGGCTCAGCCCTTGATCATCCGCTGCGTCTGGCCGATGGCGTCCAGGATGCGTTGGGCGGTGCGGACGTTCGCGAAGCCGGCTTCGGCGTCGATGGATGGGCGGCGGCCGGCTCGGACCGCGTCGAGGAACTCGCGGATCTCGGCCACGATCGGTTCGGCGTCGTCGACGACGAGTTGTTCGATGTTGACCAGTTCCTGCCATTTGAGGCTGGTGAGGTCGGAGCCTTTGCGGAGCTGTTCGCGCATCTCGCTCATCTGGATCTCGTTGGCGATGCGGCGGATCATGGTGCCGTTTTTCGCGGCGTAGTCGATCTTGATGTAGGCGTTCTCGCCGGTGATGCGGGTGATGCGTTCGGTCTTGAGGGCCAGGCGGCTCGCGGAGACGTTGGCGACGCAGACGTTCCCACCCGGGAGGTTCCACGTGAGGCGGGCGTTGCAGATGTCTTCGTGCTCGGTGATGACGGCGACACCGGAGGCTTGCACATCGTCGGGCTCGCGGCCTCCCATGAGCATGAGGAGGACGTCGATGTCGTGGATCATCATGTCCATGACGACGGAGATGTCGACGGAGCGGAAGGTCATCGGGCTGACGCGGTGGACCTCGATGTAGCGTGGGACGACGGGGAGGCCGCCCTCGGTGGCCCGCTGAAAGGCGCGGATGACGGGGTTGAAGCGTTCGATGTGGCCGACCATGAGGACGCTGCCGGTCTTCTCGGCGAGGTCCTTGATGGCGAGGGCGGATTCGACGTCCTTAGCGAGGGGCTTTTCGACGAGGCAGGCGACGCCGGCTTTGAGCAGGGGTTCAGCGGCGGCCCAGTGGTAGATGGTGGGGACGGCGATCGAGACCGCGTCGACGCCAGCGTCGATGAGTTGTTCGACGGACTCCAGGGCGCGGGTGTCGAACTTGTCGGCGATGGCCCCGCGGCGTTCTTTGCTGGCGTCGACGACGCCGACGAGTTGGCAGCCGGGCATGGTGGCGTAGACGCGGGCGTGGTGCTGGCCCATGCGGCCGACGCCGACGACGCCGCATCGGAGTTTTTTGGTGTTCATGGCGGTATCAGTGCGGGCGGCGGAACCTGTGGAGGCGGAGGGGGGCGTGGTCAAAGCCATAGTCGCAGAGTGTAAGCGGGGCGCAAAGAAGAATCACCCGCACGGGCGGGTGATACCTTGCAGAATCCTAGTAAGAAACCGGGACAGGAATCAGCGGTTCAGGCCATGGCCTGATCGATGGCACCAGAGAGGACGGCTTCGCTCGTGAGCCCCTGGAAACGCTTGACGATCTGGCCGCCTTTGAAGACGAGAACCGTGGGGATCGCCATGATGCCGAAGTCGGCGGCGATCTTCTGGTTGTTGTCGATGTCGACCTTGCCGATCTTGGCCTTGCCGTTGTACTTGGTCGCCAGGGCGTCAATCGTGGGCCCGAGCATGCGGCACGGCTGGCACCATTCGGCCCAGAAGTCGACGACCACGGGTTCCTTGGACCGGATGACCTCGGCCTCGAAGTTGCCGTCGGTGAATTCTTTGACGTTGACACCTGCCATGTGTGTACTCCATTCTCGGCCCGTCCTGATGCGGTGGGCACTGGTGACTTGCGTGAACTCTACTTGGATGAACTCTAGGCCTCGAAGGTGACACCGCCCTTTGAAACGGTGCCCGGAGGGGTCGGAAAGCCCCTTGCACAGGCCGCAAATGCGGCATCAAGGGCGGCTCGATGCTCGGAAACGTCGTGGACGCGAAAGATGGCGGCACCGAACCCCAAATGGGTCGAACTTAGGGCAAGAGTCCCCGGAAGTCTTTCGTTCGGGGCCGAGTCTCGGCCCAGGCTGATGCGGCCCACAAAGCTCTTGCGGGAGAGGCCGCTCAGGATCGGGAACCCGAGCTGCGCCAGCGTGCGGGTGCCGGCGATGAGATCCAGGTTGTGCTCGACGGACTTGCCGAACCCAAGCCCCGGGTCGAGCACGATGCACTCGCGCGGGACGCCCGCTGCGAGAGCGGCGTGTGCTCGGGCGGCGAGAAACTCACCGACCTCACGCACCACATCGGCGTAGTGGGGGGCCTGCGCGTACGCGTCGGAATAGGAGTCGGCGGGCGGGGGCTTGAGACGGTGCATGAGCACCAGGCCGCAACGACGCTCGGCCGCGAGGCGGAGCGTGCCGTCGTCGGAATCGATGCCCGCAGAGACATCGTTGATGGCGTCGGCACCCGCGTCGAGGGCGGCACTCGCCACGGGTTCGAGTGTGGTGTCGATGGTGATGGGAATCTGCGACGAGACGCTGCGGATCGCGGCGATCGCGGGGATCAGCCGTGCGATCTGATCGGCGTGGCTGACGCGGGCGGAACCGGGTTTGGTGGATTCGGCACCCACGTCGAGAACATCGGCACCGCCCTGGATCATCGCGAGAGCGGCCGTAGCGATGTCGTCCGAAGTCGGCAACCGCCCGCCGTCGGAGAAACTGTCAGGCGTCACATTCAGGATGCCCATGATGATGGGCCGACCGACAGTGAGCGCGACGCGGAGGCTGACTCGCCAGACGCGGGGCGGGGAAGCGGGATTGTCAGGGCTGGAACTCTTCACGCGACATCCTGGCTCCAGCGGACTTGAGGACCGCGTTGAGCGCAGCGACGGCTCGCGCGGACGCGGGATGGGCGGCGGTGTCGCCAGCGGTGAGCTCGATGGCGCGGCGGGCTTTCTCAGCGGCCTTCTCGACGGGCACTCCGGATTCCGGCGAGGCCATCGAGTCGCAGAGGTTGTCGTACGTATCGCCGAGTTTGATGAGCCTTGCACGCCAATCGGCGTTCGCCAGCCCCTGGTCGTACTGGGCCTCGCGCGGCGCTTCGGGAAGGGCCATGTTCTTGGTCATGGCCGCGACGAGGTCGGCCACGCTCTTGCCGAACTTCTTGAGAAGGTCCTCGTAGTCCGTGGTCGTGTCTTCGATCAGGTCGTGCATCAGGGCAGCCGCGAGGATCTCGGCGTCGTTGCAGTCAAAGACCTGCCGGATCGTCATCGCGACGCGGAAGGGGTGCGCGACATACGGCGTCCGCTGGTCCTTGCGGAGTTGGTGTCGGTGCTTGAAAGCGGCGAAGGACGCGGCCTTCTGCCAGAGAAGAATGTCTTTGGTCGGGTGGTCGGTGAACATCAAGCGACGGTAGGCGGCCCGGGAGGAGCGACAGTGATCGGGGTCTTGTCGGCGTCATACACGAGGCGTGCCTTGGTGGGGGCGTGCCCGTGCTCGTCGAAGAGCACCAGATCATTCTCCGCACCAAGGCGGAGCCACGAGGCGGGGATGTAGTACCGGGTTTGGCCCGGGATGGGCTTGCCGTCGAGCCCGCCGGTGTAGTAACGCCCGAGGTGGCGGCCGTTGATATAGATCTGCCCCTTCGTGAGACCGGAGGCTTCGAGGTAAAGAGGGGCCGGCGTCTTGGCCGCTTTGAAGGAGGCCTTCCACCAGCGGGGAGTCTCGCCCTTGGCGGCCTTGGCGGGCTTGAACGACGACGCGGCGGGCATCTCCCACTTGGCAAAGGCCCACTCGGCCTTGGTCGACAGCGGGGCGACCGCGTCGTCGAAGGTCACGGCGTGGTCAATCGCCTTGAGCACCTCGGCAGTCACGGGCCTGCCGTCTCCTATGACCGCGATCTGAACCTGGGCGGTGCCGCGGGAGAACTTCTCGACATCGAGAACGACGGTGCGGGGGCCTCCCTGATCGACGTAGCAGACGTTGACGCCGTCGACGACGAGAAGCCCGCGGATCGGGAGCCCGTTGAAGTGGACGATAACCGGTGTCTTCTTGCGATGCGGGACGGTCCACGTGACGCGATCGGGCTCGGTGCTGTCGCCCGGGCGCAGGTTCCAGAGCGGCGTGCGGAACGCGAGAATCTCGATGGGCTCGCCCCGGACGAGTTTGGAGGGACCCGGCTTGATGGCCTCGACCTCGTGGGCGTGGTCGGCGACGCCCTTGCGTTCGGCGAGGTGTGCGCCGCCAGCAAATCGTCCGAGGTTGTCCGCGAGAATGACCAGATGGTCCGTGCCCTTGTGGAGGGGGATGTCAACCTTCGGTTCGGCATCGGGGCCGACGCCGGCGATGCCCGCGAGCTTGCCCGCGCTGTACACGTGCAGGCGGTCGCCGCCGTGCGTGAAGGAGACGCGGGCCTTGCGGGCCGAGGCGTTCTTGAACGTGAGGCGGTACCACCCGTACCCGAAAGGGGAGCCGAGTGCGGCAAGGTCGCAAGGACCGGCGATGGACGCGAAACGGGCGCTCTCGCCGCTGAGGTAATCGTCAAGGCCTGCGGTGGACCACTCGCCGATGGTGACGCGGTCGCCGCTGGGGACAACCTGTGTCAACGCGACGGACTTGGGTCCTAAGGCGGGCTTGGAGGTCAGCACGCCGTCGGTGGTGATGTGGAGGTAGGACTTGCTCCCGGGCGCGACGACGGGCTTGCCGTCGGGCGTGGTTCCGACGACGCCGACATAGACCGCATCGTCCGTGACGAACGTGGAGTCGATCTGGTCTTCGCCGACGATGAGCACCTGAACGCCCTCGTGCTCGACGATGATGGGCGGCGCGCCGGTCGCGGGGACGCCGATCTCAAGAAGCGCGCCGTTGATGGAAACAACGCCGGTGGTCTTGGGCTGGCCGAAGCAGACAAAGACGCGTCCGACCATCGCGAAAGCGTTGAGGTTGGTGTAGTCCAGGTGCGCGCGCGGGTTGAGATTGGTGTCGAAGAGACACCACGCGACCGCCTGATTCCCGAGGTGCACGCCGAGGGTCTCGCCCTCGGGCAGGAGAAGATTGGTCGGTGAGCCGTCGGCGCTGGGCTCGCTTCCAAACACGAACACCACCGCGCCCTGGGGGCCCATGGTGTGCACGACCGCGTGCTCGCCGGTGCCGATATCGGCAGCCTTCTTGGACGTTGCTTTGTGCTTCCCGCTCCCGGGGTGCAGAGCGATGGGCTGATATCCGGGATCGAGCCCGGCGAAGGTCTTGCCGAAGCGGGACGCGAACGAAGCCAGTCGGCGGACGAGCGCCCACGCGGGGCCGCGCGAGCCCGACTCGCCGATCGGTGCGTCCTGATCGGCGGAGGTCGAGGCGAAGACGGAATCGCCCTCTGGGAGGCGCCCGCCCCAGAACCCCGTGTTGGTCCCGCCGACGAAGGGGTCGATGTTGAACTGACCGCCGCCCGCGAGGATCTCAGCCAGGCGACGCTGGGCGAGCCAGGGGCTCAGAGGCTCAGCGGGCGTCTGGCCCCAGACGGTCTGTTCGCCGATGGGGAAACTCGTGACCAACCGAGGCTGGTCGCCACGCACGCACGACAGTTGGCGCATGGTGGGGAGCATCTCATCGCGCCCGGCCCAGCCGTCGATTTGGCCTTCAACGGTCTGCCAAAGGTTGTTGCTGTTGACGATCGGGATCGACAGCCCGCTCTCACGAAGGAAGCGGTTCAGCTCGCGAAGGTAGTGGTCCGCGACGTCCTCGTCGCCGCAAGACCAGTCGGCCTCGCATTGAACAGCGAGCAGAGGCCCCGCCTTGCCAGCGCTCGAAACCTGCAGGTCGCGAACCTGCTCGATCAGCGCACCCAAGTAGCGGGAGCACGCATCGAGGAAAGCGGGTCCGCCCGCGCGCAGTTTGACTTCCTTGAGGTCCAGAACCCACGAGGGCAGCCCGCCCAGATCCCACCCGGAACCGACAAAAGGCCCCACGCGCAGGATCGCGTACATCCCGGCTGCCTGGACAAGCTTGACGAAATGCCGCACGTCGTTCTCGCCCGTGAAATCAAGCCGGCCCGAACGCGGCTCGTGACGGTTCCAGAAGATCGGCGTCTCGATGGTGTTGAGCCCTGCCTGCTTGGCCGCGTGGATTCGGTCGGCCCAGACCTCGCGTGAGAGACGCGGCATCGGAACGGTCCCGGAGACCACCCAGATCCGGCGTCCGTCGATCATGAAACTGCGGCCGTCATACGTCACTGTGGGCATCGAAACTCCATCATTCCCCCCCACGCCCCCCGCACAGTCCGACACACAGCTCATTTCGCCAGGAACGACCCCGAAGGCGATCGTTCCATCTCAGTTATCTCCGCCATGATCGCTTTGTGTTCGATAACTGAAAGAGGTTTGTAAGGTATATGCGGCTGTTTTTGGGCAAGGTGCAACGATAGGACCGTAATTCCCGAAACGCAATCATGCCACCACAACTGCCCTAGTGTGGTAGACTCGCGGTGTCCCTCTCACCCTATCAAAGACGAGACGAATCCATGCTCTCGGACCAAGTTCTGACCCCTCGGCGTCTTGCCGGAACCTGTTTGTTTGTATTCTGTGCGGCACTTCCTGGCTGCTCGCAGTCCATCGAAGAAATGGATCGAGAGGTCGCGGACCTTGCCGGTCTTCGCACGGCCGACTTGGGCGGGCTGCGCCCCCCGACGCGTGGCACCTCGACGCCGAGTGAAGTCTCGGACAAGGCGGGCACGAGCAAATCGCTCTCGACGGTGAACCCGCGCGCGGGTGAAATCCGCATCTCGCCAGCTGCGGAGTCCCGAGATGTCGAGGCGAGGCTCGTGGCGTTTGGAGAGCAGGCTCTGAGCGTCAGCGAGGCCAAGCCCGCGGTGGAACTCGACCTCGACCTGGTGTTCAAGACCTCGCAGACGATGGCACGGGAATATCTGACACGCGAAGAGGACTACCTGGTCGCCGCGATCTCCTTGCTCATCGAGCGGCACCAATGGTCGCCTCGCCTCTTCAACGACACGACATTCGGCTTCGGGGGCGACGGCGCGCAGGGGCGGTTCGAGCATGCGGGGACGATCGTCAACACGCTGCGGGCGACGAAGAGACTCCCCTTCGGCGGGCAGGCGGAAGCGCGGTGGGTGACGAACTGGACGGAAAACCTACGGCAGCGTTCGACGGGGCGATACGTGCAGGGCTCCGAAGTCGGGCTTGGGATCTCGGTTCCGCTGCTGCGGGGGGCGGGGACGGTGGCGGAAGAAAGTCTGATTCAGGCGGAGCGCTCGCTGGTCTACGACGCGCGGGAGTTCGAGCGGTTTCGGCGGCAGTTTCTCGTGTCGATCGCCTCGGACTACTTCTCGCTGCTGCAGCTCAGGGCGCAGATCGTGAATCAGGAGCGGCAGCTGACGAGCCTCAAGAACTTTGCAGAAGGGACAGCGGCCAGGGTCGCGGCAGGGCGGATCCGGGAGTTCGAGCGGGCGATCGCCGAGAATCAGGTCTTGACGGCGACGAGTTCGCTGGCAAGCCAGCGCGAGGGGTACATCCTCGCCCTCGATCGATTCAAGGTGCGTCTGGGGCTGCCCTTGGAGCGGACGCTCACGATCAAGCCCTTTGACATCTCACTCCCCGAGCCGGACCAAACGCTGGAAGCCGCCTCGATGGCGGCGCTCGAGTATCGCCTCGACCTGCAGAACACGCGGGACCGCGTGGATGACGCGCGGCGCGGCGTGGCGAACGCGAAGAACAACCTCCTGCCGGATCTCAACATCCGTGGCGACGTCGGCGTTCCCACGTCGAGCAACGAGGGCGTCGGCGGGGTTTACTTCGACCCCGAGGACCTCAGCTGGTCGGCGGCGGCAACGCTGAGTTTGCCGCTGGACCGCCGTGCCGAAGGGCTCGCCCTGCGCCAATCCGTCATCCGACTCCAGCAAGCGGAGCGTGCGTACGAGCGGGACAAGGACAGCGTGGTGGTCGAGGCGCGGGGTGCGCTGCGCAACGTCGACCTGGCTCGGTTCCGCCTCAACTTGGCGGAGCGGGCGGTGGAGATCAACCGCAAACGTCTCGAAGAGCAACAGATCCGGATCGATCAGGTGGACCCGCAGCAGGTGGTGGACACCGAGAACGACCTGCTCAACGCGGAAAACGCTCGCGACGACGCGGTGCGGGACCTCCGCGTGGCGATCCTGAACTATCTCCTCGCGTCGGACCAATTGCGAGTCGCAGCGGACGGAACGATCGAGCCGCTGGGGCGGTAGTGGGGGAAGAGACGGAGAGACGAAGTGGCAATGGCATTGAGCGGTGTGCCTTCGGCTTCGTCTTTGCTTCTCTGCGGCTCTCTGCCCTATACCCCCGCGTACTCGCACCCGCTCGTGGCAGTCTCCCAGACCGTGATCTTCACAAGGCCGGGAACGACCGCTTGAAGACGAGGCCAGAGCCAGGCCGCGAGGTTCTCGACGGTGGACTGCTCGAGCCCGGGGATGTCGTTGAGATTGTGGTGGTCGAGCATGTCGATGATGGGGGCGACGCCGAGTTTGATCTCGGCGAAGTCGCGGACCCAGCCCGAGTGCGGGTCGATCGGCCCCTCGACGTGAACGATCAGGCGGTACGAGTGCCCGTGGAGCCGACGGCACTTGTGCCCCTCGGGCGCGCGGGGGAGCGAGTGGGCAGCCTCGAACCGGAACTCGCGGAAAATGATCATGGGCGAGGGTAGGGAGGACGTTTCTCAGCCGAACGAGTTGATCCGGTCGATGAGCTTGCGGATCAGGCCGAACTTCGACCGCGTGTGCGTGAACGCGATCCGGGGGAGGTCGAGGTAATCCTCTTCCACCTCGTAAGGCCCGCGACTGACGATCTGCCCTTGCTTGACGATCATGCTGAACTCGCGATTGAGGATCGCCAGCTCGGGCTCGGTCATCGCACGCTTGAGGCGGATGATCAGGTCGTCCTTCACGTACCGCGACGAGTGGTAGATCGTGTAGAACGCCTGGATGTGGTCCGCAGCCTCCTGCGGCGTCGAACAGATCTTGTAGATCCCCGTGTCCTCTGAATTGATGAACCCGCGACCGCCCAGATCACGCTTGACCCACGTGTCGAACTCTTTCCAGAACGTCCCGCCCGCGCCCTCGCAGCACACGATCGGCACCATCTGGCTCTTGCCGGTCTGGACCAGCGTCAGCGTCTCGAACACCTCGTCGAACGTGCCGAACCCGCCTGGGAACAGAGCGACCGCCTCGGCCTGCGACAGGAACATCAACTTGCGCGTGAAGAAGTAACGGAAGTGGATGAGTTTCTCATCACCCGCGATGACGGTGTTGGCGTTGGTCTCGAACGGCAACTTGATCGCCACGCCGATACTCGCCGCTCGCCCGGGCCCGACGTGCCCAGCCTTCATGATGCCGTTCCCCGCCCCGGTGATCGACATCCACCCGAGCTCCGCCATCAGTTTCGAGAACTCCACGCAGGCCGCGAAGTCGGGATGGTCCTCAGGTGTCCGGGCGGAGCCGAAGATCGTCACCTTGTGCGGGTCGGCGTGCTTGGCGAAGATCTTGTACGCGTACCGCATTTCCTTGACCGAAGCGGTGATCAATTTGAGTTCCCCCGAGTTCCGCCCGTCGGGAATCAGCTTCGCACAGTTCGCCAAAAGGTCCTTGACCAGCCGCCCGTCATAGGTGTCACGCTTCGCCACCGGCACGCCCACCGCGTCGAGCAGTTGGTCGATCGCCGCCAAGACCTTGGGGTCCTCGGGCTTGCGTTCCGGCCGAGTCCCGGGTGCGGCGGGCGTTTCGATCAGGCCTGTGAGTTCGAGATTCAGGTTGTTCTTGTCGGTGCTCATGCGGGGAGTCGTCCCTTCTCTGTGGCGGCATTCTTGGGGGGCACCCGGCGGATAGCGAATCCGATCGGAACCGGGGCCGTATGGTCCTGTGTGGCGGAGATCCGGTGCATCTCGTGCGGATATGACCTGTCGGCCCACACCCTGAAGTCCCGACGAGGCGTTCTTTGCCCCGAGTGCGGCACGAAGGACGCCGCGAGGTTTCCAACGTACCCGCCGGTGTCGGGGCCGCTGTTCTTCCTTGCCGTATGGGGTTTGGTGTTCTCGGTCTGGATGGTGCTTTCAGCCTTCCGCACCTCGATGTCGCAAATCGTCGTCTCGTTTCTTCTCGCCGGTTTCGCGCTCCTGATGGCGATGGTTGGATGCCGTCGAATGGTGGTTCAAGAGCGGTGGTGGGGGAGGGGGTTGATACGTGTGTGGATCGTCGGGTTCGTGCTGATTCCGCCGATCTTCTGCTGGATCGGCCTCTTGGTCAGGGGGGCTTTGCGGTGGATGTGATTCGGTGCATTTCCTGTGATTACGACCTCTCCGCGCACGCCGACTGCTCTCGATCGGGGGTAGTGTGTCCGGAGTGTGGCGACGCAAATGCCGCGAGAGTGCCGCCGGAACCTCCCATGGTATTGCATTGGTTCTGGCTTTCAGTTCAGGGGTTGGTTTTCATGATCCCCTTCGCTACCGAGCTGGGACGCGGTTTCGCCGTCAATGTCATTTTTGTGAGCCTGGCGGGATTCGGCCTGTCGACGTCCGTCATTTTCTACCGTTGCATTTCGGCGCGGGGCAGGCTTCGGGGGCAGCGCGTTCTCTTGGGAAAGATCGCAGCAGCCTCCTGGGTCGGCTGTTGGGTGTTGATTGCGACCATCGTCGTGCTCGTTTGCAGAAGGTGACGGCTTCGCCGAATTGTGAACTACGACGAGTGTGAGGTCACTTGCATTACACCGCACTCCGGACAAGGCGAGCGACTCGACAGCCCAGCCCTTGAATACCCGCACGCGACACACCGCCCCTTCCACCGTCGCCACGCGGCTCGAATCCAGCCCGGCGACTTGAACACTACCCACCAAGGCACGGCCCACACAAGGCTGCTCGGGATGAAATGCCTCCAGATCGGCCGCAGCGGAAACGGCACGTCATACGCCGCTGCGCTCGGGTAGATGACCATCGGGCGGCGCGGGCCATAGGTCTTCAGACGCCCCTCGAAGTAGAACGCGCCGTTGTCGAACATCTCCGAATTGCTCTTGAGCCGCGAGCCCGACCAAAGCACCGGGAGCGGCCATCCTCTGGCGATGATCGTGCGGTGGTTGTCTTCATCACCCTTCCACGAAGCCCCTGACTCCCACGGAAAGGCCAGCGGCCTCACCCACCCGGCAATCGGCACCTCGCCACGGCTCACAAAAGTGTCAGGCACCGCGGCGCGGTCGTACCGCGCGACCTCATAGAACGTCGTGCCCGGGAACGAGCCGAACTCCACCAGCACGATCGCGTCCGCGACCGACTTGCCATGGATCACCACCGGCCCGGGAATAGGAGCGATCAGACGCATTCCCGGCGAGCCGTCGGGAGGGTCCGTGCCAAGCTGAATCTGGGTCCAGGCGAAGTACCACGCGATCGCGGTCGTGGTGAGCGTCCCGAGAGTCAGGGCGATGGTGGCAAGGAGGGCGCGTTTGATCATGGGTTTCGGTCGTCGGTGAGGGACGTGTGCGATCGAGAGACAATACATGCGGTCGGCAGCCCGGGTTGCGAACGCAATCACAGGTGGCGAATCTCGATGATGTCGGCTCGCGGAGCCCAATCTCCGCCCCTACCATGCCCCCCCACGAAAGGCGGCAAATGGCAGACGCACCAGGCAATCGGCGGTACATCATTGACCTTCTTCCCTCAGAGCGCATCGCGGGGGTCTACGCCGTCTCGAACGCCCAACTGGGCCGCACACGCAACGACAAGCCCTATCTCCGCTGCATCGTCGGCGACCGCTCCGGCGAGGTCACCGCCCGCATGTGGACCGTCGATGAGTCCCTCCTGGCCTCTCTCCCCCCAGACGGCTTCGCTTATGTCGAGGGCGAGACGCAGAAGTACCAGGGCGACCTCCAGCTCATCATCCAGCACATCGAGCCCGCCGACCCCACGCCCGAGCAGATGCGCGACCTGCTCCCGGTCGCTCCCAGGCCCATCGAAGAGATGTTCGCCGAGCTGCAAGGCGTCCTCGCGACGCTCCAGCACCCCGCCATCAAAGCCCTCGCGCAGGTTTACCTCGCCGACAAGTTCCTGATGGACCAGTTCAAACAGTGCCCCGCCGCCAAGAGCGCACACCACGCCTACCTCGGCGGCCTGCTCGACCACACCCTCGGGCTGGTCAAACTCGCCGCCGCCGTCGCCCCCCTCTACCCCGGCCTCAACCGTGATCTGGTCGTGATGGGGCTCTTTCTGCACGACCTTGGCAAGACCCGCGAATTGGTGTACGACCGCGCGTTCGGTTATGCGGACCGTGGCGAACTGATCGGGCACATCGTCGACGGCGCGATCATGCTCCACGACAAAGCCCAGCAGGTCATGCGCGAAACGGGGCAGCGACTTCCGGCCAACGCCGTGATGGTCCTCCAGCACATTATCCTGAGCCACCACGGCCTCCCCGAGCACGGGGCCGCACGCGTGCCGATGACCCCCGAGGCGATCCTCGTCCACCAATTGGACAACATCGACGCGAAGATGTACATGTCCCTCGCCGCCGCCCGCGGGCCCAAGTCCAAGAAGGATCTGGGCGGGAACTTCACCGAGAGGTTATGGGCCTTGGACACCAAGTTGTTCAAGCCCGATCCGCTGGCTTAGGCCTCTCGACGACATACACACCTGATAACCATGGCGTGGCGGTTGAGAGCCGCTCGCGGATCGTCGATACATCCCAAGAGGTCCCGGACAGGGCCTTGAATGGAGTGTCACGTGCCGCAGACCGGACCGTCAGCGTTGATTTCTCGTTGGATGCGTGGTGAGTCGTTTATCGCGGCCACCGGTCTTTCGATGGCCGCGATGGTGGTCGCGATGGTCTGCGCGTGCGCTTGGTGGGCGACGCGCGCACAACACGAGGCCACCACGCAAGGACGCCGGGAGCAGATCCGGGCGGTTGCGGCGGCTCTGGCCGCGTCGGCGGAGAGCTCGCTCGTCCAGGAGACAGCCAACGATATTCGCTCGCAGATGATCGCGTCGAGCGTGGGGTCCGAGCTCTTATCGTGCCGGATCAAACTGGCCAACGGGTCGGTGCTCGCGAGTTCGATCGTCGAGGCATCGGTCAGGAACTCGGAGCCCTGGCCGGAATGGGCGCAGGGTGTGCCGGAGGCATCGTCGACCGAGGCCGATGGTTTGTTCAAGGCGATGTACCCCGTCCGCGTTCCGGGTCGGGGTGCGGCGGTGCTGGAGGCGGTGAGCGAGTTGCCCGTGCCGGCGTTCGGACAGGGCAAGGCGGAGCCCGGGATCGCCGTCGTCGGGGCGGCGGGGCTCATGGGGCTGTGGTGGGCGTACCGCCGCCTGCGCCGACGCTTGCGGGTGCTGACGGCGATTCGCGAGTCGTTGATCGCAGCGTCGACCGGCGAGGACTCCTCCGCGGTGCTGGCCATCACGTCGGACTTCGGCGCCGAAGCCAAGGGGTGGAACGCGCTGCTCTCATCGCGGGACGCGAAGGCGATGGCCGAAACGGAACGTCTGGCGAGTGACCAGCGGCGTGGCGAGAACGGCACGGCCGGCGGGTCGGCCCACGAAGCCCTCGACTGCCTGTGGCTGGGCGTCGTTCTACTTGATGAGAAAATGAACATCGCCTACGCCAACGGGGCTTCCGCGGTTCTGTTGCGGACCACGCGGGATGAACTCGTGGGCAAGTCGATCGCCGAACTGTTTCCCGAGGATGCGGCGAAAGCGGCGTTGGGGGGGATCAGCGGCGGCACGGTCAAGCGCCGTGTCCAGTGGGAGGTCGAGCGCCGAGGCGAGAACGGCTCGACGGCGGTCGTTCGCGTGAGCGTCAAACCCGCCCGCAAGGGTGACCACTTCGCGGCGATCGTGCTGCTCGACGATGTCTCGCAGCAGCGTGTGGCGGACAAGGCCCGCAACTCGCTGATCGACCAGGCGTCGCACGAGCTGCGCACGCCCCTGACGAACATCCGCCTGTACGTGGAGGCGTTGCTGGAGGACACCGGGGACAACCCCGCCGCGCGATCGACCGCGATCAACGTGATCAACCAGGAATCGCGCCGACTGGAGCGCATCGTGGCGGACATGCTGAGCGTGTCGGAGATCGAGGCCGGCTCGTTCCGAATGCGGCGCGACGACGTTCCGATCGTGGCGATCCTCGAGGACCTCAAGCACGACTTCGGACCGCATGCGCTCGACAAGGAGATTACGCTCGCGTTCGACTTCGGGCCCAAGCTGCCCGCGATGAGCGGCGACCGTGACAAGATCACGCTCGCGCTGCACAATCTCGTCGGCAACGCGATCAAGTACACCCCCGCGGGCGGCACGGTCACCGTCCGTGCGTCGGCTGAGGGCCTGGGCACGCCCTCCGAGGCTCTTGTCGTCGATGTGGTGGATACCGGGATCGGCATCAAGCCCGAAGAACACGAGTCTGTGTTCGAACGCTTCTACCGATCCGGGGACAAGAGGATCTCCTCGATCGTGGGGACCGGTTTGGGGTTGACGCTGGCCCGTGAGGTCGCGCGCATGCACGGCGGGGACGTGGTGCTCAAGAGCAAACTCAACGAGGGGAGCACCTTCACGTTCCGGGTTCCCGCGGCGTCGGGCGGGCTGGTCAAACAGGCGGCATAGGCAAGGAGCTGTTTCTTGGACATTGTCGAGACAAGAGAGGGAGCGGTGACGGTGCTCAAGCCCGCTGGCCCGCTGCTGCTCGGCGACGCGGACCAGTTCCGCGCATGCTTTGTCGCGGCGATGCCCAAATGCCTCGGACGCCTGGTGCTTGACGCCTCCGCGGTGGCGTACGTTGACAGTCGCGGGCTTGAAGTCCTTGTCGAGGTCGGCGAAGAGATGTCCCACGGCGGGCAGGCGCTCAAGATGTGCGGGGCCAACGAGACCCTTCGGGAAGTGATGGAACTGACGGAAACGATCGGAAACTTCGAGCACTTCGCGGACATCCCGTCCGCGGTCAGGAGTTTCCTTTGACCCCTGAACCTCAGGACCCCGCAGCTTTGCCCTCTCCCGCGTCCGAGCGGCGTCGTCCCAAGCGCACCCGCGTCGGCGATGTCCTCGTCGAGGACGGGGCGATCACGCAATCACAGCTCGACCGGGCACTCGCGGAACAGCGGAGCACGAGCCGACGGCTGGGCGAACTCCTCGTCGATCAGGGCGTCATCAACAGCGCGACTCTCGTTCGTGCGCTCGGGCGTGTGCTGGGTGTGCGCGGGTGCCAGCTCCGGCACGGGCTGATCGACCCCGCACTCATGAAGCTCGTCGGGGACGAGGAATGCACACGGCTGAAGGTGATCCCGCTCTTCCGCGTGCACGACACGCTGACGGTCGCGATGGCCGAGCCCCAGAGTCTCCCGACGATCGACCGGCTCCGCGACCTGACCAAACTGAAGATCCGTCCCGTGCTGGCGATCGAGTCGAACATCGCCGAGTTCGTCAAGAAGTACTCGGGCGGCAACGTGGATGTGGACGCGTTCCTCACAAGTTTGTCCGAGTCCAACGTCGAGGTCATCGAGCGTGAACGCGTGGACGACGCCGTCACGGCGGACCTTGACCGGATGGTCGCGGGTTCGCCGATCATCAACCTGATCAACGTGACGTTCCTGCAGGCGGTGCGCGACAAGGCCAGCGATATCCACATCGAGCCCGACAAACGCGGCACTCGCATCCGCTATCGCATCGACGGCGTGCTGCGCGACCTGATGCGCCCGCCGACAGGCTTGCACGCCGCGATCGTCAGCCGTGTCAAGGTCATCGGAAAGATGGACATCGCCGAGAAGCGCATGCCCCAGGAGGGTCGTGTTCGCATCGTGGCAGAGGGGCGAGAGATCGACCTGCGCGTCTCGAGCATCCCCACGCTCCTGGGCGAGAAGGTCGTCGTTCGCGTCCTCGACAAGCAGAACCTCAGGGTGCGGATGGAAGATCTCGGTTTCCGCACCGGAGCTCTCGACAGCTTCAAGAAGGCCCTACATCAGAGCCACGGTCTCTGTCTCGTCACCGGCCCCACGGGGAGCGGCAAGACCACGACGCTCTACTCCGCGCTGGACCTGCTGCGCGGCGCCGACGTCAACATCGTGACAGTCGAGGATCCGGTTGAATACCAGCTCGATCTCGTGAACCAGATTCAGGTGAACGACGCGTGCGGGCTCTCCTTCGGAAGGGCGCTCCGCAGCATCCTCCGGCAGGACCCGGACATCATCATGGTGGGCGAGATCCGCGATCAGGAGACCGCCCGCGTGGCGGTTCAGGCCGCGCTGACCGGGCATCTGGTGCTGGCGACCTTGCACACCAACGACGCTCCGAGCGCGACCGCGCGGCTCTCCGACATGGGCATCGAGCCTTACTTGCTCGCGGCTGCGATGAACGGCGTGGTCGCGCAGCGCCTCGCGCGAACGGCTTGTTCGCACTGCGAGACCAAGTACTACCCCGACGAGCACGTGCTGGCCGACGCAGGCATTCCCGACAAGGTCGGCGTGGTGTTCAAGAAGGGCGTCGGTTGCAGCCGGTGCCACAACTCGGGATTCCTCGGGCGGCTCGGGATCTACGAGGTGATGGAAGTGACCCCGCCTCTCCGCCGGATGATCCACAAGGCACGCCCGGTGCACGAGCTGCGCGAAGTGATCGCCAAGAGCGGCGGATTGACCCTCCGTCAGGAGGGCGTGCTGCTCGCCCTGGACGGCAAGACAAGCCTGGAAGAGGTCATCCGCGTGACGCAGGATGACGGTGCCGAGCCGGACATTGCAGCACCCGCTGCGCCTGCTGTCGTATCACCTCCGGCGAAGGAGGCGGCATGAAGTACGCCTACGAAGCGATCGGCCCTGGCGGAGCCCCGACGAGCGGCGTCGTTGAGGCGGGGTCGGAGATTGACGCCCACGAGGCCCTCCGACGCAAGGGGATCTACGCGACATCGATCAACGCGGAGCGGAACGCCGAGATCTCTCCAAACCCCGGCGGGGGCGGCGGCTCAAGCAAGGAACTCTCTCACTTCCTCCGGCAGCTGGCGGTGCTGGTCTCCACGGGCACGACCCTGGTCGAGTCGATCTGCGCTCTCGAGAGACAAACCCCCGACGGGCCTTGGCGGGAGACGGTCATCGATCTGCGACGGCGGATCGAGGAAGGGGCCCAGTTCTCCGAGGCCATGTCGCACCACCCAAGACGCTTCGACGCGGTGTGCCGGAGTCTCATCGCGGCGGGAGAGTCCGGCGGCAAGCTCCCCGAGATGTTGCAGCGGTTGGCGATGCTGGTGCGCCAGCAGCAGAAGACGCGAAGCACGATCGTCGGGGCGCTGGTGTATCCCGGGCTGTTGATGGTGGTGTCGGCGGGCGTGGTGGGGGGGATGCTCTTCTTCGTGCTGCCGCGCTTCGAAGGGCTGTTCAAGAGCCTCGGGGCCCCGGTCCCTGCGAGCACGCAGATCCTTCTGGATCTGGCCGTGATTCTCAAGACGCAGTGGTACTGGATCATCGGCGGCCTCGCGGCGATAGTGTTCTTCTCACGCGCGTGGCTGAAGTCGCCGGTTGGACGAAGAGCGTTCGACAAGACCCTGGTCACGATGCCCGGTCTCGGAGGCGTGTTCCGCAATTTCGCGACCGCACGCATGGCTCGCGTCCTGGGCGTGCTGGTCGAGGGCAAGGTCGTGCTGCTCGATTCGATCCGCCTTGCGCGCGAGAGCAGCGGGAACATCTGCTTCGCGGAGATGCTCGAGAAGGCCGGCGACCACGTCAGCAAAGGGGAATCCATGAGCGCGGTGATGGCCTCGTCGGGGCTCGTTCCCGGGATGGTGTGCGAGGCGGTACGGAGCGGCGAACGAACCGGTCGGATCGGTCCCGTGCTTACCAGCATCGCGGACGCGATGGACGAAGATAACGAAGTGATCGTCAGAACGGTGATGGGGATCGTGGAGCCGATCATACTGATCGGGCTCGGCGTGGTCATCGCGTGCTTGTCGGCAAGCATGTTCCTGCCTCTGTTTGACCTGACCTCGGCGACCGGTCCCGCGGGAGGTGCCAAGTGAGTGCCACGTTCATCGGGCTGGATATCGGTTCGACGCATGTCAAAGCGGCTCAGTGGCAGCGTGCGCCGGGGCTCGGGGGGCGATGGCACCTCCGGGCCGCCGCGTGGCCCCGACTGAGGTCGGGAGATCTCGATGCTGAGGAGGCGTCTCGGATCTCCGCGGTTCTCGCACGCCGCGGGTTTGTCGGCGGAACGGCCGCCGTGCTCGCGCCAGCGGAGAAGGTGCGCGTCGAGGAGATCGACATGCCCGCGGCGGCCGTTGGTGCCGGGCGCGCCGCCGTAGCCCGGATGGAGCTGGCGCGCGCGTGCCGCATCGATCCAGGCGGATTCGAGTTTGAGACCTGGGACCTCCCGCGTGTCGGACGCCCCGGCGAAGCGGCGGTTGGAGCGACCGTTCTGGTCCACTCCGACGCGGATCGGCTGATCCTTCCCCTTCAGGAGACGGGTCTCGTTGTCGCGAAGATCGGTTCGGCCGCTTCGGCGTTCGGTGAACTCCTGGGCAAGTCGGGCGCGACGATCGACACCGTTGCGGACGTGGGGTTCTCCGCCCTCTCCCTCACCGTGATGGTTGGTGGGGCGTGCGTCTATGAGCGCCGGCTCGCCGAGCTTGGCATGCACGCTCTGATCGCCTCGGTCGCCGAATCTCTCAACCTGTCGGCGGCTCGGGCCTCTCGCGCTCTCGAAGCGGTCGCTCGCCAGCCTGGCGGCGCGCTCGCTGCAAGCCTCGCTGGACCGCTGCGGCAATTCGGATCAAGGGTCGGTGAGGAAATTCTCGTCTCGCTCGAGTACGCATCGCAACGCTACCCCAAGGCGGCCGAGGGACGCATGCTGGCTGTCGGTGGTGGGGCCTGTCACGCCTCGGTCTTGCACGCGTCGGGGCACGCGCTCGGCTGCAGTGTCGAACCACCCGTCAGCGGAGTGCCCATGATCGATGCGGAACTCGCGCCGCCGTGGTGTGTTGTGGCGGCCGCGGCCATGCTGGTGGCACCCCCGTCCCCATCGATGGGAGGCAAGTCATGATCGCTCGCGGATTGCTCCCCGTCTATCACGCGGACCGCCTCGCCGAGGGCACGCTGATTGTCCGGTGGCTCTGTGTTCTTGGCGTGGTTCTCGCGGCGTCGGGTGCGACCGGCGTGGCGATCGTTGCTGGCGTCCCGGGCGAAGAGCGTCGCGTGACCGAGGGAATCACCGAGAATCGCCGGCTCATCGTCGAGACGGATGCCGGCGCAGCCGCCGCTCGCGACAGGGCCGCAACGGCCTCCCGAGCGATCGAGGCACGCAAAGCCGTCGGCGAACACCCCGACTGGGGGCTGCTCATCGAACGACTGGCGGGTGCTGCCGGGACCAGCGTGGCGGTCGAAGAAGTGGTGATCACGCTCGGGGTGGTCGATTCACCCAAGCCCGCGACGACGGACGGGAAGCCGGTCCCCAAGGTCGTGCCCAAGCGGCGATGGGTGGTCGCGGTTTCCGGGATCGCCCCGAAGCAATCCACGGTGGCCCAGGTGGTCGCCGCGGTTGAGGCGTGGGGGCTCTTCGACCGTGTGAAGCTCGTGGAATCCAAGGCCAGGACCATCAGCAGACTCGACGCCGTCGGGTTCAAGATCGAGGGCGTGATCGAGGAGGGGCGGCGATGAGTCTGAGCGAACTGAAGATCAAGCACTGGAGATTCCACGCGGCTGGTGCCGCTTCCATCCTCCTCGCGGTTGGTGCTGTCTACGGCTCGCTCGTCAGACCGCGTCTTGCCTCCGCGGCTCACGCGGCCGAGTCCAGACGCGAACTGGCCGAGGTTCGCGCCGAGTTTGAGATGAGCCTCAGCCGCGCCAAGACCGCGCAGGAGGCCGCCGCCCGGCTCGAGAGCGAAGCCTTGAAGCAGGCCATCACGCTCCTGCCCGCGACCCAGCTCAATGCTCGGGTCGGCCTGGTCTCCGCCCGTGCCGAACGTCTGGGCCTGCGCATTCTCGAACTCGTCCCCGGCAACGAGATGGTCGAGGCTTCCCACGTTCACTTCCCGATCAAGCTCCGCGCGGTCGGGCCCGCGTCGGCGGGGCCGGCGCTCCTGCGAGACCTGCACTCCGCGTTCCCGGACCTTGCTGTTGTCGGTGTCACCATCCGCGCGAACCCCGCGGACGCAGCCGAACGCTCCGCTGATGACGGACAGCCCGCGCGTGCCGAAGCTCTGGTCTCGGTGGACTTTGAGTGGTACGCGATCCGTGAGGGCGCACCCGTAAAGTGATTCTCCCGGATCCTTGACAACCACGTGTTTGAATCGTTTGTTGCGCGTATGGCTAAGGTCTCACGCAGGGCGTACGTGATGGTTCTCGCGTTGGCAGGCGGCGCGTTCGTCGCGGACCGCGCGCTGATGGGAGGTCCGAAATCCGCCAGCGCGGACACGATCCCCGACACGCTCACCATCCCCGCTTCGGAGCGCAAAGTCGCCCCGGTCTCCATGAATAGCACCGACACCGCCGCAGCCCGCCTCGCCGGGTTCGCGACCACCGTCGCGCTCCCCAAGGGAAACCTCGACGTCGTGCCGGTCTGGCTCGCGGTCAAGCAGGAGCAGGCTGTCAAGCCCGCCTCGGAATCGGAGAAGCTCTGGGCGAAGCGTCACCGCGTTTCCGGGTACAGCCGGCAGACTGCCGGCGTCAGCGTCGACGGTGAATTCGTCAAGGTCGGCGAGATCTTCGACGGCATGATGCTCATGTCCATCGCGCTCGATACGGGTGAGGCCGTCTTCGCCAACGCTTCAGGCGTCGAGGCCCGGCTCCCGCTTCCCGGGCTCTGGCGCGATGGAGTGTCCGAGAACCGTGGCGTGAAGACCCCGATCGGCAAGTAACCACAAATTGACCTTCAATCTGGTGTTCCCGGAATCAAGCGGCGTGCTCGGACTGTCGATGGGAGGAGGAGCAAAGGGCGTGTTCCCTTTGGAACTTACCTCTGTGGAGACAGGAAAACATGACTCGCAACGCAATTCGCCGGGGATTCAGTCTGATTGAGTTGGTTATTGTGATCGTGATCATCGGGATCATCGGGGCGATCGCCATCCCGCGCATGAGCCGCGGGTCCGCGGGCGCCGCCGATTCCTCGCTCACCGCGAACCTCGCGATCCTGCGCAACGGGATCGAGATGTACACGCAGGAGCACCAGGGTGTCAAGCCGACCGTGGCCGCGTTCGTCGCCGAGATGACGACGTACACGAACATCGGCGGCACGACCAACGCGACCCAGACCGGCGCCTTCGTCTACGGCCCCTACATCCGTTCGATCCCGACCCTCCCGGTCGGCGCGAACAAGGGCAGCTCGACGGTCGCGGCGGCCTTCGCGGCGAACGTGGGCTGGATCTACACCGCTTCGACGGGCGAGATCAAGGCCGGCACCGATGTGGCCGAGGCCGACACTGCGGGGCGGTTGTATTCGGCGTACTAGACGTTCGGAAGGTGCCCGCCGCGTTTCCTGCGGTGCGCTGCCGACCTTGCGGAATTCAGCCGCCCGCGGCCTGATGCGAGAGCATCGGCGGCGGGCGGTCTGCATGAGGGACCTAACGTGACCAGACGGGGCTTTACGCTCATCGAGATGGTCTTCGTCATCGCCACCGTCACGTTGGTCGCGGCGATCGCGCTCCCCCGTTTCGCCGGTGCGTCGGACCGGCAGCGGCTCCTCGCGGCTGGCGAACGCGTCGCCGCGGACATCGCCATGCTCCGCGAGAAAGCCAGGGCCATCAGCGGGTCGGTCACGGTCCGGTTCGCGCGGGGTGGTTACTCGTGGGACGCCTCGGTCGGGAGTGAATCGGGGCGGCTGGTTCTTGAAGACCCGCCATACGGCGTCACGTTCCGCTTCGTCGACGCGGGCGGCGGGAACACCGTCGTCTTCGACGGGTACGGGACGAGCGATACAACCCTGAGCCTGATCCTCGGGACCGGGGACTACCGCATCGACTACTCCATGCCCAAGATCGTTGGAAACGGCGCTCTCGCCCCCGTTCGGGTCGCCGGGTATCGGGAGGACTAGATGACGAACCGCCGACGCCATCGCGGGTTCACGCTCATCGAATCGGTGACCGCTCTGGCCATCGCCGGGGTCATCCTCGCCGCTCTCGCCTCCGTTCTGGGCATGAGCCTCAAGGCGTTTCCCAGGCCCGAAGCCGACCCCTCGGCGGAAGCCGCGTCGCTCCAGGATGCGGAGGTGTGGCTTAAGGACGATCTCGGATCGGCGATCAGCGTTGTGGCTGCGGGCTCGAAGGAGCTTGAGTTTCGCGTTGCTGATCGCGACAAAGACAACAAACCCGAGACGCTCCGATACTGGCTGCCGGGCCAAGGCGAGCGACTGAAACGAACGATCAACGGGGGAAATGAGACGTCACTGGGACCTGTGCTCTCGGACCTTGTCTTCTCGCCCTGGTGGCGTGACGTCTCGCTCAAGTCCGCGTCGGCGTCGATCATGGGGGCGGACGAGGTGCTGTTCCGGTATCCCGGCGCGAGCAACGCGACGCAGTCGATCGGCGCAACCCTGCTGGCGGTGACGTTCACGCCCGTTCTAGCTGTGGACGCGACGACTTGGAGTGTCAAGACATGCAAGGTGTGGATCTCGACTTCGGCGGGCGCCGTCCTTGCATTCCGAGCAAGACTCTACACCGGGAGAGTCACGGATCTGGCATCGCAATCACCGTTGGCCACTGCGGACCTGACGGCTGTGGCTGCCAACCTGAACAACTCGCCGGTGACGTTTACGTTCTCCACAACGCCCGAGATCGCGGCGGGTCAACAGGTCACCGTCGTCTTTGACGCGCCGTTGGCAATCGGACGGGTCAGCATCAATTACAACACCTCGAACGTGCCGCTGAGCACGATGTCGGCCCAGACCGGCTCGGGGAGCACGTGGACCTCCCTCCCGGCTGGTGGAGCCCCGATCTCCGTCGTCGGCACCCAGAGACGCCCCGGGATGGCCGAAAGCACCGAATCGAGGCTCTTCGGCGTCGGCGTGACGGCCACGTTCAAGCGTCAGGGGGCTCTCCCCGCGAGGTTTGCGATCGGGACGCCCGCGGAGCCGAAAATCGAATGAAACGCGAGAAACGACATCGCGGGTTCAGCATGGTCGAGGCGGTGGTCGCCGTCGCGCTTGTGGGTTCGGGTGTGGTGGTCATGATGACCGCCGCTTCCAGCGCCATCGCACGGCGCGAAGACGCACAAGCACGAACGGTCGCGACGATGCTGGTGGGCGAGGTCTTGGAAGAGATCCGCTCCCAGGCATACCAGGACCCGACAGTCACCACCACGACGCTCGGACCCGAAGCGGGCGAGACTCTCGTCTCTCGCGCAGACGCGGACGACGCCGACGATCTCAACGGTTGGGAGGAGAACGGGCTCCGCGAGCGGAGCGGCGGGACAATCTCAGCGTTCACCTCGTGGAAACGCACCATCCTCGTCGAATGGGTCCTCACATCGAATTACTCGACCGTCTCAGCAGCCGAGACGGGCGTGAAGCGGGCCACGGTGACGGTCTCGCGCGGCGGAAAGGTCCTGGCGGCCGGGACCACGTTCGTCGTCAAGGCCTGGGCGGACGCGACACCATGAAACACACGAACTCGCCATCGAACAGCCAGCGGCGTGGGTCAATCTACGTCATCGTGCTCGCGACGATGTCGGTCGGGATGCTCGTGGTCTCCGCGGGCCTGCTGGCCGCTCGGGTCCACGCCGGGCGAGCCGCCGCCCTCGCCGACGCTGATCGGGCTGCTCGCTTGGCCGAGGCCGGGCTTGGCGCGGCGCTCAAGAAAATCGAGACGACCACGGCCTGGCGCAGCGGGGCGACGGACCCGTTCGAGTCGATCCCCTTCGGGGATGACAAGGTCAAGGTGCGTCTGACCGACCCGGCGGACGCCAATATGACCGACGACGCGACGGAGACCATCGAGATCCAATCAGTCGCGACGGTCGGCAGGGCCAGGCGTATCGTGAGCGTGCGTGCAACGCCCGTGGTGCAGCCGGAGGCCGCGATGTCGTACGCGATTCTGGCGCAAGGGGCGATCTCGTTCACGGGCACGTCAACTTTCTGGGCCGAACTCCCGATCCACTCGAACACGTCCGTCTCCACCGCCTCGAGCACGGTGGAAGCGACCGTGACGGCTGTGGGCACGGTGACCGGGACCGGCTACACGCCCGCGGGCTCGGGGGGAGCGGCGGCAGTGACCATGCCGGTGATGGCGACGGTGATCGCGGAGTACGAGGCCTTCGGGTCCTCGGGACCTCTTGGAGGGAGTGGGCCCCAGACGTATTCGAACCTCTTGATCAGCCCAGCCAACGCGCCGGGCACACTTTCGACGAACGCGTCGGGCGTGTACGTGATGGATTGCGGCGGCAAGCGTCTGACGCTTTCCAACTGTCGGATCAACGGCACGCTCGTCCTCAAGAACGCCACCGCGGGTGTGCGTGTGACGTCCAATGTCACCTGGGACCCTGCTGTCGCGGGTTACCCGGCCTTGATCGTCGACGGTGTACTGACGATCACGGTCGACGGCTCGGACCTGTCCGAAGCCAATCAGAACGTCAACTACAACCCGATCGGTGCAGCGTACGAAGGCTCGGCGGACTCGGACAAAACCGACGTGTACGCGTGCGAGATCCGCGGGCTGGTGTACGCATCGGGGAACGTGACGATGAGCGGGGCCGTTTCGCTCGCGGGTCCTCTGATCGTGGGAGGCACGCTCACCACCAACGGCGAGACAGCCGTGCTCCGAGGCGTCGTGCCGAGTTCCGGACCACCCGGGTTCCGCAAGACCTCGACGTTGCTGGTGGATCGGTCGACCTGGACGCGGGTCGTGGAGTGAGGATCCCGCGGTCACGAACTCGGAATGCCGTGCCCGAGTTCAGGCTGCGGATGTGATCGAGACCGCGGGGGCGGAGGCCGCGTGATCAGCCAGCAGGCGGTCAAACTCAGTGAGATCGATGCGTGTGATGGCCGCGGCGATCTCCGGATCCAGTTGCGTCCCCGCGCAGCGGGCGACCTCGGCGAGAACCACGTCACGGGCGCGAGCGGCGCGGTACGAACGCGTGGAGCTGAGCGCGTCGAACGTGTCGGCGACCGCGATAATCCGGGCCATGCGAGGGATGGCGTCGCCAGCGAGCCCGTGCGGGTACCCCTTGCCGTCGATGCGTTCGTGGTGGTGGAGTACGCCGGGCAGGATGTCGGCGAGTTGGGGGATGTCGGCCAGGATGTGGTGCCCGATCTCCGGGTGCTTCTTGATCCACCCGAATTCGTCGTCCGTGAGGCGGCCGGGTTTGCAGAGGACGGCTTCGGGGACCCCGATCTTGCCGACGTCGTGGACAAGCCCCGCGATGTGGATGCGACGCACCTCGGGCTCGGCAAGCCCGACAGCGCGGGCGAGGGCGGCGGCGAGCCAGGCGACTCGTTCGGAATGGCCTCGGGTGTACCGGTCCTTGGCGTCGATGGAGGCGGTCAGCGCCTTGATCGTGCCCAGGAACATCTGGCGTTGCTGCTCGAAGAGGCGGCAGGTTTGGAGAAAGGCCGCGAGGAACGACCCCGTGGATTGGAAGAGCTGGAGGTCGTAGCTCGACAGCATCGGGTCGGGGCCGGTCTTGTCGGTCCCGATGAGGTAGCCTTGGAACGCGCCGTCGAGCAAGAGAGGCTGAACGAGCACTTGCCGGTCGTGCCCGGTGAGCGGGTTGTTCGCGGGGACGACACGCTTGCCGTCGATGAAAAGGGCGTGATCGTGGGGGAGTCGGTCGGCGAGCGCGAGCAGGGCCGAGGCTCGTTCGGGCGAGCGTGAGGAGCCGACGGACGGGTCGGCGGTGCGCGAGCGGTCGGCGGGGTCTCGCTCGGGTGGGACGAACCGCACGGCGATCTGCGTGAAATCCGAGCCGGCCTGAAGACGATCGGCGGCGGTCTGCAAAAAGCGCTCGGGGTGCGTGAGATCGGTCAGGCCGTTCCCGATTGAGTACAGCAGGCTGAGCGTCTCGTAGGAACGCGTGAGCTCGTCGGTGAAAGAGTCGAGCGTGGATTGGAGCTCGACGTGAGTCTCTGTGTGGGCCGAGAGCTCCTCGGCAAGGTCGGTGAGGGCTTGGGTGGCGACGATGGCGGCGTGCTTTGGGAACACGGCGTGCGGGCGCAGTGCGGCGCGGACGGTCCAGAGGTTGTGGCCGGTCGCGGAGGCGACTTCCACAAGGGCGGGGCTGTCGAGCCACTCAGGGTCGAGCATGAGCGCGGCGACTGGGATGCCAGCGACGGTAAGCCGCGCGGTGTGAACGTTCGGAGAGCACGCCGCGAGAATGTGAACCCCGGCGGCTCCAGCCTCGGGTGAGGAGGGCGCGACCGGGGCCTTTGAGTTGAGGTCGATGGTGAGGGCACCGAGACGGCCCGCGCGGCGTGCGAAGGCGGCGAGGGCTTCATGCGGCGTCTGCATGCGGGGAGTCCTTGGAGGTGACCTGGGCGAGCAGGCGTTGGACGTGGTCGAGCACCTGCTTGGCACTGAATGGCTTGTCGATCAGCACGCGGATCGAGGTCTTGGCACGGGTCTCTTCGTCGACGGAGTGGCCCCGGGCGGTGAGCATGATGAGTGGAATCGTGGCGGTCGCCGGGTCGGTGGCGAGCCGCAGGGCCATGTTCAGCCCGTCGGTGCCGGGCATCTGGTAGTCGGTGAGGATCAGGGCGGGTCGATGGGCGAGGGCAGCGGCAAAGCCCTCCTCGCCGTCGCGGGCCTCGTGGACGGTGTACCCCGCGGAGCGGAGTTTGGCCGTGAGGATGCAGCGGATGTGCGTGTCGTCGTCGCAAATCAGGATGGTGTGGCTCATAGGGTCCCCCGGTGCGTGAGAATCGGACGCTCCAAGGGTCGACTTCGGCGGCTTTGGCGTGGTTGGGAGCTGAGAACGAGGGTGGTGGGTCTGGATGGGTTGGCGGACGGATGCGGGGTCCGAGAATGGGCCTATGCTTGGCCCGCGTGAGAACGCCTCCACCCCCGCCGGAGTGGCGAAATGGCAGACGCAGCGGATTCAAAATCCGCTTTCCCTCAAAGGAAGTGTGGGTTCAAGTCCCTCCTCCGGCATTCAATCCCACAACCCAAGCGAAGGCGACCGTCCCACATAAGGACGGCGGGTTGCGGCGTGGTCTGGTACCATGGGGCCGGAGGTCCTCTGCAATGGCTACATCCTTGCGTTCTGGGAAGACGGGTCCGGTGAAAAAGGCGTCGTCGGGCTCGGCCGGGTCGCCTCAAGGGCTACCGAAGAAATCGGCGTACCTGATCGCGTCGGGGGACTTGCGACTTTCGGCGAACGTGACGTGTTGGCCGGCGCAGCGGGCGATGGAAGCATCACTCGGCGAGGCGTTTGCGGCGGCCGGGTGGTCGCTGGTGCGGGCGCACGCGGAAAAGAAATCGGCGGAGGAGCCTCACGGGTTTATCGATTCGCAGGCGTATGGCCGCGAGGTCTTCGCGGACCTGGACCGGGACGCGCCGTTGGTCGTGGCCGAGGCGGTGTGGCAGTACAGCCACCACGTGCTCCACGGACTGATCCGGCATCGCGGGCCGATCCTGCTGGCGGCGAACTGGTCGGGGCAGTGGCCGGGGCTGGTCGGGGTTCTGAACCTGCGCGGGTCGCTCACCAAGGCGGGCGTGCCTTATTCGATGATCTGGGCGGAGGACTTCGCAAGCGACGCCTTCCGCGAGGGGATTGCACGCTGGTGCAAACGCGGTGCGATCGAGCATGACACATCCCACGTCGCGAAGTTTGACGAGGGCGGAACGAGCAAGAGCGTGCGGAAGGCCGCGACGGGGCTCGCATCGGAGATTCGTCGGCGCCCGCCGATCATGGGGATCTTTGATGAGGGGTG
Source organism: Phycisphaera mikurensis NBRC 102666 (assembly GCA_943369765.1). GTDB lineage: Bacteria > Planctomycetota > Phycisphaerae > Phycisphaerales > UBA1924 > UBA2396. Next base: position 91,079 of record CALROI020000011.1, on the reverse strand, counting down.
CATGGGGATGTACAACGCGATCATCCCGGACGATCTGCTGCATAAAGCGGGGGTCTTCAAGGAACGACTGAGCCAGTCGGCGTTGTACGCGGCGATGCAGCGTGTGCCGGACGCGGAGGCGGACGCTGCGATGGCGTGGCTGCTCAAGAAGGGGATGAAGTTCAAGTTCGGCAAGCGGGAAGAATCGGACCTGACCCAGGGGCAGGTGCGCCAGCAACTGAAGATGTACATCGCGACGGTGCGGATCGCCGAGGAGTTCGGATGTGACGCGGTGGGGATCCAGTATCAGCAAGGATTGAAGGATCTCACGCCCGCGAGCGACCTGGCCGAGGGGCTCTTGAACTGCTCGGATCGCCCGCCGGTGAAAGGTGCGGCGGGCACCGTCCTGCACGCGGGCAAGCCGCTGACACACTTCAACGAGGTCGACGAATGTGCCGGGCTTGACGGGATCTTGACTCAGCGCGTGTGTGAGCGGCTCGGGATCGAGCCCGACAACACGCTGCACGACCTTCGCTGGTCGGACGCGGATCGGTCGGGCACGGTGGACGGAGAGGTCTGGGTGCTGGAGATCTCCGGCGCCGCCCCGCCCTCGCACTTTGTCGGCGGGTACAAGGGCACGACCTCGGAACGACAGCCCGCGATGTACTTCCGCCTGGGCGGCGGGACAGTCAAGGGCATCAGCCGTCCTGGCGAGGTGGTCTGGTCGCGAATCTTTGTCGATCGCGCAAAGGACGGCGGCGAACGATTGAGCATGGACATCGGGCGGTGCAAGGCAGTTTCGTTGCCGCTCGCCGAAACGCAGCGCCGCTGGGACGCCACGACGGGCCAGTGGCCGATCATGCACGCGGTGATGTACGGCGTGACGCGCGACCAGATGATGGCACGGCACCAGAGCAATCACATCCAGGTGGTCTATGGCGTGGATGCCAAGGGGGCCGACCGGCTGGCCGCCCTCAAGGCGTCGCTCGCGACGGAACTTGGGATCCGCGTCAACCTCTGCGGCGAAAATGCTGCAGGCAAGCCGCTGCCAGAAGCGTTGGCAAAGGTCGAGGTTGGCGAATAAGTTGGCGAGAAGGTTGTCGAACGGGCCCCGCGGGCTGAGGAAACAAGCACATGGTGGATCACCCTTCGCGGTTGCTGGTGATGGTGGACGGGGACCTTCCGTCGGTGGTCGCCGCGGCCAACGCCAAGGAGGCAAGCCTCTCCGCCGGCGGGGCCAAGGCGGGGCCGCTGCTCTGGCCCGCGCTCGACGGGGCGGACCCGGCGCGCATGGCCTCGTGCGTCCGACTCGCAGCGGTGCTCGGCCTGACTTTGATCGAGCGGCGATCTGTTTCCGTCGGGCCAAGGGGCGGAGAGTGGTCGAGCCCCTCCCGTCTCCTGATGGACGCATGCACGGACGCCGCCACTCACGGGCGGACGGAAGTGGTCTGGCCGGTGCAATTCACCGCGGCGGCGCGAGGCTCGGGCGAGATCGATCTTGACCTGGTCTCGCGGGCGGCGGATCGAGCACTCCTGGTCACTCGATTGATGACCCTGGACTCGGGCGCCCACGGCGTCCCCTCGTTGCACGTCGAGACGCCTTTCGTGGACCTGACCGATCGACAGGTGGCGGACTTGGCGGTCGACCTCGCCGCGCCGGTGGCGACCTGCTGGTGGTGGGGGGAGGGTGCCGGGGACGAGGCAGCCTCGTCGCGGGCGAGGTGGACGGCGGCTCTCCGGGCGGCGGGCTTTGGGTCTGAAAGTCTGGTACCCTAAGGGAATGCTCCATCGAAAGGGACTCACGATGATGAAGTTTGCGACATTGGCTTGTCTGGCCGTGGCGGCCTCGATCACGGTCGGCTGCTCCGCTCAGGACGGACGCGTTCGTGCCCTGATCGTCACAGGCGAGAACAACCACAATTGGCGTTACACGAGCCGCGTTCACAAGGACACGCTCGAAGCCACCGGACGCTTCGCCGTCGATATCACCGACACCCCGGCATCGGCCCTCGCGGATGCCAAAGCCCTCTCGCAGTATCAGGTCGTGGTCATCGACTTCAACGACAACAAACGCTGGGGTCAGCCCGCCGAAGCGGTCTTCGTCGAGGCGGTTCGCAACGGCCTTGGTGTCGTAGCGATCCACGCCGCGAACAACGCCTTCCCCGGTTGGAAGGAATACGAGCAGATGGTGGCCCTGATGTGGCGTGAGGGAACCGGGCACGGGAAGTTCCACGAGTTCGAAGTCGCGATGTCGGACGCCGCCCATCCGATCACCGCAGGGATGCCCGCCAAGAGCAAGACCGTTGACGAGCTCTACCACCGACTCGTCAACTCGCAGAACTCGCCATACACCCTCCTCGCCCAGGCGATGAGCTCCACCTCCTCGGGCGGGACGGGACAGAACGAGCCGATGGCGTTGGTGAAAGAATTCGGCAAGGGTCGAGTCTTCGCCACTCCGCTCGGGCACGTCTGGGACAGGGACGAAGGCTCAAAGCCATCCATCACGACGCCGCTTTTCCGGACGCTTCTGTCGCGCGGAACCGAGTGGGCAGCCACCGGCTCTGTAACCCTCCCGGTGGAATGGAAGGAAACCGCTGTTCAGAATCAGTTGACCGCCGCAGAGAAGGACGCGGGCTGGGAACTGCTGTTCGACGGCAAGATTGCCAAGATGCGCGGGTTCAAGAAGGACAAGATCCCCGCGAAGTGGTCGATCGCCGACGGCACGCTGAGCATCGGGACCGGCGAGGGAGAGGGCGGCGACCTCGTGACCCTCGATCAGTACACGAACTTCGAGTTCTCGGTGGAGTGGAAAGCAGCCCCCGGCGCAAACTCGGGCATCATGTACCGCTGCACGGAGGACAAGAACTACCCGTGGGAGACCGGCCCGGAAATGCAGATCCTCGACAACAACAAGCACCAGGACGGCAAGAAGCCCGAGACCTCGGCCGGGTCGCTCTACGCGATCCGCGCCATCGCCTTTGACGTGTGCAGGCCCGCGGGCGAATGGAACCACGCCAAGGTTGTCTGCAACGGGTCACGGATCGAGCACTGGCTCAACGGGTTCAAGGTGATCGACATGGACCTCTCGAGCGAGGAATTCAAGAAGGCCCGCGACGCGAGCAAGTGGAAGGGCATGGCCGACTACGCGACGCGGACGACCGGGCATGTCTCGCTGCAGGACCACGGCGACCAGGTCTGGTTCCGCAATATCAAAGTGCGGAAACTCCCCTGAACACGCCGCGAGGAAGTCCCCATGAGTATCGCGACCGCGAAAGCGAACTTGCAAGACGCGACCAAAAAGCTGATGATCGCGTGGGAGCGGGTGTCGGCCCAGTGGGACGACGACGCCTCCAAGCAGTTCGCCAAAGACGTGATCGACCCGATCCTGCCCCGTGTGAACGCGGCCATGAAGGGGATCGATCACGTCGGGGACCTGGTGGGGAAGGTCAAGCGAGAATGCGGCGACTCGTGACGGACTGTTGGGGGTGAGTTGAGCGGTTGGTTCATCGATCTGTCCGGAGGTTTCACTTGTCTCAGCCCGCGTCATTGGCCGAACGGATCCGTGAACTTCTTCGCATGCTGACGCCGCTGGTGGCCGAGCGATCAACGCACGAGACTTCTCTCGCGCAAAGGCTCAAAGAACAGACCACGATCATCGAGCGAGAGCACTCGCAGGCCCTCGGCGCACGCGAGACCGCGACCGCGACCGCCAAGAACGCCATCGAAGCCGAGCGGCTCGCGCTCATGGACCTGATCCGCACCAAGCACGAGAAGGACTTCGGCGACGCCCACGCGGTGATGACGGCGGACGTCGCGTCCTTCGCCGACACCACCGCGAGACTCGAGGCACGTGCGGAGCAGAAACTCGAAGACAGCAAGTGGCTCGCCGAAACGCTCGTCGAAAGCGGCGAGGGCAAAGCCCGGGCCGAGTACGAAACCTCCGCCAAGGACCACAAACTCCGCCGCGACGAGATCGAGGCGGTACGCACGAAGGCGGCGGGCCTCCTCTCCTCCCAGGGGCACGGCACGCTTCCGACCGCTGTTGCCGGCGAGGTCGACACCGGCAAGTCGCTCTCCGTTCACGTCGAAGCGTGCCGCGCGTCGGGCGCGATTGTGGAAGCGCGTGTCAAACCGGCGCTCCTCCGCCCCTCCACGATGATGATCGTCGCGATCGTCTGCGGATTGGCGGGCGCGGGCATCGGTGTTTCGCAGCAAGGCCTCTCCGGCGCGTCCATCGGTATCGGCGCGGGCGTCGGTGTCATCGCCGCCCTGCTCCTCCTCCTTGTCGGCCGCATCCTGCTCCGCAAGCGAGTTCCCGTCGCGGCGGGGGCCTTGGCCGCCCGCCTCGCGGAGGCGGACGCGGCACTCGCGCTCTTTCTGACCAAAGCCGACGAGGCCCGCGAAAAGGTGATCTCCGACGCCAAGGAACGCCGCGACAAGGAAATGGCCAAAGGGCAGGCCAAGTACACCGCCGCTCGCCAGGAGATCGATCGCCGCAAGCTCGACGAAGAACCCGAACTGCGTGCCAAGCACCGTCAGGTGATGGACCGCGTCCTCAGACGCACCGGCGAGAGATCCGCAGAGGTCGACGCGGAGTCGGCAAGCAAGCAGAACGCTCTCAGATCCGAGCACCAGGCCGCTCTCGAATTGGCCGCTACCACGCGGGCCGAACGCCTCGAGTCCGCCAAACGCGAGCACACGGAAGGTGCGGCGTCCATGCGGGCCAAGTGGGCGAGCGGCACAGCCCACGCCCGCAGCGAACTCGCCGCGATCGCCGCAGCCTCTGGCCCCCTCTCCCTTCCCTGGGAAGGCGACGGTGCCCCGGACTGGGAACACTTCAAGCCCCGCACCACCCCTCCCGTCGCTGCACGATTCGGCACCCTCGCTGTCAGCATGGCTCAGATGGTCGGCGGAGTCCCGATCGAAGCCGACCTGCGCGACGCGGGCGTCGAGGCCTTCGATCTCCCCGCGATGCTCGACTTTCTCGGCACCGGCTCCCTCCTGATCCAGGCGGGCCCCGAGCAGCGTGCGGACGCCGTCGCCTCGCTCCAGGCGGTCATGCTCCGCCTGCTGACCACGTTCCCCCCGGGAAAGCTGAAGTTCACCATCGTCGATCCCGTCGGGCTCGGCCAGAGTTTCGCCGGCTTCATGCACCTTGCGGACCACGACGAATCCCTCGTGTCCGACAAGATCTGGACCGACCCCAGGCACATCGAGCAGAAACTGACCGACATCACCGAGCACATGGAAGCGGTGATCCAGAAATACCTCCGCAACGAGTACGCGACGATCCAGGAGTACAACATCAAGGCGGGCGAGGTCGCCGAGCCTTTCCGGTTCCTCGTCATCGCGGACTTCCCCGCCAACTTCACCGAGACGGCCGCACGCCGCCTCGCGAGCATCGTCGCCAGCGGGCCCAGGTGTGGCGTCTTCACGCTTATCGCAACCGACGCAAGACAGCGCCCGCCGGCATGGGTGCCGATGCCCGAGATCGAGAAGGCAAGCGTCAACGTCGTCGGCAAGGACGGCAAACTCTCGTGGAAGGACGCCGACTTCGCGCCTTGGCCGCTGTCGATCGAGAGGCCGCCGAGCGAGGACGTGGTGACGCGGATCGCTCACGCCGTAGGCAAGCACGCCAAAGAGATGAGCCGCGTGCAGGTCCCCTTCGGGACCGTCGCTCCCAAGGTAGAGGAATTGTGGACGCGGAGCACCTCGGGAGACCTTCGAGTCCCGTTGGGCAAGGCCGGGGCGACCAAGGTGCAGCAGATGGTCTTGGGGCGCGGGACAAGCCAGCACGTGCTGATCGCCGGGCGAACGGGCTCGGGAAAGTCCACGCTGCTCCACGCCCTCATCACGAGCGCCATGCTCTGGTACAGCCCGTGGGAACTCGAGCTCTACCTCGTCGACTTCAAGAAAGGCGTTGAATTCAAGACCTACGCCAGCCATCACGTCCCCCACGCACGCGTCATCGCCGTCGAGAGCGAACGCGAGTTCGGCCTCTCGGTCCTACGCAAACTCGACGCCGAACTCTCACGCCGAGGAAACCTCTTCCGCGAACTGGGCGTCCAAGACCTCGCCAGCTACCGCAAAGCCCGCGGTGAAGGAGACGGTGGAACCAAGTCTTCCATCCCGCGAACCCTGCTCATCGTCGACGAGTTCCAGGAGTTCTTCACAGAGGACGATAAAATCGCGCAGGAAGCCATGCTCCTCATGGACCGCCTCGTTCGCCAGGGCCGAGCCTTCGGCATGCACGTCATCCTCGGCAGCCAGACCATCGGCGGAGCCTACAGCCTCGCGCGTGCGACCATCGGCCAGATGGCCGTGCGCGTCGCGCTCCAATGCTCCGAGGCCGACTCGTACCTCATCCTCTCCGAGGACAACGCCGCCGCCCGATTGCTCTCGCGACCCGGCGAGGCCATCTACAACGACCAGTCCGGCATGATCGAGGGCAACAGCCCCTTCCAGGTCGTTTGGCTCCCCGACGAAGTCCGCGACGCCCACCTCGACCAGGTCGAGGCACGCACCAAGGCCGAGGGATGGAAGGGCGAGCCCCCGATCGTCTTCGAAGGAAACGTCCCCTCCCACCTCCCGCGAAACCACCTCCTGCAAGCGGTCCTCGACGGCACCGGCGTGCCCAGCATGCCGACCCTCTGGCTCGGCGAGGCGATCTCCATCAAGGACCCCACCGCCGTCAAGTTCCGCCGCCAGTCCGGCTCAAACCTCCTCATCGTCGGTCAGCAGGAAAGACCCACGCTCGGGCTCATCGTCGCGTCCGTCATCTCCCTCGCGCCGCAGGTCACGCGTGCAGGCCGCCTCCCCTCAATCACCATCCTTGACGGCGGGACCAGCGACGCCGAGTCCACCGAGGAACTGATTTCCCTCGGCAAGATGCTCGGCACCTCAACAGCAGCGGTGGTGGGGGGCAGGGCCGCCGACGCAGCCGTCGCCGCGATCTACGACGAGTTCCAGAAACGCCAGGCCGGCGACGGTGGGGCCGATCAGCCACCCGTCTTCCTCATCGTCTCCGGCTTGCAGCGATTCCGCACCCTCCGCAAGGCCGATTCCGACTTCGGCTTCGACGGCGACGCCGGCGAGGCCGCCACCAAGCCCGACAAGCAGTTCTCCGCCCTCCTCAAGGACGGCCCCGGTGTCGGCATCTTCACGATCGTCCGCGTGGACACCTCGACCAATCTCGAGCGTGCGATGGACCGCCGCATGCTCAAGGAGTTCGACTACCGCGTCCTCTTCCAGATGTCCGCGAACGACTCGAGCAACCTCATCGACAGCACCGCCGCCGGCGGCCTGGGCCAACACCGAGGCCTCCTCTACTCCGAAGAAACCGGCCAAGTCGAAAAGTTCCGACCCTACGCCGTCCCCGAAGCCGACTGGCTCACTCGCACCCTCGCCGCCCTCCCCTCCCCCGTCGCCTGATCCCACGCGAGAACCGGCCTGCGTGGATACAATGGCCCCCAATCCGCAGCAACCCGCTGCGGCCCAAGGGGCGGTAGCTCAATTGGTAGAGCACTAGCTTTGCAAGCTAGGGGTTGAGAGTTCGAGTCTCTTCCGCTCCACTTTCAAGAGTTAGGTCAGCGTTTTCGAGCAGATTGAAGGGTTTTCGGGCCGAAAAGAGCACTTTCCGCGAGTTCGAACGGATGCTTTCGCAGAGAATCTCAAGAATCGTGCGTTTGGAGGCCGGATCGGCGGTTTTCCACCGGGTTTTGAGGGTTTGCGAAAGTTCGAACGCTTTGATCGCTTGCTCGGCGATTTCGCGGTCGTCTCGGTCCGCGACCTCCAGTTGGAGGCGGATGCCGGTCTGACGCTCGTTGAGTTCCCGCCGTTTGACGGCGTACTCATCCGAAGAAATTTCTCCCTCCACCCGAAGGTCCAGAAGGGTTTTTAGTTTTTCTTCGACCTGTTTTTTCTGGCGGGCGAGTTCGTCCCGATGCTGCCTGTTCTGGGTATTGTCGGCGTGGGCTTTGGCCCTGATGACCTCGACAATCCATTGACGGACATTGGGGTCTTTGACCTCCAGACGCCCGAAGAACTCAAGCACCTGCTCGTCGATCTCGCGTTCGGCGAGACGTGAGTCTGGGTGCCCGGGCTGGCCGGACTGGCTGCACTTGTAGTAGGTGTATTCCTTGACGGAGCCATCGGGCCGCTTTTTGCGGATCCGCTCGCCGGTCATCACATAGCCGCAGTGGTCGCAGCGGATGAGGCAGCTCGCGAAGGTGATCAAGGGCTTGCGGTAGACGCGGCCGCCGAACTTGTCCTGAACGGCCTGGAACGTGGCCAGATCGATGATGGCCTCGAACTTGCCGGGGTACCAGACGCCTTTGAGACAGGCTTCGCCGATGAAATGCCGGTTGGTGAGGAGCTTGAAGAGTGAAGCCTTTGGGAATCGTGGCGTGTGATCCCTGTAGATGATCCCTTGACGCGCGAGCGTATCGGCCAGCGTGACCAGCGTGTGGGACTGGTACGCGTACAGCTCGAACAGCCGCTTGACCTTCGGGGCGTTGACAGGATCGGGTTCGACAACGCTGCGACCGTTGACGCGGATGCTCCGCAGGCCGAAGATGCGGCCGAGCGGCAGACCGTTCTCGACCCGGCGTTTGAGGCCGGTGCGAATGTCCGACCCCTGCTGATCCGTTTGGTACTGGGCGAAGACAGCGCTCATGCGCCGCTGCATACGGCCTGCAGGAGTGTCGCCGGATGGTTGATCGGGGAAGAAGAGGGCGACGCCGGATTTCTCGGAGAGTTCTTCGAGCTCGGACCAGTCCCGGATGTTGCGTGCAGCGCGGTCAACCTTCACAAAGAGCACGCCGTCGAGCGTGGTCGCGTGCTTCTTGACGAAGGCGACCAGTTCGCGGAAGGTCCCGCGCTCTTCCCGCTTGCTGGCGGTCTCGGCGATGCGGTAGAGCTTGACCACGGTGCCGCCAAGGCGGCCCGCGAACTCCAGGAGGCGCGCCTCCTGGTCTTCGAGGCTGAAGCCCTCTTTCTTCTGCTTGGTTGAACTCACCCGTGCCCACGCGACAAACTGCTTCATGGCGTCATCCCCTGGCGAGGACGTCAGACAAACGTCCCGCACTCGTCAGAAGGGTAACGGCCTCGGCGACCGAGAGTTGTGCTTTGTACAGCGGCTCCCAGACAATTCTGGTGAGACGGATCAGTTCCGCCGTGATCCACGGCGGCGAGCCGATCGGGGGCGCGTTGTCATGCAGCCCGGAGGTTTGGGCCGGGGTCAGTGGAGTCCCTTGTTGTGGCATGAATGCCCCCGCGAGGCGATTGGGCCGCGAGAGGGCAGGTGAAGGTGTACGTCGAGAAGTGCTTTGGGGGGGTGTGGGGGTGGGTGTTAGAGGTGCCAGGTTCGGCGGTAGACCATGAGGGCGGTATAGACATCCTTTGGGACGATGCTGAAAGTCTGGTAGAGGAAGAAGACGCTGGCCCCGATGAGCAGGGCGAGACCGAGGACGACGGTGAAGAAAAAGCTCAGCATGGTTTACTCCCGTTCGGGTTCGCGGTCTTCGCGGGCTGGCTCTTTGCCGACCATGCGCTGGACCCGCTCGATCAACGATGACGCGCGTTCGGCGGAGACGTCGGGCTCGGCTTCGCGTTGCCGCTGGACCTCAGACGGGATGGTTGTCCCATACATGCCGTGTTCTGTCGGCTGCGCGATGTTGGAATCCGCGTACAAGGCTCCGCGGATCTCACTGAGGCCTTGACGGAAGAAGGCTTGGAGGCTGCCCGCGCCCCAACGCGGTGAGGGTTTGTCTGGGCTCTCTGACATGGTGGGAGGTCCTTTCTGTGAGACGAGGTTGGCTAGGGGAAGACCGCGCGGAACTGCTGGGCGAGCTGGCGCTGTTCGATAGCGGCATCACTGAGTTCCTGAAGGCGGCGACGGTCATCCATGATTGCGATCCGGACGGTGACCATCATCGATATCCCCGCGACGATCAGATACGAACCGAGCGGGGGCGAGACGGCGAGGATGCCAAAGCCCACGATGAGAACAAGGACGGGCTCCAGGCTCCCTTTGACCACGAGTTCCGAAGCACGTGGGAATAGGCGGTGCAGCCGCGAAAGCCCGCTGTACCGCGTGTGCTCGACCTCACCCCGCGACGAACGGCGGAATTGGTCGATGCGGGCGACGAGCATCATGGCGACATAGCCCCACCAGAAGCCAAAGAGGGGCGTGAGTGAGCAATCGGGGAAGAACGTGCCCCAGAGGGGGATCAGCAGGAGCGAGAAGAGAGCGGGCAGGCCGAAGTAGTTCTGGCCAAAGCCAGTCCGGAGCAAGACTTCGACTGGCGCACTGAAGGTGTGGCACGCGAACTGGATCCAGTTCACGGCGGACTGCATTTTCTGGGCGAAAGTCAATGGCTGCTGTTCCTGCATGACGGGCTCCTTGCTGAGAACGAGAGCGGTTCTTGGAGGTGTGGGGGTTGGGCTATGGGTACTTGTCGGATCGGCCCCGTAGTCTTTCACCGCGAGAGTTCATTTTGAGCTTGTTGGAACGTGCATCGCATCCAGTTCCGACCTGTTGCTCGGAACCCGGTCCCGCTCTTGACGACGATGGCGTCAACACACCGCTTGTTTGCGGGGCCGCCGGACCGCAGCGAGACGAACTCGCTGGGATCGACCTCGGGGAGCATGGACTCACTGAAGCCGGCGGAGGCGTTGCCGGACTCTTGCAGCCCCATCGCTGCTGAGCCCCACGTTGATTCGGGGCGACTGGATCCCCCATTCATGAGGAGCTTGAGGCGGCTCCCGATGAGGTCAGAAGCCCAGCGGTTGGTGACGGGCTCAGTGTTCGCGTGGAAGATGCGTGTGGCAAAGTGACCGAGCAGGCTGTCGGCTTCGGCTTTACCGCGCTCCCCGCCACCAAGTGCGGCATAGAAATTCGAGACGTTCTGGGAGAGCAAGACCGTGGCAACCCGGGACGATCGGCAGGTGCTCTGGAAAGAATGGTCGTTGCTGGTGAGGCTGAGGTGGCCTTCATCCGCCCAGAGGAAGACCGGGCGAGGGTCTGTGCGGATGTCACGCCGCTCGGCGTAGCGCTGGAAGGCGAGCTTCCAGAGGATCGTCCCAAGCAAGCCAACCTCCCGGAGCGTCTTGACCGGCAGGGCGACCACGATGACTTTGCCTTGCCCGGTGAGCGAGGGGGTGATCGTGGTGTCGGTGCAGAAGAGAGTGCGGCAGAGGCCGCGGAGGAGGGGGTCGGTCATCGCCGAAACGCTCGACACCACGATGCTGCGGGTTCGGCCGGCGAGTTCTGGGAACTCTCGGAGGAAGTACGAACCGACGATCTCCAGATCTTCGCTTCGCTCGGGGGTCAGCGTGGCACGGGAGGCCTGCTTCAGAGACTGAAAGCAGAAGGACTCGGCCTGCCACGCGGGATCAAGAGACTGGGCTGAGGATTGTGGGGCGGAGGTGATCACCCGGTGAATGTCCAGGACCGTGACCTTGCCCTTGGCCATGAGCAAGAGGTCCACGCAGTTGGTGATCAGGCTCCGCGAACTGTTACGCCAGAACGCGTCTCCATCCCCACCCCCACCTCCGCTCCCACCCCCGCCTCCTCCGCCGCCGGAGCCGATTCGGCTGCAGACTTCGAGGGCGTTTAGCAGGAGAGCGACGATGTTGAGCGTGGCCCCGCCTGGGAGGGCAGTCGAGGCACGAAGTTCCTCATCGAGGAAGTTCATTCGGTGCATCGCGTCGGATCGAACGATCCGGAGATCGTCAGAGCGGCCTGCATGATGACAATACTCGGCCCAGGTGTCAGCCTCGTCACCCTTGGCGGCAAGGACGAGTCCGCCCATGCCGGAGTTGAGAAACGAGTAGGCGACCTCTCGGCCACTGCCAGAGGTCTTGCCGGAACCGGTCTCACCGAGGATAAGCGTGCCGGCGACGGCATCGCGCGTGGTCCAAGGGTCTTTGGGCGAGAGATCAAGAAGCGTGCGGTCGAGCGGAGAGGAGGACCGCTTTGGCGTCCTCTTGGTCCACGAGAACAGTCGGCCGAGGTAGTTCAGCACTTGGAACCCCGTTTCCATGCGAGCGCCCGATCCGCGATGCGGAGCAGTTTGTCCACCACATCGGGGCGACGGGAGAGCCACACGCCAATGACGAACTTGACCGACGCGAGGACCAGCCACCAAGGACCGCGGACATACTTCATGGGATCTCCTGAACACGAGAGTTACGGACATCTACTGACACTCGCCACTCCCTATTTCGCGGAAGTCTCCAAACTCGCCTCACTTCCTACGGACGGACGTGAATCCCCCTACACACAACAAGGCGAGACTCATCGGAAGAGATCTCGTGGTCGCTGCAGCTGAGCTTCCGCACTAGCTTCTGTTGGACGGATTAGTTGGGCAGACGTGCCTCCATCGCGAACGGTCGCCGATTTGCTACCGGTACGTTTTCAAAATCGTGAACAAGCGTTTGCGGCAACGATGCTCCTGCGACGATGAGGCAACCGAATCAGCATTGCGGCCTGCTGCCGTTCCTCTAGCTCTCAGCATCACCCCCGCAAGTCCTTTCTGCTCAGCTGGAGTCATTGCACTTCTGGAATGGTCGCCTACTTCCTCGATAGCCCGCGCGGCCTCGATCAGCTCGGCTGCGCGACCCGGCGAAGGCTCCGTTGACTCTTCACATTTGTCGAGACGCTGCCACAGCCGATGCCTGCGACCGCGCTCTCGGATGGCGGCAAAGCACTCACGTGCGATGACCGTTTGTACGTATCCCAGAGGTGACCCCCTCCTGGGATCAAACTTTCGGCCAAATCCTCTTTTAAGCATCGCCACCACTACTTCCTGCGTGACATCCGCCATGTCGATATGGGATCGTTGCCCCTTCAGAATGGCGGCACACCGTACTTCGATCCACTTCAGAAAGTCTTCCCAGCTCATGCCGACCCAAGTCGTGATGGGAACGCCTTGGACCATCGGAATCGAAGGGTCGAGGGAAATCAGCCCGGAAGAACACACGCTTGACGCAGGAGCAGATTGAGTTGTGCTTGCCATAAAGCCTCCTACTGAAGATTGGCTGTTGGGGGGGGTGTTGTTCGACTGGCGTAGATCTAAAGTCGATCTCGGAGACAGCGGGAGACAGGCAGTTCAGGGTGTGTTTGGTGATCGCGTGTCACCCACTTCGGATATACTGGCCGCATGTCGTTGCGCGCGATAAAACCAGAATTCTTGGAGCGATGCCCTCTTAGCCCCCATCGTCAGGCATTCATTGAATGGGCGCAAAATACACTGGGTGGAGCATTTCGAAAGGATGAGTTTGCCAAAGTTGCCTCAGGTCGTCCAGTTGAATCGACTCATTTGGTAAAGGTGTTCATGTTCGTTCTTGACGAAAGCCCACGCAACCTGCGAGTGGCGAGCTTGTGCCACCAGTACCTCAACGAAAATGGTGTTCCGCGGCACGCGAGAACACCAACTGGGCTCATCAGCGCTGTCACCCTTCCTGCGGAAGCGCATGATGATCCGCTTTCACTTGGAACCACTGCGATTCGCAATCTGTGGCGTCTGTTTCGTACTCCTCTGGCTGGTGTGCGTCCTTGTGCTGATTCAGCTGAACTACGCAAGGTGGTGACATGGCAGTTCATTGCAGGCGGACGGCGAGCGGCAGGGAAGCGCTTGCCCGAGCCAGAGGCTATCGCGTTTGCTGAACGTACCGTGCATATGTCGCCGGAGGAATTCTACAATCGACTTGAGAAGTGGAGGAGCCAGTCGCCCTGGTCGGTGACGGTGGCTGGACCCATTGGGGTGGATCCGTGGGTTATGAGTATTGCGGCTCCCGTTTCCCACAGTCTTTTTGAACAGCTCAAGACTGGTCAGCTCGATATGTTTAAACAGGATTTGGAGGGTGGGATAACCACAAGTGATCGTATATATGTAGAATCTCTAAGTGTCAATCCTCACGCATCATTAAGCTTTAGATTGCTGTGGCCAACCGCCTATCAATTCCTCGCCGCCCTAAGCCAGCAGGCCATGCTGTCAGCCTTGGATGACATTGGCGAAAAGCAACCTCTCCGTATTCTGAGTATTGGTGCGTCCGCGGAGAGCCAGAAGTGGCTGAAACGCTTTGGATATTCGCAGTTGAGCGTCTGCACACCGCTCGCAGGATTCCCGTTATGGGAGAGGGTAATGTGGGATGACGGGGGCAGGATCGAGGCCGCCGAGCTCGGTGTTTGGCGGGCGATACAGCGACACTTTCAAGGTTTTCCTCATCCGCGCGAGGGTCCTTGACCTCGATTGCCAAAGAGCGCATGCCGCCCACCATGATGCCTCAGAAACTGGGCTTCAGCTAGGCTACCGGAATTGACGGCCAAATCCAGCGGTGTTGCCCCAGGTCCATGGGTGGTTGGAGCATTTAGATTGGCTCCGAATCGGTGTAAATGCGCGAGGATCGCTGCTCCGTTCTCTGCATAGGCCGCAAAGTGTGCCGGACAATAGCCATCGGAGTTGGTTCGATTTGGATTGGCCTGAGCCTGCAGTAAGCACTCCACCCCTTGAGCAAAGCCCAGAATGATCGAGTATTGGAGTGCTGTGCATCCAAGGATGTCGGAATCAATCGTCGCGGGATCGCTCAACTGCTTAATCGCCCGCTTTATGGCGATGGTGTCGCGAGCTCGTATTGCTTGCATAATGGATTGGATCAAAGCACACAAAGAATCATGCATAAGTATATTTGCGTATTATAATGGTGGTCCAATAAGTATGTATGCCACCACCATGGTAGTCGGTAAAGCACTAATTGTTCCGCACGCAGACTGTCGATTAGCAGGCATCGTGCGCCCTGTCGAATGCACCATAACGTCCTTTATGGTGCATGGTGGGGCGTCCTCGGGCAGGGCGTGCGGCGTCGGGAGTTCTGTGCCTTCGGAAGGGGCTTGACATCTCCCGTGGTCTGTGGCACACTCGACCGAGTTGGCATCACGCAGGCTGGAGGGGCACATGGATGTACGGGTGAGGGATTTGGATGGGGATGTTGTCGCGCAACTCAAGGCGCAGGCGAAGCGCCGTGGCAGAACGCTGAATTCGGAACTTCAAGACTTGCTCACGGAAGCCGCGTGGCGGCCACGCCGGTTGCTGGCCGAGCAACTCTCCGAGGCCCACGCCCAGTTCCGGGCACTCCACGGCGAATTGCCCGACTCGACCGCTCTCATCCGTGAAGAGCGCGACCGATGGTCCTAGCGGTCATCGACGCGAGCGTTGCCGTTAAGTGGATCATCCCAGAGAGCGGGAGCCCCGCAGCCCTTGACCTGCTCCGTGGGTCGCTCACCTTGGCCGCACCCGCGCTCATCCGGCTGGAGGTGCACGGCGCGGTCCTCAGGCGGTACCGTTTGAACACTCTGGAAGAACAGTCGGCACGCCACGCTTCCGAATCGTGGGAGCGCATTCTCCGGGAATCCGAGTTCCACCTTGTGCCCACCGAGGAATTGCTCGAACTGGCGGTGAGCCTCGCCTTCAGACTCCGGCATCCCCTCCCCGACTGCCTGTACTTGGCCGCCGCGAAGGCGCTCCAGTCCAAGTTGATCACCGCGGATCGTGCCCTCGCCGAGCGCGGACGAGAGGTTCATCCGCAGATCGTGCTGTTCGGGGAGGCCGCATGAGTGAGCCGGTCGCTCCCGGCGCCTCGAAAGGGCTGGCAACCCCATCACCCACCATGCCCCACGTTCCTCCCATCGTGGCCGAGGGCGGGGATCATGCCCAGCGTCGGTATCTTGAGTTCTTCGCCGCCACAATCCGCAATCGGAACACGCGGGAGGCGTATCTCCGAGCTTCGCACAGATTCTTCGCGTGGTGTCAGGATCGAGGTCTGACCAGCCTTCGGCAGATTGAGCCGATCGTTGTCGCCGCCTACATCGAACAGTTGAGCCGATCCTCACCGGCCCCGACCACAAAGCAGCACTTGGCCGGTGTTCGCATGTTGCTCGACTGGCTCACGGCGGGCGGCGTGCTCCCGTTCAACCCGGCGGCCTCGGTGCGTGGACCGTCCCACCGCGTGAAGCGGGGCCGGACTCCGGTGCTGACCGCTGAGGAGGCTCGCACTCTCTTGGACTCGTTCCCGACAATCAAGCCCAGCGGCGAACCCGACCTTGTCGGGCTGAGGGATCGGGCCCTCGTCGGCGTTATGGTGTACAGCTTCGCCCGCGTCTCCGCAGCGGTCGCGATGCGGCTGGAAGACTACTACGCCGAGGGGAAGCGGTGGTGGTTCAGACTGCACGAGAAGGGCGGCAAGTTGCACCAGGTACCTGCTCATCACAACGCCGAGGCGTATGTGGATGCGTGGATCAAGGCGTCCGGGATCATCGAGGACCGCCGACTGCCGCTGTTTCGGACGTTTGACCGGCGCGGGGCCGTGACCGAGCGGGGCATGACCCGCAACGATGCGTTCCGCATGATCAAGCGGCGGGCGCGGGCCGCGGGTGTGCCAGACTCGACCTGTTGCCACACCTTCCGGGCGACGGGGATCACGACGTACCTCCAGAACGGCGGCACTCTGGAGAACGCCCAGACGATCGCGGCCCACGAGTCCGCCCGCACCACCAAACTCTACGACCGCACCAGCGACGAAATCACACTGGACGAGATCGAGAGGATACTGATTTAGCACGGTACACTGACACGCAGTCCATCAGAACTCGATCGACGTTACAGTGACGGAACCGCGGGCGTTCGCGCTCTGCCCTGCGAACCTCTGCTCCGATTCCTGGATCCACGGCACCCTGTGCCTGAGAAGGCCTGCGAAGAGGTTGATCTGAGAGCGGTCGAGGGAGAATGGGCTGTTGAGGTTGGAGCCTTTGACTTTGATGATGTGGCCGGGGAAGTAGAGGGTGATGCCATCGGAGGGGTCGAACTCGACGAGTTCGAGCCAGGCGTAGCCGAAGGCTTTGATTTGGCCGGTTTTCTTCCGCAGTTCGAGCATGATCGAGCGTTCTTTGACGCCGCGGAGCCAGCCGAAGCAGCCGTGGTCGTCGGTGGCGTCCGCTGGTGGCGGGAGGTCGGGGTCGGGACCGGTCTCGGGGCGGCGGCCGAGGATCTTCTCAAGTGTCCTCTCAGACATTGTCGAGCTCCCTGTGGTCGCGACGGGAATGCGGCGGGGTTGGCCTCATGGGTGGGGGTGGGGTTGCTTCCTGTTGTCGCCGGAGGGAGTGGACGCGGGTGCGGATCAACTCCGTGGCGGACAGCCGTGGATCGGACTTGCCGACCGCCTCAAGCAGTTCCCGCTTGTTGTCCGTGTAGATGGTGGCCCGCTTCTTCCCGCGTGAGACCGAGACGTAGAACTGCTCGCGGGAGGACGCGGCGAAGGACGCGGACGACTGGCCGACCAATACCTCCGAGACGCTCTTCCCCTGGGATGCGTGGCTGGTCACGACGTACCCGTACGCGAGGTGCCCGTAGTCCATTCCGATCACTTTGCCCGATTGAGTTTCGATGTCGCCTTTGGGTGTGAAGCCTGTCACGGTGAGCAGTTCGCCGTTGTTGAGGCGAGTTCCATTGACCGCTTGCCCGTTGCGGGTGATGCGGATGGCGTCCCCGGGGGCGAGTTCGATCGCGGAGGCGTGGAAGACGCCGAAGCGGTCGGCCTGCGGGAGCGGGAGCGAGCCTATTCCCGCCCGTGTGACCTCCACACGCTGGGCGCGGGTGAACCCCTTGGCGTTCTGGTGGAAGACCAAGACGTCCCCGGGCTGGTAGTTCACCGCGTCGCTTCGCTCGGCCTTGGTCAGGCTGGTGTCGTCCAAGGTTCGGAACATTCTCACTTCTTTGCCGAGTTGACCACCGCCTCTGAGCCGTGCCCGGATTTCTTCCGTGATGAGGCCCGCCTCGCGGTGGGTGGGCGAGATTGCCAGCACCCGCTCGCCCGTGGGGAGGGCGTTGGCCTTCTTCACATAGTCTCTGGCCATCAGTTTGTAGCGGTCCGAGCTCGGCACTTCCCTGATCCAGCCCATCCGGTCCAGGCCCTTGAACCCCTCTTCGACCTTGCCTTCGCTGAGCAGTCGCACCGCCCGCTTGTAGTCGCCGCTCTGACGCTGGATCTCCCTGATCTCGGCGGGGACGAGCCCCGCGTCCGTCTCTAGGAGTCGAAGGGGGGCGCCACGCTCGACCGAGCCGTGCTGCCTGCGGTCGCCCGACAGGACGAGCCGGGCATTCGACCTCTCCGCCAGTTCGAAGAGCGTCCGCATGGTCTTGGTGCCCAGGAGACCCGCCTCGTCCACCCAGACCACTTGGTCTCGGATGGCCTCTTGCTGCTGCGGGGAGTCGAGGAGTTTGGCCACGGTGTCAGCGTTCTCAAAGCCCTCGTTTCGCAGCGTGCCTCTGCTGGCATCCGCCGAGGGCGCGAAGGTGAAGACCTTCCTTCCCGAGGCTTCGATCGCTTCCACGGCTTCTTTCATCATCGTGGTCTTCCCGGTGCCCGCGGCACCGCGGATCAGCATCACGCGGTCCTTTGAGCCCAGGACGTGCTTGACAGCCCGTTGCTGGTCGCTGTTCAGCCAGTCGCGTGTGAAGGTGTGCTCGCCTGTAGGGGTCCCAAGCGGAGTGCAGGCCCCCCTGCCCTTGCGGGCGATGTCCAGCATGGCGGACTCTTCCGCCAAGACCTCACGGGACGTGAGCATCGTGCGGCCCTCGTGCTCCGCAGAGATCAGTTGAAGTCGCTTGGTCTGATCGCTGATCGCGCCCGGAGTAGCCGACCCCACCCCATGACGCAGGGCCTCCCGCAGGAACTCGCGCTCGACCACGACCGACCGGCGCTCGAAGATGTGGTCGGCGGCGTGCTGAACGGCGTGCTGAGCCGCATCCTTGTCCGCAAGCACGGGCTTCGTGCCGATCTTCCCGGTCACTTCCGCCATCGCACGCTGTTCCTCGGGTCGTAGGGCGTTCTCCCACACCTTCTGCAGCTCCGCCGCCGACAGGTGCTTGGCCTTCTTCTGACGGGTGCGGGCCCCGAGTTCCCCTTTCTCCTTGGCACTCGTGACGCCGTTGGCCTCCGCGACCTTCTCAATCTGGGTAGTTCGGCGTGAGAAGCGGTCGATCACTGACCGCGGTACTCCGGCGATCTCCCAGCCGTGCTTGGTCCGCTCGACGGGCAGCCCCAGGTCGGCCACTTTCTTGGACAGTTTCGCATGGAAGACCGCCTCGAAGTACGGAGCGTCCCGCTTGAGGTCGGCGAACTGGCCCGCCTTCCACCGGCTCTCGACGTGGTCGTAGGTCACGTTGAACGCGAAGCAGTGGGCGTGCAGGTGCGGGTCGGGCTCGCCGTTGACGGGGCGAGCGGTCGTGTGGACATACTCGCCCCAGACCATGTTGCCGGTGATCCGGTCACCGTCGTTTCCCTTCTCTGCATCCTTCCCCTTGCGAACCCGGGTCTTCATCTCGGATTCCATTTCGCGCATCGTCTCGCCGACCGAGTCTTTGAACGCCTCCAGAATCTGTTCGTCGCCGGTCAGCCCGTACAGCACCGAGACGCTCTTGGGGACGTGGAAGTTGAGGTCGTACCCGATGCGTCGGTTGGCTTTCTGACGGACGGTGAGTTTGGTGCCGGTCTCGGGGTTGAGATTGTCGCACAGGGCGTCCCAGTCCTCTTTGTTGATCTCGCCAAAGAGCCCGAGGCGTTCGGCTCCCTTCCCCCGCCAGACGCCGGCGAGTTCCTTCCCCTCCGTGTAGTAGTCGGAAGTGCTGTAGTAGCCCTTGGCACCCGCGGCGTGGCTGTTCTCGATGATTCTCAGCATGGTGGAGTGGAGTCGTGAAGCGGTCGTTCTCTAGGGGTTGTGGAAAGACACGTCTACTACAACCGCCTGTTGATGCAAGTGAGATTTGGTTACGCGGGGCGCTGCGGGTAGGAGGGAGTGGGCACATCCTCTCTTGTCAGTGAAGAGGGTGGGTCTTTCATGGAATCCGCCGAGTGGCGTGCATTGATGGTGTTTGGGGCGTGGGGAGGTGGGAGGTGGGGGGTCACGCCCACGATCCAGCTCTTTACATCCGCCGCGGAGTGCGGCATACTGGCACGAGCACGCATTCAGAACGGAGTCCATTCTCATGCACACCACAGCCGGTCCTCACGACCTTCTCGGTCTTCCGCTCGGCGAGCGGATCGACCTTGCCCAGCAACTCTGGGACAGCGTCCGCGAAGAGATGGAGGTTGCGCCCTTGACCGGCGAGCAACGCGCCGAGGTCAAGCGCCGCATCGCGGCGATCGACGCGGGGTTGGTTGTGTGCGAGCCCTTTGACGCTGTCATGCGTCGGCTCCGGGGCCGATGAGTCTGCGTCCGGTCGAGATCGACCCCGCCGCCACCATCGAGGTTGAAGACGCGGCCCGTGCCTACGAAGCCACCCGCCCGGGGCTTGCGGAGGCGTTCCTTGATGACCTTGCGGCCCTCCGAGTCAAGATCGAGGCCTTCCCCGAGAGTTGCCAGGAGATCGATCCCGGCGTGCGGAGAGCCCTCTTCCGCAGGTTCCCCTTCGGGGCGATCTACCAGGTTCGACCCGACCGGCTCGTGATCGTCGCCGTGCTGCCGACGAGGGCCGATCCGGATCGGTGGGGCCAGAGGATGAGAGACGGGTCGATTCGCGCGGCAGAGTGACCCTCAGCAAAGCCAAATACCAGAATGCCGGTTGCGGCCCGCTCTTGCTGGGGCCGCGTGAGTCCCCGCTGCTCTCTCTCCGCGGCTGACTCACTCGCTTCCGATCGTGCCAAGCGCTGCGCTACCGCCTGTCACTCCTCTCGCTCGGTCGCTGAGCCGCTGCGTTCTCGCAGCGGTGTGGGGTGGGGGAAGCTCTTGGGGAACCACCGCTGGCCCTTACGTCAGCGGCGGCTCCCAGAGCATGCCTGGACCAATGGGGTCCGGGCCGGGAGTTCTCCGAGGACATCGGAGCGATCCCATGAACGTCGAGGTCAAGTTGTCCAAGCTGGTGGCCTGCCGGAAGAACCCCCGTCGGGTCAAGCCCGAGCGGGACGCACACCGGAGGCTTGTCGCCTCCATCCGGGCTCACGGGCTGATCGAGCCCTTGGTGGTGAGCCCCATCGAAGAGGGTCAGTACCGGGTCATCGCGGGCAACCGCCGTCTGGCGGCCTTGCGGGAGGTGTTCCGGGGCGAGGACGCCAAGGTGAGTTGTGTGGTGAGGGTCGCCGAAGGTGACGCGGCGGCGTCCCTCAGTCTGGCCGAGAACTTCGCTCGGGAGCCCATGCACCCCTTGGACGAAGCCGAAGCGTTCGCACGGCTTGCGAGTGTTGAGTGCAAGGGTGTGAGCGACATCGCCACCGAGTTCGGCGTGAGCCAGACCTACGTCCGTCAGCGGATCAAACTGGCGGGCTTGGCCGAGCCGATCAAGGTCGCACTGCGGGCGGACGAGATCGGCGTGGGGATCGCCGAGGTGTTCGCGGCGGTGCCGCCTGAGCGTCAGCGGGAACTCTGGACGGAGATCGGGGGATGCCCCCGGTCCGCCGAGCAGGTCCGGTCCATGATCGAAGAGGCGTGGGTGCCCGTCGAGCGGGCACTGTTTGACCTTGCCTTGATCGACCCTTCTGCGGTGTCCCATGATCTCTTCGGGGGTAAGGTGCTGATCGAGCGTCGGGCGTTCCTTGCCTTCCAGCAGCAGGCCATTGAAGCGGAGAAGGCACGGCTGATCGAGGAGGGTTGGGCCCATGTCATCATCGCACGCCGGGACGCCCTTCCCGACGAGTACCACCGGACCAGCCTTGCCGAGCCTGCTTACGACGAGGCGACGACCAACGACCTTGACGCGACCGAGCGGCGGAGGCTGGAACTGGAGGAGACCGAACCCACCAGCGAAGAGCATGAGCGGCAGATCATCAAAGAACTGGATGCACTCGACACCGAGGAGGGGATCATCCTTGGTGAGGCAACGCCGATCGTGAGCGAAGCAACCAAGGTCCACGGCACGGTCTTCCTGCTGGTGTCCCCGGATGGTCGGGTGGAGCTTCAGCACCGTGTGCCCAAGCGGGCGGAGCCGGGTCGGGATGGTGAGAAGTCGGGCACTCCTGAAGGGACAGAACCTCGTGCCCTCCCTACCTCCAACGACCTGAGCGACCCGCAGAAGGCGGAGTTCTACACCCACGAACTCCTCGCGGTGCGGGAGGCACTGGGGAGGGACGCCCACGCCCGCAAGCGTCTCTTGGTCATGGTGCTGCACGACAAGATCGGGCGGGACGCCCTCGCCCTTCGGCGGGTGGCGACGGGAGCCGGGTTGCACGCGGAGCGGGGAGACGAATTCAAGTCGTCTCTCTTGGAGATGCAGCGGGCCCACCGCCGGGACGTGGACCTGTTCGCTGACGATCAGAGTGTGACCGAGGTCGAGGCGTACCAACGGCTCGGGACGCTCTCCGAGGAGCAACTGGACGCCATGATCGGGGTCTTGGTGGTGGAGTTCCTCACAGCGAGCCTGACGGAACCGACGCCGCTGGTCGAATTGCTCAGGGATGAATTGGTGGGGGTGGGGGTAAGCGTGCGGACGCACTGGACCCCCGGGGCCGGGTGGCTGGCGGGGTACCGCAAGTCCCAACTCGCCCACCTGCTCGGTGAACTGTGGGGCCCCGCCCACGGTCCCTCCTACGCGGCGGCCAGTCTCACGAGCAAGAAATCAGACTTGGTGAAGGACGTGGCGGACCTGTTCCGGAAGGCGGCGGAGGGGCCGGACAGTCTGGGTGACGCCGAACTCGCGGACCGTGTGTGCCGCTGGGTGCCGGGGGGTGGAGAGTGCGGTGGGGTGGTGAGCCCGAACGTCGGCTAAGCCCCGCGCGACAACCCAATCAACCGCGAACCGCCCGGCTTCCGCCGGGCGGCTTTGCGTTGGCGAGCGTTGCGGACGCTCGCGGGCTCTTAGGCCCGACCATGACCGGGGAGAAGTCCATGTACGTGCGGTCAACTTTGCCCGCCTGGTACGCCTTGTACTCGACGACGACACGACGCTCGGCCGCCATGGAAGAGCGAAGGCGAGAGAGTCCCGTCCGCGTGGAGCCAAGGAGGGTCATGGGCTCCCCTTGGGAGTGCGGGTGCCCGTGCGCGTGTACATGCCACCGTCGCCCAACGCGGTCCCCTCGGCGGCGACCTCAGACTCGTACTGCCGTCGCAGGTCTTCAAGAGTTTTGAGCGAGGCGAGCCGGTGGCGGGCGCCATCGGGGTATTGAATCTCTTCCGCGCCTTCGATGCGAAGGGCGATCTGCGTCACAACTTTGGCGAGAAGTTCGCTGTTGGTGCTCACGCCCGCATGATGCGGGGGAGAGCCCTGCAAGGCCAGTGTTCAGCCCCCTCGGGGCCCCAACACGGATACGGGTACCCTCAACATTTGCAAATCCTCACGGCAACGAGGATGGGGCCGGTCCTTGGTCAGGCTTCTTGAGTGCCTTGATCGCTCGAAGCGCGTTGAACGGCTCAACCGGGATCGGCGGAAGCCCCGCACGCGAGCAGCAAGAATGCACAAACTCACGCCAGTAAGCCGTCAGATTGAACCGACCGTTGATCTGACCGAACGCTTCCACTGCAGCCTCTGAAACAACCGGCGCGTCGGAGAGCTCGTAGCGAATGATGAACACCGCCTCGATCTCGATCATGGCGGCCTGTTCATCAGCGCCTTTGACTTCGCTCGTTCCCGGTTCTTCGGGTGTCCTCAAAGCCCTGTTCAAAAGCGTCATGAAGACCGTGGCCACACTTCCTTCAATGGCCGCCTTGGAACGAAATTCCTGCGTGATCTGCAGGTTGTGCATGCCGCCCGAGAGGCACGCGCTGTCGACACGAAAACTCCCGCCGACCTGCCGGACCTCTGTGATCGCACGAATTTTTGGCCCAAGCGACAGCACCTCTGCCATCACGTCCGGCACTTTCGGGGCACCCTCGGGAGTTGTCGTGGGGTTTGTGGTCATGCGGCTATCGCGTAATTGCCTGGGCACTGTTCTTGATCATCTTCGCGAGGGGGCAAGTAGGAGACCTGTGCGGCTATCGGAGCAGGAATGCAAAGGACACTCGTGGAAAGGTACTCGAACAGATCTCGTTTCACGGTGCCCCGAAAGACCGCCGGATTCGCAAAGTACACCCGCAAAATCACATCGGTGGCCTTGCTCTGGACGGCGTGGCCGTTCTCGATGCGAGAAAGCGTCTCGGCGGCGATGCCGGTGTCCGCCGTCACGTCGATCTGTCGCAGCCCCCATTTTTCTCTCAAAGCGACGACCTGAGCGGGCAAAAGGAAACGAAGGTGGGCCCGCAGCGCGGCCTGCGTTTGCAGGTCGGCCCGGTAGTCGTAGTAGACCTCGCCGCACTTCTCGCACGTGCTGACCTCAAGCCCCTTGATCGAAAGCTCGATCATTCGGCCGTCGTGCTTGATTTTTACCGTCTCGTCGACCAACGTGTCGTGCGCGTCACCGCCGCACTCGCTGCATCGGATCGGTCTTGGATTAGTCGTCATAGTGTGTCATCTCCAGTGAACGCTTACGACGTGAATCTCGGCGGGTTGAAGTCGGCTTTCCTGCACCAGGCGCGTCTCGAAATAAACGATCTTGCCCTGGATTTCAATTCTCAGATCGTAGTGGAATTCATGACGGTCCCTGTATCCTTCGCGAACCTCTCTGACCTCATCGAGCTTGCCACCTGCCTTAAGGTACTTGAACATCCGTTCGCCCGCTTCGACGTGCCCCATCTCCAGATTCTGAAGCAGCCAGTCTTTGGTGATTTTCCGCCATTGAACGGAATCTCCGGGGCTCTTCCAACCGGAAAGAGCCTCGACATACCGCAGTCGTGTCGAAGGGTGGGCGTCCGCCATCTAAGGGAAGGTATACACGGCTTTCCGGTTCTCCCACACTCCTCTTGGTGTCCAACCCCGAATCGGGTCCCCGATTGGACCTCGAACTCGAAGGCATCTGGCATTGGCTGAATCGGCTGTTCTCCACAGTTCTATTTCGGTCGAGCATGGACGATACTCCACAATATGACCTACGTCAAGTGACTTTACCACTCCAAGGGTCCGAAAGGTTCCCGAAATCGCCTCCCATCGAGGTTATCAGAATCCCAAGCATCCAAAGATAAGCCAAACAAACCGGTCGACTAGGCATCAGTTTTGCCCCATTATTCAACCGTCGCCCGACGGACTCCGGTCTACCCACGCCTCCCCCACAGACTCTTGAACCCCGCCCCGCGTCCCCGGTCCATCCACCCTCCGCCCGCTGGCCTCTCCGGCGCGGGCGACTTCTCCGCCGCAGTCATCGCGTACAGCGTGTCGAGCTTCTTCATTGGTGAACAATCCCAACACTCGCGTCGTGCAGGGTCTTTACAAATTGTCTTCTCTGCGGCATCATCGACGGACACAACCCAGAGGAAGGTCGATGGCTCAGTTCTTCTCGCGTGACGCGCTGCGCCGCGCACACACCACGGTTCAACCGTGATGATGAATGCCCTCTCCGCGCGCGAACGCATCGACATCCTGATGGAGGAGTATCGCAGCCTCTACGGGCTGGCTCAACTTCGGATCGGCGCGCTCGACCGCCGATCCTCGGTGGCGGTGGCGGCGCTGGCGACGTTCCTCGGAGCCTTTGGCTCGACGAGCCCCGATGGTCAACTCGCCCTTCTGGTCGGCCTCCCGCCCGGCATCCTCTGGTTCGTGCGGACGACTCAGACCCACGCCCAGGCCTTCGAGGACGCCCTCCGCCGCATCGACCAGATCGAGCAGATGGTCAATTCGCTCGCGGGGGCGGTGCTGCTGGGGTTCCAATCCTCGCACCCCAGCCGAAGGCGTGCTGTGGGTGGACGGACGGGGGCGGAAGCCATGAGCGCGGCGGTGGTCACGAGCATGTTGGTGCTCGCCGCCTGCGGCTGGCTCGGGGTCGTGCACGGGACCATCCCCCGCCCGTACCTGCCGTACTACGCGGGGTTCCTCGGGCTGGTGGTCCTCACCATCCTGCGCTCGGTGGTCTCCTACTGCCGCTACCGCTACACACGAGCCTCGGGGCTCGTCACCAGTTCAGGCTCGATTTAGGTCTGGGGCAGCCATCCAAGGGCCGTGCCCAGGTCCACGCCTTCACTGCTCCCCTGCCGGCTCAGCACGGTCCACGCCGCGTCGCACGCGACTTTGGGAGGAAGTGGGTCCCGGTGTGTTGCCGCTGTCCACCGGCGGGTGGGGATGCGGTACTGGTCGGGATGGTCAAAGGGCACAAACGGCAGTTGGCAGGAGAAGAGTTCCATCGGTTCAGCGTCCGTGCTGAACGTGTGGACGATGCCGCGGGTGAACAGGAACACGTCCCGCTCCCGTGCCGGGATCGACAGGACCCGAGTCCCGTCGAAAGCGTCCACAGATTGGTCACTCACATGGAAGTAGCCCCGCCCGCGCCGGACCACGATGAAACGGTCGGATTGCTCGTGGACGTGCATTGGGAGGTCTTTGGCTCCCTTGTCCCAAAGCAGCCGTGCGACGGCTGCCGGGGAGGAACTGCCCACGATGCGGTCCCCGCGCCAAACCGCCCCGCTCACGAGGTCGCTCCCCTCAAAGGGCGCTTCAAGTTGGATGGGGTGGTCACGCTCAAGAGCGTCGAAGAGCGCCGAACTTGAGACCCCCCTCCCCGTCCCCCGCAATCGGCTCACGACCGCGATCGGACCCGGGCAGGCCTGCCGGAGGCCTGTCAGGGCACGCCCGGCGAGACCGACCAGCCCCGAGAAGACCTTGGTCCCAAGGAGCCCGCCGGTCCCGACCAGTTCAAGGTTCATCCCGCCCAACACGATGGCACGCGGTTCGTTCATACTGCACCTCCCCTGAAAGTGGCGTCCCAAACGGAGACGCCGAGATTGACGATGCGCTTCCCAATCACCAGCCGATCTTGCTGCTAAACTAGCAGCAAGACCGATTGAGTTTAGCCTGCTGCGGAAATGGCAGCAAGGCCCCAGCACAAAATGTCCTACCGCAAGATGTGCACGATGCTCAAAGCGATGCGTGCGGACGCTGGCTTGACCCAGCGCGACCTAGCCCTCAAACTCGGGATGCACAACACGATGGTCCACCGATCAGAGATCGGCGACCGTCGCATCGACCCGGTTGAGTTCGCCGCTTGGTGCCGGGCGTGCGGCGTCGAGCCGGGTCAGGCAATCAGCAAACTCTGATCTCGTTCGCCGAGAGAGCCGGTTTGAAGTTGAAGCAAGACAGTGAATCAGAGTGATGCCAAACATCCTTCCGATTGTCAATCGCATTCGTGAATAGAAACACCGATCGTGTCGAGATTGGGATCACGGTGCGAGACACTTCGCCCAGCCCGACCCACGCGCCGATCTCGCGCCCGCTGGCGATGGTCGAGAGCGGACGGCGGCTCACACACCCACTGCGGCTGAAGGACGAATCCCCGCGGTCCCCGTGAAACTGCTACTCTTTTCGGTTGTTGCCCGCTCCTCTCCCTCCATCGGAGTTTCCGACGTGAAAGTCAAGCTCGATGTCCAACCTGACCATTTGGAGGATGTCGCCAAGACGCGGCCAATCCTCGGGTTGGCGGAGTTGATCTGGAACGCTGTCGACGCAGACGCGAACACGGTCAGTGTCATGTACAAAAAGAACGCGCTGGGCGGCATTGAAGGTGTCACGGTAGCGGACGATGGGCACGGGATCGAGTATACGGACGCCATCACCTCGTTCGGCAAGCTGGGCGGCTCCTGGAAAAAGGCCAAGCGAGTATCGCAGAAGCAAAAGCGAGCGCTGCACGGCCAAGAGGGCAAGGGGCGGTTCAAAGCGTTCTGCCTCGGCAACGCCATCGTCTGGAATAGCACCTACAAGGATAACGGGAGCGTCAAGTCGTTCCGAATTGTGGGCAAACGGCCCGCGCTCAATCAGTTCGACGTGACCGATGCGGCAAAGGCGAAGACGGAGCAACTCGGCACAGTCGTCGAGATATCCGACGTACGTGATGGCGTGGACTCGATCAACGATGCGCAGAAAGTCGCGGATGAGTTGGCGCGACGCTTGGCCATCTATCTGCGCAAGTACCCGTCGGTGAAGATCGACATCGAGGGCGTTTCGGTTGATCCCCGTCGTGTAGAGTCACATACCGCCGACTATCGGTTGGCCGACCTCACGCTCGATGACGGCCAGACCTTCAAGGTCAAACTCAACGTCATCGAGTGGGCTGTCCCGACCGATCGCGCTCTGTATCTCTGTGATTCCAGCGGGTTCGCCAAGGAAGAAGTCCCGCCCGGTATCCGGGCGAAAGGATGGAACTTCACGGCGTACCTCTCTACTGATGCCGTACCTGTGCTCGAAGAACGCGGCGCGTTCGCCTTGAAGGAACTGCACCCCGATTACGTCAAGCTTCTGGACCTCGCCAAGAAGCAGATGAAAGCCCACTTCACGCAACGCGACGCCGAGACAGCCGCGAGCATCGTTGAGGGCTGGAAGAAGGACGGCATCTATCCATATGGCGGGAACCCGAAGGACTTGATCGAACAGACCGAGCGTCAGGTCTTCGACGTGGTAGCGATGCAGCTCGCTGAAGCGCTGCCCGACTTCGACGAGGGCGACGCCAAATCAAAGAAGCTCTCGATGCGACTACTCAAACAGGCGATCGAGAAAAGCCCCGAGGAAGTGCAGAGCATTTTCACCGAGGTATTGGGGCTCCCGCAGGACAAGCAGGCGGACCTAGCTGAACTTCTCAAACGCACGTCCCTTGCGTCGATCATCAGCGCAGCAAAGTTGGTCGCCGGTCGGTTGGATTTCCTGCGCGGGCTGGAGTTGTTGCTGTTCCACCCGGTGTCGAATGAGCAACTCAAGGAACGAACTCAGCTTCACAAGATTCTTGAGGATCACACATGGTTGTGGGGCGAAGAGTTCTCGCTGAGCGCCAGCGATCAGAGCCTTAACGATGTTCTCGTTGCCCATCTCAACTTGCTTGGGAAGAGGGAGGACGACGATTCCACGGTCCTGCGCGAGGATGGGTCGCGCGGAATCGTGGATTTGATGCTGTCTCGCCTGATCCCGCAGACGCGGGCCGACGAGCGGGAGCATTTGGTCGTCGAGTTGAAGCGGCCCTCCGTCTCCATCGATCGCGAAGTGATCTCGCAGGCACAGAGTTATGCCGATGCCGTTGCTGATGACTCTCGCTTCAAGGACACCTCCACTCGCTGGGTATTTTGGGTCGTGAGCAACAAGATGACGGACGCGGGCCGAAAGCAGGCTACGCAAGCAAACCGGCCGCGAGGGCTGTGCTACGAGAGCGAGACGGGGCACATCAAGGTCTGGGCAAAGACTTGGGGCGAGATCATTCAAGCCAATAAGGCGCGGATGGAGTTCTTCCAGCAACGGCTCCAGTACAAGGTGGACGACCAATCGGCCTTGGACGCGCTGCGCAAGATGCACTCGAAGTATTTGCCACCGGTGTTCGCGGAGCCGAAACCGGATGTGTCAGCGGCATCGCCTTCTTCTCTTGACAGCAACGCGTAGCACACATGAAAGGCCGATGCCGGGACGGCTGCCCCCGGCAAACTTGGCCAAGCCAGTGGAAGCGAACAACACGCCGTGGCTACTGTGAATGAGGCGAGGGCCGTACCAAAACGCCTGTGGAATCCTGCCGATCTCGCCGCCCGAGTTCCCCCGTTGAAGCCGACTTCAAGGCGAGCGACGACGGAAACGTGGAGGGCGGCGGCCTACACGAGTCGCGTGGTCAACACGCGCGGTAGCGGGGGGCCGTGGTGGGCGATCACAAAAGCGGATTTATGACAGTCGCAATCTGCTCAATGTTCGCATCAAACGTCACGTTCGATGAAAGAACCCACCCCTCTCCCGACAAGAGAGGGTGTGGGCGATGCGGATGACGCCCGCGCTGATAGCCAGCCTATCCGCAGAAAGGAGTTTCCTATGGGCACACTGATCCGGATCATCATCGACTTGGTGCTCAACGAAGTGCTCAAGAAGAAGTGAGCGGTGGCCCCGGGCGTTGAATCGTCCGGGGCCGCTTTGTTTTTGGCCACCGCGTGAGCCCAGCGGGTGGGCCCAGCGAACGGCATGAACGCGAGCCGTTCAGAGCGATTCCAAAGCACGCAGACCCTTGCCCGAGCCTGTCCGGATTGTGCGCGAACGTGCTCGCCGTCAAGGTCCCCACCGCAGCTTCCTCCGCTTTGCTCCCTGCAGCCGCGGTCCCCCCGCCGGGGGTTCCACCTTGACTGCTGCGCGCGTCCGCCCCGGACCTCCTCCGTCCCGGGCAAGGGGGCGATGTGGGTGTTCCACACCCCTCGAAGCCCATCAATCAAGGAGGTTCCAATGTCCATCGACGTCCATTCCATCATCACCGATCAGATCGTCACCATGCTTGAACAAGGCGTGGTGCCGTGGCGGTCCCCCATCCTCGCCAAGACCTCAGACGGTGGGGGCTGGCCGAAGAACCTCGAACGCAATCAGCCTTACCGGGGCGTGAACGTGTTCCTGCTGGCCTTCACCGCGTGGGCCAAGGGGTACGCCTCTCCCTACTGGGCGACCTTCAACCAAGCCAAGGCCAGGGGTAGCATGGTCAAGAAGGGTGAGAAATCCACGATGGTGGTCTTCTGGAAGCCCTACGAGACCACCGACAAGGAGACCGGCAAGCCCGTCACCGTTCCCGTGTTGCGGTACTACAACGTCTTCAACATCGAGCAATGCGAAGGGCTAACCCCACCCTCCCCTACGGAACCCGCTCCCGCCGAGGAGGTGGTCGAGTTCACCCCCTCCGAGATCGCCGACGCTTTGGCCCGGGGCTACGAAGGCGGGCCCGCAGTGTCCCATCGTGGGACACGGGCGTTCTACAGGCCCCTGTCGGACGAGGTTCAACTCCCCGAGCCGGTCAAGTTCCGCACCAGTGAGGACTACTACTCCACCCTCTTCCACGAACTGGCCCACTCGACCGGGCACAGTTCCCGCCTTGATCGCGGCATCGACACCAATCTCGCCCCGTTCGGTTCACCCGACTACGGGCGTGAGGAACTGGTCGCAGAGATGGCCGCTGCGTTCCTGTGCGGTCATGCGGGGATCGCTCCTGTCACGATCGAGGGTCATGCCGCCTATCTCCAAGGCTGGATCAGTACCCTGAAGGGTGACAAGCGACTCGTCATCGCCGCCGCCGGTGCCGCTCAGAAGGCAACCGACTGGATCAGGGGCACCCGTCCCGTGGCCGAGGCGGCCAACGCTCAGGACTAACTACAGGTCTGCCGGGCGGCGAAAGCCGCTCGACAGCGTTCATCCGTGTTTCGCGAGTTTACCGCACGGTCGGGCATTGAGCATGGCGCGTTGTTCGCTGGTAGAATGACCGGCATGCTCACCATGCCCTTTCGGTTAGACCCGAAGAAATTGTCCGCGCTTTCAGCCGAAGACGCCATTCTCAGGTTTCGAGACCTGCTTCTTGCTGAGGCCGCTCTATTAAAAATCCCCGTTACGTCGATCAACGTTCCTGACGCAGTCACGACTGCCGATGGAGGGATTGACGCGAGCGTGCATACGGAGGTCAAACTCCCCACCGAGGGAATTCTCTCCACAGCGATCACCCGCTTTCAAGTGAAGACAGGGGAAAGCTTCTCTGCGTGGCAACCGGCTGCAATCAAGAAAGAGCTGTTCGGCGATAGTCCTGCGGCGAAGGAAAATCTTGGACCAGCAGTGCGAACGTGCATGGATTCCGGCGGCACCTACGTGCTGGTGTGCATGGGATATGACCTGGTCGAGAAAAACGTGGATGATGCCCGTGGTCATCTTCAGGCGGCCTTTGAGGCGTGCGGTTACACCACGCCGAGAGTCAAGGTCCTCGGTCGCGGGCAGATCGCAGCACTTGTCGATCATCACCTCGGCCTAGTCCGTCATCTGATGGGAAGTGACTTCGGAGGCTGCCGCGATCATGCGTCGTGGGCGAAAGACCAGTTGATGGAGCAGCCGTTTGTCGCGGACACGCAGCAAACCGCGTTGATAGAGCAAATCCGCGCCGCTCTCCGTGGCGAGGACACCCGTCACATTCGGCTTTGGGGTGAGCCCGGTATCGGCAAGACGCGATTGACCCTCGAAGCCACGAAGGTCGATGATCTTGCTCCTCGGGTCTTGTACTGCGTTGGTCATGAGCTTCAAGGCAGCGCCCTCTACACGTCGCTTCAGGATCAGCCAACTTTGACTGGTATTCTCGTCGTCGACGAATGCGATACGGCCGTTCGTGAGTGGATCAGTGACCGGTTGCACCGGTTTAAAGACCGCTTGCGAATCATCTCCATCTATCAGGAACCAGACAACGCCTCAGGACTTCACTTGCTCAATGCCCCTGTGCTCGACGATGCCGCAATCGTACAGATCATTCAATCGTACGGCTTGCCGGCCGAAGAGGCGCGCAGGTGGAGCGAGCTGTGCGACGGGTCGCCGCGCGTGGCACACGTCATCGGGGCGAACGGCGCCACCGATTCGGAAGACATGCTCAAACCGCCGTCGGCCCAGAACATCTGGGAGAGATACGCGGTGGGTGCGCGGCACAAAGACGACCCCAATGCACAGCAACTCATGTCGCTCATGCGAAGGGTTGCCCTGTTTCAGAAGTTCGGGTATGAACGACCGGTGCAGGAGGAAGGTGTGGCGATCGCAGGCATGGTGTCCTTCGACGACAACCGCATCACTCCGGCTATCTTCAATCAATGGATCAAGGAGCTTCGTGACCGTCGGGTGCTCCAAGGCGATAGAACGCTGTACATCACGCCTAAGGCGCTTCACATCTGGCTATGGTCAGAATGGTGGGATCGCCATTCCCATGGGTTTCGGTGGGAGGACTTCCAAACCGGATTGGTGGGAAAGCTCAAGGATTGGTTTGTCGGAATGTGGAAGTACGCCCATCGGTCGAAAGCGGCTGTTCGCGTTGTCGAACAGCTATGCGGACCCGAGGGGCCCTTTGCCGACGGCACGCTTCTACGCACGGAGATTGGCGCGGATTTTTTGCTGGCCCTGACCGACGCGAGCCCGGAAGCAGTGTTGAACTGCCTTGAGCGCACGGTCGGGGCCTGGTCTAACGAGGAAATCGAGTCATTTGAAATCGGTCGTAGCGAGGTGCGTTTTGCCCTAGAGCGAATCGTGGTGTGGCGGGCGCTATTTCTGCGTGGAGCTCGCCTATTGCTTGCTCTTGCTGTGGCAGAAAATGAGCGATGGTCAAATAACGCGTCGGGCGTGTTCGCATCGCTGTTCAGCCCGGGCTTTGGCGGAGTCGCCCCGTCGGAGGCCAGTCCCGAGGAACGTTTCCCCCTCTTAAGGGAGGCGGTGACATCGGACAATCCGAAGCAGCGAAGAATCGGGATCAAAGCGTCCGACTCGGCTCTTGTCACTGACCATTTCTCGCGAATGAGCAACGCCGACTATCAGGGCCTGCGAATGCCTCCGAATCTGTGGAAGCCAAAAGTGTGGGGCGAGGTGTTCGAAGCGTACCTTCGCGTCTGGACACTCTTGGAACAGCGAGCGGCGGAAGTGTCGACAGACGAACGCGCCGAAATCCTCCGCGTGATGCTGGGCCGCGCAAGCGGGCTCGCTCGTATGCGGCATATCTCACCCCAGATCATTGCGACACTGAGCGGGTTTGCTGAGCGAGGGTGGGTCACGCCAAAGGTGCTGATTGAGTGGTGCGAGGACTTCCTTGAGCTGGATGAGGGGGAGCGCATTGGGGCTGAGCTTATTCAAACGATCGAGCAGCTTCGCGACAAGCTCATGGGCGAGGGTTTACAGGGTCGGATCCACCGATTCATTGGACTGCAACGCATTCGCGATAATTATGAAGATGGCAAGCGTACCGGGCGGTGGGAAGAAATCGCCAACGGAATTGCCGTCGATGCGATGAAGCAGACGGATGTACTCGTTCGCGAACTTCCATGGCTCAATAGCAAGGATGCAGAAAACGCTTGGGCTTTCGGCTACCGCATTGGTGTGCGCGACATCTCGTGCTCGCTATTGCCTGAGATCGAAGCTGCGTGGGGAACTAACACTGAGAAGTACCGCTCTATCCTGTTTCTTGCTGGGTATCTCAAGGCGGTGTTCGAGAGGGACGCCGTGGAATTTGAATCTATTCTTGATCGCTGGGCTACCAACGCCGCCCGTGTAGCAAGCGTACCCGAGCTGATGTGGCGGTCCGGAATGACCGACAAGCTGGCCGAGCGATGGATGGTGCTCATTCGATCGGGCGTTGTTCCGGTGGCGACGCTCGGCATGCTTCGATTCGGTCGAACGATTGATTCCATCGACGAAAAGCGATTTCTCGACATGATCGCGTTGCTCGTGGGCCCAGATCTGACCTGCGACGTTCATTTGGCAGTGGACTTGCTCCACACTTACTACGAGCCCGGCAGGCAGAACAAGCCGTTCCCGCTCAAGTTGGTCCAGCAGGTGCTTACGGACCCACGACTCCTGCAACGCAAGCAGACAGCGCGTGATGTCACCGCGTATGAATGGACCCGCTTGGCAACTGCCTTGTTTGCTGCCGAGCCTGAAAGCGGTCCATCCCTTCTGGATGCGATACTCAACGACGTGAGATCCGACAGGAGCTTCACACGAGAGGCACATTCTGAAGAGCAGAGCTTGACATCAAAGATTTTCGCTGCTGACGCTGAAGCATCCTGGGCCGTGCTTGAGAAGCATCTGCATGAGCCGGAGGCGCGATGGAGCGTGTTGGCCTGGGTGGGCGGGCAAAGCCCAGACGAAGATGGTAGCGGCTTGTGGGCCAGTGTTCCGTTGGAGAAGCTCTGGAGCTGGATCGGTAAGAACCCCTCAGATCGTGGTCCTGACGTCGCGCGTTGCATTCCCAAGGCGTTGTCCGCGAAAGGGATGCACCCAATCACACGGGAGTTACTCGTTCGGTGTGGGGCAGACAAGAACGTTCGGCAATCGCTGGTCGCACGATACCTTACCGGATCGTGGTGGGGGCACGCCAGTCAGCACTATGAGGGCATGCGGAAAGTGATGGTGCCATGGCGTGAGGGGGAATCGAACGCGAATGTTGGGCAGTGGCTTGATGAAATGACAGAAACGCTTAAGGAGTTAATCGAGAGCGCCAGGGTGCGTGAAGAGCGTGATTACTAGGCGTACTTACCGGAGCAGCGCCGGTCCAAAGGGTGAGGCTTCAGACTGTGCGACACTTCCGCCAGGATGTCAAGTCGGTGTGATTCTGGGGCGACGCTGCCCGCACGGGACGCGGGACTCGTGCCGACAACCCGCGCTCGATCGTCTTGAGGGCTTCGTAGCATCGCCGTAGGAACCGGTTAAGCAGAGGTCGGCCTGTCCCGCGATACCAATTCTCGTCGGGCCGTACTCCGTTGGACGACGTGAGCGAGCTTCCGCGCTGATTCCTTCGTGGCCGCGTTGACCTGTTGATGCTCATCTTGGCGTCCGTCGCCGCCGCGTACGGCCTTTTGCCTCAAGGGGACCGTGTTGTCGCATTCGCTCCTGCCCGCACCATCCCCTTGACACGGCGGCTTGCCACGAACGCCTTTCGGTGTGCATCGGTCAACACAACCACGAAAGGAGAACACCGATGAATACACCGCTCACTCACGCAGACCTCCAACAGTTCACAGGCGAACTCGGACGCTTCCGGCATCCGCTGGCCCGCCGCATCCTCTACACGCCCGGAGTCCAGTTCCTGGCCGAACGCGGCAAAGCCTACTGGCTCATCGACGCGATCGCGCTGGCGATCGCCGGAGGCGAGGTCGCCAAGGCGGGCCGCACCGACCCCAGCATCCTGTGCCTGCACTTC
Source organism: Phycisphaera mikurensis NBRC 102666 (assembly GCA_943369765.1). Taxonomy (GTDB): domain Bacteria; phylum Planctomycetota; class Phycisphaerae; order Phycisphaerales; family UBA1924; genus UBA2396. Next base: position 55,400 of record CALROI020000011.1, on the reverse strand, counting down.
TGGCGTCTGGACGTTCGCGAGGATCGCTCGGCAGAACTCACTGCGCGCGCTGACAGCGACGTTCCGCCCTTTATCACCAGCGGCATTCCGTGGACCGACTTCCCGCTCGATCACGTTGACGTGTGGGCCGGCTTCGACGGTGAGCACTGGACGCTCTATCTGCCGTCCGAACACTGATCCACCATCCCACCACTCTGCCCGTTCGCCCGCTGACCCGGGCGGGCGGGTTTCATCGTGCATTCACAGTCGATCAAGCAAGTCCTCCCAGAAACAGGCTGGAAGCCCGTTCACTCCGTGGGTCTTGTGTTGGGGGGGCTCATGCGAGGCGACTTTGACGCGCGTCGAGTGGAATAACACCGCTGACTTTCGCCCTATGATTCCCGGATCGACGGCCACGCCGGATGCAATCCTCCTCTCGACCACCCAGTTCCAGTCGCAGCATGGTTCACGGGGGCATCGGCTGGAGTCCTCGCAGCGTGCCGGGTTGTGGGGTGAGAGGTGGAACCCGGAGGGAATCTCCTCACGCGGGTTTCCTGCAACCAACGCCGCCTGATTGGTGGCATCGCTAAGGCCGCCGTCGGGCCAGTCAAGCAGAAAGCCGGTTCCTCCCCATCTTCGCTGCGCTGCAGACCGGGTCCCTCCCACTTTCCGCTGTGACAGGTGCGCTCCGCCCCGCCTGTGGCGGCCTTCTTGGCGTGCCATCAGGCCGCGATGGTCGCGGCCGGAAACCACAAGAAGGAGATTTCTCATGTCCGATTCCACCCCCAACACCCCCACGCCCGCCAACGGCAAGCAGCCCTCGAAGAAGCCGACGCACGTCGCGTACCACGTCCGCGAGGGCGCCGGCGACAAGAGCTTCTGGACCCGCATCGGCAGTGCATGGCCGCATTCCGACGGGCAGGGCTTCAACATTCAGCTTGAAGTCGCACCCCTCGACGGTCGCATCACCCTTCGGGTCGCCAGCGACAAGAGGGACTAACCCCACCCCACCTCAACCCCACGGAGGGGCGGGCCGAAAGGCTCGCCCTTCCGATTCTGAAAGGACTCACTCATGGTCAACAACATCACCAACTACGACCGAGCCGCCCTCGCCGCCAAGACGCTCGCCACCTTCGCCCGCGAAGGCGGATGCGAGCATCCCAGCCGCATGTCACCCGTAGACCTCCAATCGGCAATCATCGATCTGATCGCCGACCTGCTGCATTTTGCACACACCCAAGGATTTGATGCTCCGCGGATTGCGATACGGGCGTCCACGCACTTTGAATGCGAGCTGCGTGAGGAGGCGCCCCGTGCATGAGCCGAACCTCCGCCATCAATCCGTTCTATGCCCGGGTATCCCGTCCACGTCCTCGGCGCCTCAGAGTCCTCGACCTCTTCTCAGGCATCGGAGGCTTCTCGCTCGGGTTCGAGCGGGCCGGGATGCAGACCGTCGCGTTCTGCGAGATCGACCCGTTCTGCCAGGACCTGCTCGGGCGGCCCTGGCCGGGCGTACCTGTGTACCCCGACATTCATCAACTCACCCACGAAAGGCTCCACCATGACGGCATACACCACATCGACATCATCTGCGGCGGCTACCCCTGCCAACCCTTCAGTATCGCGGGCCATCGAAGCGGAGCGAGAGACCCGAGGCATCTCTGGCCGGAGATGCATCGACTCATACGAGAACTCAGGCCGCGATGGGTCGTTTGCGAGAACGTTGCTGGGCATATTGAACTCGGTCTCGACACCGTACTCAATGACTTGGACGCTCTCGGCTACGACACAACAACGTTTGTTGTTCCAGCTTGTGCCGTCGGGGCGCCTCATCGGCGGGACCGTCTATGGATTGTTGCCAACTCCGCTGGCCTCAAGCAGCGGGAAGATCAAAGGTCGGTACACCGACAGTCTGCTGGTCAATTACCTCCCGAAGAGGTTCGGTGGGAACTACCCGCACCCTTCACTGTTGGAAGCGATGATGGGGTTCCCGCTCGGCTGGACCGATCCCGCGGCCTCGGCAACGCTGTTGTCCCGCAGATCCCGGAGTTGATCGGGCGGGCGATCTCGCGGTTTGAGATCGGTTAGTCCACTCCCCATTCTGGCGAGTCTTTGACGCCACCTGATGAATCCATCGTCGGGTGGCGTTCCCATTCTTCGACCCTGAATCTAGCCGTCCAAGAGGCGTCGTATGCCGTGGCTCGATCCCTTTCCCCTTCCCTGTCACCTCCCCTTCCCTCGTCGTGTCGCCGGAGGTCCGCAGCGGTTCAGTGTGTGTCGAAATAGCACACTTGCCGTCATTCAGTCGCTTGACTGAGGCAGCCGCCAGCCTGTCCGTCCTGCAAGAGACCAAAGACCAGGAGCAGTACAAATTTGCATCAGACATCTCCCCTAAGCGGTGCTTAGGTGCTGAGCAATCCGTCGGACGGACAGGCTGGCAGGACGGACAGCCGGACGGCGGGCTGTCTTGACGGCATGGCAGCATGATGACATGCTGGCAGCGCGGACGACGAGCATGATTGACGGCAGGCAGATGGCAAGCGTTGGCAGAATCGGGAGGGGGTGGTGTGTGAGAATTGTCACACATCGTCGGGGCAGCCTCCGGTGTTGAATGATCTGATGGCCTGACGGCAAGCCTGCCGTCATGCTGTCATGCCAGCCTGCTGGCATGACAGGCGACACGCTGGACAGCCAGACGCCCGGCATGGCGGACGAGCAGCCAGACGGCTGGACTGCCACGCAGCCCGCCGGAAAGACGGCCAACCGGACATCCGACTGGCCTGACGACATTCCGCTTGCCAGAGTCGCGATCGGTGTGCTAATGGTGGGGGATGATCATCGGAATTGCAAACATGAAGGGCGGGGTTGGTAAGAGCACCTTGTCCGTTCACCTCGCGGCATGGCTTCACAGCCTTGGCTACCGCGTGACGCTCGCGGACTGTGACATGCAAGCGTCATCGTCGCAGTGGATTCAGGAAGCGGTGCCCGAGATCAAAGCGGTCCACTACGACAACGCCGACGCCATTCTCAACGAACTCCCGTTGCTCAATCAAGACGCTGATTATGTGATCGCCGACGGGCCCGGCAGCCTTGCGGAGACGAGCCGTGCGCTCTTGCTCCGTGCGGACCTGGCGATTGTTCCATGCAAGGCGTCCATGCTTGAGATTCGCGCCCTTGCCGCAGCAACGACCGTGGTTCGGCAGGCCCAGGACATTCGCGGCGGGTTGCCAAGGGCGATCATCGTGCTCAGCATGGTGGGGAAGAACTACCGCCTCACACAGGACATGAAGGATGCCGCGGCCGCACTCAACCTTCCCCTTGCCTCCCAACCGCTCATCCTTCGACAGATTTACGCCGACGCACCGGGCCAAGGGCTTGTGGTGGCCGGGATGGGCTTTCGAGCCCGTGACGCCGCCAGCGAAGTGGATCGGTTGTTCCGTGAAATTCTGCCCGAGGCTTGGCAGCAGCGGGGCAAGGTGGCAGCCAAGGCGAGAGCGGCGGGCAATCATGGCTGAGCAGCGTCGATCACTCATTGAAGGGCTCAGCGAGACTCCAAAGGTGCCCGGAGTAGGCTCGGTCGATCCTTCTGTCGAGCGCGCTTTCATCCGCAACGCCGCGCCGGTGCCCACTCAGGCGGAGAAGAAGGCCACCAGCCGCCGCACTTCCGTGACTACTCGCATCCGCGAAGATCTTGCGTCAGCGTTGAAAAGGGCCTCTCTCGAACGTCAACTCAAAGGCATCGAGCCTTCAGCCGTTCAGGACATCCTGGACGAGGCTTTGGAGCCGTGGCTTAAAGCCAACGGCTACCTCCAGTGACACACAGCATCGAACCAGTGGCCGCAGGAGAGGCTGTGGTCGAGACCCCCACCCCAAACCCCACCCCCACGGTCCAACGGTTGATCGACGCCAGCACCGCCATCAGGCTCGAACCGCCCGATCGGGCCGACTTCCTCCACACCGTCATGTGCCAGGTCGGGCTGCCCCGCAAGTTCACGCCCCAGCGGAGCTTCGAGCGGCACAGCGGCCACATCAGCATTCTTCTTGAAGCGGGCAAGCTCTTCAACGGCAAGGACTTTGTCGAGCAGCCGCTCCCTTACGGCACCGTTCCCAGGCTCGTCATGGTCCATGTGTCGAGCGAGGCGATCCGCACCCAAAGACGCAGCATCGAGATCGGGGACAGCGTCCGGCAATTCCTCAACATGCTCGGGATGCCCACCAGCGGCGGTGAACGCGGCGGATACGCCGCCCTCCGCAAGCAGATGGAAGCACTCGCAGCGTGCCGCCTCACACTCGGGATGCACGCCGAGGGGAGGGTGGTCACGGTGGACGCCAAGCCGATCAAGCGGTTCGAGGCGTGGCTCCAGCCCAGCAGCCGCGACTCGGGGCAGCAGACGCTCTGGCCGGGCGTGATGGAACTCTCCGAAGAGTTCTTCAGCACACTCGCCGAGCACGCCGTGCCACTGGACTACCGGGCACTGTCGGCCTTGAAGCACTCGTCATTGGCGCTCGACATCTACACATGGCTGGCCCACCGACTATGCCGTATCACCAGCGAAAAGGGGGTACGCCTGAGCTGGGAGAACCTCCGCGAGCAGTTCGGCCAGGAATACGGCACGTCCAAAGATTTCAAGAAGAAGTACCGCAACGCCTTCCGGCAGGTGAGGGCGGTCTATCCCGACGCCCGCATCGACGAAGTTGCCGGCGGGCTCGTGCTGCACTACTCCAAAGCACCGCTCTCACCTACCAGGATCAGCTTTGCAGTAGGTCCCTGACCACCACAACGCATCCCGCAATCGACACCTCTCGCCCGTCCCCCTGTGGACAACCGGCGGGCGGAGGAAAGTTATCCACGCTGAATCGGCCCGCCCTGTACGCTGAATCAGACCCCCCTGACCCCGAGAGAAGTGCGCTGAACCAGACCCCCCTAAAACCTATAGTAGATAAACCTATAGATTCTTCCTGTAGTTGATGGCATGATTTCTGTGCATAACTCGGGTCAAGGGCCGAGGCGAGGAAGAAGGAAGCGGCATGCAGGGAAGAAGATTCTTCGAGACCGCACTCTTCCCAGTCAATACGTTCGCATTCCCACGCAAAGCACGCTTCCAGAAGCGAACCAAGACTGCCCGCTACCACCCCCGCCCAAGAGCCTTCTTCTCTTGTACGAGCCTCTCAAAGAGCTTGTCGAACGATCGTCCTCTACCTTCCGCCGTCGAGTTTGACGAGTTGGAGGCGCGCCCAGTCCTTCCAGGCGTTTGATTCGCCCCGGAGGGCGATCTCGCTGAGGGTGGTGCGAAGTTCTTCCATGGCTTCGGGGGTACGGCTTGCGGCAGCTCTGCCGGGCGAGGAGGGCTTGGCGTTGTGGGTGTGGGTGGGGTGCAGCAGTTCCAATCGTGCGAGTTGTTGAAGGCTTGCGATATGGCTGGGATGGATCTGAAGGGCGGTCCGTGCGTGGTCGGCGGCCTGGTCGTAGCGACCCGCGGATTCCAGCGTGAGCGAGAGGTTCAGGCGCGGGTCGGGGTGGCCGGGGAGGAGCTTGCGGGCCCACTCGAACTCGCCAGCGGCTTCGTACAGCTTGTTCTGCTTGAGGAACAGCACGCCGAGGTTGTTGTGGGCGGGTCCGTGGTAGAGGTCGGCGGCGAGGGCTTCCCGGAGCAACGCTTCGGCCTTGACGGGCTCGACCTGCATGAGTGCGGCGGCTTCTTGATTGAGCGAGTCGGCTTTGGACGTGTCGCGCCGCTCGGGATCGAGGGGCGTGTAGGCCGTGCTCGGGCCGGACTTGCACGAGGCAAGCGTGGCGAAGGGAACGATCAGAGCGAGAGCGAGCAGGCGGGTACGCATGGGAGATCCTTGCGGGGGTTCATCATTCTACGGTGTGGGGGGTGTGGGGGCGGAGGCTATGGCTGAAGACAGGTACGTCGTGGCAAGCGTGAGGCGGGCGTCGTAGGTCGAGTTGGTGTCCGCTTCGCCGCCCGCGTGCGTGCAGTCGATGCGGGTCACGACCCACGCGGGTTCGGCAGTACGCCACGCGGCGAGGAACTGGCCCAGTTGCCGCGTGGTGATGGGGGAGAGTGAGATCGTCACGTTCTGGCGGCGGTAGGTCGGGCCTGTGGTATCGCCCGAAGCGACCGGTTCGTCGGCTCCGGGTGTCACCGCACGCAGAGAAGCTTCGTCCACGCCGGCGGTTGCCATCGCGGTCCGCACGGAGACGCTCATGCTCTCGGTGGGCTTGGAAGCGAGTAGAGCGGTCTGCCGCTGCGGACGCAGACGCTCGATCTCGGCGAGTTGCTGCGAGAACGCGGCGGCCTGGATGCGGGCGAGGTGGGCGTCGGACGATGCCGAGGACGCTCGCCACGCGGAGACGCCCGCTGCGATAACGGCGACCACCGCGAACATGCGACCGAAGAAGAGGCCCACGCTCATGGCGTGCCCCCCTTCGGTTTGGGGGCGGGGGTTGAGATCGGGCTCAGGTTCAGTTGCATTTGGACGCCGCGACCGCTGGTGGTGATCTGCGGCTGGCTTGGTGCCCATCCCGGCGTCGTCCCGAGCGTGGCGGCGAGGCGTTCGGCGTCGGAGAGCGACGGCAACAACGCGCTCATACTGACCTGCGTCGGTGCGGCGGTCAGCGTCTGGACCTGGGCCTTGATCTCTCCCGGCCACGACGCCAACAGCGATGCGAGCGGGTCGGCGGCGTCGCCAAGTCCAAGCGCGGCCCGCGTGCTGCGTGTCGCCCGCAGGCGCGAGAGTTCGCGTTCGAGGGCTTGGCTGGAAGTCTGAACGGAGTTCGTGGGCGAGACGCCGAGATCGGCGGCGGGCTTGGAACGCAGAAGTTGGTCCATCGCGGTCTGCGATGCTGCACGGTCGGCACGCGCTAGGCTCGCCCGGCGCTCGAAGCCCACGGCGAGCACGACGGCAACCAACGCCGCGATGGACGCGGCCACCAACGACCGACGACGGCGTGCCGCAGTCACGGGGCGTGGTTCGTACACACCCGTCAAGACATTGAGGTGCTCGGGATCGGCGTCGTGTTCGAGCCAAGTAGGCAGGCCTGAGGGTGCGAGCGTGACGGCGGCTGCGTGGGCTGGATCGTCGATCACCGAAGCCGGGATCGCGCACGCGAGCACGCTGTTGTCAGGCAGTGGCGTGTACGAACAGGCCACCGACGCGAGGTCCACCGGCAGGTGTGGGGCGAACAACTCATCCAGCACGGCCCGTGTCATCGGCGCGGTCAGCGACCGCAGCGAGGAAGCTGGCAAGTCAGGCGTAAGAACCGCCCAGTAGAACCGATCGGCGGGAAGGCGTGGATGAAGGTTGGGGAGGGGGTGGCTCACGTGCCGGGCCTCCGTTCATCCTTCAGCGAGAGCTTGCGGACCGTCTCGCCGTCGGCCAGTTCGATCGTGTCGTTGGTGAGCGACGCGACGGTGTACCGGGCCTTGCCGCCGAGGGTGATCTTCTCGCCCGCTGCCACGATGAGCATCTGATCGGTGTCGGGGTCGTACAGGGCAGCCCGCAGCACGGGCGTTCCGCCACCCAAGGGTGTGTCACGGGTGATGCCGATGAGTTGGAGTTTCATCGGCGGGGGAGGGGGTTTCTGTGCCACTACAGGGGAGGGCGGCGTGACGGGCGGGGGCGTCCAGAGTGTGGCGTTGAACGCGTCCGAGTTGAACGCGAGACGTTCCGCCGACGGGGTCGCTCGTGACTGTCCAGCGGCGTCCGCGAACGCAAGCGGGGCCCGCTCAATGGGCCACAACGCCCACGCAAACGCGGCGACGACCAAGGCCGCACCCACACCCGCCACGCGACGCGTCGAGCGGCGGAGGGCCAGGATGGGGTCGTGGGGGTTGTGGGGGTTGTGGGGAGTGTGGGGGTGGGGCGTCATCCTTCGAGCCCCTGGATCACACGCTGCACCTCGACCATCGAGGTGATGCGTTCGTTGGCGAGACGCTTGCCCTCCTCCATCAGGGTCCGCATGCCGCTGGTGCGGGCGGTATCGCGGATGACCTGCTCGCCCGCGCTGGTGGTGATGAGTTCACGCACCCGGTCGGTCACGGTCAACATCTCGAACACACCAAGCCGTCCTCGATACCCCGAGCCGAGGCACCCGTCGCAGCCACGCCCGTCGCAGTCCGCGTGGACGCGCCGAACCAGCCGCTGGGCCAAGACCGCCGAGAGGGACGCGCTCACGAGGTACGGCTCGATGCCAAGGTCCACCAACCGAGTCACCGCCGACGCCGCGTCGTTGGTGTGCAGCGTGCTCAGCACGAGATGACCCGTGAGCGAAGCCTGCATTGCCATGCGAGCGGTTTCATCATCGCGGATCTCGCCCACCATCACCACGTCCGGGTCCTGCCGCAGGATGTGCCGCAAACCCGTGGCGAACGTGAGCCCCTTCTTGGGGTTGACCTGCGTCTGGCTCACCGCGATCCCCACCGTCGAGAGTTCGTACTCGATGGGGTCCTCAATCGTCATGATGTTGTGCTCGCCACCCACCTTGGATGCGGCACCTGTGGAAGGCGACGCCATCAGCCGGAGCGAGGCGTACAGCGTCGTCGTCTTGCCGCTCCCGGTCGGTCCAGTCACAAGCACAATCCCGTGAGCGCGACTCAGCCGCTCTTCGAGACGTGTCTGGATCTCCGGTGGCATCCCGATTTTCGCGAGGTCGATGAGGTGGTGATCCCGGGAGTTATCGAGCAGACGGATCACGGCACGCTCGCCATAGCTCGTGGGCAGCGTGCTCACACGCAAGTCGATTGATCTGGTCCCTACACCAACGCCACCCCCAATCGTCACCGTCGCACGCCCGTCTTGCGGCGCGCCGCGTTCGGCCACGTCCATCCGCGACATCACCTTGATCCGCGTGACGACGGAAGCTGCGAGCACCGCAGGGAGTTCACGCACGTCGTGCAGCACGCCGTCGAGCCGGAACCGCACGAGCGTGCGGTCGGCGAGCGGTTGAACATGCACATCGCTCGCCCGGCGCGAGAGCGCGTCAAAAAGGATCATGTCCACCAGCCGGATCACAGGACCTTTGCCGTCAATCTTGAGCAGGTCCCGGTCCGCTTCCGTCAGCAACTTGGCAGCTTCGGCATGGACCTCCGCTTCGCCCGTCAAGTCGGAAGTGTCACCCCCGCCCCCACCCGCGTCGCCATTGGCTTGCTGGTAGTAAAGGTCCACCGCCCGCGCGATCGCTTCAGGATCATCCAACACCGTGCGGACCGGAATGCCCAAAGCCACCGACACGTTCCCCGAAATCCACGGCGGCGTCGAAGGAGAGACCCGCAGCACCTCGCACGCGTCGCGCTGGCCGCCACCGATGACCAGATGCCGACGACACAACTCGCGCGGCACACGCGACAAGAACAAGCCCGAAGGCTCCCCCCACACCATCGGACTCGATGTCGCCGCCGCCTGGCTCATGCGTTCCCCAATGCCTGATGCCTGATGCCCGATGCCTTCTTCACTTGATCACCCGAGGCTCGACCTTCGGCCACCCGTCGCTGAAGCCCAGGGCGTTGCTCTCAACGGTCCGCCCGCTGACATACTTCAGATCCGCAAACCCGCTGTCCCGCATCACGTTCGCACGGATCAGCACGAAGAAGCGTGTCCGGTCGCGTGTCAGTTTGTTCGAGCGGAACAGGAACCCAAGGAGCGGAATGTCGCTCAGGATCGGCGTCTTGGAGGTGTCGTCGGTGTCGGTCTTGAGCTCGATCCCGCCCACCACCACCGCGTGTCCGTCGGGGATCATCGCGACGCTGCTCACTGTGTTCTGCTGCCGCGCCCCCGGCAGACCGTCCGATGACGGGTTGCCCGTGAACGAGCTGAGTTCCACGTTGTAGGTCAGCACGAGGTGATCCCCCTCGGCGATCTGTGGCTTGACGTTGATCCGCGTGCCCGCGTCCTGGAACCCGCCGAACCCGCGTGTCGTCGTGCTCGTGGTGTCGGTGCTCACCGTGCCCGTGGGCTGCTGCGCGACGGAACTGAACGTCGCCTGCTGATTGTTCCCCACGAGCAGCGAGGGCACGCTGGTGGATCGCCCTTCGTTCACCGCTTCGAGCGCCCGCAGGACCGCGCTGAAGTCGCCGACGTTGATGTAGCTCGCAGTCAACCCCGTGCCGGGCGAACCCGAAGGGCCCCCACCTCCGCCGCCGCTCGTGCTGCTAAAGATCGAGCTCAGCCGTACCGCACCGTCCGCTAGGGACGAGATCTTGTCGAGTTCGACGCCCAGGGCCCGGCTCTGCCCGTCGGTCAGGCTGATCATCGCCACCTCGATCATCACCTGCGGTTGCCGGACATCGAGCGTTGCGAGCAACTCTTCGACCTGCGCCAAGACCCGAGGCTCGGCGATGACGATCAGGGTGTTCGTCCCTTCGTCCGCCGTCAACTGCGTCGTCGACTCGTCCTTGCGGCCCACCGTGGTGCCGCTGGGTTCCAGACGCTTGGACGCTGAATCGGCATTCGGCAGCAGCGGGCTTGCGTTCTCACCCTTCTTGGTCAGGAGTTCCGTGAGCACGCTCACCACCTCCTTGACCGGCCTGTTCCGCACGGGGAACGACCGTGCTTGCCTGGGCACGCCGCCCGAGGTGGCATCAATCCGCGTGAGCAGTTCCCCGATCTTCGCGTGCTGCGAGGCCGTGGCGGTCACGATCAGCGTTCCGGTGAACTCATCCACGATGACCGTTGCTGCTGTGCTTCGCGCTCCCGGCGCGCTAGGTACCCAACCGGCGCCCCCACCCGTCACCTGTTCGATGAGGCTCGCGAGTGCCTTGGCGTCCCCCTGACGCGAGGTGTAGTTCCGTGTCTCGACACTCTGCCTCGTATCAAGACGGCCCACGAGGTCCTTCCAGAACGCCTGGTGCTCTTTAGGAGCCAGGATCAAGACCGCGTTGGCCCCGGGCTGTGCCAGGATCTCGCCGGGCGGCTTGGTCGCTGCGTTCCCACCGGTTGGAATGCCATCACGCCGCGACCCCATGTCCCGCACAAACGCGATCACTTCCGCCGGCGTCGCGTTGACGAGCGTCACCTCCGACAGTTCCGCAGGCGACTGCGGTGTGTCGATGCGGGCAAGGAACTTCGCGGCCAACCTCAACCTCGGCGTGAGATCCTCGACCAACAGCAGATCGCTCTCGCCGACGGGAGACACCACCGAGCCAGACTTCGACAAGACAACCTTGAGCAATTCCGCCACAACCTTCGCCTGACGATGCTCGACCTTGAGGAACACCGCCGCATACCCCGGCGCGAGCCCGGGCCACGAGAGCCGATTGCCCGCAAAAGGCCCTTCGGGCATCACGAGATTCGCCGCGTCAGTCAGCCGTACCACCGTAAAGGCCTGCTTCACCGAGGGCTTGCCTTCCGCAGCATCCACCGCAGGCGTCGCGGCGTTCCCGGCACGAATGATCGTAAACCCACGCCCCGCAAGGGCGGCGTTCACGGCTTCCCACAGTTCCGAATCCGGAATCCCTCCATCCCCAGCGCCCCCGCCCCCCCGCACCGTTACGGCACCCTTGAGCACCGCCGGGTCATACTCCACCCGAACCCCAAGCCGCTCGGAAGCCAAATCCACCAGCCGCGCCACATCTGTCTGTCCCGCAAGCGTGACCGATGCCTCCGGCTGAGCAACCCCGATGGCGAGGCTGTCTGGTGCAACGGAGCAGACCCACGTCCCGACCGCGATCAGCCATGAGGTTGTGTTCATGGGAACTCAGCCTACCAGAGATTCGGCTTGGGGTGGAGGTGGGGGTGGAATCGAATTCCAGACCATCGAACGATCAAAGATCCGGCACCGTGTCACGGGAGCCGGATCAACAGAGAGAGAAGAGCGTGACGGGGAGCCCGCTCTGCTCAGGGGCTGCTCCTATCCCCCTCGGACAGCGGTGTTCCAGGCGTCGGAGACGGCCTGGGTGTTGGCCTCAAGGCGTGCTCTGGCGTTGGCGACGGCGGCGTGGGCGTCGGTGTCGGCGAGGAACTGGGTGGTGGCGTCGGAAGGAGCAAGGCCTGATGCAGCGGCGATGCGGGATTCCGAGAGGGCATCCCGGAGGCGGAGCCAGTCTTCTTCGCTTCGTGCGACGACTTTGTATTCAGCGGGAACTTCCCAGGCTGATTGGAACTTCAGGGTCGCCAGAGCATCCGCCAGATCCGAAGGGATTCCTTGCATCGCCGCGGCGAGGAGGCTTGCTTTGGCCTCGTTGTGCGAGGTGGTGTCCTGGGTGAGTGCTCTCTTCGCGACAGCCAGGGTGTTGAGGTGCTCGCTCGTGGCTTGCCCGGACTGGGCGAGGGCTTCGAGGTCAGAGACCTGCTGCCGCGTTGTACGTGCGGCTGCGGCACTCTGGCGGTAGGCATCACCGCGGGTGGTGAGGTGTGTCGATGCGGCGTTGATCACGCTGGCGACCTGCTGGGGAGTAAACCCTACGGCTGCGAGATTGGTTGGGGTGAGACCGATCTCGCGGAGGCTGTCACGGAGGACGACTTCGGGCGAAGTGGACACCGCTGGAGTGAGTGAGAAGGGAGCAGGGGTCGCAGGGAGCATCGAGGGCGCAGACACTGCCGACCACACGATCGCGGCTCCGGCCGTTCCTGCGAGAAGCACCGTGACCGCGAGAGAAGCCCCGCCGGGGCGTGTTTCATTCTGTTTGAATGAGTCCGAATGGTTCTGCTTCTTCATACCACGCATGATGGATCTCCAGTATCAGACGACTTTGGATTCCGATCGACACAGGTGCTAGTAGAACAAGTACGCGGGTGTTTGTCTAGTGGGTCGTGCAAAATTCAGAAAAGTTTTTCGATTCGGTTTGTTTGTTGGAACAAGAATCACATACATGCGCAAAGCATGCGCGACAATTATTTGCAATGTTTGCAGGACGTTCGCTTGCGGGGTCGCTAAAAATCGGATTCACTACACGCGCAGTGTGAGAGCGGCGGCGTGAGCCGTCGCGTAGGTGTGAAGCGGCACGCGATCACGGAGCCACCGATGAACATGCGAAATCTGCGGTCGAAACACGTCTTGGTTCGTTCGACCATGCGGGCGATGCTCGCTTCGTTCGTGCTTGTGGGGCTTGCGGGGACGGCATACGCGGGCCCGGTGCTTGAAGTGTGGCCCGCGACGCTGACGAGCAACAAGATGGACTCAACCGCGAGCGCGGGTCAGGACATTTTGCCTCTTGCGCTGCAGCGGGGCGTGGGAATTGACGGCACGATGCGTGCGGGTTCGACGCTGGGCTGGTCGCTGGCGGGCAATCCGATGGGAGAATCGTGGAACGGGAGCGCGAATCTCGCGGGCGTGAACGCCGCGACGGGCGCCCCTTCGGTGAGCGCGGTGGACATGGCGCTCCCTTCGGCGGGCCCGCGGTGGGTGGTGGGTCGGACGTACAACCCGGTGCAGACCGACAACACGACGGCCACGGGCGGGCACCGTGACAGCGATGGGTACCAAGGGCGGAACTGGTTCCAGAGCAGCCAACCGGAGATTTTCGTCTATGTGGACACTGGCTCGCCCGTCGACCACGCGAAAGATGTCGTATACATCGTCTACGGGGCGGACCGGTACATCGAGCTGGCGCGGACGAGTTCGACGAGCACGGAGTACAAGGCCAAGAACGGGGCGGCGGGCGTGGTGCAGTACGTCTCGGGGAGCCCGGACACCTGGGTGTACACGGACCAGATGGGGAATAAGACGACGTTCTTCGGGGGCAACACGTCGAGCGGGGCTGCGGACTGGCAGTTCTGGAAGATGGCCGACGAGGCGGGGAACACGATCTACGTCGGGGACAAGACGACCGCGTCAACGGCGGTGACGAGCGGCTACACGGGCAAGCGGATCACCAAGGCGTACGACCAGGCGGACCGTCGGTACACCTACACCTACACGACGCTGGACAGCAAGTCACGGCTGACGCAGGTGAAGGCGGAGACGAGGACGGGCGGGACGTGGGCGAGCCCGACGGGGTTGGCCACGGTGGGTCAGGTCGATTACACGTACTACCAGACGGGTGACAACACGCACGGGGACAACGGGAACCTCCGGACGGTGAAAGTGACGACTCCGCTGTCGGACGGCACGACGAACCTTGAGAACAAGACGCTCTACCGGTACTACACAGGGGCGTACAACGGGTCGACCAACATCGGCAACCCGCACCAGCTCAAGATGATCGTGGGGTCCGAGGGGACACGGAAGTACGACTGGGATCAGGACGGGAACCTGGATGATGACTTCTTGACGGCGAGCACGGACACGCTCAAGCCGTACTCGGACGCCTACTTCACGTACTTCGACCTTGCGAACGGGGATTCGGCGCTCAAGGCGCGGGTGCTGTCGGTCTTTATGAACGGGCAGTGCGGGTGCTCGGGCGGGGGTGGGAACGGGACGTTCACGTACACCTATGAAACATCGACGAGCTACACCGACGGCACGGGGTACGACACGGGGTGGTACAAGCGAGCGGTGGTGACCGAGCCGGGCGGCAAGTGGACGACGCAGTACATGGACGAGGCGGGGCAACCGCTGTCGCGTGTAGTGACGACGGCGGCACCCACGGGAACGCCGACGACGTTCTGGGCGACGCAAGTGGTGCGGAACAGCAGCGGGCAACTAACAGAGATCCGTTCTCCGGCGAACATCACAGCGTACACGCACACCAACACGTCCCCGAATCCGTCGTTTACAGCGAGCACCTCGGCGGGGCTTGTGACCCGGTTTACGCGCGTGGGTTCGGGTGATGCGGCGGGGTTGCTCGCCAGCGACGGCTGGCAGCAGGGGACCGCGGGCGAGATCTCGGTGGTCAATGAGTTGGCGTACTCGACGTCGGTGACATTGACTGTGGGGACAGAAACTCTTGTCCGTCCAGTCGTCACCTCGACAACGCGCTATGAGAGCGTCAAGCAAACCGGCGTTCCTCAGGTGAGCGGGCCAGCGTCCTCCGCAACCATCACCGCGACTTCGGGCAAGCTGGCGACGAAGAACCAGGTAAGCACCGCGCCGACACCTTCGACAGCGAACAACGGTTCAAACGCAGCGTCGAGCACAGCGTCGTTCCTCAGCGATGACAAGTTGGCCTCGTTCAGCAAGTCGGCGGACACCACGCCGGTCATCAGCTACCGCGCGATGAGCGCAACGACGGGGCTGGTGACGACCTCGATCACCGACGCGAACACCGCCCACGCGGACCTGACGGGGGTTACGATCCCCAGCACGCCCACCAGTTACGCCACCAGCGGCACGGCGCTCCACCTCAAGACCACCTACACCTACGACGCGCAGGGGCGGCCCAGCACGACCACCGCGCCCGACGGGCTGGTCTCGCAGCAGTACATCACCCTTCTCGCGGATCATCGAATTGTCCGGCTGTCGGTGCCGCGGGTAGTCACCAGCGGGTCCACGACGTACTACGGCCCGGTCAGTTACACGGTGAGCAATCAGGCGGGCGGGGTTGAGTTCCAAGGCTTGATTGCGTTCTCGGGCACGGGCGGCTCGACAACCACGGCGATCTCGGGCTGGATCACGACGACCGCCAGCGATCCCATCACGGCCATCGCGACGGGCACACTCGAGCGCATGGGCACCAGCGTCTATTCCTCGGACGGGCACCGCGTGAGCGAGTCGCGGTCGTACTTTCTGCTCCCCAGTTCGGGCGCGGGCACCGAGGGGACCAACTACGACGCGACGCGCTTCGCGTACGACGACGCCGGGCGGCGTTGGCGGACCAAGGACGCGACGGGGACGATCAGCCGCACGGTCTTTGACGCGCTCGGGCGTTCGACCGAATCGTGGATCGGCACCAACGACTCCTCGTTCTCCGGGGGCGAGTCTTCCGGCACGGACACGATGGTCAAGACCACGACGATGGTCTATGACGCGGGGGGCTCCAAGGCCAACAGCCTGCTGACGACGCGGACGGCGGACGCCGACGGCAACTGGGGCACCACGGGCGATCAGCGGGTCACGACGTACATCTACGACGCCCGCAACCGGGCCGTCGTCACGACCAACCCGCAGTCCCCGCACTCGGTGGTCAAGTACGACAACCTGAGCCGGGTCGTTGCGTCGGCCTCGTACTCCTCGACCTCGGGCTTCACCGCCGCGACAGACCCGACGTCCACCGCCACCGGGCGTCTCTCCTTGTCGGAAACCTCCTACGACGGGGTTGGACGCACCTGGAAGTCTGTCACGCACAAGGTGCTCGTCGCCGACGGCTCCTTCAACACCACCAACGATCTGATCACCTACACCTGGTACGACGCCGCGGGGCGTGTGATGAAGTCGATGGGCTCCTCGATCTCCAAGACGGCGTACGACCGGCTGGGCCGGGCGACCAACCAGTTCGCCATCGGCAAGACCGATGACGCCGCAGCCGCCACCGCGCAGGGGTACACCGACGCGGGGACGGTCACGGGCGACACCGTGCTGGACGAACGCCAGACGTACTTCGACGCGACATCCGGGCTTGCGCTCATGTTGGTCTCGATCGCCCGTCATCACGACGACACGTCGACCACGGGGGCGCTCGACACGGACAGCGACCTCTCGCTGGTGGACTTCTCCGGGTCCAAAATCAAGGGCCGCGCACAGATCGCCGTCACCTTCTACGACGCTTGGCGTCGCCCGACCGACAGCGTCGCCTACGGCACCAACGCCGCCGCAAACTACGACCGAGACTCCGAATCCACCGCCCCCGCACGCTCCGACACCAAACTCGTCTCCACCACCACCTACAACACCGACGGCACCGTCCTCGAATCCACCGACCCGCGCGGCCTCGTCTCCCGCAACGTCCTCGACGACGCTGGCCGCACCACTAAGACCATCCGCAACTACACCGACGGCACGCCGGGCGGGGGCACGAACAACGACCAGGACCAGACCATCGAGTACGCCTACTCCAAGGGGCTGATGACCACCTACACCGCCAAGGTCCCCGGCGGCACCGACCAGGTCACCTCCTACATCTTCGGCACCACCAAAGGCGCCACCGCGGGCCTCTCCAACATCGCCACCGGCAACCTCCTCCGCGCCACCAAGTACCCCGACTCCTCCAACTCCGGCACCACCGTCGCCAACATCGACTCCACCGACGCCGACGTCGTCTCCATCGCCTACAACGCCCTCGGCCAGGAGATCCGCCGCAAGGACCATGCCGGGAACGTCACCGAAACCACCTACGACACCGCAGGCCGACCCACCGTCCGCGCCGTCACCACCCTCGCCTCCGGCTTCGACGGCACCGTCCGCCGCGTCGAGATGGCCTACACCTCCAAGGGACAGTCCGACACCGTCACGCAGTACGACGCCGCCACGAGCGGCAGCGTCACCGACCAGGTCCAAAGCCTCTACGACGACTGGGGCAACGTCACCAACTTCCGGCAGGACAAGGACGGCACCGTCGCCGGCGGCGGCTACGTCGAGACCGCCTTCGCGTATACCTCGACGCCGTATCAGGCCACGGGTGGGGGGCAGGCCGTCCGACTCACCGGCATGACCCTCCCGGGCGGCGGCTCCGTCTCCTACTCCTACGGCACCGCCGCCTCCCTCAACGACTGCACCAGCCGCGTCTACGAGGTCTCGCTCGCGTCCACCACCATCGCACGCTATCAGTACCTAGGGTCGGGCACCCTCGTCGGCACCGAGTTGCCCGAGACCGGCTCGATCTCCAACCTCTTCGGCACCGGAACCGCCAACTACGACGCGATCGACGCCTTCGGTCGTACCAAGATCAGTCGTTGGGGCAAGAGTGGCGGGCGGAAGTTCTACGAGGTCGAGCTGACCTACGACCGCGACAGCAACATTACCGCCGTGGACGACATGGTCCTCGTGGGCTACGACGCCAAGTACGATACGGACGGGCTCAACCGCCTGATCGTCGCCGACGAGGGCACCCTGAGCAGCGGGACCATCGGGACCCGCACACGCAAAGAGACCTGGGGCCTCAACCAGGTCGGCGGCTGGGCAACCTTCACCAGCGACCTTGACGGCAACGGCTCCTTCAGCAGCCCGGCCTTTGGCCCCACGGACGAGAAGAACGAGACGCGGACCTTCAACACGGTCAACGAACTCTCAACGCGCTTGAACAACGGCGTCACCAAGAGCCCGGCCTTCAACGCGCTGGGCCAGCAGACTGACGACGGGGTGAACTACACCTACGAGTGGGACGCCTTCGGGCGGCTTCGCAAGGTGAAGAACCGCAGCAACGCGGCGTTGGTGGTGGAATACACCTACAACGGCCTGAACATGCAGATCGGGCGGCACGCGGATCTGGACGCCGACGGCGATGTGGACACGACCGACAAGTGGGAGTGGACGATCTACGACCCCCGCTGGCGTCGTGCGGCGACCGTCATGGTCGCGGGCGGCACAGCCTTTACAGGATCGCCCGACAACAACGGCTCCGGCACGATCTACATCAAGGAGCGGTACGTCCACCACGCCGCGGGTCGCAGCGGGATGGGTTCGTACATCGACTCGTTGATTCTGCGGGATCGGGACCAGACCAACGGCAACAATGGAGCGTCCGACGGTACGATGGAGAAACGTCTATACTACTGCCAGAACTGGCGTGCGGACGTGAGCGTAGCGATGACTGACACAGGCCGAATCCTGGAGTGGTTCAAGTACTCGGCGTACGGCGTCGTGCAACGCCTGCCGATGGCGGACTACAATCGCGACACGTTCGTGGACTTCTTCGACGACGGCGACTTCGACACGGCGTACACCGCCAGTTCGACGACGGCCGACATCAACTACGACGGCGTGGTGAACGCCACCGACGACAGCCAGTGGACCACCTCCTACACCGAGCAAGGCACCTCCGCCCGCGGCGTCCTGGCCGACAGCGGCGCCAGCGCCGCCACCAACCGAATCGGCTACGCCAGCTACTTCTTCGAGCCCTCCACCCAGCAGTACCTCGTCCGTCACCGCGAACTCGACCCGCTCGTGGGCATCTGGGACGAACGAGACCCGATGGGCTATCACGAAGGGGCGGGGCTGTATGCTTACGTCGCTATCAATCCCGTCCGACGAATTGATCCATCAGGTTTAGTGTCTCGGCAAGCGAGCATGACTACTGACAGGGAGAGTCAATCTGGTGATTGCACCGAGTGCGAGAAATGCCTCGGTGAGGCACTACGGGATTCAACAATCCAGTCATTGATTTCTATGGTAAAGAGCACCAATGGATGCGGCAGCGGACTATTTCGATTTGACGAATCAGAAAACATCAAATGTTTCCCCGGCACATCTGATGACAACTCGTACGCCACAACCTTTTGTTCCGCTCAGCCGCTTTCTCCCACTATCAGTTTCAAGTGTGACGATGTGAGTGGCATAGGCTGCGACAGATTCAAGCGTATTCTTGCTCACGAACTTGTTCATGCAATCGACTGTTGTGCGGGTGATTTGCCACCTGACTCTGAGCGGCTTCGTAGAGCGATTCCAACCTATCACGACTGCTTTTCCACCATGTGTACAGAGATAAGAGGCTGCATGATGGAGGGTTGCGGTGGAGTATCTGGCTTGAGTGAATGTGAACTTGCCGAGTGTTGTAGAATAAAAGTCAAGCAAGACTATTGGACCCTCAACAGCTGCCGAGCGGCCCACCCAGACGCCTTTGAAGATGCAATTAGCGCTGGGTGCGCGGATCTTCGGAGAGGTCCGTTTACGTCCATTCCGTATCCCGCGTGGTACCCTGACACAGATGCGCCTCGCACGTGCAGGAAGCCGTTTACCGTTGCATCACAGATTGTTCGCAGGAAATAAACATATGATTATTACTATTGTTTTCCTTGTCATGCGATGCGTAATAAATGATGGAGAAATGCCAGCATGGGCATTTCGCATTGGAGCCGCGTGTGAGATCGCCCAAAGGTCATCCGGAACGTTGGACCTTTCTTGGGAGCGTGGATGTCTCTTCGCTTCTGTTCGCGACGAGGTTCCAAGTGTCTGGCATTCTACGGTGACAATGAACCACATAGCGGGGACTGGAAGTCGCGAGAGCGCGTTTCGATTTCTCGCGCGTCAAGAGCCCGACTTTGCGCGATCCATCTCTGACGGACTGGAGACTTCCGCCGACGTTGAACACAAGAAGTGGTTTGTCTTCGCGATGGGAACTTGCGGCCGATACTCCATTGCTCATCTCGATGTCCTTCTTACAGCTTACGATCAGTATCCCGGACTACGTAAAGGCGTCAAAGAGCAACTAAGACTGATCCTCTTGGATGCTCCGCTCGAAGCGAGGTGCTCGCCTTTGGCCACCATGCTTGCCGGCGGATCGGTCGCCAGACGGAATCTTGCCGTCGCAACCCTCGCTGACCTCCAAGGGGCGGTCTACGCATCACCGGCCCTCAAAGCGGCGATCCTCGCGCAGACGGATGATGAAGAAGCACGCGTCGCATTGGCTATTGGTCTTTACTGCTCCGACGAACATCGGGCACGGGAGCGGGTGGTGAGAGCTCTCTGCGGGCTATCACGTCTTGATCAGGGGGTGCTTATCGACGCATTCGTTCGTAGGCATGAGAATGGGAACGAGAACAACTTGGCTTTGCTCGGAGAGATTCTCAGTGCTCCTTCACTGGATGACCAAGTTCGTCTTGCCGTTGCCGGGCAAATCTCAAGGACGAGTTTAGTTGCGGGCGTGAAGAGCCAAATCGCATGGACGAACCTCTCAAGCAGCCAGTCACAACTCCTTGAGAAAGCCCTTACGCTGCCGACCGATGGCGGTAGGCCATGATTGCGATGGCGAGTTCGGCTGCGGCTTGCGGGTTCTCTGCTCTTGGATGTCGTGTTCTGCGGCGGGGCCTGCGGTGCTTTCACGTGCGTCCATCTTCACGAGCGACCTCGACGGTAACGGCATCTTCAGCAGACAGGCTTTCGAATGATCTTGACTTCGAAATCCGGTCCAGCCGAGTGCCACAACCAGCTTGATTTGCAATCGTCCCCGAAGCTGTGCCAGTTGCAGGGTGAACTTTCAGGCTTCAACTGGTCGGGGGCGCCCGGCCGGTTGAAGCGGCGACCTCCCCGGTGGCCAGATTGCCTAGGGCGGCGGGTGGCACGATCACCGTCCGCTCGTCGGGGCCTCGGTGGGCTCCGCTGACTGACGTGAGCGCGATGGAACAGAGAGCAGGGGTGCCACGATCCGCCGCTTTGGCGCATCGCGGATGGGTGTCGGTGCAGCATGAAAGGTCGAGTTCCTCAGTGTGGTATCGTGCAGTATGAGCCCGTCCGATCCTCCGCATCCTCACGTACTCGACCTACCGCAGGCTCCCGCTGTTCTTCAATCCGCGGAGCCGCGATCTCTTCGCGCGGCACCTTGGAACGGCTCGCCACCGGCGGGTGGCACCGATCGGTGGGTACACCTCCGATGTCATCGGCTCGGCATGCGGTCCACATGGACTCGCCCCTCCCCCTCTCCCCACGGGTCGTTGGCGTCGCGTGGTGACGTCCATGTTCGCGGGATTGGCAGCTATTGCGGGCGTGGTCGACGCAGACCCGAAGGAGCGGTGCTGAGACACACCTGTGGGCAGCAACCCGTCAGACGGTCTCTGGTAAACGTGGTAACATGGTGGCAACTGCGTGAGCACATGCAGTAGATGAAAGACTCGAGCACGTAAGGAGTGTGCAATGGGGCTGAAGCAATATGGAGTTCTCAAAGGGACCGTGACAGGCCACGAGCGAGACGCGAGCGATGATCACTACCAGATCTTGGTACGAGCTGGTCGGCAGCTGTTTCGCATCGCGGTTAACGTGAAGTCCGCCGCCACAAACGCACCGTCGACTGTGCTGTTCCAAACGACCACTGTGGTTCCCGACGGACTTCGGAGTGCGTCGGAAGCGTTGGAGGATGGCTACAAGAAGGTGCCTTCAAAAGCCGGTGGGTTGGCTCAGGACTATCTGCGAGATGGGCTGCAAGCCCAAGAGCATGATTCCTGTTCCGGCGGACGGCCCCGGCGTGGACAACAGCCTAAAGACCAAATTGGAGGATGCTGTCGTCAAGGCGATGGATGAGGAAGGCACAAACATCTACGCCTTCGGAGAGCGATGGGGTCCGGAAAAGGACAAGGCGGACAAGTACTTCGGATTCAAGCCTGGGAATGGAATTCACGACATCCACATGAATCAAGGCAATGACGGAAAGTGGAGGCGCGACAACGGGACACACCAGGACGGCGCACTCTTCATCGAGTATCCGGACAACAAGTGGCGTGCTTTCTTCTTCGCGTTTCAGTCTCAAACTCTCGAAACCGATGATGACGGTCATCCGGTTGTCGGAGCACATCCATCTCTGTTGGCATCGGGAGGGGGGCGCAGAACAAGCGCGGCGCGAGGATCGGCTAAGACCAAGCCCGTCGGGAACAAGGCGAACGCACGCAAAGCCAAAAAGTCGAGCAAGAAGGCGGCGACTCGCGTGAAGGGACGAACAAAGAACGCTCGTAAGCCAAATGGAGGGCGCTGAATATGCGAATCAAGAAGATCACGCCCAAGCTGACAGTGCATGCTGTCGCGGGCACGTACGTCGTGATGCTCGGGATGGACATGCCGGAGAGCGAGATCAAAGACCTGCTCGGTTTCGCGATCCGGAGGAAGGACCACACGGAGAACGAGGACTACTGGCTCACGGGAATGCGGACCTTTGAAGCATCGTACCCCAACCCGCCGGAAGGTGCGCTGGTTTCCACACGCGATCATCCCGTCCAGGACTTTCTCTGGAGCGACTTCACGGCAAAGCCGGGGCGCAAGTACACCTACGAGGTTGTGCCGGTGCGTGGTGTCCCGAGGAATCTGGAGTATGGCGATGGAGTGGAACTGACGGTTGAGACTGAGTCGGAACGATCAGGCACTCATGACGTGTACTTCAATCGAGCCGTGATCGGGAGCCAGGCGTACGCGCGCAAGTTTGTGACCAAGCCATCGGAGCTGCCGCCGGACGAGCGAAAGAAGGCGATGGCGTGGCTGTCGCGTGGACTCTACGAGGCGATAGTGTCGTTTCTTGGAGAGGCGAAGGACTCAAGCTACGAGTTGCGGGCCGCAGTGTACGAATTCGACTATGAGCCGATCATTGAGGAATTCGGAAGAGCCCACAAGCGATGCGGAGGCGTAAAGCTCGTGTACGACGCGCGTGGCCCCGAGAGCTCCAAAGGTGCGGATTCGGCGAAGCGGGTCGCGAAGGTGCGCGCCATGCTGAAGAAGCATGGGTTGTCGGGGATTGCGACGCCACGCGAGAGTGAGCCGAACGCGATTTCGCACAACAAGTTTGTGGTTCTTCTCAAGAGCGGGGTTCCGATTGCGGTGTGGACGGGCTCGACGAACTTTACGGCGTCCGGGATCTTTGGTCACGCGAACGTCGGGCATGTCGTTCGTGACAAGGTCGTGGCACGACACTACCTGGAGTACTGGGAACGACTTCAAGAGGATCCCGCTTCGAAGGATCTGCGCAAGACCAACGAGCAGGCGACGCCGACGTTGACGGACTGTCCGCCACCGAAGGGAATCACGCCCCTCTTCAGCCCGCGGAGCGGGAAAGCCCAGCTCGAATGGTACGGACAGGAGATGGATGCCGCAACCAATCTCGTCTGCTTCACGGCAGCGTTTGGTGTCAATATGGTCTTCCGAGACGTGCTCAAGGAGGACAGGGACTACTTGCGGTACCTGTTCTTGGAGAAATGGGGCGTGAATGAGAAGTCTGCCGCCGAGACAGAGGCGGACTTGTCCAACGACCGAGACATTCAGGTGGCGGTGGGAGCGACGATCAAGTCGGACGTGCTCTATGAGTGGTTGCCCGAGATCACGAACCCGCTGAGTCGCAACGTGAAGTATGTGCACACCAAATTCTTGCTCGTCGATCCGTTGGGCGATGATCCGGTGGTCGTGACGGGCTCGGCAAACTTTAGCGATGCGTCAACGTCATCAAACGACGAGAACATGCTGGTCATCCGAGGAGACACGCGGGTTGCCGACATCTACCTCGGCGAGTTCATGCGTCTGTGGAGGCACCACAGGTTCCGGTTCATCGTCAACAAGATTAGCGAGAAAGACGGGACTGTGGAAGGCCATAACTACCTGTCTCCGACGAACATATGGGCAAAGCCCTTCTTCAAGGCAGGCACAGTGAAGTTCAGGCGGCGTGAGACCTTTGCCCCGTAGACGGACTTCGTGCATTCACGCGCTGCCGTGAGAGCATGCCTCGCCCTGAATACAACTCACCTTCGGACTTGAGATCGCTTGACGTGTGAGTCTCAGCGTGCGGCTTTGGCGAGGTGAATGCCTGGTCGCAGCTCCATCAAGATCATGCAGGGTGATTAAGCGAGGCGGGTAAAATCCTCAGGACGCCAAATGCATGTGTTCACGGCGCTCCCTGCATCTCTTCGCGGACGCTGGAATACGACATCATCCTCGGGACCACCGTGATCGCCACGTTCCGGCAGTTTCCAACTCTCGGCACCAGAGCGGCCCCCTCACCAACCACCGAGGGGAAAGCCATGACGACACGACATCACCAAGCAACGCAGCGCATTTGCCATCCCCCTTCGGGCCGCACGACGGCTCCGAGGTTGGGATCTCAACACGCACGCGAATCGCACAGGCATTCACCCTAGGTGGATCGAGAACAAAGCGTCCCGGCCTCGCAGCCGGGACGCCCGTCGATCTCAGCTTGTAACTTGGGCTCGCCAGGCGGTGCCGACTAGCAGCCCCGCTTCGGCTCGGTTAACGAGGGCCTCAAAAGTTCCCTACCGATTGCCCGCATCGAGAATCTGCCGCCAAGCGGTTCGGTAGGCGTCGATATTCTGGAGGTTGGCGTCGGCGGCGCGGGCACGGTCGTCCGTGGCCCGCTCGATGAGCGCGATGGGTTCGGCGGAGGGTTCGCGGCCTTCACGACGCGCGATGCGTTGGTCCGCCAAGGCATCTCGGAGAGCCACAGCATCGCCTTGTTCGCGCTGGGTCGTGAGGTACTGGGTGGGCAGGCCCAAGCTCTTCTGCGAGAGCATCGTGCGGAGCATGTTCATTCGCGCGTCGTCCAGGCCTCTGGTCGCCGCGACAAACAACCCGGCCACCGCTTCGTTCTTCGTCCGTTCCGCACTCATGGCCCGGTCGCGAGCCTCGGCGAGCAACTGCTGGGCTTCGCCTTCACCACGACGGACCGCAGCTTCAAGGGTCTGCACTTCACGCTTGACGAGCGAGTCGGCTTCAACAGCCTGCTGGAGAGTTTGAGCGTTCTGGGTGAGGTGTTCGCGGGCGCGTGTCGCCAAAGAGGTGGATTCCTCGATGGAAAGCCCGATTGCAGCGCACGCCTCGGGCGTGAGCTTGGCGATGTTCAGCAAGGTTGAGAAACGTGCGGGCCTTGAACTGGTCTCCGCGATGATCGGCATCGGAGCAGCGGGCCGAGAGGAGGGTAGAAGGCTCGGTGCGTTCACCGCCACAACAGCGATCGCACCTGCGGCCGCAACACCGAAGAGCACCATCATCACCGTTGAACCGCGAGAGTGAAGAGACTTCTTCAAAGAACACCTCCAGAATGAGCCGACACGGAGCAGTTCGATCGCTGCGGTAGTGTCTCCGAAACCGATAGCCGTGTCAAGTGGCATCTGCGAGATTGCGAGGTGTTTGCAGAATGTGTGGCGCCAGTAGCGCAACACCTACGCATTGTTCGCGCTGCGATAAGAGAGAACGATGCCGGTCGCTCGACGTTCGCCAAACGACTTGCGAACCGGGTGCGGCTTTCCACATATTAGTTCTAACAAGTAAATTTCTTCACAAAACGCAGCGCACTTCCAGGAAACTGCTGGTAGGCTGTAGCCTGGGGTCAGTGCAGAAAGCATCCGCTTGCCGCGTTCACGATGGAAGGGCAACTCATGAGTCGTCACCTCCGTTCAGTCGATCTCACCCAGAAATCAGCACTTCTGCGTCGCACGTTGATCATGACCGTGCTCGCGGGCGGATGCGTGATGGGCGGATTTGCGCCTGAGCCATGCGCAAAGTTGGACAGCGCTACCGTCGCACTCTTGGCACCGGGCAGCAGCGGCAGTGGTATTTATTGCCCAGAAGCGCAGCCCGCTCCTGGCACGCCTGAGCCTGCATATCGGGACGACATCTTCTTCGACGAAGGGTCGAGTTCGTGTGGTGCTTCACCGGTCGATGGGTACTTTGGGATCTACTACGCGCCGATTGAGCCGTACCTGCCCTCAGAGTACACCATCGGGCCCGAGGTCATGTGCGGACTGTCCTACAGCAGCGGATCGGCATCATCGTGCACGAGTTCCGGCGACATCCCCTCCGGTGACATCGCCGTTCCGCTTGCTGGGACACCCTGCACAAATACATTTCGGTGGTTTGGCGCACGCATGTTCGCGACCAATCGGCCGCAGGTCTCAAGAGAGGTGGATGGGAGCGACGTCGTCCAAAGGATCAACCTCTTCCCAAACTCGAGGAGAGTGCTGACCTATAAGAGGGCAGTAGGCTCGGGTGCAGGCGATTCGTTCGTAGGCACCAACGGAACGACCAGCGTGGGAGAGATGTACGACGCCGATCCCGGGTCGGCTGTGCATTATGTGTACAAGATTCGCGATCGCCGCGGGTATGTGTCGTGGTACTTTGCAAAAGATCCCGCGACTGTGACTCGCGGCACCGAGACGGTGACACCGTATATCTCGGGTCAGTTGTGGAAAATCGCCTATGACACGGGTAATTCCGACGAAACCACATGGCCGACGATGTATGTCGGAGAAGACAAGCCCGGGACGACGGGCTGGAACACACTTGCCAATGCCTACCGGGGGTTTGAGGTCTGCACGGGCAGTAGCACAACGATTCTGCAACCTCGTGTCAAGACGATGTACGATTCGGCGGGTCGCAAGTTCACGTACACCTACAGTGGCGATTCGGTCTCCTCAGTGAAGAAGGAGTACTGGACGGGCTCTGCTTGGGCGATCTCGTCGGAAGCCACCTTCGACTACTACGAGTCGGGTGATTCCAATGGCCCCGAGGGGATGCTTCGTCTGGTCCAAACGACCGAAACGATGAGCGATTCCGCCGTCAAACAGTATCGTTACCAGTACTTCCGATACGACAGCGGTGGTTTGATGACTCTCCAGATGGCATCCGAAGGCATCCGCCAGGCTGTGCTTGATCCGACGACTTCGGGTGTCTCGTACACATCACTTGCCAACGTCCGTGACTTTTTGAAGAACCGCTCCCTCACGCTGCTCAAGCCGTACAGCAGCGCGATTGTCGAGTACAGCTCCGGCAAAGTGTCGACGATCATCGGGAATGGCATGTGCGGTTGCACAGGCGGCGGACCTTCTGGCCAGTACACGTACACATACCAAGTTCCGAGCGACTACTCGTCTTCATCAAATGGTGTTTCGGATTCTGACGGAGACTACGACTGCAGCGGCGCATGGTTCAGTGCCGCCCAATCAAAGTCTTCCCGTCGTACCAAGATCCAGAACCCGGACGGCACCTACGACGTGACGTACTACGACGATACCGCTCAGGTTCTTGGCACAGTGAAGTGCGCAGTCGATCCGGACGGCGGCTCTCACAACACCTCGGCTCAGACGATCTGGGCCACGCTCTACGAGCGCGACGCCGACACACGAATCGTGAAGATCTACTCGCCCGAGATGGTGACCAGCTACAGCCACTCAACCGGCAAGTTCACCGTTTACAGCGGTACGACACCGCCCGGGACGATGACCGAATACGTCTACAGCACCGACACGTTCTTGACCGGCAAGGTGGTCACGGAAGTTCGCGTGAACACGAAGACTTCTGCCACCGCAACCGCTCCGGTCTCCGTCACGACCTACGAGACCTCGGGCTCCGATTGGTACATGGACATCGGCGGGGCCAATGGCGTACGGATGGCCAAGCCGATCGTCAAGAGTTCCAAGGTCTACAAGAACGAGGTCATTTCGGGCTACGGCACTGATGAGACGGACTACGACACCACGTCTTACGCGTACACGTTCTGGGGTTCGGGGTCGATCCCTTGGGCGTTCAAGACCGTGGAAACCACTTTCCCGCGTTCTCTCACGGGCGAGAACGGCTCAAACTCGGCGACCACGACGAAAGCGTACTTCGATCAGAAGTCGGGCAAGACCGCATTCTCGCAGAACGCCAACGGCCGCCTGGACTTCTACAAGTACGATTCGGACACTGGCCGAGTGCTGGACACCGTCACGGATGTTGACGCGAGCGTGACGGATGCGGCGACCGCGGCCTCGGGGCTTGTCACGCTGCCCACGACAAGCTCGGCGTATTTCAAACTGCGAACCACCTACAAATACGACTCCAGAGGAAGGCTCACGAGCGCGACGAACCCAGCGGGCCGCTCGTCGTTCAACTACTACACCCGCCTCGGCGACCACCAGGCGGTCGTGCTCTCTGGCCCCAAATTGACGGGCACTTCTGGGTCTGAGACCTACACGGGCCCAGTCGGTTACTCCGTGGTCAACCTCGCAGGCCGGCGCACCGGGCAGGGAACCCTGACACTCTCCAGCAGCGGCAGCACAAACACATCGATGGCAATTGCGGGCTGGATCAGCACCTCTGCGACCTCTCCGATCTCAGCCGTTGGCGGCGAGGCCACCCTCGCCCGGTTCTCGGAAAGCCAGTACGACCTGACCGGCAACCGGCTCAAAAAGAGCCTCTTGTACACCTCGTGGTCGGGCACGCCCGTGACCGAGGACACCGAGTACCGCTATGACGGCATGGGCCGGGTGGTCGGGGTGAAGGACCCGACCGGCACGATCCGCCGGTCCACCTTTGACGCACTCGGGCGAGGTCTGAGTCAGTGGATCGGCACGAACGACATCTCGGCTGCAGGAGAGAAGTTCTCGACCTCCGGCACCGACAATATGACGGAGACCTCCCGGGTCGAGTATGTGACACAAACACCGCTGTCGGGCAGCTATCTGCTTGGCACCTCTCGAGTATCTAAGCAACACCAAGACGCCGATGGCGTGTGGACAGGAACGGGGTCGGCCGATGATCGTCGAACAGTGGAGTTAATCTACGATTACCGCAACCGTGTCGTGGTCCAGAAGGCTCCCCTCTCACCGCATTCAGTCACGAAGTACGACTTCCGCGGGCGGGCAATCGCCTCAGCGTCGTATAGTTCTGCTACTGGTTTAAGTGCATCAACAGACCCGGCGAGCACAACTTCATACGCAAACCGCCTGAGCTTGTCCGAGACGTTCTATGACGGCCGCGGACAGGTGTACAAGAGCACGCAGCACGAGATTACTCAGTCAACTGGTGCCTCTGCCTCCACGCTCGACACACTGATGTGGTACGACGCAGATCGCAAGACGATCAAAACGACCGGTCCCGGCGGGCTGATGAAGTACGCCTACGACCGGCTCGACCGCCAGATCCGTTCCTATTCGCTGGCCTCCATCAGCGATTCGGCCTACGCCGATGCAGCAACCCTCACCAGCGATGTGGTCCTCGAAGAGTCGCTCACCGCCTACGAATCCACCACTGGTAACGTGCTGATGTCCGCATCCTTCGCTCGTCACCACGACAAGGATGCCACAATCAGTGGCCCACTAGACGCCAACGCCGACAACGACAATTTCAAGATCACCGACACGGACCTCAAGCAGTCAGGGTCAGTCATCGCTCGCGCTCAGATCACGGCCATGTGGTACGACGACTTTGACCGTCCCACCGACACCGTCCAGTACGGCACCTACACCCTCAACGACTCCGGCGGCAGCACTGCTTTCACACGCACCGGCCTTACCGTCCCAGCACGCTCCGACACCGCCCTCAGAACCACCACGGCCTACGACAAGGACGGCACCGTCCTCACGACCACCGATCCGAAGAACATCGCGTCAAAGACCCTCTACGACAAGGCTGGTCGCCGCGTTGCGACCATCGCCAACAGTACCAACGCCTCAACCCCTATTTCGACTGCGAATCGGGACACCGATCAGTACGTCCGCTACGTCTACGGCGATGGTTCTACGAGCAACTCTCCCAAGGGCCTCCTCGTCAAGATGTGGGTCGACTTCGACGGCGACAACACCGAGGATACCGACGACCAAGTGACTCAGTACAAGTATGGCACCACAAAGGGCAGCCCTGGAAGCGGCACACCCCCAACCTCTCGTATCGCCACAGGTCACCTCCTCCGCGAGGCTTTCTATCCTCTTAAAGATAGTGAAACAGACGCCCAGCGTACCATCTCCACCGCCTACAACGCTCTCGCTGAAGAAGTCTGGACCCTCGACCAGATCGGCACGGTCCTCGAAACCTCCTACGACACCGCAGGCCGCCAATCCGCCCGCACCGCTACCACGCTCGGCACCAACATCGACTCCTCGGTGCGTGCAGTCGGCATGACCTACACCAACCGAGGCCAAGTCGCCAAGGTCACCCAGTACTCAAACGTCGGTGCGAGCACCATCTACAACGAAGTCGCGTACACCTACGACGGCTGGGGCAACACGACTAAGTTCGAGGAGGACGCCGACAGCGCCGTTGGGGCCAGCGGCGGGATCGGCACGCTTGCAGTTGATTTCGGCTACCAGCGAGTCGCTCCCAGCAACGGGCGTCCTTCCGTGCGTCGCACGAGCGTCTCGTACCCGGACGGCTGGGTTCTCAATCAGAAATTCTCCTCCTCAGGTCTTGATGATGTCACTGGTCGCGTAACTTCGCTGACCTACACCGCACCCGGCCAATCTGAAACTGGTGACCGTGTCCAGTACCAGTATCTTGGCTCCGAGCGCCTTGTCTCGACGCTGTACAACGAACCCAGCGTTGCCTCTCGCCTTCACGACAATGCCTCGACGCCCAAGTACGACCGTCTGGACCGATTCGACCGCATCACGATGAACGAATGGCGGTCGCCATCGAGCGGTGCCTTGCCGATCTACGATCTCAGGTTGAAGTACGACGAGAACAGCAACATCACCGAAACACAGGACCTCGTCCTCCGCGACAACGGAGACAACTTGGCGTTCAGCAACAAGTACACGATGGACGCGATCAACCGCGTCGCAGCAGCGGACCGTGGGATTCTCAGCAGCGGGTCCATCTCGGGGGACACCCGCTGGAATGAGACTTGGGACCTCTCTCAGACCGGCAATTGGACGACGAACAAAGTCAAGCGTAACAGTGACGGTGACTACACCGACACCGGCGAGCGCAATGAGACCAGGACGCACAGTCGTGTAAACGAAGTTCTCACACGTTCAGGCCAGTCACCTCCGGTGCACGACCTCGCTGGCCAAATGACAGACGACGGCCGGGTCTACGAGTACCAGTACGACGCCTTCGGGCGGATGGTGGGGGTGTACCTCCGCGATTCGGGCTCTGGCTTTGGCGGCACGGCCATCGCCGCGTACCGCTACGATGGCCTCGGCCAACGGATTGCTCAGCGTGGCAACAGCCAGGGGATCAGCTCGGCAGATCCGTGGTTCCACTTCGTCCACGACGACCGCTGGCGGATCATCGCCACCTACCGCGGCAACGCCGCTCACACCGCACAGGACACGAACGCCAAGGAACGCTTCGTTTGGCACGCCGCCGGGCGTGACGGCATGGGTTCGGCCTCCTATATTGACTCCATGGCGTGGCTTGACCGCAACCTCTCCAACGCTTGGCGTGACAGTGCCGCCGACGCCACCCTCGAAACCCGCTACTACTTCTGCCAGAATTGGCGTGCCGACACCGTCGCCCTGCTCGGCGCCATCGGCAGCGGCTGGCTCCCGACGCGCGAGTACCGGTACTCAGCCTATGGCCGCCGCATCGAACTCGACGCCGCGGACTTCAACCAAGACGGTTTCGTCGACTTCTTTGACCTCGACGAATGGGACACCGCGTGGCTGGCCGCAGGCCCGCGAGCCGACTTCAACCGCGACGGATTTGTCGATTACTTCGACGATGATGCCTTCTATGCGATTTACACCAACGGCACCAACACGGGACAGCCGACCGGCGGCGAGTCCGGCGGCATCAGAACTCTCTACGCCGGCTATCAGCTCGATCCCAACACCTCGGGGCTGGGAATAGGCGACGAGTTGTACCACGTTCGACGTCGCATATATATTACAGACATGGGAAGGTGGACACGGAGAGATCCGATTGGGTATACTGGTAGCTTATCTTTGCTTCTGTACGTTGGCGATATGCCTGTAAAGCACGTTGATCCAATGGGACTTGACTTTGTTGATCCGTCGAGAATAAATCCGCCTAGTTGGTACGAACCCGTCAAACCTTCGAAACCAAGAGATTTTGAGCCGCCATCTCTATCGAATCCTGTGGAACTACCTCTGCTCCATGAAGATCCTTATGTGCTGCTGTGTTCTCGAGGCACAAACATTTCGTATCTGAGCGATCTTGGTGCTGCGTGCGTAGGCGCGAAGCATCAATGGATCAAGACTCGTGCAAATGAGTGCGGGCTCGGTACCTATGGCGGGGGTGTTCCAGGCCAGCCGAATGATGAAGGAGGAGAGAGTTCGTCCGCTATTCCGTATCTGTCAGAAACAGGATGGAATGACCATCTGGGTCAATACTACAAGCCTGGGTCAAATTGCGTGAGAGTATACGGTTGCGACTTAAGCTGCGTGAATAGAGAAATCACAAATAAAGCGAGGCAGGGGCCTTGGGCATTAGGGACAAATGACTGCAACACAAAGGCATCAGGAGTGTTAAAAAGGTGCGGGTGTGTCAATGTATGTTTGGAATGGCATGTTCCTTCCACGCCTGATGGCACTTCGTACGACGCGCCGGGCAATGTAGATCGAAATGCAAGACACCGCGGAGGGAAATGTCTTAAATGGCTATTCTAAAGGCGATATGTGTCATGCTTTTTATCCCAGCGATAGTTGTTATTTGTGTATTCGCCGCAATATATTGTTTTAATATTGCAGCGTTTTGTTGGTGGCAAACCGCTTATCCGCACCCAGAATCTGTTGCTGTTCGCTGGCTCATCAGGGCTTGGATGTGGTCATTGGTAACGGTAACGTGCCCGGTTGTGTGTGTTGTCGCATGTGTAGTAGGATCCCGTCGTATGGCAAAGATGTGATAAATGCATGCAATCGACGGGTGGTATCGAGAGGGTTCCGGGCGGGTGGCATTGATCGAGTGAACTGTGCGGTGGAACGACATCCCTGACGGGTGTTGAAGGCGCATCATGCCGTGGCCGGAGGCTGTTCCCATGTCTGAGATCCGTTCTGACCTTTCCCCCTGAACACAGTCCAGTCGGAGTTTTACACTCTGTGCTGGATCAGGAGGATCAAGGCGATGGGAGGGAAGAGTCATGACCAGACGAGACAACAAGGCAACCCAGCGGATCGGACGCCGCCTTCGGGCAGAACGGCGGCTCCGAGGATGGGATCTCGACACGCTCGCCAAACGCTCCGGCATTCACCCCCGGTGGATCGAGCGGTACGAAGCGACCGGAGACATCTCCTGCGACGACCTCACCAAGCTGGCCAAGGCCCTGGGCTTTCCCCTCTCGCACTTCGTCGAGGGGTGCTGCCTTTGCGGGGAGGGGTAACAGACGATGCCGGTAAAGTACGCCGGCTACCCCGCAAGTTGACCCGAACGGGGTACGACCTTGCTGCCGGGCAATCATCACCGTGTGTCCTACTGGCTTGGAGCAGGAATCGAACTCTCGAACTGTCTGAGTCCCCCGGCGAGTCCCCCGAGACCGTCCTCAGGATGGTAAGAAACCGTGGAGAATCATGAGGGCTTCGAGACGCCGTAAATCATTGCTCGACAAGGACTTGAGACGTAACTCCGGCGATTTCCAAATGTTGTCACTAGCACTCCGCGAGAATCCCCCCTTCGAACCGCAATAGGCGAAAGTCACTCCTGCACAAGTACGCGTACAGTTGGGCGTGTAGCACAGCGTGGTAGCACGTTTACCGGGGGTCAAAGGGTCTTGTGTTCAAATCCCGCCACCCCGACTTAGCAGACTCGATGGCCTCGGCAAGTGCCGGGGCCAGCGGTGTTTATGGTTACAACGCTGCAGTAGTCGCGGCGGCCTAATCAGTCTGGCATTGGCCGCACCTCCACACCGCTGATCGGCTGACCAGCCCCATCGAAGAGTGGGTCGATGACGACTTGGCGACCATCGTCAATCGATGACCCCACAAGTTGATCGAAGTCCCCGTCCGTAGCCAACAGGTTGCAGGTGAATGGGGGCATCGCCTTTCCGGCTGTTGTCCAGTTGCGGACGCTCTGCTCAATGGCGAAAGGATCGCTGAGGAGCGGTACCGCCCCGTCCAGATGAACCCACTCACCGGTTTTCGTCTCTCGCAACGCTAGGAGCGGCGCGTAGTACGATGGATCTTCACCAAATCCCGCTCCAATCTGCTCGGTGTATGGCACCGCAGCTGCGCGCACGCATTCGATACAGTGTTCGTTCGACTCCCGCGTGGTCTCCAAGACTGAGTAATTGCCAAACTGGCCTGATAGGGACGTGTAACACACCGGATCATGGCGCTTCTTGGCCGCGACGAACTGCTCCGTCATCCACTCCGCTTTCTTGGTCGCTTCTGCCAACGGATATCTGCGGAGAGTTCCACGCTCCGTCACGTATCGTTGCGTCTTCCCAAGAAGCTGGATTTCAATGCAGTATGGCGCATTCAGCGACTTTCGAAACTCGCGATTCCAAGCGATGACCACTGGGCCTTTCGCCCGTTTGATCATCTGCATTGAGAATTGACCGCGGCGAATCGCCTGTGCAAAACCAGTGAGGTCAAAGTTGCGCAGATGGGGATACTCCTCAAACTGTGGCAGCCTTAGTTGCCCAACAACGCGGTCCACAGTCCGGCGACATCCTGCATGAACCGGGCCTACGTCAAAAGCGTCGCCCTCGTTATCGATCTCAACTACTTCGCCGTTCCGATCGCTGATTGCCTCGCCGCAATGGAGACACCGCAGTCTTTCGGCTCGCGATTCCATTCGCTTTCGGCACAGTTCACGTTGCGCTTCAGCAAACGGTGATTTCTCAAATTCTTCGGCATCACCGCGTATTGGGAGTAAATAGAGTTCCCTTTCATCCGTCATCCCGGGTAACCCCGGCAGCAATCGCTCTATACCTGACCATGTGCTCGCTCGCGCCAATACGAGACTTGACGGCGCGCCGCCTGACAGATAGAGACGAGTGCGATCGAAGCGGTACCGTCTCTGGCCCGCCTCATCAAATCGGTAAAGCTCGAGGATGCCGAGTTCAGGACCTCCGTCACCCAACGGCCTCCTTGCCAGAACACAGTCGCGCCCGTAGGAGCCAGCGCCGGCTTCAGCGAACGCAACCGTGAAGAAGGCCTCCTTTGATTGCTCAGCATTCGAGCCCGGAATGATCTCGAACCTCTGAAATGCTTCGACTAACGAGGCACGTGTTACTGAGCCGCGCCGTTTACAGGCGTCCAGGCACATCGCAACCAATCCCCGCCACGCCAGCAAGGGCTCAATGTTCATCCGTGAGCGCAGCAATGCAAGCGCCAGCCGCACATCAGTCCCGCCATCCTCGGGGTCGATGCACAGCACGTACATGCGGCGCAGAATGTGATCGACGGCGGGTGCAGCCTCGGGTATGTTCAATCCGACCAACTCGGCCGTTACCAACTGTCGCAACCCCGCCCATGCCTGCCTCTCCTCTTTGGACATTGCCGGATCGGCACTTCCTGTATGTTCCCGAAAACGATCCAGGAGCCGACGAAGGATCTCTCGCACTCCCGCCGACGCGCGGGGTGAGACGGCCAGAATTAGCGGACTAGTAGCCGTAGACGCTTCCCGATGGTCAGCTACGAACTGCCGGATGACCTTCGCGAACTCCGAGTTGCTCTTGTTCGAAAGAGCCAACCCGCGTTTAGCCTGGATTGCAGCTTTCGTTGCTCCCTCGAAACTCACCAAGATGTCATCGACAGGCGCGATCTGTTCGAAGGCCACAGCCTCGACTTGCCCCCTCTGCCCCTTGGGATCGAGTATTGACGAGTCTTGCTGCGTCAGCATCAACGCGCAGTAAAGGGCACCTGTAGCTGCCTGGAATTCGATGCCGCCACTTGCCGCTGCGCCACCTCCTGTATCCGCTTCTTTTCGTTTCGCCATTAAGGCGATCTTAGAGGCCGTTGGTCACCCAGTGAACGGCGTATTCCCGCATCCCACACCGAACGCCTTCCAAGAAAAGTTCTATTGGTGTACTGTTACCCCGATTAAGCGGACTGGATGGCCTCGCAAGTGCTGGGGCCATCGGTGTTTATGGCAGAGTTCGGTATGTGTCCTCGCAGCCCATGCGCAACGGGGCAGGCTTGAACTTTTCTGCCACGCTATCTGTGGCCGGCCAAGCGCCGGGCTACCAGCACGCGCGTGCCATTCACCACAGTTGGGGAGAACAGTTCAACCTCTTTTGCGAACCTCGCTTGGGCATCGCACGCAGCATCGCCGATGG
Source organism: Phycisphaera mikurensis NBRC 102666 (assembly GCA_943369765.1). Lineage (GTDB taxonomy): Bacteria > Planctomycetota > Phycisphaerae > Phycisphaerales > UBA1924 > UBA2396. The sequence goes on along the minus strand of CALROI020000011.1, from coordinate 19,035 downwards.
TGCAACTTGGACGGATGTTCTAGCCCAGTCGAGCATCGGGCCTCAAGACCTTTCGACCGGGCTGATGAAGCTCAGCGTCTACCAGCACAACACCGGCTGCCATGCAGTTATCTCCGGCCCTTCGACCGAACTAACCGTGCCGCTAATCACGGGAATCTGGTCGGGCAGCGCCCGCCTGAGTCAGCCCGCGTTCCGCCGGCTGTTTGGAACCTATCCTGGGTTGGTCGGGCGGACCCGCTGACTTGGCCGATCCACCAAAAATCAAACACCTGACGAGTAACGCCGTCGGGTTGTTTTATTGACACATCAATAACTCCCGCACGAGAGAGCTTTGGGATCCTGTGGCTCAAATGCTGCGCTTGCCCCCGACGCTGCGCCAGTTACGGGGTGAGCTTTCAGGCTTCAACCGGACTGGTTAGTGGATTCAATCGATATGCCCGAGTGAAACACGAACAGTTCGATTAGCGTTCGGCTCGCTCCATTTCATCTTTCCCCCTTGAGAACTCACGATTTGGCCTTTTTTCCTGAGGCAAAGCGAGTGAGCCGGGATTCTTTCCCGCGTGCCTTTCGACGCGCCCCGTATCCCCAACGCGCACCGAATCGCGTCTTACATGCTGTGACTCACGCTGTAGGTTGGAGGGGGTCGCGTCTACCCCCCGCCCGTCGGATCCCGTTGCTTTCGCGGACTCCCAGCCGGGGTCCTTGATGCTGCGGAGCTTGGCGATCGCCCCGGCCGAATCGTGGAGGCCGAGGACCGTGTACAACTTCAGCGTCGTCCGGTAGTCCGAGAGCCGCATGATCTTCTGCGCCTCCTGCGGCGCGACGCCAGCGCGGGCGAGCTGGGTGCCGAGCGTCGTCCTCAAGGCGTGCAGGTCTGCGATCCGACCCTTGGGATCGGTGCTTTCGATGCGGGTCTGGATCCGTTTGCGTTTGCCCTTGCCGATCTCGATGGGCTTCTTGTCCGCCCCCATCACGGGCACCCGGCGGTCGATCCCGGCTCGCACGAAGTCCTCCAGCCGGGTCCGGCTTGTCACCGCGTTGGGGAAGACCCGGGCCATCGGGGCACCCCCGTGTGCCTTGTGGTGGGCCTTGAGGGCGTCGGCAACCCGCGTCTACCACGTCTGCGAGAGCGGGAACGATGTCGAGTTCGCTGATCCCTTCAGCAGAGGCGAAGCGACGCAGAAGCTCGTCCATCACGTCCGACTTGTTCCGGGCTCGGCCATCCCGCTGGCGAACCTCTTCGACGTAGGCCAGTCACTGTCCTGGGTCGCCACCTCCCGGCCCGACCGCGAGGAACGGCTGGCGTGGCAAATGGAGATTCCGGAGCTGATTCAGGGCTAGAGGGATGACCACGCAGCTGATCTCGGTGGGTCAAGATCGCCCCGACGGGACGACCGCGATGGGTCGCCTGCTGAGAGACGGATCGAGATGGTGTTCAAACGAGGCGAAGTCACTGTTTATGTTTACGTACAGGGTGTGGAGCATGACCCGATCGTCATCCGAACAATGCGGGCGCGGCGGGCTCCCAGATTTCGATGCTGGTGAAGTAAGGTCTCCCGGGTTGATCTCAGATTCGAGCACTCCGGTTTGCGACCAAGGAAGCAAGTGCAGTATCAACGAGCACTTGCGATTTGTGTTTGTCCGGCAGCAGTTCGGCTGAAAACGAACGACTCGACCCAACCGAAGGCAGTCGGCTAACCTCTCCGGCGTGGACGAACCCCTGCCACAGCTCGAGACGCCATCGACGCCCGGCCAAACCTGGACGGCACGGCTCTACGCGCAACTGCGATCGAGGGCGGCGGCTCACCTGCGGGCCGAACGCCGCGGGCACACCCTCCAACCAACTGCCCTGATCCACGAGGCGTACTTGAGGCTCTGCGAGGCCTGGCCGGAAGAATGCGAGAACCGGACACGCTTTCTCGCCTTGGCCTCGACTGCTTTCCGACGGGTCTTGGTTGACCACGCACGCCGTCGCAACGCACGCAAACGGACAGCGGCTGCGGGGCCACGGGTCACCGTCGGCAACGGGCCCCAGGGGGATCAACCCCCGGCGCCCGTCGATATTCTTGTGCTCAACGAGGCCCTGAGCACCCTCGACCGGATCGACAAACGGGCCGGTCGCATCGTTGAACTCAAGTTCTTCGGGGGGCTCACCCACGAGCAGATCGCCGGGCTGCTGGGCGTCAGTCTGTCAACGGTCGAGGAGGACTGGCGGTTCGCGCGGGCGTGGCTCTTCCAAAAACTTGCGGCGTAAACGGACCACCTCGGGTAGACTCACGGCGTGCGACCCTCACGACTGAAAGAGATCTTCCTCGAAGCGGCGGCTCTCCCCGAGCCAAGCCGTCAGTCGATGCTCGAACGCAAGTGCGGCGGTGACCACGCGCTCCTCGCTGAGGCGCGGGCGCTCTTGGCATCGGACATCGAAGCGGGCGAACTGACCAAACGCCTCACCAACGCGATCCCCGATGCCGGCCTGGCCGGATCCGCCGAGGGCGAAGCCCCCGGCACGCGTCACCTCCCGGCCGCAGGAGACATTGTGGGTGCGTACACCATCGTCCGCGCGCTGGGGTCGGGAGGCTCCTCGTCGGTGTTCGAGGCGGTTCGTCCCGGGCTCGACCGTGCCGTCGCGCTCAAGGTCCTGCACCAGGCACTCTCGAGCGACCACGACCGTTGGCGGTTCGAGCACGAGGTCCGCGCCCTGTCACGTCTCGAACACCCGTCGGTCGCACGAGTGATCGACTTTGGCATCGGGCGGGACGCCAGGCCTTTCATCGTGACCGAATTGGTCGGCTCGGACCAAGCCACTGGCGATGCCGGCGGAGTGGGGGCCGGGGGACCGGCTGTGCCATTCGCCCCAGCGGCACGCGCTCTGAGCATCCCCGACCGGCTCTTGATGATCCTGACGCTCTGCGATGCGGTGTCGCACGCGCACCAACGCGGCGTCATCCACCGCGATCTCAAGTCCGCCAACGTGCTCGTTGCCACCGACGACGACGGCAAACGCCGCCCCGTCATCGTCGACTTCGGCATCGCCCGCTCGTTCACCCCAGCCCACCGACACGCGGCCTCGGCGTCACCACCCCTCGCCCCCACGATGTTCACCACCCCCGGGCTCGTCATCGGCACCGTGGGCACGATGGCTCCCGAGCAGGCCTCGGGCGACCCCGACGCGGTTGACACGCGCACCGACGTCTGGGGGCTTGGCGTGCTGCTCTTCGAGTCGCTCACGGGCGAACTACCGCACGGGACGCCCGGCCCGGGCCCGGGGGGGATGGCGTCGTGGCTTTCACGCGTGCAGCAGGCCGAGTGCAGGCGCGTGCGTAGCCTGGACCCAACGATTGCGCCGGACCTGGACGCGATTGTGAGCAAGGCGTTGTCGAGCCAACGCGAGGGGCGGTACGTCTCCGCCGCCGCCCTCGCGGACGACCTCAGGCGTTACCTCGCGGGCGAACCAACACTCGCCCGCCCGGTGACCGCGCTCGAACGGGCATGGAAATGGACCCGGCGGCACAAAAAATCCGTCGCGCTGGGCTCGGTGCTGCTGGTCATGGCGGCGGCAGCAGGGACCGCGACCGTGCGTGCGGTCAACGCCGAGCGACGGGAATGGGCCCGAGCGGCGGAGAACTACGAGTTTCTCCTCAGGCGGGTCATGGACGAGGTGCGTGACTCACCCGCGAGCAGCGCGACACGCCGACTGCTCGTGGCGAACACCCTGCAGAAGTTGGAACGCGATACGGTGCGACGCCCGAATGACGCGCGACTTCTGGCGATGCTCGCCCGGGCGAGGGCCGCCGCCGCCAATCTGGCCAGCGAAAGCGGCGACCGCACCGAGGCCCTTCGGCTTCACGAGGCGGCACTGGCGGACTGGACCCGCGTCTGCACGCTTGAGCCGGACATGGGGGATGCAAGGCTGGAACGCACGACGCAGTTCATCCGCGTGATGGACGCGACGCCCGGCCTGACGCCCGAGCAGCGGCTGAGCGTCATCCGCGAGACCCACAGCGAGTTCGAGGCCCTCGCACAGTCATGGCCGGATTTGGTCCACGCGACCACGGCTCTGTGCTGGAGCCACGAGAGGCTCGCCGCGCTCGCGACCGAACTTGGAAGGATCGAAGAAGCCAAGTCCCACCGGCTGATGCGGATCGCCCTCGCCGAGCCGCTCGCCGAGCGGCACCCCGAGCATCCCGACGTGCTGTACAACCTTGCGGAAGCGTACATCCTCCTTGCTGACAGACTCGATCGATGGGATGAAGAACGCCTCGCTGCGATCGCCCGCGGCATCGAGGCCGGGGAACGGTTCCACGCTGCTTTCCCGAACGACCGGCGGAGCGTGCATTCGTTGGCGCGGGCGCAGTCCATGCAGTCGTGGACCTTTCGAGAGCGGGGCGAGCCCGACAAGTCCGATGGGCCGAGCCTGCGGGCTTTGGACTTGGCCCGAGGGCTGTGGGACAAAGACCGCAACGACAGCATCGCTCGCTGGACGCTGCAGGCCATTGCGGGCGAGCGTGCGCATGTCCAGTTCCTCAAATCGGATGATGCGACGAGAGATGGGGCCAAGCGAGGGGGCGACCTCGAAGGTGCCCTGCAGTCCGTCGATTTGTGCCTCGAACTCGTGGCCCGCAACGTGGACCACGAGGGCGACACACGCGAACTCAGCCGAATCCGTTCGCACATGATGGAACTGCGTGCGAGGATCCTCGCCAGGCTCGAGAAGACCAACCGTGCCCCGCAGCCCTTCTCCACTCCGTAAGCGACATCGCACCAACCGCACGCCCACCTGCACCGATCAGCGGTGATCGAGCGGGGCAGCCCAAGATAAAGACCGGCCCGCCCGCTCGCGCGAACGGGCCGATCGTGTTGGCAAACGCCGACGGCCCCCGCCGGCCCCATCCGAGAGGAGTACCCCGTCGGCCGAACGCCTTGGCCTAGCAGCCCGTCTCGAACGCGAGCACATAGTCGTCGTAGTCAAAGAAATCCACGAACTGGTCCCCGTTGAAGTCCGCGGTCTTCCCGGGCGGGCAGACGCCCGTCTCAAAGCACGCGACGTACTCGTCGTAGTCGAAGAAGTCGAGGAACTGGTCCCCGTTGAAGTCGGCGGGACAGGTGGGGGCGGGCGTGCCGCGCCAGAACATGCTGGCCGGAATGGGTTGACGCGAGATTCCTGGGCCTTGGATTTCAAGCGTCAGACCGATGTTGTACCCTCGCTGATACGCCTCGATCCGAAGCTCGTTTTCGCCGGCATTGAGCGGCACTGTCGCTACGACCTCATTGAAGAACCCAAAGCCGCGAGCGATCTGCGCACCATTCACGTAAACTCTCGCGCCATCGTCGACGCGAAGGTACAACGTGTAGTTTGACGATTGCGGTGAAACGAGCCACCCCGTGAACGTCACGCCCGCATCACCGCCGAGGTCTCCGGTCATGTTCGGCGATTGGTCATAAGGAAAGTGGACATCGGGCACGACTGCTGAATCAAAGGCCACATAATTGGCGGGGGTGTACTGTTCTGGATTCTCAGGCAGAACTGGATTCGGAAGCAGGAAGTACTGCATTTCGAGCGGCGCAGAGAACGCCGACGCTGGAATACGGGTTTGCGTGATCCCGGGGCCACTCCAGAACAACTCATGGTTGGCGGCGCCATAGCCCATGTACTTTTGGTACTCGACTCGGAAGTCTACCGGACCGCTGGTCAAAGTTGCTGTTCCGGTCGCGTCGTTGAACCAATCACTGACTTTGTCTGCGAGCACCACGCGTCCATCGATGTACACTCGACTCTGCCCGTTTCCGTCAGGTTGGTAAAACGTGTACGTCCCCGTCGCCGGTACGTTCAGCGTGCCGGTTAGCACACCGCCAATGTGAGTGCCGCCGGAAAGATTCGTCAGCGTGCCATACGATTCCCAGTTGGGATTGAACGGAATGTGTGCGTCGGGCCGCGTTTCAGTGAGGATTGGGGTAATCCCATCAAACGAGGACCATGTCATATCAAAGTATGTCGCGTCCAATCCTTCCGTCAGTCCACTCGGGACAGGCAGAGCATTGACGGTCACGGGAACCGTATCGGTGAACCCGGCATAGGTCGCACGGATCGTGGTATTGCCGCCAGCGTGCGCGGTGACTTTGCCGTCGGCCCTGACGGACGCGACCGCCGGGTTGTCGCTGGACCAAACCACCGCACTGGTCACTGGCTGATTTGGTGACGCGGCGTAACTGGCAATGGCCGTCAGCGACTCCGTGAATCCGTCGTACACCGCGAGCGTCGTCTGCGCAATATCAACCCCCGTCACGCCGTCAACGACAAGCTGAACTGCGTTCGACAGGTACCTCGCAACGAAGGCCTTGCCTCCGCCCAAATCGGTGCCGCTGATGGCTGCGAACTGTCCGTTGATGCTTCCAGCGGTCACAACATCAAACGTCTGGCCGATAGTCGGAACAAAGCCATTGACGAGGGAGAGGGCGAGGGTGCCGTTGAGAGACGCGCCGTTCGCAACGGCGAGCCTGTCATGCTGAGTGCCGGCAACTGTGCCGCCGATCTGAATGTCAAGTCTCGCCTGCCTGTCTCCGGTAAACCCGATGCTCGCGACGTTCAGCGTGCCGATGGGGAGCCCGGGCTGAACGGTGCCGTTGACGCCGATGTTCCCTTCGAATGTGCCTGTGCCACGGAGGATGCCGTAGTCATTGATCGGCATGTAGTCGAGCGTAAACGCGGTGCCGCCTTCGAGGGTAAGGATGCCAACTTCGGTTTGCGGTGCGTTGTTTCCAAGATCGATGCGTTCGGTCGCGAAGATATACGAGCCCGCACCGACGATAACCTCTGCGGGTCTGGCCTGCGAGCCACGGATGTCAAAGCCGCCGAGCGCCTCGATACCGCCCCCGGTGTTGACGTTGAGCGTCGAGCCAGCTCCCACCTGAACCCACCCAAGGCTCGAAAGCAGCGAGCCGCCGCTCACGGTCGCTGCGGCGGTCGAGTCGCTTCCCCCGAGCAAAGAGAGCCAGCCGACCGTGGCCGATGCACCGTTGGTAAGGTTGAAGGTGCCGTTGCTGTTCCCGTCGTACCACCCGACTCGCAGTTGGTTCTTAATGCGGGCCTCCGAGCCGGGGCCGTCAACGTTCAACACACCGGTGCCTCGGTTCGCGATGTACGTGTAGAGATTCTGTCCCACATCGTCGCCGATGAGTGTGCCTCCCTGGTCGATCGTCACGGTGTGCGTGCCGGAGGTCTCAGTGCCCACCAACAGTTCGTTACCAATCGACAGCATACTGCCAACACCACGCACGAGGGTGGTGCTGGAACCGCCAACGTAGCAACATCCCAACCGGAGCTGCTCTGTCATCAACGCCTCGCCACCATTGATCACCGTAAGTGTCATTGCACCCTGCTCGGGGTTTACATATCGTGTCCGAAGTGAAGACCCAGCACCGCTGACGGTCAGGGTGGCTTGTCCGGTCCCGTTGCCCCCGACCAACGGGAGATAGTCCAGGTTCGCCGTTCCGCCATCGGTCACCAGCATCGTGAACAAGGAGCCCGAGTCGCCGACCCGGAACGTGCCCGTTGAGTTGAGAACAGACTGCGAGCCAGCGATGGTCCAGTTCTGCCGCGTGCCCGCACCATAACTCGACGAGTCGCCATTGATGGATAACTGTCCACCGTTCTCGATCGTGATGTCCCCGCGTGCGCCATCCGATGTTGATAGCCCGCCCACGGACACGAGGCTTCCCACACCCCTGACGGTGACGGACCCGACACTCTGCGAGGTATTTCGGCCCACTCTCATCCAATCGGAGCAGGAAGCAGAGCCGCCGCTTTCCACCAACAGCGAGCCGCTGCCATTGCCTCCCGCAAAGATGTTGGCGCCGACAGTCAGCGTTGACCCTGCGCCGGAAACGAGAACGGTTCCGACTGAGCCCGCCCCTTCGCCGATGTGGAGCCCTTCGCCCGGGAGATGCGAGATGTCTGCTCCATCAATGATGTTGAGCCTGCCTGTACCGTTCATTCCAACCCAGTTGACGCCGTTGGAGACCGCACCGGCTCCGAGATTTACCGTCCCTGTTTGGCCAGCAACGTTCCCAACATAAGCAAAGCCGCCTCCGGAACGGGCGTTGAAAATGCCGTTAGTGACCGTGACCACCGGCCCGTTCGTCCCGCCGATGAACGTGTCCCCCGTCACGTTGTACGTGAACCCGCCGAGGTTAAACGTCGGCCTCATGTTGCTGACCGTCAGCCCCGCCGTCGTGGTATTGCCAGTGAACGCCACAGCGAATGCGCTGGCACTGGCGTTGAGCCCGAAGACCACCGGGTTCCCCGCGCCCGGGGCCACGTTGCCGACCCAGTTGGTGCCGGTGCTGAAGGTCCCGTTGGCAGCGTTTCGCCACGTCCTGGTCTGGGCGAACGCCTCGCCGACCCCAACCCCGCCCAGACCCGCTGCCAAACCGACCGCCATCCCCGCCGAGACCGCCAACGAAACCGCTCTGCTTTGCATGCGACACTCCTCATGGAGGACCGGGCGCGTTCTGGGGCCGGGCTCGGGGGCCAACACAGGCCTCGGGCCAGACCTCATACCCGATGGTCCTTCACCACCCACGCGCAGACAATCGCAGAGAGCCTTGGAGAATCTTCTGATTTTTGTGGAAGCGGGGTTGAAAGTGGAAGACGGGAGACGTTTGGCATCAGGGGCTCAGCATCAGTCATTCGGAATTGGGGAGCGTCGGGGGTGGCGCAAGACACGGGGCGAGGGGCGTTCTGTGGCCCTTGGCAGGCGTTCGCTCGTGAAGCGAGTACTCCAGTCGTGCACGATTGGCGGTCGAATGAACAGACCCGTGCCGTCGGTGTGCCCGTGGGACGGCATCGGGCATCGATGAAAGCGATGTCGCAGAATCCACGCCAAGCCAGTGTCGGCTGGCTCTGAACCCAAATCGCATCGAGTTGTGCGATCAGGCATGTGACCCAGATGCGGGCGTGCCCCACCCGCCCCCGAAGCCGTGTCAATCGCAGGTCGAGCGCTCATGCTCTCTTGCGAGCTAGACCGAAGATTGGGTCAAGACCACCGTTGCCCACTGCCTTCAGCACCCCGTCTCAAAGGCCAGCACGAAGTCGTCGTAGTCGAAGAAGTCGACAAAGCCGTCACGATTGAAATCCGCTTCGAGTCCTCCCCCAGTCTCAAACGCCAGAACAAAGTCGTCGTAATCGAAGAAGTCCAGGAATTCGTCTCGATTGAAATCCGGGGGACATGGCCTGTCTGCGATCTTTGGCAATACAAGGCCAAGTGACCGCCCGCCGAAGGGGCCGCCGGGTCTGCCGCCGGGTCCTTCCGCAGTGATCGTGACGAGGTCCTGGATGCTCTGGTTGTCGTTGTCGACGTTGTCGGAGATCACCGTAACCGGATTGATGTCTTCTTCAACAGGGAGAGGGTTGAGGGTGAATGCGAGGTTTCCCTCTGGTGTGTTTGGGTTCGGTTGCAGGTCGTTGCGGAGGAGCCGCACAGAGGCCACGCCTCCGGAACGGATCGCGATGGCGATGTCGCGATCGCTATCGCCGTCGGCTTTGAACGCGGTCAGCGAGATGATGCCGTCGCCGAGCTGGGTGGCAGGAAGGATCGGAACGTTGACCGCAGGACGGAACTGGAGCCCATCCGGATCGGCGTTGTCGCGAGCTGGGGTGTTCAGGATCACAGAGAGCGTGCCGTCGGTGTTCCCTGCGAGCAGGTCACCTCGGTGGTCGCCGTCCACGTCCCGACACGTGATCTGCACAGTTCCTGGCCCGACGCCGACAGTCCCCGCAGGGGACATCGAGCCGTTGGTGTTGCGAAAGAGGAAGAGAGAGTTGCCGGTCCGCGAACCGACGGCGAGGTGCCGTGCGACCACCCCGGGCTTATCAGTGTTGGGATTGACGGGCTCGATCGTGTCTGGTTCTGTCGGCCCGTCATCGCTATCGGTGCGCGAGAGAACGCCGCCCGCGTTGTTCCCCCTCAGGAGAGAAATGGTGCCGTCGTTGTGGTTCGCAGTCGCGAGATCGATGACATTGTCGTTGTCAAGGCGGAACGCACAGAGCGCGACGGGTCCGCTTCCTACAGGCTGAATGCTGCGAAGAGGAAACGCGCCCCCGCCAAGATTGCCGATGATGTGAACGTCGTTACTCGCCGCGTTGCAGACCGCGATATCGAGACGGCCAGCACTGTCCGAGCGGTCAAGATCCGCAAGGACCACACCCCTCGGGTCTAAGCCCGCGTTGAGTTGGATGACCTGACTCTGCTCAAAGCCCAGCCACGCGTCGCCGGCCCCGCCCCCGCGGTTCCTGAAGATCACGACGCTCCCGGGCAACTCGGTGCCCTCGGAGATCGTCACGACCAGGTCGGGGAGCCCGTCCCCATCCATGTCACCCAGCGCAGCCGCGGTCGGTGTGCCCGAAACCGTCGTGTTGTTGCGAGGCTGCAAGTTCGGGTCATCGAGAAGCGTCTGGACCGTCAGTGCCACCTGTGAAGGCGTGGGGTAGGTAGCATAGAAGAACTTGTCGGGCCCCAGGGACGGGAAGAGCGCCACACCGAACCGCTCCTCGAGGCTTGCGGTTGGCGACTGCACCAGTTGGTACACGTCGTCCAAGGCCGGGGTGTACCCCGAAACCTTGACATCGAGCAGCCCGCCCAGGACGACCGGCCCGTTGACAATGAGCCGGTCGTAGTTTCCCGACGCGGGCGAGCCCGCGATTTCCGCGACCAGCCGCCCCGCATTCGCGCCAAACTCCGGCAGAAACCCGATCTGCTGGTACGACCCGTTGATCGTGAGACTCCCCGGCGAGTTACCAGGAACAACGCTGCCAAAGTTGATGACGTCCCCGTTGATCGTGCCGTCGCCCGAGAGCACCCCGTCCTGAAAGAGAAAGATGCCAAACCCCGCCGACAACGCGCCGCCGCTGCTGACGTTGACCTCGCCCTTGTCGATGGTGAGGAAGAAGGGAACATCCCACCGTGAGTTCGCCCCCGTCACGCGGACCAGGGAACCGTCCGAGCCCGGCTGATCGCCCACACCCGCAGTGCGAGTCACGAGCCGAGCGCCACCGTCGATGAGGGCCGTCCCCTTCCCAAAGAACCCGACGGACATGTCGTTGGTCACCCGCACCGTCGTGCCCGCGCCCGTGACGTGCAGATTCCCCTGCGACCCCGCCTGAGTCCCGATCAGCGCAGAGAACGCCTGAAGCGTCCCTCCCCCCGCACCCGTCACCGTCAGCGAAGCGGGCGTCGGTAAGTCGCTGCCAACCTGCAACGCGGGTGAAAGGCTCGACGTGAGCGACCACGTACTTCCACTGAGGTCAAAGAGCACATCGCCGCGGCGAATGTTGGCCGACTTCGCTGAGATCTGTGAAGCCGCCGGAAAAACCACGTCGTATGTCGCTGCGAGATCAAAGATCGTATCGTTGGTCGTTCCGGGGATTGACGGGTACCAGTTGCCAGCGTAACCAAAACCACCGCCGCTGGGCGACCGCCACTCCCGCACGCCCGGACAGGCAAGACAGTTCACCTGCGACTCATAGCACCCGCGATCGACAGGAGGCAAACCCAGCCCCGTGTTCGAGGACGCCGGATCATCAACAAACCGCGGGAAGCCCAGGAGATCAATGGGCAATGTTTCGGTGGTGTTCCCGTCGGAGTCGATGTCAAACGTGTCAGCGGGCACCGCCGACGAATCGCCCGAGTCGATGGCGGGCGAACCGGGCGCAAGACGCAGATCGCCGTAGTTGTCGTCGCCCGTACCCCAGGTGTTGTCGGCTCCGGGAGAGGGAAGGCGAAGAAAGAGCGGGTCGAGCCCGTTGTTGCCGGTGCCGCCGAGGGAGCCGGTCCAATCCTGGACCGATGACGATGAGATCGCAATCGAGCCCTGTCCGTAGAGTCGCCGGATCTGGCGACTCTCTCCCCCCAGGCCCTGCACCAGGTTGCCCCAGAGCAGGGAGTTTTCGACTTGCAGAGATGCCGTGGCGTACGTGGCAACATGTCCGACAGGCGATTCCGATTCCGTCGTGTTGCCACTCACGGTGCAGTTGCGCATCGTCACGATCGAGTTGTCGGTGAAGAACGCGGTCACCCCGTCGCTCGCCGCGTTACCTGCAAAGAGGCATCCAACGATTCCAGCCTGCGACGCTCCCGAGACGCGCAGCGCCGACGTGGTGAGCGACCGATTGCCGACGAAAATCGAGTTCACAAACGACACTGCGCCTCGAGATAAAGGAACCTCGACCGCTGCGCCGGTGGTCGATTCATTCCGCAGAAACTGACACCCGACAAAGGACGCCGTGCCACGAGCTTCCGTGACGTCGGCGAGTTCCTTCCAGCGGGAGTGGGGGAGGAGCTTGAGGGGGCGTTTGGGCATTTGGAGAGGATAACGGGAGGCGGGGTGATGGTGTGCGGGTGGGCACTTTGCGCGACAGGCGTCCGCAACCAGTTGGGTCGAAGCGGCCCAATTGGTCGCGGACGGAGAGCATGCTTCTCCAGGGCGAGAAGCATGCGACACGACAGGACACGGACGGGACGTCGTGGTTGGGAGACCATCCACCAGTAGGGTCGAAGCGACCCAACTGGTGGCACCCGGCGAGGCTTCGGGCGAAGACATCAGCAGCCGGCTTCGAATGCGGCGACGAAGTCGTCGTAGTCGAAGAAGTCGACGAAGTTATCCTGGTTGAAGTCCGCGTCGAGGCCTGGGGGGCATGTGCCGGATTCGAAGCAGGCGACGAAGTCGTCGTAGTCGAAGAAGTCGATGAAGCCGTCGCTGTTGAAGTCCGCGGGGCAGGAGGGCGTGCGGACGGAGATTCTGAGGTTGTCCATGGCCCAGGATTCATCGTCGAGGGATTGGACGCCGGGGCCTTCGAGCGTGAAGGTGATGATGGCGGACGGGGCGGTGTGCGGGATGTTGGAGAAGCGTGGCTCGAGGGACATGTCGTACGCGCTGTCGGAGTAGTAGAACCCCTGGCTGAAGCCCAGATCGCGGCGGCGGGCGAGTTCGACTCCCGGGGCGGGGACGTAGCTTTGGAACTGGCCGGGGTCGGCGTTGGCGAAGGACTCGCGGAAGATCGTCACGCCGTCGACATCGACGCGGAGGAAGTCGCCCGAGGGGAAGACGCCGGTGCCGTCGAGAGAGTCGATGGCGGCGAAGAGGAAGTGGATGTCGAGGGCGCTGTGAGCGGGCAGGGCGGTGAGGGTGATCGAGAGGGTGTTACCTGTCGGGCTTCGGAGGAATTGGCCGCTGAACTGGTATCCGGGCGTGCCGAGACCTGCGTAGCCCTGAACCGCTGCGAGGGCGGCTTGGCCTGGGACGACCTGCGACGGGATCGAGCCGTCGAAGTCCGATGAGAGGACCTGGGTTTGGGCGGAGGCGTGGGCAGCGGTAAGGGTGAGCGCGACGAGGGACATAGAGCGACTACTCAACATATGGAACTCCCAGGGGGTGATGCGGATTGTACCGGAGAGGGGACGAGTTCAGCAAGAGGTCTTTGGGCCCGGTAACTGCGCGGAGGGGGAATGGCGTCCGCACGAATGGGTGTCGAGTGGCGTGACCGATCGTTCGGCCATCCATCCACGACGCGCCGAAGCGGCGGGTCGTGGCACCTCGTGGGGCATTCGTAGCACCCGGCTCGACGGGTTTAGAAGTCGAGCAGATCTCCGAGCCATCCGCCCTTTTTCTTGCGACGTGGTTCCTCGTAGCGGATGTTCCCGTGCGAGCTGTCGTTGCTCGAGCCAAAGTGCTGCGGTTGCTGGCTGGGGTGGGGCTGTTGGACCGGTGCGTCACTGCGGCGTGGTCGGTCGCCGTCGTGATGCAGATTGGAATCGAGCCGTGCTGAGCGTTCGATGATCTTGTCGAGTTCGTTCCGATCAAGCCACACGCCGCGACATGCAGGGCAGTAGTCGATCTCGATGCCTTCGCGGTTCCCAACACAGAGGACAATCTCGGGGCAAACTGGGCATTTCATGGCCGGTCTCCACTCAAGCGGACTTCCCATCGTGATCAAGACATCCCGCGGCGTCGATGCTGGCGGGCGCACGCCCCTTCACATCACCCCGGAATCATGCGGAGTTTACGCGGCTAGCGTCCAGGAATCTCCGATGGGACGGAGCCTCCTCCAGCCCGCTTCATCGTCCACCGCTCTTGGTGGATCTGAAAGTCATTGGCTCGGGATCGGTGCCACGTGTCTACGGGCTGTCGGTCTTGCGGGGTGGGTCTGTGAGGGGGATGAGGTTCAGTGTGGTTGGGAGTGCATCGGCTGTTGGTTGGTGTGGGTTGTCGAGGGACTCGGCGGGGTGGTTGGGGGGTTGGGTTGGTGCGGTGACGGAGGGGACGCTTGGCGCGGTGATTTCGATGACGGAGGAAGGTCTTTGAAGTGTGGATGTGTTGGTGGGTTCGGGCGCACCCCCTCCGGCCTCGCTCCCGCCCCCACGGGCGGAGGAGGAGTCTTTGCGGAGCATGTCTCTTGTGAGGCGGGCGAGGGCGGTGGCGGCGCGGCGGCATTCGATGGTGGAGCCGGCTTCGAACATCGACTTGCTGAGCATCTCGGCGGCGTTGTGTTGGTGCGTCATCGCGTGGATGCGTTGGCGGCGGGCGACGAGGGCTTCGTAGTCGTCGAGGGTCTTGCGGACGATGGGGTCGGCGGCGAAGTCGCGGATCTGAGCGGCGGTGAGTTTGTGCTTGTCGATGACGGCTTGCAGGTCGCCCTGGTACTCGAACCATGTGGTCAGAATGGCGTCGTTGAGTGATTCCGGCATTGGTCCCCCCGTGGGACAAGTCTTGAGCGGGGGGAAGTTTTCAGGGGGTGGGAAGATTGGGCGCGGGTGTGCGCTCGTGGGTGGGAAGTAGAGGGGAAATTTCAAATTTCAAATTTGGAATTTCAGAGTTCAGACTGAAAGACGAACCATTGCCAGAAACGCCGCCTCGGGGACGTCGGAAGTCCATCCACCGATCGCCGGAGGAACCGGCGATCGGTGGCACGGGTGATCGGTGCCACCTGCCGTGACCTGCGTCGATGGTTCCGCAGGTTGGGGTCCCCCACGGGTTGGAACCCGTGGGCTTCGGGTCTTTAGGGGAATGGGGGGACGAGGCGCGAGGTCGGGGGCGGGTCTTTGAACGTCCAGACGGTGGCGCCGCGTGAGGCGTGGTCGGCGATGTAGCTGAACGCGTTGAGTTGGTGATCGCGGTCGGCGATGGGGGTGATCTTGAAGCGCTTGGACCACACGCCGCCTTCGGGTGCTAGGCGGAAAGACGAGACGGCGCGGGATGATCGGGATTTCGCCAGTCCCGCGAGGTGGCGGATGTAGGCGTAGATGGGTTGGTTGCGGGTTGCGGATTCCCACGGGTTGGAACCCGTGGGCTTCTCTGGGAGTACGAATCGTGCGAGGAGGTGGAAGTGGTGGTCGTCGACCGCGCACGCGATGATCTCGGTCCTTTGGTAGAGCAGGGTTGCGACGAGTTCGTCGCACGCAACGGCTCTTGCTTCGGGGGACAGATGGATGGGCGTGTCGGTGTGGGTGCGTGAATAGATGCGTTCCGCAGCGTGCAGGGACGGATCGGGCGGGTTGTGGTAGTCGCCTTCGACGTGTTCGCGGTGGTGGCGGGCACGCCAACCGCGTTCGTCGCCGCGGATCCATGTGCCGTAGGTGTTTCCGTTGAGATGATACCAGCCGTTCCATGCATCGATGATGCGGACGCTCATGGGTACATTGTATAAAGAAAGAAGCCCACGGGTTGGAACCCGTGGGCTTCCTTTGTGGTTAGGGTGCCGTGGTCAGATCAATAGTCGCCGTGGTCGTGATCATGGCCGCCGCCGGCGGGGGCCTTTTTCTCTTTGATTTCGACGATTGCGGCTTCGGTCGTCAGCAGGAGGCCGGCGACGCTGGCTGCGTTCTGGAGGGCGACGCGTTCGACCTTGGTGGGGACGATGACGCCGAACTTCATCATGTCGCCGTATTCGTGGGTGAGGGCGTTGTAGCCGAAGTTGGTTTCGGTGCCTTCTTCCACCTTGTTGGCGATCACCGAGCCGTCGAGGCCGCAGTTCGCAGCGATCTGCTTCACCGGGGCGGCGACGGCGCGGTAGACGATGTCGATGCCGGCGCGTTCATCGCCGTCGGCTTTCTTGCGGAGCTTGTCTAGGACCTTGCGGGCGCGGAGGACGGCGACGCCGCCGCCGGGGAGGATGCCTTCTTCGACCGCGGCGCGGCTGGCGTGGAGGGCGTCTTCGACGCGGGCTTTCTTCTCTTTCATTTCGACTTCGGTAGCGGCTCCGACGTTGATCTGGGCGACGCCGCCGGAGAGCTTGGCGAGGCGTTCTTCGAGCTTTTCACGGTCGTAGTCGGAGGTGGTGGCGTCGATCTGGTGGCGGATCTGCTCGATGCGGCCCTTGATGTCGGCGGTGGAGCCTGCGCCCTCGACGATGGTGCAGTTGTCCTTGTCGATGGTGACCTTCTTGGCGCGGCCGAGGTCGGAGATCTCGAGGGTTTCGAGGTTCATGCCGAGCTCTTCCATAACGGCTTTGCCGCCGGTGAGGATGCCGAGGTCTTCGAGCATGGCTTTGCGGCGGTCGCCGAAGCCGGGGGCTTTGACAGCGGCGACCTTGAGGACGCCGCGGAGCTTGTTGACGACGAGCATGGCGAGGGCTTCGGAGTCGATGTCCTCGGCGATGATGAGGAGCTGATTGCCCTGTTCGGCGATCTTGCCGAGGAGGGGGAGGAGGTCCTTGGCGGAGGAGAGCTTCTTCTCGCAGATGAGGATGTAGGGGTTGGTGAGCTCGGCCTCCATGGTGGCGGCGTTGGTCACGAAGTGGGGAGAGAGGTAGCCCTTGTCGAACTGCATGCCTTCGACGAGCTCGACCTCGGTGTTGAGGGACTTGCCTTCCTCGACGGTGATGACGCCATCCTTGCCGACCTTGTCCATGGCTTTGGCGATGATGGAGCCGATTTCCTCGTCGTGGTTGGCGGAGCAGGTGCCGACCTGGGCGATTTCCTTGGAGGTTTCGACCTTCTTGGACATGCGGGCGAGTTCTTCGACGATGGCGGTGACGGCCTGGTCGATGCCACGCTTGACGACGTTGGGGTTGGCGCCGGAGGTGATGACCTTGAGGCCTTCGGAGTAGATGGCTTCGGCGTAGATGGTGGCGGTGGTGGTGCCGTCGCCGGCGTCCTTGGAGGACTTGGCGGCGACTTCCTTGACCATTTGGGCGCCGAGGTTCTCGTACTGGTCTTCGAGTTCGACTTCCTTGGCGACGGTGACGCCGTCTTTGGTGACGGTGGGTGAGCCGAAGGATTTCTCGAGGACGACGACGCGGCCGGAGGGGCCGAGGGTGACCTTGACGGCGTGGGCGAGTTTTTGGACGCCTTTGAGGATGCGTTCACGGGCGTCGTTGTTGTACGCGATTGATTTTGCTGCCATAAAGAAATCTCCAAATGGTCAAATGGCCAAATGGCCAAATGAGGTGTGCGGTTGTTCGGTCACGAAAGAGGCTTTTTGAGGGCGATGCGGATCCAGACGATTCGTTCGGGTTCGATGATGAAGATGGACTGGCCGTCGGTGAGTTTGATGAGGTGGTCGGGCTCGTCGGGGATGAGCATGGCTTTGTGGACGAGGAGCGTGGACTCGTGGGAGGGCATGGAGGCGAAGCCGAAGATGGCGTCGCGGGTGCCGTCGAGTTCTTTGAGGGATTGTCGGAGTTGGTCGGGGGTCATGGTTGAGAGTTACGGTTGAGTGTAAATCCAAGCGGCGGCGACGTGGGCGGGGTTGATGAGCCAGAGTCCTTCGGTCGTGGCTGCGTGGAGATGGGCCTCTGCGTCTTTGAGCGCGTTCCTGAGCACGGGTGAGCGGGTGGCGACTTTCAGGTTTCCCTTGTCGTCAGTACTGACGGCGGCGGGGAGGAGCTGGATGTCGCAGCCGTCGATGATGAGGCGTGCGTTCGCGCCGTGATCGATGGCGTGTTGCAGGAGCGAGCGGAGGGCGTCGAGGTCCATGGGAGAGGCCTTGGGTTAGTCCTCGATGACGGCGAGGATGTCGTCCTCGGAGATGATGAGGAACTCTTTGTCGTTGAGCTTGACCTCGGTGCCGGCCCATTTGGTGATGAGGATGCGTTCGCCCTTTTTGACGGAGAGGGGGATGCGAGCGCCGGTCTCGGTGTTGAGGGAGCCGGAGCCGACCGCTTCGATGGTGGCGGTCATGGGCTTTTCTTTGGAGGTTTCGGGGAGGTAGAGACCTGTGGAGGTCTTGGTCTGGGCCTCGTCGCGCTTGATGAGGATCTTGTCGCCGAGGGGACGCAGGAGGGTGGAGGACGATGATGCTTGCTTGGCCATTCTTGGGAACTCCGAAAGGAACCTATGTGAAACGGTGGACAGAGACAGAGATCCGCGAATCGCGACACGCGACTCGGGAAAGACGATTCAGCCGGGCCACATGCCGTCGTAATGACGGAGGAGGCACCGGCGGAGAACTTCGAGCATGAGGTTGAGGTCGCTGGCTTGGCGCGGGCGGTCGACGACGGCGAAGGCGCCCAGGCGGAGGGCGGCGTTCATTTCGCGGAGGTCTTCGCGGTGGCTTTTGGAGCGTTTGACGACGACGGTGGGGGTGGGCTCGGCCTGGCGGGAGAGGAGCTCGAGGAGGCGGGGGCCGGCTTCTTCGGCGGGGGGCTCGCGGTCGCATTGGTCGAGGGGGAGACCCAGGTCGACGACGGCGATGTGGATGCGTGTGGTGTTGAGGACGGCGGAGGCTTCGCGGCCGGTGCCGGCGCGGTGGGAGACGACGCCCATGGGTTCGAGGAGGCGAGGGAGGTGGTCGATCCAGGGGCTGGACTCCCAGCCGGCGTAGGAGAGGAGGAGGTTGAGGCGGCCTGAGGGCGAGGGGCTACCGGCGTTCCGGCCCGGGGTCGGGGGGGGCGTTGGGGGGCCTTTGTCGGGGCCATCGGACTCGGGATGTCGGCGCGCATTGACCATCCGTACGGATGGTGTGGCAAATGGCGTGCCGGACGGTTGGGGCGGGGTGTCGCGGTGGAGGGGGGTGTTCGGTGGGACGGGGCGGATTCTGGGTGGG
>CALROI020000010.1:0-156679 GCA_943369765.1 Phycisphaera mikurensis NBRC 102666 | reverse complement strand
TTGTTGATCTCCTTCATGATCGGCTCGGAGATCACCTTCTGCTCGTCCGACAGCACAAGTCCCTTCGCGAACAGGATCGCGTCGTTGATGTTCAATCGCGAGAACTCAGCGATGTTCAGCACCGTGCCCTCGATTGAACCCTTCGGCCTCCCGATCGCGGCTTTGCTGAAAGCCTTCTCGATGTCCGCTTTGTGCGTGCTCCGCAAGAGGACGTGCAACGCCTCGATGCGAAGACGATCGCCCAGGCACGAGGGGCAGGGCTTCTGCGACAGGAACTGCGACAGGAACTCCTTGACGTTCTCCGTCTCGGTGCTCTGCCACCACCCCATCGCCTCGGGGACCACGCCCTTCCACTTGGCTTCGTACTGCTCGACATCCTCGGGCGTGGTGCCGTGCATCAGGATCCGTCGCTGGTCCTTCGTGAGCTTGCCGATGGGCGTGGTCATGCTCGCGTCAAAGTCGCGGCAGTACTTTCGCAGCTGCTTGTTGAACCACCCCTTCCACATCCCGTTCTTCGCCCAGCACGCGATCGCGCCATCGCCCAGGGGCACCGTCTCGTTGGGCACGATGAGCGATTCGTCGAACTCCAGGATGGTCCCAAGGCCATTGCACGCTTTGCACGCGCCGAAGGGGCTGTTGAACGAGAACAGCCGCGGCGAGAGTTCGTCCAACGCGTACTCGGGGTGCTCGGGGTCGGCGAACTTGGTCGAGAACGCCTTGTCCGTCCACGTCGCGGGCGTTCCCGGCGTCTCGACGCTGATGATCACGCCCCCGTCACCGATCTTGATCGCCGCCTCGACGCTTTCCGCGATGCGCTGGCGGTTCTCCGCCGTCAGCGTGAGCCGGTCGATCACCGCGTCGATCGTGTGCTTCTCGTGCCGCCCGAGCTTGGCCGGGTTCTCGCCCGGCTCTTTGAGGATCTCGCGGAGCTCGACGACCGTGCCGTTGATCCGGGCCCGCTGCCACCCCGCCTCGGCGAACTGATCGAGCACGTCGCGGTGGAACCCCTTCTTTCCCCGCACGGCCGGGGCGAGGATCATGGCCTTCTCTCCAGTGGCCCCATTCATGACCGCGTCCACGATCTGCGTCGCGCTCGTCGCCGTGATCGGCACGCCCGAGCGGGCCTCGACGGTGCCATCCTTCTTCACCTTCGTCGGTGCCCACGAGCACGGCACGCCGCACCGGGCGAACAGCAGCCTCAGATAGTCGTAAATCTCTGTCGTCGTCGCAACCGTCGACCGCGGGTTGCCGCTGGCGGACCGCTGCTCGATAGCAATCGTCGGCGGGATCCCCTCGACCTCGTCGACGTCGGGCTTTTTCAGTTGCTCCAGGAACTGCCGGGCGTACGCCGACAGCGACTCCATGTACTTGCGCTGCCCCTCAGCAAAGATCGTGTCGAAGGCGAGGCTGCTCTTGCCCGAACCCGAAAGCCCCGTGATCACGACGAGCTTGTCGCGCGGGATCTTGACCGAGATGTCCTTGAGGTTGTGCTCGCGAGCACCACGGACGTGGATGAACTTCCCATCCGCCTTCAACGAGCCCCGAGCGTCAGCGAGCGGCTTACCTCCCGCTTTCGCCGCACCTTCCACCACAACGCCCGCGATCTCAACCGCTTTCTTCGCCATGCCCATCGCCTTCGTCACCGGTCGCTCCGATCTCTCCCCGTCCCCGTTGCTGACAGCCGCAGCAGGGGTTCGATGGTAGCCGCCGACGGATGCAGAATCAGGGTTTTGTCTGGGGAGCGACCGCTCCCGTGCCCGCAGCCCCATTTCCGGCCTTTCCAGCTTCCCGCTGGGCCGAGCATGACCGAGCCTGCCACATGAACCCGACCATCACGCACCCGATGGCGAGCCCGGAGAAGTAGTAAATGAACCGGTCGATGTTCCGCTTGACTGTCGGACCTTGCTGCTGGCGTTGCATCCTTCACGGTATCCCCGCCGGCTCAACCCTTCGGCCGCTTCCCGCCCCGTTTGGCGACTCGAACCCCCGGCATCCCCGCCGGTCCCTTCTTTGCACCGCCCCGCCCGCCCTTGCCGTCGCTCTCCACCGCGCTCTTCTTCACTTTCGTGCCAACCCCCCCGCCGTTCTTCTCCGACTCCGCCTTCAGTTTCTTCAGTTTGTTCACGCTGTCGCGGAACGCCGCCGCTTTCTCGAACTCCAGAGCCTCCGCCGCTTTCAGCATCGACTCGCTGTACTCCTTCATCAGTTCGTCGATCTCGTACGTCTCTTCTTTGACGCCCACCGCTTCGCGGGCGGTCTTGCGGCCCTTGAGCGAGATCTCCATCCCGCGCCGGATCGACTTCAGGATCGTCGCGGGCGTGATGCCGTGCTCTTTGTTGTACGCGGTCTGCTTCACGCGGCGGCGTTCGGTCTCGTCGATGGCGGCTTTCATGGCGGGCGTCACCGTGTCGGCGTACATCACGACGAGCGCGTTGACGTTGCGGGCGGCTCGGCCCATCTGCTGGATCAGCGACGTCCCCGAGCGGAGGAACCCCTCCTTGTCCGCGTCGAGAATGCACACGAGCGACACCTCGGGCAGGTCCAAACCCTCGCGGAGCAGGTTCACGCCCACCAAGATATCAAACTCGCCCGTGCGCAGGTCATTGAGGATCTGCACGCGGTCGAGCGTCTCGATGTCGCTGTGCAGGAACCGCACCCTCAGGCCGTTCTCGGCCAAGTAGCTCGCCAGGTCTTCGCACAGGCGCTTGGTCAGGGCGGTCACGATCACCCGCTCGCCAATGGCGGTCCTCTCGCGGCACCGCTCCAAGAGGTCCGGCACCTGCCCCATCGCGGGCTTGACCACGATGATCGGGTCGAGCAGCCCCGTGGGCCTGATGACCTGCTCCGCGACGACGCCCCCGGTCCGTTCGAGTTCGTACGCCGCCGGCGTCGCTGAGACGTACAACACCTGCGGCACCATCGATTCAAACTCTTCGAACCGCAGCGGCCTGTTGTCCATCGCCGACGGCAGGCGGAACCCGTGATCGACCAAGACCGTCTTGCGGGCCTTGTCCCCGTTGAACATCGCCCGCACCTGCGGCAGCATGACGTGCGACTCGTCGACGATGAGCAGCCAGTCGCGGAAGTTGGGGCGGAGAGACGGGGAGACGGAGTTCCGAAGAGACGAAGTGTCGGAAGAAGACAGCATCTCCATCTTCACTTCGTCTCTTTGTCTCTTCGTCTCTTCGTCTCTCCCCGCCTCCGGCGGCGCAAAGTCAAAGTAATCCATCAAGCAATACGGCCGCTCCCCTCGGGCCCTTCCGTCCATAAACCGGGAATAATTCTCGATCCCCGGGCACGTCCCGACTTCTTGCAGCATCTCTAGGTCGTACTTCGTCCGCCCGATGAGCCGCTGGGCTTCGAGCAGCTTCCCCTCGGTGCGAAGCTCCGCGACCCGCGTCTCCATCTCCGCCCGGATCGCTGCGACCGCCGCTTCGAGCTGCTCCTCAGGCATGACATAGTGCACCGCGGGGAACAGAAAGAACTGCGTCTCTTCCGCGATGACCTCGCCGCTGGTAGGGTTGATGAGCTCGATCCGGCTGACCTCATCGCCGAAGAGCTCAACCCGCACGGCGTACTTCTCGTACGCGGGCCAGATCTCTATCGCGTCCCCCCGCACGCGGAACAAGCCGCGTTTGAACTCGATCTCCGCCCGGTTGTACTGCATCGACGAGAGGTGCAGCAGGAACCCGCGTCGATCGATCATCGAGCCTTTGGTGATGGTGAGGACCTTGCTGCCGTAGGCCATCGGCGAGCCCAAGCCGAAGATGCACGAGACGCTCGCGACGACGATGGTGTCGCGGCGGGAAAGGATGTTGCTGGTCGCCGCGAGCCGCAACGCGTCGAGGTCGTCGTTGCGCGACGAGTCCTTCTCGATGTAGATGTCGCGTGCGGGGATGTACGCTTCGGGCTGGTAATAGTCGTAGTACGAAACGAAGTAGTTGACCGAGTTGTTGGGAAAGAACTCGCGGAGTTCCTCGTACAACTGGGCCGCCAACGTCTTGTTATGGCTCATGATGAGCGTCGGCTTCCCCAGGGCCGCGATGACGTTCGCCATCGTGAACGTCTTGCCCGTGCCGGTGGCCCCCAGCAAGCACGCCGCCTTGGCCCCGCCCCTGAGCTCCCCCACCAACTGAGCGATGGCTGCGGGCTGATCGCCCATGGGCTTGAAGGGGGAGACGACCTCGAACGACTGGGCCGGGCGTGTCATGGTTCGGGACCTTACGCATGACGAACGTCGCAGGGTGTGGGTGCCTTTCGCCTCCCCCGCTCCCGGCGGGGGAGGTGGCCGAGCGCTGCAAGGCCGGAGGGGTGATGGGTCCGGTGGGAAGGGGCACGCCCTGATGAACCCCAATTCCGCCCCCTCCAATTCACTCAGCCTTCGCCCCCCTCACGCCGCCGCATTCCGGACACGGAGTCGGCGCAGGCGTCCCCGACAGGTCATACCCGCACCGCAAGCACTGCCCGCGCCCCCACCGCCGCCGCTGACGGCCCCCCGACCACAGCGGCACCACGCCGACCCCGAGAAGGAGAACCGGGATGGGCCACGCGACCATCTCGAAGGACTTGTATGGCACCTGAGAGTTGGAGATGTAGCAGCACAGTCGCAACCACTGAAAGCCCTGATTGTGACTCAACTGAAAGATCTTCCTCACGTCCCGGAGCAATAGAACCGGCCCGCGCGGCGGTGGCTCATAGACCAAGAACTGACCAACGGCTGCGGGCGTCGAACCCTGACGCAAGAACGAGGACCAACCAAGTCGCCCGTGCGTCAGGCCGATCACACAATCAGAAGCCGGGTTGTATGCGGGATACTCGTACGCGAAGCCATACCACCGCGACGCTATCACCGCCGCCCCAGCGAGCACCCCAAGGCCCACCAGCCCCGCACCCGCCCAGATCCTTCTGCGCCCGTGTGCCATCGCCGCGCAGCATACCAAACCCACCACTCGACCATCCCCGTCTCTTCTAGAGCCTTCTCACCCCCGCCTCGACCACCATCGCCACCAGCAGCAACGGCAGGTGCATGATTGAGACGAAGAAGACCTTGCGGGCGTCGGCGATAGCCCTTGTCCGGAGGACGCGGGCTGCCAGATAGAAGTACCACAGCCCCGTCAAGACCGCGATCGTCGCGTACGGCCAACCCAGCGTCTCCGGCATCGCCCAGACAGGCAGCAACGTCGCGGGCATCTGGGCCAAGGCCCACACCGCGATCGTCACCGACGTCTTCACGCCCGACGGGTCCACCACCGGCAGCAGTCGGTACCCGCCCTTGGCGTAGTCGTCCTTATACATCCACGCCAGCGCAAACGAGTGCGGCAACTGCCACACCGTCATCAGCACGAACAGCGACCACCCGCCCCACCACGCCGGGCCAAAGAGAGACGCAAGCTCGACTCCTGCCACTCCCATCCCCGCCGCCCAGCCGATCATCGGCGGCAACGCTCCGGGGATCGTCCCGACGTACGTCGAAAACGCGGTCTTGGGCTTCATCGGCGTGTAGATCAAGAGGTACGTCAGCGTGCAACTCGCCGCGAACGCCGCCGCCACCCAGCCTGAGCCCGCCCAAAGGACCCCCACGCCCAACACCGAGCACGCCACCCCGAACCACAGCACGAGCGCAGGCGTGAGCCTGTCCTGAGGCAGCGGGCGACGCATCGTCCGGTTCATCTTCGCGTCGCGGGCCCGCTCGACGTACTGGTTCAGGGCGTTGGCCCCGCCCGCGGAGAGGTACGTGCCGATGATGCAGGCGATCGCCGCGACGATCAATTCCGCGATGGGCCGAGCCCGAGGAATGGACAGAAACGCCATCGCGAACCCGACCGCCGCCGTGATCGTCACGAGACGCGAGATCCCTGGCTTGGTGGTTTCGTGGAGGCTCGCCACGATGCCAGCACGCGGCCTGTCAGCCAAAGCTGCGGGCGGTGCGCTGGTTGGAATGGCGGGGCTTGTCACGCGAGCGATGGTAGGAATGAGCTACGCGGGAATCACGGCGTGCGTCCCGTCCCCGCGAAGCACCCGGGCCCACCGCACGCCGAACAGCGTTTCAAGGTTCCCCGGCGACAGGCACTCCCCGGCGACCCCCTGAGCAAGGACCGTCCCCCCGCCTTCTCCCCCCGCCAGCAACAACGCCCTGTCGGCGGTTCGCAACGCGAGATCAGCATCGTGCAGCACGACCACGACCGTCCGGCCCCGCCCGGCCATTTCGCGAAAGACGCCCATCGCCTCCGCGGCCAGCGCGGGGTCGAGCGCAGCCGCTGGCTCGTCCGCCAACACCACGCCCGGACGCTCGAGCGTCCCGCACGTCTGGGCGAATGTCCGAGCGAGCGCGACCCGCTGACGTTGACCCTCGGAAAGCGTCTCGACCGTCCGACGGCGGAGCGGCACGAGCGCGAGTCGCTGAAGGGCGGGCTCGGTTTGCCCCGGGTCTCCCCCCGCGGCCGATCCCATCCCGACGACTTCCTCGACCGTAAACCCCGTCGGAATCTCTTCGCGTTGTGGGAGAAAGGCAAGCCGGGTCGCAAGGGTGCTGGGTGCGATGGCGCTCAGGAGGATGCCGGCGAGAAAGACCCCTTGCTGGCGCTGCGGGCTCGTGGAAATGACGCCCGCGAGACACCGGAGCAGCGTGGACTTCCCCGCCCCGTTGGGCCCGAGCACCGCCGTCACCTCGCCGGGCATGAAGACCGCCGAGACGTCCCGCAGCACGGGATGACCAGGGCGGTGCTCGATCGAAAGGTGGTCGGCTCGGAGAATCACGCGAACAGGGTACGTAGGAAGCAGGAGCCGGAGCCGTTCAGCCACCCCTCGCCCACCCCTCGCTGGCGCGTCGGGCTCGTTGGGGTCTATCATCGCCCCATGACTTCTGCGAAGACTGTGGCTGTGACGGGTTCGACCGGGTTTGTCGGGAGCTATGTGGTCCGCGAGTTGCTCGCCCAAGGCTACCACGTGCGAGCCCTCGCTCGCTCGGAGTCCGCCGCCAAGCGGCACCTCCCCCGTGACGCTCGAGTGCAACTCGTGCTGGGCGATGCGCTCAACGCGGGCGTGCTCGACGAACTCTGCAAAGGGTGTGTCGCCGCCATCAACCTCCTGGGCATCATCCGCGAAGACCGCGGCGGGCTGACATTCCAGCAGGCCCACGTCGGTGCCGTCCGCGCCTTGCTCGCCGCGTGCGAGCGAGCCGGCATCTCTCGATTCGTTCATATGTCCGCGCTGGGCGTCTCCCCGACCGGCAAGGCGGACTACCAGAAGACAAAGTTCGAAGGCGAACAACTCCTCCGCGCCAGCGGAACCAACTGGACCATCTTCCGCCCGGGCATGATCCTCGGCGTCGGCAGCAAGTTCATCGCCATGGCCGTTGAATGGGCCAAGGGCGAGGCCGCCCCCTGGCTCTTCATGCCCTACTTCACCCGCGGCGTCGAAGACACCAGCGTCCCCCTCGGACCCGTCAAGACCATCGTTCCCACCATCCAGCCCGTCGCGGTCGAGGACGTCGCCAAAGCGTTCGTCTCCGCCATCGGCAACGACAAGACCTTCAGCGAGATCTACAACCTCGTCGGCCCTGATCGGGCCTCCTGGCCAGAAATGCTCGCGTGGATCCGCGACACCAACACCCACGGCTCGACACAGGGCTCCTGGGGCATCCCCGGCGACCTTGCCGCCATCCAGGCCCAAATCTTCGGTCTGGTCGGGATGAAGCACGTCCTCCCCTTCGACGCCGGCATGGCCCACATGGGAAGCCAAGACGCCATCGGCGAACTGGTCAAGGTGCGGGAGCACCTGGGCCTGGTGCCCCGCAAGGTCCTGACGTAATTGTGCCACTGACTCGGACCGTTTCGGGCCGAGTCAGTGATTCGGCGTCGGTGGCGCGAAGGACACCCCTCCACTGACTTTGTCCAAAGCGGCCAAAGTCAGTGGCACAGCACAAAGTTGTATCACGGGGGCTGTGCTACTGTGAGTCATGCAGCGATTCGAGAAGCGGCTCTTTGAACACGTCCGGCACGAGGGGTACATCGCGGCCCGCATCGACACGCTCCTTTCAGACCTCGGGATCGAGGAAGACGAACACGCCGAGTTCCGCGCGATGATCACCGACCTCGGTTCGCGCGGCATGATCGTTGTCTCCGCTGGCGGGCACGTCCAACTCCCCAGCATCGAACAAAAGGCCGAGAAAAACCCAGGCGGCACCGTGCTCGCGATCTTCCGCAAGATCATGAAAGGCGGCGGGTTCGCCCAGCCCCTCGAGCCCGTCCGCGAACGTTCCATCTACATCGACGAATCCGACGCCAAAGACGCCCTCAGCGGCGACACCGTCGCCATCAGGATCTGGCGCGACCGCGGCCGCGAAAGCCGCACCGGCTCCCCGAGTTTCGCCGGCGAGATCGTCGAGGTCACCAAACGCAAACGCTCCACCTTCTCCGGCGAGATCATCAAGAAGGGCACGCAGTGGCTCGTCTACCCCGACGGCAAGGAAATCACCCAGCCCATCGTCGTGCGTGACGCTGAAGCCAAGAACGTCCGCGACGGGCTCAAGGTCGTCATCGACCTGGTCGTCTTCCCCGAGCGTGGCATGCTCGCCGAGGGCGTCATCATCAAAGTCCTCGGCGAAGCCGGCCGCCCCGACGTCGAGACCCAGGCCACCATCGCCGCCTACAACCTCCCCGGCGAGTTCCCCGACGAGTGCAACGAGCAGGCCCGCGAAGTCACTGGCGAATACGACCAGCAGATCGCCGCCTTCCAAGCCAAGGGCATCGCAGCCCTGACCAACAAATGGGGCTCGCGCGCCGATCTCACCAACGATTTCATCATCACCATCGACCCGCCCGACGCCAAGGACTACGACGACGCCATCTCCATCCAGCGTAGCGAATCCGTCCCCGGCGGCTGGGACTTGGCCGTCCACATCGCCGACGTCGCCCACTACATCCCCCCCAAAAGCGACATCGACACCGAGGCCCGCGACCGCGCCAACAGCGTCTACCTCCCGCGCCTCGTCATCCCCATGATCCCCGAGCTGCTCTCCAACGGCATCTGCTCGCTGCAAGAGGGCGTCTACCGCTTCTGCAAGTCCGCCTTCATGACCTACGACGAGGGCGGCAAATGCCGCAGCGAAGGCGTCGCCAACACGCTCATCAAGTCCGCCAAACGCCTCACCTACCTCGAAGCCCAGGCCCTCATCGACGGCAACCTCGAAGAGGCCCGCAAGCACGCCAAAACCCCGCCCAAGTACACCGACCAACTCCTCGAAACCCTCCGCGACATGAACACCTGCGCGAAAGCCATCCAGGGCCGCCGCAAACGCGACGGGATGATCTCCCTCGAACTCCCCGACGCCAACCTGATCTTCGACGAGCAAGGCCGCGTGATCGACGCCGAGCCCGAGGACAACGCTTTCACGCACACGCTCATCGAGATGTTCATGGTCGAGGCCAACGAGGTCGTCGCGCGCCTCTTCGAACGCTACCAGGTGCCGCTGCTCCGCCGCGTCCACCCCGAACCGACCCCCGGCAACGTCGAGGACATGCGCAAGACCGCGATGGTCGCTGGGTTCCGCATCCCCAAGAGCCCCACGCGCGAAGAGCTCCAGACCCTCCTCGACGGCACCCGCGGCACCGCCGCCGCAAGGGCGGTCCACATGGCGGTCCTCCGCACGCTCACCAAGGCGGAGTATTCCCCTCTCCTCATCGGCCACTTCGCCTTGGCAAGCAAGGCCTACGCCCACTTCACTTCGCCCATCCGCCGCTACGCCGACCTCACCGTCCACCGCTGCATCGCCGAATACCTCCGCCAGACCGACAACAACACCAAACGCCCCAAGAGCGAGGAAGACCGCAAAGCCCTCGGCCGCGTCCTCCGCGACAGCCCCATGTGCGAGACGCACGACGCCCTCGTCGAGGTCGGCAAGCACGCCACCATGCGTGAAGCCGCCGCTGCCGAGGCTGAGGAAAGCCTCAAGAAGTTCCTCGTGCTCCAGCTCCTCGCCGACCGCCTCGGCGAGGTCTACCCGGGCGTCGTCACAGGCGTCAACAACCGCGGCGTCTTCGTCCAGATCGACAAATTCCTCATCGACGGGTTCATCAAGAAGGAAGACCTCCCCGGCGACACAACCCGCGACAACCGCGCCCCCATGTGGCGCATCGACCCGCGCAGCGGAGCCCTCGTCGACGCTCAGTCAGGCCGCAGCTTCAACTCCGGCGACGCCGTCGTCGTCAAGATCGCCGCGGTCGACCTCCCCCGCCGCTCGCTCGACCTAGTCCTCGACGACCCCGCGTCACGAGCTGCCGGCAAGAAGAAGGTCCTCAAAGACCCCGCGGGCGGCCTCGGGATCGGTGGAGGCATCGGCGGCGGCATCGGCTCCGGCGGCGGCGCCGGATTCGGCAACTTCAAGACCGGCGGCCAACGCCGAAGCCAGAAGAGCAAGAACCGCGATAAGGGCAAGACGGACCACCGACGCGGGAAGTAGTGGTTTGAAATTCAAGATTTGAAATTCGAGATTTCACATTCCTAATTTTAAATTCGGTGCTCAGTGGGCCTCCCCACACAGCACACCACCGTCGCCGCGATCGTCCCCGCCAACAACTGCCAAGGCCACGCCAACGTAATCGCGAGTTTCGCCTCCGCGCTCCCAGTCCGCATCGCCAGCACCCACGCCCACACTTCGGGCCTCAGAGCAAAGACCGTCACCGCGCCCACGACGAGCCCAGCGATCGCCGACGCCGTATTCCCTCGCTTGGTGAACAGTGCGGTAAAGAACACCCCCAGCAGCCCCGCGTACGCGAAACTCATCACGCTCAGCACAAAGTCGATGATCGTCTGATTGGCCGCCGCGAACCAATGAATGCACAGCAACGCGAACGCCCCGAGGACCACGCCCCACGCCACCACCGCAAGACGCGACACCTTGACATAGTGATGCTCATCAAGCCCAGGCCTCGCCGGCCGGTACACATCCGTCACAAACGTGCTCGCCATCGAGTTCAGCCCCGAATTGATCCCCGCAGGCCCCGCCGCCATCACGCCCGCGACCATCAGCCCCGCCACGCCCCACCCCGTCGCACCCAGCTCGTTCAAGATGTACCGCAGCACCACCTCGCTCCCCTTCCCCGCAGGCCGCTCCGAAACCACGCCCCCCATCAGCTCCGGCTTCTGGTAGTACACCCACAACAAAAGCCCAAGCACCAGAAAGAGCGCGACCGCCGGCACCCCCACCAGCAACCCCGAGATCACCGACAAACTCCCCTTCGCCGCCGACTTGCACGTCAGCATCCGCTGCACAAGGTCCTGGTCCGTCCCGTGACTCGCCAGCGTGATCAGCACGAAACCCGTCAGGATCGTCGCGATGTTGATCCCCGACGCCCAGTCGAACGAGCCGTCCGCCCGAAACCCCGTCGGCAAGACCGTGAGTTTCGACGCGCCACCCGCCCCACCGGTCGACAGCGCCGCGTACACCTCGCTCCAAGGCACCGTGATCTTGCCCATCAGCAGCACCACCACGACCGCCGCCGCCCCGAGATACACCGCCACCTGCAGCACGTCCGTCCAGATGACGCTCGTGATTCCGCCAGCGAGCGTGTACAGAATGCCAAACGCCATGAACCCCGCGATGGCGATCGCCAGGTGCCCAGACTCCGCATCCCCGAACATCGCGATCGACACCGGCACCGCCCCGATGAACACCCGCGACCCGCTCGCAAAGACCCGCCCGATCATGTACGTCCAACTCGCCGCCAACTTTGCCCCGGGCCCGAACCGCTGCTCGAGCAACTGGTACGGCGTCGTGACGTTCCGCTTGTAGTACGCGGGAATGAACACCCACGCGAGGATGAACGCCGCGATCAGCCCGCCGATGTTCGTCGCGAGGTACGCGATGTTCCCCACGTACGACTGCTCGGGAACGCCCGTGAACGTCGCAGCCGACTGGGCTGTGGCGAGGATCGACACCGCCACCGCCCACACCGGCATCGCCTGATCCGACGTGAAGTAAGCACCCGCGCTCGCGACCTCCCGTCGCTTGGCCCGCCACGCGAAGAACGCGCCCGACCCGGCAAGTAGCGCGAAGTACGCCCCAAGGACAACCCAGTCGAGCGTCGCAAGCGAGCCATCCTTGGCAAGAATCAGCATGAGCGGAGGATACACGATCCCGGACTCTGGAATCTCAACTCTCACATCTGAGATTTGAAATCTGACGCTTCAGATTCCTGACATTCAACCCGCCCACTCCCCCCCGCCTATTCTGCCTTCGTCCCGCACCCTACACGAAAGGTCCCCGATGCAAGGCTGGTGGGTCATCGAAGCGTTCAACAACAGCCCGGCCTACCTCGCGTCGTGGGTCTTCTGGGTCATCTTCTCCATCTGCCTCCACGAACTCGGGCACGGCTGGGCCGCCATCTGGCAGGGCGACCGCACACCCATCGAACGCGGGCACATGACCTGGAACCCCTTCATCCACATGGGACCCATGAGCCTCCTGCTCTTCGCCCTCTTCGGGTTCGCCTGGGGGGCGATGCCGGTCAACGCCGGGCGGTTCCGCTCCCGCTACGGCGATGCTATGGTTTCCGCCGCCGGCCCACTCATGAACCTCATTCTTGCGGTGTTCTGCCTCGCCGCCATCGCGGTGCTCGTTCGAATCGTCGGAATCAATACGATCGACACCACGGGCGTGCGGAACCTCTTGATGTTCCTGACGGCCGGACTTTGGCTCAACCTCGTCTTGATGATGTTCAACCTCTTCCCCATCCCGCCCTTGGACGGCTCCCGCATTCTCGGCGATTTCTTCCCCCCCTACGCCCGCTTCTTCGGAAACCAACAGGGGAACTTCGCGGCCGTCTTCGGGTTCGCGATCCTGTTCATCTTCGTGTCGCCGTACATCCAACGCGTCGCGATGATCGCCACGAGAGAGCTCATCGGCTGGGCGGTCTGACCTCCGGCGCGATCGCTCACCGCACCATCACCGCCGGCACGCTCAGATTCCCCGCCCGGTCCACGGCCCACACCGCCACCGCGTCCATGTTGGACCCCGTCGCCGAAAACCGCCGTTCAGCCCCGGGTGCGACTATGCTCGTCCACACGCCGCTCGCCCGGACCGCCACAGCCCACTGTTGAGCCGCTTCGCCCTCCGCCGACGCCGGCGACCAACGCACCCCGATCCCGCCTGCGGACTGCTCGACCACCACCACCGGGCTCGGCGGCGGAACATCATCAAGCCACGGCATCGGCGGCACCAGCGCGGGCACCGCATACGGCCCTGAGGCCAACGCAGTGCGCACACCCCCCGAATCCGCGACCAGAGCCTTGGCGGAAAAGTGGATCGACCCCGGCCCGATCTTCACATGCTCGCGGATCAACTCGACCTGCCTGGCGATCTCGACCGCGGTCCACCCCGCGTTCTTCTCCAGTTCACTCGGCAACAATCGGCTGGTGTAAAGACCGGGCCAGAGCGCACGACTCTTGACATTCTCCGCGTCCCACCACGTCAGCAGCGGGACAAACGGCTGCTGCGGCGCGTCGATCTTCCAGTACAATTGCGGCGCGTTGTAATCAAGCCACCCCTCGCGCAGCCAGTGCCTCGCGTCCGCGTACAACTTGTCGTACGCATCCATCCCCTTCACGCCCTTTGGCCGGTCCGGACGCCAGATTCCAAACGGACTGATCCCGACCTTGACGTGCCTCTTGGTCGCCTTCGTCGTGTCGTACAGGCGTTTGACGAACCGGTTGATGTTGTCGCGTCGCCAATCGTCGCGAGCAAGCCGCCCGCCGTCATCCCTGTACCGCATCCACGACGGATCGTCCGGGAACGGCTCGGTCCCCTTGGGGTACGGGTAGAAATAGTCGTCGATGTGAATGCCGTCCAGGTCGTAACGGGCGACAATGTCCGCGATCACCTTGAACGTGTGCTCCTGCGCCGCCGCCTCGCCGGGGTCGAGCCACAGGAACCGGTCGTAGGACTTCACAAGTTCCGGACGAGTCCGCGAGACGTGCGCACGACCTTCGGGCTTCTTGGAATCAAAGTGACGCGCCCGAAACGGGTTGATCCACGCGTGGAGTTCCATGCCGCGAGCGTGTGCCTCGCGGACCCACTCGGCGAGCGGGTCAAAGTCAGAGGCCGGGGCTTTCCCGCTCTCGCCGGTGAGAAACTCGGACCAAGGCTCAAGATCGGACTTGTAGAACGCGTCGCACGCGGGCCTGGCCTGAAAGACCACCGCGTTGAAGTTCGCCGCCTTGAGCGTGTCGAGGATCTTGACCATCTCGGCTCGCTGCTCGGCCACAGTCGCGGTCCGCGAGGTCGGCCAGTCGATGTTCGCCACCGTCGCGACCCACGCCCCGCGGAACTCCCGCATCGGGGCGGGCGCGGAAACCTCCTCCGGCTTCGCCGCCCGCCATGAGGTCAAGGCGTCGGTCTGCGCCACCGCCGCGGAAAGAATGCTCGCCGCGAGAACCAAACCAGCCGCGTGTGCCGAACGAATCATCGAGTGCTCCTGCCCGCATTATCGGCGGTCGGTGCAATCGGCGCACACCACCTCCCGCAAAGAGACGATCTCGCAAGCGATCGGTGGG
Source organism: Phycisphaera mikurensis NBRC 102666 (assembly GCA_943369765.1). Lineage (GTDB taxonomy): Bacteria > Planctomycetota > Phycisphaerae > Phycisphaerales > UBA1924 > UBA2396. The sequence continues at coordinate 142,129 of CALROI020000010.1, read as the reverse complement.
CTGTCGATCTTTGAGAAGCCACCCCACACCGCTTGCGAGGTCGTCTCTTTCAGCCCCCAAAAAAACAAACCGGCCGTAGCAAGGAACCCCACCACGGGCTCCCTGTCCACGGCCGGCTTTCGCTGAACCCGCGTTCAGTCCTCGGTTTCGGTATACCCGATCGCGTGCGTCGCGTCCGGATCGGTCCAGGGCGACGAACCCCGCCGGGGCTCCTGCGACCAGACCAAGTGGTCGCGATACGACTTGAGACGCTTCTCGGTGAACGTATCGAGAAACGCCGGGTCGACGGTCGTGTTGATCGAGAGGATCTCCCCGATGAGTTGAGAACGCGAGAACGCCGGAACCTCCGCTTTCGCGGACTCCCGAAGATCTGCCTCGACATAGAGAGTCATCATGCTCATCGTGAACCTCTTCCCGCTTCGTGAACACACGGCGGTTGGTGGAGATCGGACGGCGGGCCGCGAGAGGTCAAACGTATAACCAAATGCGGACCTTGCCGTTCCTCGCCTTTTTGCCTTCAGCACGCCCCCCGGAGCGCGTAACCTCGGGCCATGCCGCAATTTGACGCGATCTTGGACGAGCACGGGCAAAGATTCGGCTACATGGTCGCGCCCCTTCTGCCTGAAACGGACCGTTCATGGTCCGAAGGAAGAGCGGTCGCCCGTGCTGGCAGCCCGAGGATCGAAGAGGGCGACGACTCGGCCATCTGGAAACTCCGCATGGGGAGCAAAGCCGCCGACCTCGACGCCGCGATCGAACGCGCACTTTCTACCATGCCGGCGAGCAACTCGCTGTGCCTCCGGCCCGACGCCGAGGGGGTCCTTTCCGATGTCCCGACGTGCCTTGGGGTTCTCCGCCGGTTCGAGGGGCGGGTCGAACTGCTTCTAGCTCCGGCAGACCTGATGGTCGCCTCGATGGCACGGCACGCGGGCGACCACCTGCTGAAGATCTTGGCCGCGTTCGCCGGGCATCCGGCGGTCCGGGGCGTCATACTCGAAGACGTGCGCACGGGGGGCGACAACCTCGAAAGATGCGCCGCCGGGGAAGGGATGATCCCCGCAATCGCGTGGCGGGGCGGCATGGCGCTCGTCGTTCAGGCAGGCTGGCCGATCGTCGTCGACCGTTGGGACCGATCCGCCCATCTCAGGGGGCTCTGATTCCGGTCGGCTGGTGTGCATGTTGGTGTGGGAGATGGACGGGTACGGTGCTACCGTTGGATCTATGACGACGCCTCCTCCTAATGACACGCCCTCAACCGCCTATGGCTCTCCTGCGTCCGTGCCGACGCTCGACCATCCGATGTTCGCCCGGATCAAAGCGGGGCTGCCCGGGAAGAATTTCCGCGGGACCGAGTTCCGAGGCGTCTCCACGATTGTCGTCGAGCCGACCGACCTCCACGAGGTGCTCAAGTTCCTCAGGAACGAGTGCGCGTACGAGTTCCTGTCCGACGTGACCGGCATCGATTACCTCGAGTATCCCTCGCCCCAGCCCGGCCGATTTGCTGTGGTGTACAACGTCATCTGCTTCTCCCGCGACGAGCGTTTCTTCGTCAAGACCTACCTCAACCCGTCCATTCCCACAGGCGGCATCGTCGAGGACCCCGCCCTGTATGTCGACTCCGTGTGCGATCTCTGGCCGGGTGCTGAGTGGCCCGAGCGTGAGGTCTTCGACATGTTCGGGATTCGGTTCCGCAACCATCCGGACCTTCGGCGGATTCTGACGTGGGAGGATTTTCCAGCCCATCCGCTGCGCAAGGACTATCCCGTGCGAGGCCGCGGCGAGCGTGAGCAGTACGCCATCGTCGACCGGTCTTCGACCTGACCCCCCCACCACCCAGCATGGATCACGCCATCATCCAGACGTGGCTGACCGCTGTGAACGACCCGGACGTGCGGGCCGAACTCGAAGCGATCTACGCCGACGTGGCCTCGCAGGTTGAAGCACGCGGCCCGGCGTGTTGGGCGAGCGGGCGATGCTGCAACTTCGAGGCGGCGGGGCACTTGCTCTATGTCACCGGGCTTGAGGCGGCGTACTGCGTCGTTCGCCATCGCGAGAACTCCCCCACCGCCGCGCCGATTCCAACCTCGGGCAAGGGCGATCCGTGCCCGTTCCAAGCGGCCAATCTCTGCACGGCGCACACGATCAAGCCGCTGGGCTGTCGGGTTTACTTCTGCGATCGTTCGGCGCAGGACTGGCAACAGCGCCTCAGCGAGCACGGGCTGTCGCAGATTCGCGCTTTGCACGACGCAAGAGGGATCGAGTACCGTTACGGCGAGTGGCGAGGGATGCTCTCGGCGATCCTGGACGACGGCGGCGAGGTTCGGTCGGGCGGCCAATGATGGAGGTCCATGCGTCCGTTCTGGCAGTACGCCACGAGAATGAGCCGGTATCCGGGAACCCTTGCGGGTGCGATGGCCTTTGCGCTGCTCAGCGCGGGCTCGCTCGGCGCGGGGCTCGCGGGCCTCAAGCCTCTTCTTGAGCTGGTGCTGGGCGGCAAGGACAATCCCCCGCCGAAGGACTTTCCGGCTGCTCTTGCCGCGTGGAACGGCAAACTCGCCGCGTGGGGCCTGAGCATTCCGCAGGGCTTTGCCGACTCGCTTCCGCAGGGGCAAATGACCGCGCCGGTGCTGCTGTTCTCGCTTCTGGGCATCCTGACGGTCGTGGGCGCCTCGGCGAACTTCGGGCATGTGTTTCTGTCGCTCACGGTGGTGAACAAGACCCTCGCCGACATCCGCCGCGACGTGTTCGGCCGGGTGCTGAGGCTCCCCTTGCTCGGCGTGGTCAAGACGGGGCCGACCGACGTCGTCAACCGCATCATCGTGGACTCGTGGAACCTCTCCTCGGGGTTCTCCACGCTGATCAGCAAGGCGGTTGCCGACTCGACCAAGGGGCTCGTCGCGGTCATTGTCGCGTTCGTGTATGACTGGCGCATCTCCGTGGTCGCGATTATTGCCGCCCCGCTGATCGCAATGGTTATCCGCAAGCTCGGCTCGCGCATCCGGCGAGCGACGCGCCGCGTCCTCGAACACCAGGCGGATGTTTCTCGCACCGCTCTCGAGAGCCTGCAGGGTTTCCGGGTCGTCAAGGTTCACACGACGGAGGGTCGCCAGCTCGAAGCGTTCGACGCGTCCAACCGGCACTTTCTTCGCGAACTCAACAAGGTCCGCACCGCCCGCGCTTTGGCGAGCCCGCTTGTCGAGGTCATCGCGATCATCGCGGTGGGCGTCATGGCTTTGGTTGCGATCAAGGCGATCTTCGACGGAAAGCTCGAGAAAGAGACGATGATCGTTGTGCTTGGCGCGCTGGGCATGGCCGGGGCTTCGCTGAGGCCGCTGACGGGTTTGGTCAACGACATTCAGCAGAGTTCCGCCGCCGCCGATCGCCTGTGGGAGCTTGAATCCGCCGTTTCGGAGCCGGGGCACGAGGCGGGGTTGCCCGCCATGCCGCCGCACGGGGCATCGATCGAGTTCAAGAGTGTGGGCATCACGTATCCCGGTGCCAACGCGCCCGCGTTGAACGGCGTTTCACTCACGGTCAAGTTCGGCGAGACCGTCGCCTTTGTCGGGCCCAACGGGTGCGGCAAGACCACGCTCTTGTCGTTGATCCCTCGCATTTTCGACCCCGGCAGCGGCGAGGTCCTCATCGACGGCGTCGACCTGCGGAAGTTTTCCGTCGAGAGCCTGCGCAAACAGATCGGCGTCGTCACACAGGAGACCGTTCTCTTCCGCGGGAGCATCGCGGAGAACATCGCCTACGGGATGGACCACGCGACCCCGGACGAGATCGAGGCCGCGGCGAAGCGGGCCCGGGCTCACGAGTTCATCGTCGCCAAGCCCGGCGGGTACGGCGAGACGGTCGCGGAGCAAGGGCTGAGCATGTCCGGTGGTCAACGGCAACGCCTCGCGATCGCGCGGGCGATCCTGCGTGAACCCCGGATCCTGATCCTGGACGAAGCGACGAGCATGATCGACGCGGAGAGCGAAGCCCGCATCGCCGAAGCCCTCGGGGAGTTCAAGCGCGGGCGGACGTGTCTGATTGTCGCGCACCGGCTCAGCACGGTTCTCGCGGCCGATCGGATCGTGGTGATGGAGGCTGGGGCTGTGGTTGATATCGGGCGGCACCACGAATTGCTGGAGCGGTGCCCGCTGTACAAGTCTCTCGCGGAAAACCAAGGCTTGGGCGGAAGTCCTGGCGGCGGACTGGGTGGAGCGTGAACCATGCGTAAAGAAGGCATCGACGAAGACAATGCCCAGATGTCCGACTTCCTCTGCGATTACTGCGGCACGGAATGGACGGAGGACCTCGCGATGATCGAGGGGCACAAGGGGTCGATCATTTGCGGCGTGTGCCTCCGCGAGGCGTTCCGCCAGGTCATCGTCCTGGGCGTCAACAACGCCGAGGAGGGCTATTCGTGCAACCTCTGTCTCTTGACGAAGGCTGAGCCCGCGTGGAAGAGCAGCGCGACGGCGGCGACGATCTGCGCGTGGTGCATCAACCGCTCGGGCGGGATGCTGGCGAAGGATCCGGACTCGGGATGGAAGAAGCCGGAGTAGGTTTCGAGTTTGGAATTCGAAATCTCAGATTCTCCGGCTTTCCGACACTCCCCTCCCCTGCCACCCATCCCCCGCCGTTCCGTCACCGCCCCGACCGCCGCTATCCTCCCGTTGATGATCGACGAAGAGCCGAGAGCCGACGTTCGCACTTCCTTCCGCGCGACAGCGATGGCGGTTGTTCTCGCGTGCGTTCTGACGCGTGGCGCGGTCACCCATGACCCGTTTCCATGGTGGGCGGAGGACGCCACGGTTCTGGCGGTGCCTTCGACGGGGCTTTTCCCGCTGGGTTCGATCCTGCTGAGTCTGCTGACGATTCTCTCGGCGGGAGTGGTGTGCGTGGCGAGCCCTTCAGGCAGCGGGCGGGTCGCTGGCGGGCGGATGTTGCAGACATTGCTCCTGCTGATCGGGTCGATCGGCGTGGCGGCCCATGCGGTCATGCTCGGCGGGGGATCCCTCGACAATCTCGTCATCGGGCTCGGCTGGATCTCCGCTTTGAGCGCGGGGGTCGCGGCCTGCTCGATCAGTGACCATCCCAGACTCGTCCGCATGACGGTCGGCACGCTCCTCGCCGGGCTTGCGATGATTGCCATCAAGGCGGGGGTGCAGACCTATGTCGAGCATCCCGGCACGGTGGCCAGCTTTCGCGCCAACAAGGAAGCGTTCTTTGCGGCACGAGGATGGTCGATCGGTTCGCCGATGGCCAGGGCCTTTGAGCATCGACTTCTTCAGTCCGACGCGACGGCGTGGTTCGGCCTGTCCAACATCGTCTCGACGTTTGGCGCGGCGGCGACGGTCGCTTCCGCGGGCATCCTCCTCGGGACTCGACGTCTGGGCGCTGCCCTTTCCCTGGCGGTCGGGCTCGTCCTGCTGGTGCTGGGCGGTTCGAAGGGCGGCTACGCGGCGGCGGCGCTCGGCACGGGCGTGCTTGTTGCCGGGCTGCTTGTCCCACGGTTTGTGCGGGGACGATTCGCGAAGCTCCTCGTCTGGCTCCCGCTGGTGGCGATCCTGGGCGTCACGATCGCGGTCGTCGCGCGCGGCGTGTTCGGCGAACAGTTCGGAGAGCGGAGCATCCTCTTCCGCGCGTACTACCTCGAGGCTTCCTCACGCATTTTCTCCGACCACCTCCCGTGGGGGACCGGGCCCGACGGGTATCAGGCGGCGTACATGCTCGCGAAGAACCCGCTGAGCCCGGAAGAGATCTCGAGCCCGCATCACGTCATGTTCGACTTTGCTTGCACGCTGGGGTTGCCCGGGGTCGCGTGGGGGCTGCTCTGGCTTGTGTGGGTCCTTCGGCTGGGTCCGGCGCTGGTTGGTCGAGATCCGGCGAGCGATCCGGTCGACGCCGAGCCTGTGGATGTGCGAGAGGAGGTCCGGCCGATCTTCCTCGTCTTCGCCGCCGTGACGGTTGTCGGCACGCTTTGTGAGCTGGCGACGGCGACTCCGGAATCCGCTCTCGTGCGTTTCGGCGGGCTCTTTGCGGCGACCGCGATCGCGGCCCTTCTGCTTCCGCTTCTCTCCCGCGCTGCGTCAGGGCCCGCGCTCGCAGCGGGCGGGGTCGTGCTGGCGATGCTGGGGCTGCTCGACATGGCCCCGATCAACGCGGGATCCGCGGGCTGGTACGCGATGCTGCTGGCGGGCGCAGGGGCGGCGGGGAGCTCGTTGCCGTTCATTCGCACGATCCGACTCGGTCACGCTGAGGCGGAGCGGGCGGGGCGGGTGCTCTGGCTCTTCCTGCTGGCGGGGTCAACGATTCTCGTGGCGAGGACCGCTCCGGGCGTCTCGCGATGGCAGACGAACCTGCGGGAAGCGTTCGAGACCATTTCCCCGTCGTCTCGCTTGCGATCCGAGATCGACGACGTCTTCTCGGGACGCACCACCGATCCGGACGCCAGGCAGGCACTGGCTGAGAAGCTTGGCGCGTTCGGCATCGACGTTCAAACGACCCCGGGGGCCGAGATCGCTCGGCGGGTCGAGGAGCTGCGCCTCCGGGCTGCTATCGAGTGTCTCCCTTCGCTTCAGCTCGCCTCGGCGGACCAACCGTCCCACCATGCGACCCGCGAAGCGGCGTGCCGGTTGCAGCTTCAGATCGCCACGTGGCACCACGAGCGGGGCGAGACCAAGTTGGCACTCGAGGCCGCGAACAACGCGCTCGCGCTCACCGTGGTGCTCTCGACCAACCGTCCACTCTCGGCGTCGACGTTTGCGTGGCGTGCGACGGTGGTTGAAGCGGTCGCTGGAATCACGAGCGAGCCGCCGCACCTATGGGTCCCGATGGCGGTGGCCGCGATGGAGGCCGCCGCCGCCGCCGATCCCAACGGGATTCAGCACCCATGTCGGCTTGCGGATCTGCTGTCGTCTCACGGGCAACCGGCGCGAGCGGCGGACTGGGCGCGGAAGGCGCTTGATCTGTCGTCGAACAGCCGGCTTGACCCGAGCGGAATCCGTACACTAAGTGAAGAGCGGGTTGCGAGTTTGAAGAAGATCATCGAGGCGAGCGAGCAACCGACCAAGACCCGACCGCCCGGGTGATGCTCGGTCTTGATTCGGCAGCTCGGATCGCTAACATTGGGCCCCACTGGGAAAGCTGCGGCTCAGCGAGTTCGGGATGGTTTCCCGCACGCTGAGGCTGTTCCCCGAGTGGCCCACGATGGACGACGAGGAAGAAGAGATCGCCCGTTTACCTTTCGCGGCCTAGCCGCACTCGTTGTAAGCACGATCAACCCAATCAATCGACCCGAGCGTTCACGAGTTCGCCCGGGCCATGTCAGTCGGTCAGTTTCATCAATCGCACCCGTCCGTCTTCACCGATGTCGGTGACCGGGCAAGTTTCTGTAAAGGCTTGAATCATGGCAATGGACCTCTCTTCCATCCGAAACATCGGTATCTGCGCCCACATCGACGCGGGAAAGACCACCGTTTCCGAGCGTATTCTGTTCTACACCGGCAAGAACTACAAGATGGGGGAGGTCCACGAGGGCACGGCCACCATGGACTTCCTGCAGGACGAGCAGGAGCGCGGGATCACGATCCAGTCCGCCGCGACAACGTGTCCCTGGACCCGTAACGGCAAGGACTACAAGATCAACCTCATCGACACCCCCGGGCACGTCGATTTCACGATCGAAGTCGAGCGTTCGCTCCGCGTGCTTGACGGCGCGGTTGCGGTGTTCGACGGCAAGGAAGGCGTCGAGGCGCAGTCCGAAACCGTCTGGCGTCAGGCCGACCGTTACCGCGTCCCGCGTCTTTGCTTCATCAACAAGATGGACAAGCTCGGCGCGTCCTTTGACTTCTCCTTCCAGACCATCCTGACCCGCCTGGGCGCCAACGCCGTGCCGATCCAGTGCCCGATGGGCACGGGCCCGCACTTCAAGGGCGTCATCGACCTCATCACCATGCGGGCCTTCTTCTTCGAGGGCGACAAGGGTGACATTGTCAAGGAATCCGACATCCCCGAAGAGTTCGCCGACTACGCGCACGGCTGGCGCCGCACCCTCGAAGAGAAGGTCGGCGAGATCGACGACACGCTCATGGAGAAGTACCTCGCCGAGCAGCCCATGACCGTCGACGAGATCCGCGCCGCTCTCCGCAAGGGCACCTGCAACCGCTCGTGCAACCCCGTCCTCTGCGGCGCGGCACTGCGCAACATCGGTATCCAGGCTCTGCTGGATACCGTCATCGACCTCCTCCCCTGCCCCACCGATCGTGAAGACGTCGAAGGCACCGACCCCGAGGACAAGAACGAGAAGCTCACGCGCCCGCACAACACGGACGCCCCTTTCTCCGCGCTGGTCTTCAAGGTCGTTTCCGACGCCCACGGCGACCTCACCTACATCCGCGTCTATTCGGGCGTCCTTAACAAGGGCACGCGAATCCTGAACCCGGTCAATGGCAAGAAGGAGAACGCCTCCCGCATCTTCGAGATGCACGCCAACAACCGCATCCCCCTCGACGTGGTCACGGCGGGCAACATCGTCGCCGTCGTCGGCATCAAGGACTCGTACACGGGCGACACGCTCTGCGACATGGACAAGCCCATCGTCCTCGAGCGCATGACGTTCCCCGAGCCGGTCATCTCGATGTCGATCGAGCCCAAGACCCAGGACGACAAGCGCAAGCTGTCCGAAGCCCTCATGGTCATTCGCCGCGAGGACCCCTCGTTCCGCTTCACGTTCGACGACGAAACCCAGCAGACGATCATCTCCGGGATGGGCGAGTTGCACCTGGACATCATCACGACCAAACTCCGCCGTGACCTCAAGATCGCGGTCGAGGTGGGCAAGCCCAAGGTCGCGTACCGCGAAGCCATCAGCAAGAAGGTCGAGGACGTCCGCGGGCTGTTCAAGAAGCAGTCGGGCGGCCGCGGTCAGTTCGGCGACTGTGTCATCACCATCGAGCCCTTCACGGCTGAGCAGGCAGCAGCCGAGGAGATCGATTTCACCGAGCAGGTCGCGTTCGAGAACGGGACTGTCGGCGGCGTCATCCCGAAGGAGTTCATCCCCTCCATCGAGTACGGCGTCCGTCAGACCGCGCTCTCGGGCGTCAAGTTCGGGCATCAGCTCATCAACGTCAAGGTCACCCTGACCTATGGCTCGTACCACGACGTCGACTCGTCTCAGATCGCCTTCGAGCAGGCCGGGCGTCTGGCGATCAAGGAAGCCGTCGAGCGTGCGGGCCCGATGCTCCTCGAGCCGATCATGAAGGTCGTTGTGACCGTCCCCAACGACTACCTCGGCAACATCACGGGCGATATCTCAAGCCGCCGCGGCATGATCATCGACACCGACGACCGCGGGGTCGTCAAGCTGATCACCTCCGAGATCCCGCTCAGCGAGCTGTTCGGGTACACAACCGCGATCCGCGGCATGTCCCAGGGCCGCGCCAGCGCGACGATGGAGTTCCTCGAGTACCGCCCGATGCCGGCCGGTCTCATGAAGGAAATCGTCGAAGGTGGTAAGGGCGAAAAGGTCGGCGGCAAGAAGTAACCGACTTCCCGGAGCAAAGCACACAAAGCCCCGGCTGCAAGGCCGGGGCTTTTTCGTGGCCACTCAGGTTCGCGTTGGTCGCATCCCAACGAACTCTTCGGCGGCGGGTCCGGGCTGAAAGACTGGTATCGGCCGCCGATCGCCGTCAGACCGTCTTTCGATCGGCGACCCGACGGGCGATCTCATCCATAAGCCACCGGGCGAACTGTGTCTTGGGCATGATCCCCGGCGTATTGGTCAGGGTGCCGTCGGCCGCGACAAGCGTCGCTTCGACGGTCGGGCTGTCCATGGTCTCAAGCGGGTTGGCGACGACCAGGTCCACCTTCTTGCGAACAAGTTTGGCCCTCGCGGACTCGAGCAATTCCGCCCGGGGCTCGAGCGCAAAGCCCACGAAGAACTGCCCGGGCTTTCGAGCCGTCGAGACCTCCGCGAGCAGATCCGGGGTCGGCTCGAGCTCGAGCGAGAGCGCTGCGCTCGTCCGTCGGAACTTTCCGCCGGACATCGCGGGGTTGGGCTTGGGGCGGTAATCGGCGACGGCGGCCGCCATCACCAGCACGTCGGCAAGCGCGACCTCCTCACGAAGCAGCCCCCGCAGATCCTCGCAGGTCGTGAACTGTCTGACCTGCACGCTCGTGTTGGCGGGGCGGACCGCGACCGGTCCGAGGAGCAAAGTCACATGCCAACCAAGGTCGGCTGCGGCGTCGGCGATCGCCACCCCCATCCGGCCCGAGGATCGGTTCCCGAGGAACCGCACCGCGTCGATCGGCTCGTGCGTGGGGCCGGCGGTGAGAAGCAAACGGAGCTTGGTCATCTGGTTCATGGCTGATCCGCGAACGGTCCGGAACTCTAGGAGACGACGCCCGCAGCACCGCCGCCCGGGCAGGGAAGGTCGAGATCAGATGCTGGGACGGGTACGCGGTCACGACTCGTCCGCAAGGGCTCGGACTTTGATTCTAGCATGGACTCCCGCCGGAACCCATAAATCTTTCCGCCCGCACCGTGACCAGATCGTCCCAAGAGCACCAAAGTTGTCAGCATGGCACTGATCCTCGCCAACATCCTCGTCTTTAGCGGGATCGCCTACGCAGCATTGGGCGTGGTGTTCGCGTTGGGGTTCGTTTTCCGTGGGATCGGGGTCGTTGACCACTCGGCATTGCTCGCCCCGTGGACCTTTCGACTCTTGATGATCCCGGGCGTCGCGTTGCTCTGGCCTTGGATGCTCGGCCGGTGGGTCTCTGCGACAAGAAAGGGCCGCCCATGACGCGCAACCAGCGGCGAACCCACCTCCGAGCGTGGATCGTGCTCGGACCTGTGATCGTGATTCTGCTCGCCTTGGCAGTGCGCCAGCATGCTTCATCGATCACCAAGATTGCCGCGCCCGGAGTGACCCGATGAGCGTTGGCTACTCGGGCGTCCAATGGAGCCGGCACAAGCGCGTGTACGACCTCATCGCGGCTTCGGCGATCGGTCTTTACCTCGCCCTCTTCGCGACTGTGACGTCTCTGGCCTTTCCGGGCGAGGAGGCGATGAGCCCCGAGATTGTCGTCATCCGTGCGACGGGCTCGTGCGCCTTCGTCCTGCTGCACGTCATCCTGTGCATCGGTCCGATGGCCAGGCTTGATCGTCGGTTTCTCCCGGTCCTGTACAACCGGCGTCACCTGGGGGTGATGACATTCCTCGTCGCGTGCGTTCATGCGCTTGTCGTGACGGGTTTCTACCACGGGTTCGGCGACATCAACCCCCTTGTTTCCCTGCTCGGAATCAACGGCAACTTTCTCTCCTTCTCGGCGTTTCCCTTCCAGACGCTCGGGTTGGCGGCGTTTCTCATTCTCTCTTTGATGGCCGCCACGAGTCATGATTTCTGGCTTAAGAACCTCTCCGCAACGGTATGGAAACGCCTCCACATGCTGGTCTACGTGGCGTACGCCCTCCTCGTCGGCCACGTCGCGATGGGCGCCCTCCAAACGGATCGGAGTGCTTTGGCGCCCCTCGCGATGTGCCTCGGGGCCGCTTTGGTCATCGGGCTGCACCTTGTCGCGGGAACCCGCGAACGCACGGGTGACGCGGGCGTCGCGGCGGCCCCGGCAGACGGCTGGATCGATGCGGGGCCTGCCGACACGATTCCCGATACCCGTGCCCGGACCGTGTGCGTTCCCGGCGGGGAACGCATCGCGGTCTTCAAGCACGAAGGCACCATCAGCGCCGTCACCAATGTGTGCGCCCATCAGGGTGGCCCGCTCGGTGAAGGAAAGGTCGTTGACGGGTGCATTACGTGCCCGTGGCACGGATGGCAGTATCGCGCAAAGGACGGCTGCTCTCCGCCGCCGTTCGAGGAGAAAATCGCGACCTATCAGGTGCGCGTCGTGAAGGGGCGAGTTTTCGTGAACCCCCAAGCCCTGCCGGCGGGCACCCCCGTCGAGCCCGCGAAAGTCGAGGAGCAGCCTCATGGATGAGATTTACGTCGGCTACCTCCCGGTCCCGTCTCGGCTGGTCAGATTTCTCAAGTTCGCTTCGCCTGTTCTGGTCGGGATCGTTGTGGGACTCGCGTACGTTGTGGCGACATCTCAGCGCAGCCCCGGGCAAGGGGTCTGGCAGGACTCGACCACGCGAACGTTCTCAGGCGTGGTCGTCTGCAACCCGTACCCCACGCTATTCACCACCGACCGCGGCGACGGCTCATCGGGGGCGATGCTGCTCGTCGAAAGCGGCAAGCGAGGCAGCAGGCCGCGCATGGCAGAGTTTGACGGCAAGGCTGTCACGATTTCCGGCACGATCCTGAAACGCGACAACAGGCACATGGTCGAACTTGCGGAAGGGAAAGGGTCGGTCATTCCCGCGACCATGCCGGCTGAGAGTCCGCTCCCGAAGATCGAGATTGGCGGGCGTGTCGTGCTGCGTGGAGAGATCGTGGACTCCAAGTGCTACCTGGGAGCGATGAAGCCCGGCGAGGGCAAGACGCACAAGGAGTGCGCCACGCTCTGCATCTCGGGGGGGATCCCGCCGATGCTCGTGACGCGGGGCGAAGACGGGGTCAGGGCGTACTACCTGCTCCTTGATCGGGAAGGCGGACCGCTTTCACCGGAAGCATTTCCCTACATCGCGGATCAGGTCGAGATCAGCGGCGACCTTGAGATTCAGGGCGACATGAAGAGAATCCGTGTCGATGTGGGCGACATCCGCAGGCTGTAGCCGAATGGAACGCCCCTGATCTCGTGGATCCCGAGGCATGCGGACGTCGAGTGCCATGAGACGGCGACTGATTTCAAAAACGAAGACCCCCGTCCGAAAACCTTGAGGGTTGCGAACGGGGGGACTCTTCAAACGGAGAGGGGGGGATTCGAACCCCCGGTACAGATTTAGGTCCGTACAACAGTTTAGCAAACTATCGCCTTCAGCCGCTCGGCCACCTCTCCAGGTGTGCGAGAGCAAGAATAGCCCGGCAGGCCGCCGGATGCCACCCAGCCCATAAACCAGTCCACGAACTCAGTCCCGCTGAAGGGAGGGGTTGGCAGGTTCGTGCTCGGTGGGCCCGACGAAGAAGAAGCGGCCCACGTTGATCTCGAACCTCTCACCGTCGGGATCCTCCATCAGGAACGCCCCTTCCATGGTGCCCCAGCGGGTTTCGAGGGGGCAGAAGCTGGTGTACTCGTAGGTGTCGCCGGGTTCGAGGGTGGGCTGTTGGCCGACCACGCCGTCGCCCTCGACCACGTTGCGGTCCCCGTCGGCGTCGATGATGAGCCACCGGCGTTTGCGGAGCGTCGCGGTCCGGATCGACCCGTTGCGGATCGTGATGTGGTACGCGAAGACGAAGTTGTTCTTGCTGGGGTCGGAGTTCTGCGGGAGGTACCGCGGCTCGACCTGAACGCTCAGCCCGTGCGTGGTGCACAAGGAGCCTCGCGACATGGCGTGAAACGTAACCATGCGGAATGCTAGCACCCCATCGGTCGAATCGTGCGAAGCGCGTGCGCCATGGCTGGGTCCGCGGTTGTCCAGCGGGCCTCGCTCCTGGTCCCTTGGATACGCAGACCGGCGGCTTGGAGGGTCCAGGATTCGCGAGAGCACAGGACGGCTGGAAGGTCCGTGGCGCGAGCAGTCACAGTGACGGAGTCGCCAGCAGCTGCTGAATTGATCGTGAGCGATTGAATGCCCCGTTCGGCGAGGAAGCCTGCGACAGCCACCGCGCGATCGTGCGGGGTGGAGCCGGGGAACGAGCCTCCGTGCTCATTCGTCATCGTCGGTCTCACCCTGGGTTTCGCCGGAATCGGCCAAAGTCGGAGCGGACGATGCGGTCCAGACCTCGCGCTCGTGCTGGCCGTCGCAAGTCCGACGGAGGAGCAGATAGAGAAGAGTGGATGCGCTCGCAAAGACGGAGAACGTGCAGGCGGAGGCAAGGACGAAGGGGAGCCAGTTCCAGAACGCCATGATGCTCGATGCGAGCCCGACGCTGCCCTCGCCGCCGACGGAGAGGGCTGCCGAGCGATCCTGCGTGAGCCAGAGGGTGCAGGCGAACCGCGCGATGGCCCCCGCCGCAGAGGCGACCAGGCCACCGATCCACGAAACCAGGACGACTTGAACCAGCCCGATGAGTCCGAAGAGAGCGAGTCGGAGGGGTGCGTTGAGCACGTACGCGAGAACCCGCTGAAGGGCGTCGACGGCATCGCCGCGGCCGTGCTCCCCGGTGCCGGTGCCTTCGCACACAACCGCGGCGGGAAGCATTGGTGCACCAATGACGAACGCCGCCAGCAAGACCGAGAGCAGAATCGACCCGAAGACCGCGGCCCCGTAGAGAAGGGATCCCACGACGTTGACCCCCGGAAAGGTCAGAAACGCCACGCCGAAGGCGGCGAATGCGAGGAGCGTGAGCGAAGTCAGGAGGATCGGGGTGCCGAACGCGGCGGCGAGGGAGGGAAACCTAGCCGCGACGAGGCCGGCCGCGTTCCGGATGGAAATCAAGACGCCAAGACCGAAATCCACAGCGGTCATGCGGGCGATGATCGCAGAGGCCACGACCAGCACCATGACGATCGGCGTACCGATGGCGAACATGGACCAGATGTGCGTGGAGAAGAAGCCGGCAGCCAACTCGAACCACGAGGCCTGTTCGCGAAGTCGAGCCTCGGCGGTCCAGGACCACGGCTCGGGATTGAGCCGCAGGGTGGCTTCACGCCACATCGCGTGCACGCTGGCCCCTGACTCCCAGGGAATCGGGAGGCGAACCAGTCCTGCGACGATCAAGGCCGCGATGAACGCGACGATGATCCGTTCGGGACGCAGACCGAACCCCGAGGCACGGAGCATGACGGGCCAAAGAGGTGCCGGCATGGAATCGCCGCGTGGGGGCCGACGGGAAGGCAATGAAGGTGTCGGGTTCACTCGTGGGGCATCCTACCACGCTCGGGGCCCGGCGGAAGCCGATGGGGGCTGACGATCAGCCACTCCCGACCCGGGGCCGGTAGCTCGAGGTTTGGCCCTGCGAGCACCCGGAGCATCTCACCCGCCGCGGGCACTCCTGCGAGTTCATCAACGCGGAGAATCACGATCCCGTCGGGGTGCGCGCGTCGCCACGCTGCGAGCCCGGCTGCCTCAAGCCGCGTGACGCGGCCTCGCGTGTGAAAGACCATGCTGTCCTGGCGGTGCGTCGAGGCGATCGGGCGGGTCTGCCAATCGGGCACGGTGCGAAGGACGGACATGATGCGCTCGGACTCTTCCCCGGGAATGAGGGCTGACCCGGCGGTGAACACCGCGATGCTGACGCACAGCATCGCCCATCGCCCGTACCGCAGAATCGTGTCATAGCGAAGCGTCCGCACACACAGGGTCAGGACAACGAGCCCCAATGCAAACCCGCCAAGCCCGCAACTGATCAAGCCTCGAACCCAGTGTGACGGGCTCGCGAAGATGTCGTTCGCACCCATGAGCATGGCCGCGAGCGAGAGCGCCAGGCCGACCACGACCCAGATCATGCGATCGAGCGTGCCGGGCGCGATCTTCTTGGAGGTCAACGACACCGCTGCTCGCGCGGACAGGATCGCCACCGCCGGGTAGAGCGGCATGGGGTAGTGGGCGAGTTTGGCGCCGAAGATCTCAAAGAAAGCCCACGAAGGCAAGGCCCACGCGAGCAGAAAGGCGTCCGCCGGGCGGCCCACGCGCCGCAGCCACATCCGACGCCACCAGGGTTTCACAAGGTCCGCGACCGACCGCACCGGCCACCCGTCGATGAACGCCTCTCGTACCGCCCGTGCTGTCGTGAGCGACCCCGGCCAAAACAGCGCGATCAGAATCACCGCGTGCATCCCAGGCGGTCCCCAGTGTCCTTCGCTGGACCCGCCCGCACGTCCCATCGTCTCGCCCCAAACCAGCCGGGCGTACTCGCCAAAGCCAAATCGCGACGCGACCGCCCAGACCCACGGGCCGACCGCCGCAAGCACGATCACAACCCCGACCAGCGGCTTCAAGGACCAAACCCACCGCCAAGACCGGCCCACCAAGCACAGCGACAGAACACACAGTCCCGCGACCAGCGGCGTGATGGGCCCTTTGGTCATGATGCCTGCCGCGAGCGACACCCAAAACGCGAGAACCCAGCCCCACGCGGGAGTTCGACCCCGATGGCGCGCGTGCCAGCAGACCCACAAGCTCCCCATCGCCGATGTCGTGCAGAAGAGCAGCACCTGATCCGCGCGGGCCTGATGGGCGTCAAACGCCACCAAAGGGCACACCGCGAGCAGCGACGCGGCGAGAAACGCCACGCTCGGCCCGGAAATCCGCCACGCCAGAAGCCACGTCACAAACACCGTCCCGATCGCGGCCAGAACGCTCGGCACGCGGTACATCCAGATCGCGTCGCGAGAGGCGTCGCCGACGGTCAGCACCCACGCCGCGGACGCCTGAAGCCAATAGATCAGGGGCGGCTTGTTCAGTCGGGGGCGGTCCTGCACGCGCGGGATGACCCAATCGCCCGATTCGAGCATCTGCCTGCTCGCCTGGGCGAAGCGGGCCTCGTCCCGGTCGATCACCGGGATGGTCGTCAGTCCGGGGAGATACACTGCCATGCACAGCAGCAGCAAGACCCCCGCCGCGAGCCACGGGCGGGCCCACCACGGCTGATTCCCACCGGACAGTTTTCCCCCGACGCTCCCGCGCATGAATGACCTTTCTCGAATCCGCAACGCCCGCGATCATAACCGCGGGCTCGCCGCGCCGATCCGGTGGCTGCACCTCCTCTGGGCCGCCCTCCGCGACGCCGCTTCGGCATTGCGCAAGCTCGTGGTTCGGATCGATACGCCCCAGCACCGCCCGTGGCCCTGGGCCATCGTCCTCGTTGCCCTCGCAGCTATCGCCTTCCCATTCGACGGCGTCATCTCCGACTGGTTCGAGCAGCACCGCCCCAAGGGGGACCTCCGCCGCGAACTGGAGGCCCTCCAGCAATTCGGACAGTTCGCCATGAGCGTCGTGGCCGCAACCGGCGTCTGGCTGCTCGCCCGCCCCAGAGCGCGCCGTCTGCTGGATTGGCTCGCCGGTGCCGCCGTCTGCGGGCTGAGCATCACGGTGATCAAACTCATGGTCGGCCGCCCACGCCCTTCTCTGGGTGACCCGTACTACGCCACGGGACCGGCCGGGCTCTACCCCGTCCCCACCGCCACAGGCTTCCGCATGGATTCCCCTTGGACCAGCGGGTACGACCTGGCATCGTTCCCGTCCCGCCACGCCTGCTTCGCCGCCCTTGCGGCGGTCTTCCTGTGCAAGATCGCCCCCAAGCTCCGGCCGCTCGCTCTCACACTTGCGGGAATCGTCGCTGCCGCCCGGGTGGTCACCGGGGCCCACTTTGCGAGCGACGTCTTTGTCGGGGCTGCGATCGGCTACGCCGTAGGCGTGCTCGCCACACGCGATTCATGGGGTGTCCGTGCCCTGGACCGGCTCTGGCGCCGCTTGATCGACCCCCATGCGACCGCCGCCCTCCCGCGCCTCCAAGCCTTGGAAGCCGACCGGCCTTGAGTTGGCCCTTGGTTGAGCCGAGGCTACACTTGCCGCCCACCTGGAGAGGTGTCCGAGTGGCTGAAGGAACGCGATTGGAAATCGCGTAAACGGGCAACCGTTTCGGGGGTTCGAATCCCCCCCTCTCCGCTTACGCACGGGAGACCCGTCCTTGACGGGTCTCCCGGTTTGCGTTTTGGGGATTGTCACAACTTACGGACGCAGCGGCCCGACGTGGATGGTGCCGGTGTCGTCGGCCGAAACCTCGACGCCGAAGCTCCGCATGACAGCCATATTGGTTGTGGCGTGCTTGGACAGCGGGCCTGTGGCGTATCGGCCGCCGGCGAGCATGGCCAGCGGGACCATCAGTTGGTCGGCGAGGTACGTCCCGACGGGCTTGCGGGCGGCGATGTAGGCGCGGGCTTCGTCGGCGATCGCGCGGGCGACGGACTCCGACGATCGCCCGAGCGAGCCGATCTGCGAGAAGACCTCGGTGACGTGCTCGTAGGAGAGGCAGACGCAGACAGCGTTGCCGGGGCCGAGCGGGTTGGGCACTTGCAACACCTGCGTCTGAGCTTCATCGAGCGTGAGCCGGTCTCGGAGGACTTCCAGTTCGCGCTGGGCGATCTGACCCGAGAGTTTCGAGACCATCGCGATGGCGTGGGCGCCGGTTCGCTCGCCGCGCTCGATGAGCGTGAGGGGCGTGAGGGGCGTGGGGGTGAGCGAAGGCTCGATGTAGGCCACAATTCGGCCGCCACCGACGGGGTAGAAGCCGTGGCGTTCGAGCGTGAGGCGCACGCGTGCCCCGGCACGGTTGAGCAGCGGGATCAGGGCCCGCTCGACGAATTCGAAGGGCGGGGCGTGTTCGTTGTGGGTGCCGCCTTCGATGGTGATCGTGGACGGGCCGTTCGCGCGGAGGAGGGCGGGGAGGACGGCTTGCAGGACGAGCATGGTGCCGCCGGCGGTGCCGATGACGAACTTGTAGGGGCCGGGCTTGACGGGGCCGGGCGTGAAGGTGATCTCGCGCGAGCCGACGGCGGCGCCGGTGACGTCAGCCGACGAGATCGCCTGGGCGGCGAGGACGCAGGTGAGGTGCTGCCGCATGAGGCCGGGCTTGGGGCGGCCGGCGCGGATGTTGATGAGGTGGAAGGGTTGGCTGGTGGCCATGGAGAGGGCGAGGGCGGACCGAAGGATCTGCCCGCCGCCTTCGCCTTGTGAGCCGTCGATGTGGAGCATGGGAGCTTTCTGAACTGTCACTATTCGTCAAAGATACGGGAGCCATCGGGAATGAAGTGCCTCGAGCCAAGGCTCACTTTCGTAGAACAGGTCCTTTCGAGAGGGATCTGAGTTGCGGGCCTCAACTTCCCATTCCGCAGCACCAGGAACCCTCGCAGTCTGAATCGCGCGAGCCATGAACCACAGAAAGCGAGCGACACACGCACGCTGATCGTTGGTGAACAGCGCAAGTTGACTGTCTCCATACTTGTCGTGCGGTCCAGCGTCGAGATACCAGAGAATCCCGGCGTCACTCATTGTGTGCAAGGACCGCACAATCGCCGCTACTGCGTAATACCGAAAACCAATCGCATCCAGAAATGAAAACCCGACGCAATCCGACCACCAGTTCTCGTCTTCGACAAGCTCTGTCCACGACGTGTCCGTGTCGCTCGCTCTTGCGGCTGCGCACTCACGCTCCGAGCCCCAGCCGTCGATCACGTCAGCCTCGGCCCATGACACTCCTCCTTCTCGAGTCACGTTGCCGAAATGCGTGTACAAGTCCGCGAGAATCGCATCCCGCTCATCCGACAGCGACTTGTCTTTGATCTGGATCATCTCATGTTCTCGCTACAGGATCAGTCATCCGCCTTATCCCCATCCTTGATCACAAACCGTGCCTTGAGCCTTGCGACCTCGCTCGCCAGGCCCGCGGTCTTGACGCTCTTGAGGACCTCTTCGAAATCCTTGTACGCCCGGGGGGCTTCGTCTCTTGGGTAGTTGCGGCAGTTGGTGAGGATGTCGCTCTCGTGGAAACTCTTGTCGATCGCAGCCTGGTCGAGGGTTTTGTGGGCTGCGGTGCGGCTCATGGCGCGGCCCGCCCCGTGGTTGACGGAGTAGACCGAGGCTTTGGCACCTTGCTCGGCGACCATGACGGCTGAGCCGTCCTGGGGGTTGCCGGGCAGCAGGATCGGGTGGCCCGTCTCGTAGAAGGGCGTTTCCTTGAGGGCGTGGTGACCAGCGGGGAACGCACGCGTCGCGCCCTTGCGGTGGACCCACGCAGGCTGATTGTCGACGATCTCTTTGCGAGCGATGTTGTGGCTGATGAAGTAGACGAGTTGACCGGTGGTGCCAGGGATGACCTCCTGGAAGGCTTCGAGGACGAGGGCGTTGATGAGCATGTGGTTGACGGTGGCGAAGTTCGCGCCCATGGCCATGTCGTCGAGGTAGGCGTTGGCCTCGGGCGAGCCGAGCGGGGCGTGGACCATGTGCTTGTCGTTGCCCGGGAGGGGGATGCCCCACTCGGCGAACTTCTTGTTCATGGCTTTGAACTGGCCGTCGGCGAGCAGCGCACCCCAGCCACGCGAGCCGCAGTGGGACAGGAACGCGACGTGCCGGTCCTTGAGGCCGAAGGCCTCAGCCCGCGAGCGTGCCTGGTCGTTGTCGTCGACGTGGACGATCTCGCACTCGCCGAAGTGGTTTCCGCCACCGTAAGACCCGAGCTGCGTGACCTTAGCCCGGAAGATCTCAGCCGCGTTTCCGACGGCGATGTGCCGCTCCAGCCGATCGCGCAGGGCGTCCGCCGTGTCGTCGTGGCCGACGTGGTGGGAGTCCTCGCAGCGGGCTGCCCACTCGACGGGGATGCCCATCTCGGTGAGGACGGCTGCGGAGGCACCCTCGGTCACGACGCGCTTACCGAGCGAGTAGTCGACGTAGCGCCCCTTGCTCGCCCGCCGATCGCCACGGCCCGTGCCGGTGGGCGTCCGCAGGAGGATGGCATCGATGAGGGCCCGGCGCGTGGGCTTATCGATCACCGACGCTTCGGGGAGGTTGAGCTGGAGGAGGCTCATCGAGCACTTGATATCGACGCCGACGGGGCCGGGATAGATGTGCGACGGGGAAACCATGACGCAGCCGATGGGCGCACCGTACCCGCCGTGGGCGTCGGGATTGAGGACGACGTCCGTCACGCCGGGCGCGAGGCGGGTGTTGATGGCTTGCTTGAGGCAGAGGTCGTCCATCGCGCCGCGAATGGGGGCGGTGCCGATGACACGGATGGGCGTGACCTTTCCGTTGGCGACGGGGATGATGCCGGTGGCCTCGCCGGTGGGGAGGATTTGGGCTGAGGCTGGGGTGGTTGGCTGAACAGCGTTGGGCGTGGTCATGGGTGTCTGCTTTCGTTCCGCGAGTTCTCTGGCCGCCGCCGGGGAGGAGCGGCACGCGCCGCCCCCCCAACTACGAGTCATACGCGAACCAATGCGAGCCGCGTGCCAAACCAGAAAGGGCCGTTCACGACGCGCCGTCGGGCTTGACATGACCTTCAGGTTGCCGATTCCTATCCTACGGGATAACCTACTATCCATGAGTCGCATTCCTCGGCAAACGGTGGTCTTTGGGCTCCTCGGCACCACACTCGACGTCGGACGAGGCGTGGAGCGTTGGGAGCGGTGGCGTCCGACGGTGTCGCTGTGTCAGCAGCCGGACCTGGTGGTGTCTCGGCTGGAGTTGCTGTATCCGCGCATGGGCACGAATCTCGCCAAGCAGGTCAAGGCGGACGTGGCGCAGGTCTCGCCCGAGACGGAGGTCAAACTCCATTCGGCGGATCCGCGCGACCCATGGGACTTCGAGGAGGTCTACACCGTCCTGCACGACTTCGCCGCGGGGTATCCCTTCGACCCCGAGCGCGAGGAATACCTCGTCCACATCACCACCGGCACGCACGTCGCGCAGATCTGCCTCTTCATGCTCACCGAGACCAGGCGGTTCCCAGCCAAGCTCGTCCAGACCAGCCCCAAGTCAAAGACCAACGACCCCGCTGGCGAACACCGGATCATCGACCTGGACCTCTCCAAGTACGACTCGATCGCCTCCCGGTTCAAGCGGGAATACTCCGACAACGTAACCGGGCTCAAGTCGGGCATCGCGACCAAGAGCCCCGCGTTCAACCGTCTCATCGACGAACTCGAGCACGTGGCCGCCAACTCGGTGGACCCGCTGCTGCTCATGGGGCCGACGGGCGCGGGAAAGAGCCAGCTCGCCAAGCGGATCTACGAACTCAAGAAGCACCGCCACCAGATCGAAGGCCCCTTCGTCGAGGTTAACTGCGCCACCCTCCGCGGCGACTCGGCCATGTCCGCTCTGTTCGGGCACAAGCGTGGCTCGTTCACCGGCGCCCAGGCCGACCGCGTCGGGCTGCTCAAGACCGCCGACAGCGGGATTCTGTTCCTCGACGAGATCGGCGAGCTCGGCATGGACGAGCAGGCGATGCTCCTGCGAGCGGTCGAAGAAAAGCGATTCCTGCCCGTCGGCTCCGACACCGAGAGCACCAGCAATTTCCAATTGCTCGCCGGGACCAACCGCGACCTGCTCGCTCGGGTTCGTGACGGCACGTTCCGCGACGACTTGCTCGCGAGAATCAACCTGTGGACGTTCCACCTCCCGCCGCTACGTGATCGCCGCGAGGACATCGAGCCGAATCTCGAGTACGAACTGACTCAGTACGCGAAGCGGACGAGCCGCACGGTCCGGTTCAACGCCGAAGCCCGCGGGCGGTACCTCGCCTTCGCCGCCTCCCCCGCTGCTCTCTGGACAGGGAACTTCCGCGATCTTTCAGCGTCGGTCACTCGCATGGCGACGCTGTCCAGCACAGGCCGCATCTCCCTCGATGTCGTCGAGGCGGAGATCGCTCGCCTCACCCAGGCTTGGCACCCCGAATCGACCGCTTCCGAGACCTCCGTCGATCCATGCGTGGAGGTGCTGGGCCCGACGAGAGCCGCCGAACTCGATCGGTTCGACCGCGTTCAGTTGGCCGATGCCTTGCACGTCTGCCGCCAGAGCCGTTCCCTCTCCGACGCGGGCCGATCGCTCTTTTCTCAGTCCCGCCTGAAAAAAGCGAACCCCAACGACGCCGACCGCCTCCGCAAGTACCTCGCGCGGTTTGACCTCGATTGGAACTCGGTCGCCGAGCGTCGCCCGATCTCAAGCCCGTAGCAACGCCAACTCCCGAGTCCGTTCCTGTCCCCTACGCTCGCCGCGTGCAAAACACGCTCTATCAGGATGCTGAGGTCTACGACATTCTCCACGCCCCCGGGACCGCCAAGGACGTCGCCGGCCTCGCTCGCATCGAACGCCTCTATGCCAAAGCCCCCGCCACGGCCGCCTGGCTCGAGCCAGCCTGCGGCTCGGCCCGCTACCTTCTCGCCGCTGCGGCCAAAGGCCGCAAGGTCATCGGGTTTGACCTCGCCCCCGGGATGATCGACTACGCCAAGGCCCGGTTCAAAGAACGAAGCCTCACACGCAAGGCCAACCTCTTCGTCGCCGACATGGCCGATTTCGCTTCCCACGTCAAGCCCGGCTCGGTCTCTCTCGCCTTCAACCTCATCAATTCCATCCGCCACCTCGACACCGACGCCGCTCTCGACGCCCACTTCTGCGACATCGCCACCTCCCTCCACAAAGGAGGCGTCTACGCCGTGGGTATCTCCCTCTCCGAATACGGCCTCGAACCCCCGAGCGAGGACGTGTGGCAAGGCAAACGCGGCGCGACCCATGTCCATCAAGTCGTCCAGTTCGAGCCCCCCACCATCAAGGGCCGCTCGAAGGCCGCGCGTATTGAACGGGTCTTCAGCCACCTGACGATCACGCGCAAGAAACAGGCCTCCACCGCCACCGCCACCTACGCCCTCCGCTGCTACGACCTCGAGCAGTGGCGAGCCGCGATCGACCGCTCCCCGCTCCGAGAACTCGCCACCTGCGACGAACGCGGCACCCGCCTGCCCCCCGCCTGCCCCGGCTACACCCTCTTCATCCTCGCCCGCAGGGACCACCCCACCCCCCTCCCCGCACCTTTCCGAGTCCCCTTCAAGCCCGATCCGGCAACCAAAGCCTGACCGCAGCCGTACCATTCCCGGAACCCGGAGATCACCATGCCCAAAGGCCGTCTCGTCTTCGAAGCCTCTCTTGTCGCCCTTCTCGGGGTCGCCGTCTTCGGCAGCACCCTCGCCCTCGTCCGCAAAGGCACCGACTACACCTTCCTCGACCCCCTCATCGACGTAAAGAACTCCCTGGCGGGCACCTACGTCGACGAACTGACGCCCGACAAACTGCGCAAGATGCAGGAAGGTGCTATCAAGGGCATGGTCGAGTCTCTCGAAGACCCGTACACGATCTACGTCCCGCCCGCCGACACCGTCGACTTTGACAAAGACCTGACCGGCGAGTACTCCGGCATCGGCGCCTCGGTCCAGATCTCCACCGACGGCTACCTCCAGATCGTCTCCCCGCTGGAAGACTCCCCCGCCTTCCGCATGGGCATCATGGCCGAGGACAAGGTCGTCGAGATCGAGGGCACCAACACGCTCGGGCTCTCCGTTGACAAGTGCATCGACCTGCTCATGGGCAAGGAAGGCACCAACGTCAAAATCGTCTTGGACCGCAAGGGCACCAAGATCCCGATGGAGCTCACCCGCCAGAAGATCAAGACCCGCTCGGTCAAAGGCGTCCACCGCGACGAGACCGACCGCACCAAGTGGAAGTACCTCATCGACGAGAATCGCGGCATCGCGTACATCCGTCTCACCCAGTTCACCCCCGGGTGCACCCGCGAATTCGCCGAGGCACTGCTCGCCGCCGGTGCAGCCGAGGGGAAGGTCAAAGGCGTTGTGATCGACCTTCGCTGGAACCCCGGCGGCCTGCTGACCGAGGCCATCTCCATCGCCGACCTCTTCCTCGAACAAGGCACCATCGTCTCGACGCGAGGCCGCAAGTTCCCCGAACGCATCGAAAAGGCCCGCAAGGAAGGCACCCTCCCCAACTTTCCCGTCGCCGTCCTGATCAACGGCAACTCCGCCAGCGCGAGCGAGATCCTCGCGGGCGCCATCACCGAGAACAACCGCGGCATCGCCGTCGGCACCCGAACCTACGGCAAAGGCTCCGTGCAATCAGTCCGCCCGATCGCCGTCAAAGACGCCGAAGGGAACGAGAAGATCGCCGAACTGAAAGTCACCGAGCAGGGGTACTACCTCCCCTCCGGACGAAGCATTACCCGCAAGAACGACGCGACCGAATGGGGCGTTGATCCGAGCAAGGGGTACTCGGTCGAGATGAGCGACGAGGAACTGATCGCCATGCTCAAGGTTCGCCGCGAGCAGGAGATCATCCAGTCCGACAAGCCCGTCAACGTTCCTTCCGACAAGCCGAAAGATGGCAGCGTCGTCGAAGCCACGCCCGCGGTCAAGGCCGAGCCCAAGTGGAACGACGCCGACTGGACCCTCGACTTCTTCAAGGACGCCCAGCTCGCCGCCGCCGTCAAGGCCATGCAGGCCAAGCTCGACAGCGGCGAGTGGAAACAGACCGGCGGCGAAGCCGCGGCCATCACCGCCATCGCCGGCAGCGAGCTCGGCAAACTCCACGCCGCCCGCGACCGCCTCACCCGCGAACTCATCCGCATCGAGAAGCGCTCCGAAGCACTCGAGAAGGGCGCGACCATCGAGCAGGCAGCCACAGGACGCGACCTCTGGCCCGACACCATCGACCTCACCGGCGGCAAGATGCAGGTCTTCGACAAGGACGGCAAGCTCGTCGCGACCCTCGATATCAACAGCAACACGCTTGAACGTTGGCTCGTCGACGCCGACGTCAAGAAGTCCAAGGAAGAGGCGGCCAAGTGAAACTCGCGAGGCGCCACGCATGAGCCCGAGCCCATGCTGATCCTCGGCATCGAAACCAGCTGCGACGAGACCGCCGCCGCCGTCGTCAAGGACGGCCGTGTCGTCCTTTCTTCATTCGTCGCCAGCCAGCACGATCTCCACGCGGAATACGGCGGCGTTGTCCCGGAAATCGCCAGCCGCGCCCACGTCGAGGCGATCCTCCCCGCTGTCCGCGCCGCGGTCCGCGAAGCGGGCCTCACGCTCGCCGACCTCGACGCCATCGCGGTCGGACACCGCCCCGGACTCATCGGCTCGCTCCTCGTCGGCGTCTCCGCCGCCAAAGCCCTCGCCTGGTCCCTCGATATCCCCCTCGTCGGCGTCGACCACGTGCACGCACACCTTTACTCGGGGCTGCTCGCCCTCGACCAGCCCGCTCACGACGTCTTCCCCGCGCTGGGTCTCGTCGTTTCGGGCGGGCACACTTCCCTCTACGCCCTCACTTCGTGGACCGATCTCTCCCGCCTCGGGGCCACGATCGACGACGCCATGGGCGAAGCCTACGACAAAGCCGCCGTCATTCTGGGTCTGCCGCACCCCGGCGGTCCCAACCTCGATCGCCTCGCTCGCTCGCCCGGTGCCAACGACCGCGCCGATGACTTCCCCATCAGTCGCTTGTCGCCCACATCACTCGACTTCTCCTTCAGCGGCCTCAAAACCGCGATGCTCTACGCTGTGCGAGGCATCCCGAGCGGCCCACGTCAGCACGTTCAGCACCCAACCCCCCCGCCGCTCACCGACGCCCGCCGCGCCGACCTCGCCGCCAGCTTTCAACGCGCCGCCTGTGCCGTTTCAATCCTCAAGCTCACCCGGGCCTTCGATCTGCTTGCCTCGCGTGGCCAGCGTCCGCGCACGCTCCTCGTCGGCGGGGGCGTCTCCGCCAACTCACGCCTCCGCACCGATCTCACCGCCTTCGCCGCCGCACGAAGCCTCTCGCTCTATCTCCCCAAGCTCGACTACTGCGTCGACAACGCCGCCATGATCGCCGGCCTGGCGAGCCCCCTTCTCGCCGCAGGCCGCACGTCCGATCTCACGCTCGAACCCATCCCCACCACCGCGTGCTAGATCATGCACGAAACCACCCACAACTCGCCCGCTTCCAAAGGTCCCAGGTACCCGCACCCTGCGGCCATGGCCGACGATGAACTGATGAAGTCCTGCCAATGGGGACGCAGCCGCGCTTCGGGACCCGGCGGCCAACACCGCAACAAGGTCGAGACCCTCGTCTGGATCACACACACTCCCACCGGCGTCGAGTCCCACGCCGGCGAACGACGCTCCGCCGAGGATAACCGGCACGTCGCCATGTTTCGCCTCCGCCTCGCGCTCGCCACCGAGGTCCGCTGCGCAGTCCCCAAGGGCGACACTTGGGGCGACGCTCGCAGCGCGCTCTGGCGGTCTCGCTGCCAAGGCAAACGCATCTCGTGCAACCCCGCCCACGCCGACTTCCCCTCGCTGCTCGCCGAAGCACTCGACAACATCCACGCGGTCAATCTCGACGAGCACAAAGCCGCCGCCCGTCTCTGCTGCACCGTCAGCCAACTGGTGAAATTCGTCAAGGATCACGCCCCAGCCATGGTCTGGTGGAATAGCGCCCGGGCCGAAACCTCACGCCACCCGCTCCGGTAGACCCGCTCTCGACCTCATACACTTGCGAGACGACATGACCACGACCTCCCCATCCCTTTCCCCCTCTGTGCCTCTGTGCCTCTGTGGTGAACTTCCCCCGCGAGGTCACGCATGAAACGCCGCGTCCTGCTCGTCGTCAACCGTGAACGCCCCGAAGCCGCCGCTTCCGCCGCTGATGTCGCTGCCATCATCAAAGCCCACGCCGACCTCCTGGCCGAAACGCCCAGCGATTCCGACACCCTCCGCGATCAGGCTTCGAAAGCCGACCTCGTCGTCGTCCTCGGCGGCGACGGCAGCATCCTCGGCGTCGCCCGCCGCCTCGCCGGGCTCAGCGTCCCCCTCCTCGGTGTGA
Organism: Phycisphaera mikurensis NBRC 102666; assembly: GCA_943369765.1. Taxonomy (GTDB): domain Bacteria; phylum Planctomycetota; class Phycisphaerae; order Phycisphaerales; family UBA1924; genus UBA2396. Next base: position 114,720 of record CALROI020000010.1, on the reverse strand, counting down.
ACTTCGGCCGCCTCGGGTTCATCGCCGAATTCGAACTCCATCAGCTCCGCGAACAGGCCCCCGCCCTCTTCGGCACCGCCCCCATCGCCTCTCGCGAGCTCCGCCTGCTCGCCGCCTCCGTCTCCGGCACCAGCACCGGCGGCGGCGTCGCCCTCAACGAAGCGGTCATCACCGCTGGCGCACCCTTCCGCGTCATCAAGCTCGCCATCACCATCGACGGCACGCCCGGCCCGACATTCCAGGGCGACGGCCTCATCGTCTCCGCCCCCACAGGCTCCACCGCGTACAACATGTCCGCCGGCGGCCCCATCGTCTCCCCCGCGGTCGACGCCATGATCCTGACGCCCATCGCCCCCCACTCCCTCTCCTTCCGCCCACTCGTCGTCCCCGGCTCCTGCTCGATCGAGCTCAACGTCCTGCGAGCGAACGACGACTCCTCCACCGCGCCCAGCGGCACCACCCTCATCCTCGACGGCCAGGTGATGTCGCCACTCCGCACCGGATCCATCGTCAAGATCGAACGCTCCGCGCAATCCGTCCGGTTCGCCATCAACCCCCGCCACGACTTCTGGTCCGCCCTGACGACCAAACTCCGCTGGGCCGAACCGCCACGCCTGCGCACCTAAAGAAGAGACGATCGCGCAAGCGGTCGGAAGCCCACGCATCTTGCCCGACACCTTCAACGCCCAAGAGCAAAGCGAGCCTCGCGCACGTGCGCAAGGCTCGCCGAAACTCTGATTCGATGTCCGCTCACGCGATCGTGTATGTGCTCGGCGCCAAAACCCGATCCACCGTCGTCTTGAAGCTCTCAAACCCAGCCTTCCCCATAAGCCCGAACGTCCCCTGCTTGCCAAGCTCCACCGCGGGCTGGTCGTACGCGTCGATGCCAAGCATGAGCCCCGCATACGCCGTCGTGACCTCCCACAGCGCGATGAACTGCCCCACGTGGTGCGCGTCGATCCGCGGGAACGTCAGCGTGAAATTCGGCCTCTGGCTCTCCACAAGCGCCCATTCCGTCGCCCGCTTCTCCGCGTTGAGCAAATCACCCATCCGCTTGCCCTCAAGGTACTTGGTCGCCTCGATCCCCAGGCCCGTCGGAATCATCACGTCCCCGTGCCCGCCCGGCGCGTGATGGTCAAAGCTCTTCACGTCGATCAGCCCGAACACCTTGTCGTTGGGCCCCTCGCGGTACAGCTGCACCTGGCTGTGCTGGTCCGTCGTGCCCAGCGCCTTGATCGGCGTGAACCCCGCGAACACCTCCTGCTTGCGAATGTCGTGCTGCTTGCCCAAACTCTCCGCCCACAGCTGCCGGAACCAGTCCGCGAGCAAGTACAGCGAGTTGCTGTACGGCATCATCACGTGATTCGTCTTGCCTTTGGTCTGCCCGAGCTCCACCAGCAGCACCGCCAGCATCGCCGCCGGGTTCTTGGACAGGTCGCCCTGCGAGCACTTCGCATCCATCTCCGCCGCCCCGTCGAGCAACGCGTTGATGTCAATCCCGCACATCGCCGCCGAGAACAACCCCACCGGCGAAAGCACGCTGAACCGCCCGCCGACGCCATCGGGCACCGGCAGGGTCGTGTACCCGTCCTTGTCGCAGATCTGCCGCATGGTCCCCTTGGCCGGGTCCGTCACCGCGACGATATTGTTCTTGAAGTCTGCGCCGAGTTCCGCCTTGAGCGCATCGCGGATCACCATGAACTGCGACGCCGTCTCCGCCGTCTCGCCCGACTTGGACACGACATTGAAGAGCGTCCGCTTCAAACCGCCCGAGTGTCTGCACAGGTCCAGCACCGCGCCAAAGTAGTGCGGGTCCACGTTGTCCACGACGAACATCCGAGGCCCGGGCCTCTTCTCCGAAGGGAGAAGGTTGTACGTCGAAACGTTCAGCGATGACTGGAGTGCGATGTTGCCGAGAGCCGATCCCCCGATCCCGAGAACGACCAGGTTGTCGAACCGCCCCCGGCACCCCGCCACCGCCGCGTTCACCGCCTTGACGTGCCCAGCCCGGAACTCCCCAAACGGCAGGTCACGCCAACGCTCCCACCCCGTCCCACGGGTCTTGGCCAGGGAGGCGGTCATGGCGGTGACGGCTTGGGCCAGATCGCTCCCAGGGCTGATCCGAGCGGGATCAAGGCCGTGGGGGCCGACGCGGGAGGACAGACAATTGGCGTAGTCGAGGGTGAGCATGGGGGAGGATATCGGGCGATTCGCTCCTCATTCCTTATTCCTACCCCCTCCCCGACACCAGAGAACCCCTTAAGACCCCCCTAAACACGTTCCATTTTCAAATTCTTTCGCTTTTTCGCGCCAAAGAAGCGGGGGCAGGCTGATAAATTACGTGTACTACTGAGCAGGAGGCACTCATGAATCACAGAATCATCGGCGGACTCATCGGACTCGTCGCCATCTCAACCCCGGCCCTCGCCCAACCCTACGAACTCAACTGGTACACCATCGACGGCGGTGGAGGCACCTCGTCGGGGGGGATCTATTCTCTCTCCTCCACCATCGGCCAGCCCGATGCGGGGGCCGCCATGTCCGGCGGCATCTACTCCCTGACGGGCGGCTACTGGGCCGGACCGGCGACACCCCCCGGATGCCCCGCCGACTTCAACGGCGACGGGTTCCTCGACTTCTTCGACTACGACGCCTTCGTCGAGTGCTTCGAAACGGAAGTCTGCCCCCCGGGCAAGACCGCCGACTTCAACGGCGACCAGTTTGCTGACTTCTTCGACTACGACGAGTTCGTGCTCGCCTTCGAGGTCGGCTGCTGAGGCTGTGCCACTGACTTTGGCCGCTTCGGACAAAGTCAGCGGTTGGTCGCCCACATCGCAACCGACGCTCAACCACTGACTCGGCCCGAAGCGTGTCGAGTCAGTGGCACAACGTTGCCCTATTCAAACCGCAGGTGCTTGACGCTCTCGCCGCTGTCGCGCAGGTCCACCAGCGCGTCGATCCCGATCGCCAAGTGCTTCTCGACAAACGCCTCGCTCACCGCGATGTCATTGGCCGCCGTCTTGACCCCCTCGGGCGTCATCGGGTTGTCCGACACCAGCAGCAGCGCCCCCTTGGGGATCTGGTTCACAAACCCCACGAGAAAGATCGTCGCCGTCTCCATGTCGATCGCCGCTGCACGGATGTGCCGCAGGTACTCCTTGAACTTCTCGTCGTGCTCCCACACACGCCGGTTGGTCGTGTAGACCGTCCCCGTCCAGTAGTCGCATGCGTGCTCGACGATGGCCGCGGATACAGCCCGCTGGAGACGGAAACTCGGGAGCGCGGGCACCTCGGGCGGCAGGTAGTCATTGCTCGTCCCCTCCCCACGGATCGCCGCGATCGGCAGGACGAAGTCCCCCACCTTGGTCCGTTTCAGCCCGCCACACTTCCCCAGGAACAACACCGCCTTGGGCTCGATCGCCGCCAAGAGGTCCATGACGGTCGCAGCCATCGCCGACCCCATGCCAAAGTTCAGGATCGTGATATTCCCCGCCGAGGCCGACTGCATGGGCTTTCCCGCCCCAATGATCGGCACCCCGAACCGCGCCGCGAATCGCTCGACATATTCCGGGAAGTTGGCGAGGAGGATGTACTCTCCCCACTCATCGAGTTTCCGCCCGGTGTACCGAGGCAGCCAATCCCGAACGATCTCTTCCTTGGTCCGCATGAATCAGAGTATGAGGCGGTAACGTACAATGCCACGATGTATCAGCCGCACGCCCACCACGTCCTGATGTTCCTCGGGACGTTCATCGCGCTCTGGTCCATCTCCCTCATCGCCCGAGGCCTCCTCCATCGCCCCCGCATCGGCCCGCCCCCCGCCGTCGGCCCTCGCAAAATCAAAAAGCCCGCCGTCATCGCCGGCCTCGTCGGCTTCCCCGTCGGCGTCGGCGTCTTGATCTCGGGCATGTGGCTCCGCTACTGGATTTTCGGCCGCGAAGCCGACCCCAGCGGCCTCACCGCGTTCCACGCTGTCGCCGCCGGTATCGTCGCCTTCGCCGCAGCCCTCGCCGCCTGGGGCCTCTTCGCCGACCGCGCCAAACGCACCCTCCGATGCCCCAAATGCTGGTACGACATGGCCAGCGTCGCCAGCACCAGCCGCTACATCTGCCCCGAGTGCGGCCACGACGCCAAGACCACCCACAACCTCCAACGCACCCGCCGCCACTGGAAACTCGTCACCCTGGCCGCCTTCATCGCCTGCGCCGGCCTCCTGGCCCCAAGATTCGCCAACATCTCCAAAGGCGGGATCAAATCGGTGCTGCCGACCACTGCTCTCATCGCGGCATTTTGGCAACTCCCCGACAGTTGGGTCAGCAATGCGATTGTCGATGATGAATGGACCGTCGAAGAGCGGCTCGACGACCAACGATCCTGGGCTTGGCAACGGCAGTGGTTCGCGTCCAAGCTTGGCCGCGAGATTCAGAAGCCGACGACATTCGAAACCCTCCGGCGTGCGATCTCGCGTGTCGAATCAGGCACCGAACTCGACGAGCAACCATTCACCGCGGAAACGTACGCTTTCACTGCACGCCAACTGGGTTCGACGGACATCCAAACCCGAACTCAAGCCGCACAACTTCTTAGAGATGGCTTCGTGTTCAGAATCTGGCAAGATGAAGGCTGGACGAAAGGATTCCTCGACGCGGTGACAGCGGCGGAACCGAAGATCGTGGCCGACGCGGACAAGATCGCTGCCGCTTTGAACGACACCGACGCGAACGTCGTTCTTTCTGCCTGCTCGGTCTTCTTTCGCGCGAAAGCCCGCACTGATCAGGTGATCGATGCCATCCTCCGAATCTACCCGCAGCTGACGACGCAAAGGGACCGCAGCCATGCCACTACTTTCCTCATCGGTGCCGACCGCACCGTCGAACGCGCGCTCGACGCGGTTGTCGAATTCGCAGACGAGCCAAGCCAAGGCACGACCGAGTCCGTGTGGCTCGCTCTGACCGACTACGCCTCCTCCGAGCGACTCCCAACGAAATTGCTCGAAAGAGTCGACCGCGAGATCCGCGAGGGCACCGATCAAAGACGGTTGTTCCTTGCCGCGAGGATCCGCCTGACCTCCTTCAACACGGACGAGTCGATTCGGACGTCACTTCTCTCGCTCGCCTCCACTCCCGGGCCCCAACGTGCCGCGATACTCAGAGCGTGCTCCACGACGCTTCACCCGTCAGCTTCAAACTCCCTCATGTATCTTCTCGAAGCCGCCTTCGATGATCCAAACCCGGAAGTCTTGCGAGTCGCGGTCGACTGGGCCGCGACGCTCGCTTTCTCTAGGGAAGCTGGATATCGGCAGTTCCTCAGCCGGATTAAGCCCCTCGTCGATCACCCTGACGCTCAACTCAGTGAGAGCGCGATCCGCGCGATCGCTTGGATCAATCAATCAATCGAGGCCGAACGCGAAGCGGGCTATTTCGACGAATCGATCCACTCCGATTCACCCACCCGTTAGCAACACTCACGCCCCCTACCACCGATTCCCCACCAGCCCCGCCCCGGGCCTCACCAGCACCACCTTCGTGTACGCCACCTGAAACCCCATCCTTCTCGCGTTGCGTTCGGTCGCCACGCCCGGCAGGGCCGAGATCGTGACCACCGTTGCCCCCGCCTCCGCCGCCGCACGCAGCCTCGCCGCGATCAGGGCCTGCTGCACCCCGCGCCGCCGATACGCCGGCAGGACCGCCAGTGCAAACAACGCCGCCGCCTTGGGCCCATCGACCTTCGGCACCTCCATCGCCCCGCCGCCGACGATCCGACCCTCCGCCCGTGCTGCAAACGCCAGCACCGCGGGCCTGGTCACCACCCGCGCCATGAGCGATACGTCCACCGCCTCGGGCTCGTGCCCGTCCTTCGTGAACCCGCGAGCGACCGCTGCAGCAAACTCCCACACCGCTTTCTCGTCGGTCGGGCTGAGGAGCCCGATCACGATCCCCTCGCCGAGCGGCAACGGCGGCACGACCTCTCCGCCTTCCCGAAAGAACACGTTCTCGAACTGCTTCACCACGAACCCGCGGGCCGAAAGCCCCTTCACGAGACTTTCATCCGCAAAAGGGCACACCTCGATCCGAGGCTCCACGCCCGTCGACTCGTACCACGCGATCAGTTCGTCAATCTCCGCCTCGCTCACCGGCCCGTTCATCCCCATCCCCGTCGCCGCGTTGAGCCACGTCCCCGGCTCCCCCCGCGCGAGCATCCCCCCCGCGAGCGCACGCTTCTCGATGGCCACGGTCGCCATCCCCATCGCCAGCCGTGCCTCTTCCAATTTCGCCACCTGCAGCAGATCGATCATGCCGGAGAATATCACCGCCTAGCACGCTTCACCCCGCGCTCACCGAGCCGCTCTCACCACCCAAGCCGCACCGGCTCGCTCGTGTCGATCCCGAGCAATTCCAGGTTCCGAGTGTTGGCCTTCCACGCAAAGTCGAACAGGTCGCCAACCACCGGGATCAGCCCGATTGTCGCGTCAAGCAGAACATTCAGGACCATCATGGCAAGCACACGCCCCTCCGCCCCCAACTGCCACGCCTCGTACACGATGTACAGCCCGCCCAGCAGCCCGACCACATCGCCCCACACCGGCACCAAGCCAAGCAGCGGATCAAGACCCACCCGCACGCCAAGCCCCGGCACCATCAGCGAGTTGTCCAGCAGCGACGCCACCACCCGCATCCGCGCCACCCGCGCCATCGCCCCCGCCGCCTCCCAATCAATCGCGATCGTGTTCATACCCCATACTTCGTATCCCGCCCCATCCGGTTTCAATGCGGCAAACGCACACCGTACTTCGCCCCGGCACCATCGGTCCTTCCGCTCCGGGTTGGCACCGCGTTACTATTGACCGTGCTGACCATCGGGCCCGTGCGGCTCGCGACCAAACTGCTGCTGGCGCCGATCGCGGGATACTGCGATCTGTCGTTTCGCACGATCTGCCGGGAATGGGGCGGCGTGGGGCTCGCGTGCACCGATCTCTTGTCGCCTCAGGGGCTCTTGCGGGGGACGGCGACGAGCCTAGACCTTGCCCGGACGAACGCGACCGATAAGCCTGTCGGGATGCAGCTCTACGGGGCCGACCCGGAGATGATGGCCGAGGGCGCCCGCTGGGCGGTCGAGCACGGGGCCACCGTGGTCGACATCAACATGGGGTGCCCGGTCGACAAGGTGACGAAGAAGGACGGCGGGAGCAAACTGCTCACGGACCTGACCAAAGCCGTCGCGGTCGCGGCGCGGGTGGTCAAAGAACTCGAGAAGTGCCCCGTCGAACAGGCGGACTGGACGGGGCGCCTCGGCAGCGGGGCCTACGCGGCGACTTCGCCGGATGGCCATACCCCCACGGCCAAGCAGCAGGTCCCGCTGACCTGCAAAATGCGTCTCTGCTGGTCGACGGGAGACTTCACCGCGGGACAGGCGTGCTCGCCGCACTTGGCTCGCATGCTCGCGGACGTCGGCGTCGCGGCGGTGACGGTCCACGGCCGCACCACCGAAGACAAGTTCCAGGGCACCGTGCGACTCGAAGGGATCTCGCGCGTCGTGGATTCCGTCGGCGGCCGGATCCCGGTCATCGGCAACGGCGACGTGCGCGAGCCGCACCACGCCGAACGGATGCTGCGCGAGACCGGATGCGACGGCGTGATGATCGGACGCGGGGCCCTCTCCACACCTTGGATCTTCCGCGACACTTGGGCGTACCTGACGACCGGCGTCGTGCCCGCGGCTCCGACAGAGCGAGAAATCATCGAGAACCTCCGGCACTACTTCGAACTCATGCGCACGCAACGCGACGATCGCTACGCGCTCTTCCAGATCAACCGCCGTGTGTCGTGGTTCGCCAAACGACTGGGGATCATCCAGCCCGCCGAACACGGACGCGAGCCGCTCCGCGTGAGCGTCAAGCCCTTCAAGGAAGCCGTGCGAACAGCCTCGTCCCCGTCCGCCGTACACGAGGCGTTCGACATGTACCAGGCGGGAGGCCTGCGCGGCGGAAGAATCACCGAAGCGGCAGTGGGTGAAGAGATCTGAACCGCAGCACGCCCCGCTCTACTCAGCCCGGGCGAGCCAGACCTACTTCTTCCCGACCAGGCCCAGATCGATGATGATGTTGCCGGGCATGAAGATGTCCACGTTGAGGTTGTCCCGATCGATGCTGGTCATGACCACGCAGTTGCGACCCTGCCTCGTCGCGTAGTCCAGGTCTTCCATGCTTGGGCCCGCGTAGGCGGAGTTGCTCCGCTCCGCGACGTGGAAATGCCAGTGAACGAGCGAGCGATCCGAAGCGTCGATCATGTCCTGCGAAGCCACAAACCGGCGGTCGTCGAACCGATCGCCCGGACGCGGCGCGTAGAGCGTGGCGATAAAGGCGGCCCCCCCGCTGCTCCCCGCGCTGGGGTCCGCCGCAACCGCCTGCAGCAACCCGCCGTACTCCGTCTTCGTGTCGCGGCTGTCGTACCCCGCGTACGTCAGCAGGCTGTCCGCAACGCCGCCCGCACGCAGCGCCTCGTCCGTCACCAGCACGCTGACCAGATCGGCAAACGAAAGCCTGGGGAGCGCATCGGCCAGACGCTCGGAGATCTTGCCTTTCCCCATCGGACGGTTGCCCGTCGGCTCATACACCGGACGTCCGTCCAACCGCTGCGCAAGTTGGGCGGCGAGTTCCGCAGTGGACATGGACAACCACTCCGGACGATTCGCACGCGCCCAGCGGAGGGGTTCGATATGTCGCAACGCGAGGTTCGAACGCTGCTCGCCGCTCAAAGACTGCACCGCAGCCGCGGCCTCCCCCCACCACGCCGCATTGGCGGCCGACTTGCCCGCACGCAATCGCCGCACCCACACCACCTCTTCGCCGTACGCGGGCATCACTCCCAGGTCACGATACGCGGCAAGCAGCTCGTCCACAAAGGGAGGCCGAGCCCCGGAAGCAACCGCCGCAACACCCTCAAGCAACGAACGGCGTTCCTGACCGGACGGATCAAGGCGGGCGAGCACTTCCCACGCCGCCAATCGGTATCGCTCCTCCAATCTCATCCGTTTCGTCGCCGGCGTGTCCGCGGGCGGATTGATGAACACGCTGAACACCGTCGACTCGACCGTCGCGCTCGGCGCGAGCGCGAGCAGCGTCGCCCGCTCCACGCGGTCCGCGTCCGCGATCTGCGACACGGGCTCAGCCCACGTCCGAACAATCGCCGGAATGAACTCCGTCCAGCCACGCGCAGCAGCCGCAGCACAGACCTCGCTCACGACCTGCCGGCTTGATTGGAGCGGCAGGTTGAGCCGCAACTCCTCGCGGATCTCGCCCGAGGAGCGTTCGCTCTTCTCCGCGAGCAACCCGCGAACGATCGCCAGCTTGAGCTCGGGGTTGGCCTCCCGCGACCACAGCTGCGGCGTCAGCTCCGTGCGCACGCCGATCCGATCCGGCTCCGTGACCGCACGAGCAAACGCATCGTTGACCGCCTGGATCCGCGTCTCGATGGTCTGCTTGTTGTCGAGCGCGACCAACACCGGATCATCCGGCGTTCGCGGCGTCGAAGAGCACGCGGCAAGAACCGAAAGGGAACTCAGGGCAAGGGCGGACAGGCTATGGCGTGCGTTCATGCGGCGACACTGTATTGCCTCCGGCCACCGACGCGCCGACGGATCGCGTACACTTCATCAGATGACTTCCGCGACAGCGATCACGGCCGAAGTACGCCAAAGGGTGCAGCAGGTGATCAACCTGATCCGCCCGGCGATCCAATCGGACGGAGGCGACCTGGAGTTCGTCGAGATGACCCCCGAGGGCATCGTCAGAATCCGATTGCACGGAGCGTGCGTCGGGTGCCCATCCAGCCAGATCACGCTTAAAGTGGGGGTCGAACGCAACCTCAAAGCCCACGTGCCCGAAGTGCGAAGCATCGAAGCCGTCTAAGCCGAGCTCGACTCGCCACAGACGCCCCATCTGCACTTCAACGGTTTGACGCCTCCGTGAACGCGGAAGATTGCCCTCCCCAACCCAGGTGCGCCCGACATTCGGGCGATATCGGGCACCAATCCCACAGACGGAGCGGACATCGGACACCAACGCAGAAACGGAATCCGCGTTCCGCTCACATTTCTCTTGGCGGCAGGCGCGACATGTGGTATACCCTTAGCACGGTGGCGCCGGCTCACGGATTGGGCCGGCGGAGACTTGGTGGAGCCCAACTATGCTCGTCATCACGAGACGTGAAGGCGAGGAGGTCGTCATCGGCGACCCCCGCAACCCTATCGGTGTCGTCCGGATCGCCTCCATCAAGGGAGAGCGCGTCCGCATCGCCTTTGACTTCCCCCGTGACGTCGAGATCCATCGGCGCGAGATCGCCGACCAGATCGTCCACCAGGGGCCCGAAGTGGCCGGCACCATCAAGCCCACGATCGCCGCCGCCGAGTAACCGCTCGACCGCCGCGGTGTCCACTCACGCTGTGGACAACGCTCAGGGCTTGGCTTCGTACCTCAGGTAATCCTCAATCTGCTTCGCGGTAGGCTCGCTCGCGGCCCAGGCAGCCGCGTAAAGATCGCCCAGCATCGCTCCCGCGTCGCTCAGACGCTCCGCAATGAACGTCTTGCCAGCCTCCTTCTCCAACTCGCCGCTCTTCTTGAGCTCATAAAGCGGCTCGACCTTCGCGAAGCTGCGCTCGATGTGCGTGAGCACATCGCCCCACGGATTCTCAGCATTGGTCACGCGTGGCGGGATCTCCTCAGAAGGCGCCTTCGCGGGATCGGACGCTTGGGGCGGTTTCCCCTGACTCTCGCTGCTCGCTCGCAAGGTCTCGTGATTGAGGTGGTGGATCGTCAGAATCGTGCCATCGATGTACGAGTGAATCGTCCTGTCCGTTGTGAAACCCTTGAGATTCTCTCCGACCCACCCGTGGTGGTGCTGGGTCGTGTGCAGCGGCTGGGCAGCGTCGCCGACAAAGTGCGACAGCAGCCCCATCTCGACTCGGATGTTGTTCTTGGCCTGCTCGATCTGCACCTTCCGCCGGTCCGATGCGGCGTCCGCAAGCCCCTCGAGAATCCGTAGCGTGTTCATCGCCGAGCGAACCTTGTCCATGTGCTCCATGATCGCCTGAGGCAGAAACCCCGGGTACTCGAGAGTCTTGGCGGAGTCCGCCGCCGCATGAATCGGCGGAAACTTGTCCGGCGCCGCCGACCTCGCGAGAGCCATAGTCTTGATGAACTCGTAACGGAGCATCGGCACCGTACGGAGGGTGAGGCCGTACGGGCTGAGGTCCTCAAGGTCCAAATAGTGATCAGGGTCGTTCTCGTGCTTGAGGGTGGCGGTACGAGTGCCGCGCCACCGATCGGGCTCGCCGGACTGCCACGCGATCATGTCGCGGGTGGGTGCTTCGTTGATCCACGCCGGCGCGCCCTTGGCCGCCTTGAATCGGTCCAACGCGAGAAGCGTGATGGTGGCGTGCCCCGCCGCATCCCACGCGATGGAAGCGGGAGCAAGCGCAGCAGCGAGGAAGAAGGCGGCAGCGAAGTGGCGATGATGGTGACGCATGGAGAGAGGGTAGGAGCAACGACAAGACGCCCTCCAATCGAAGGGCGTCCTGAGGCAACTCTGATGCCCTTTCCACTTCGCTGCTCGCGGGGGCGCTTCCCCCCGGCTTACTCCGGCTTGCCGCCCGCCATGTCGTAGATCCACTGGTCGCCGTGACGCGGCCAGTTCTGAACCTCGCCCTTCGCGAAGAAGAGCCCAAGTTCACGCTCCGCAGCCTCGGGGCTGTCCGACCCGTGGATCAGATTGAACGAGTTGGAGACGCCGAAGTCCCCGCGGATGGTCCCCGGGTTGGCCTTGCTGCCGAACGTCGCGCCCATCAAGTTGCGGGCGATGGTGATCGCTCCGTTCCCGCGAAGGGCAAGAACCAGCACCGGGCTGGACGTCATGAACTTGACCAGCCCCGCGTAGAACCCGCGCTCTTTGTGCGCCTCGTAGTGTGTGGCGGCCAGTTGCTGGCTGATGGTCATCATCTTCGCCCCGACGACCTGGAGGCCCTTGTCCTCGAAACGAGAGATGATCTTGCCCATCAGGCCGCGTTGAACCGCGTCGGGCTTGAGGATGATGAGGGTGGTTTCCATACGATGCTCCTTGGTAACATTTTTGGTCAAAGGTCAGAAAAAGGCCGCCGAGAAGCGAATAACCTCTCGGTCGATCGGAAAGGATGATAGGACGCCCATCCGCGGATTTCACGCGGTACAGGCGACGTTTGGCCCTACAGCCGTGCCCATTCCAGCGGTTCGGGCAGCGGGCATGCCGCGAATTCGACGTGAAAGACCCGGCGGTGTGTGGCGACGGCGGCCTTCCGAGACGCATGAATGAGCAAAGGCTTCATCAGCACCGCCCCACCCGCATGAACGACGCACGAGACCCGCTCACGCTCAAACCGATCGGTATCGAGTGGTCCAGAGACGATCCCGTGCCGATGTGACCCGGGCACGACGAGCAACGAGCCGTTCGCCTCGCCGCAATCGTCGAGGTGGAGCCTCACGGTCAGCATCGCGTCCAAAACACTCGCCGGCGGACGCACGTGCGGGACACCCACCTTCACCGACCACGGCCCAAAGCCCTGAACATCAGCCTTGCGCTCAACCGCGATCGTGGTGTCCTGGTGCCAGGGCACGTCCCAGTTGGCGTCCGGAGATTTGTCAAAGAGAAGGGACCGCACGGGAAACGCGTCCGGCCCAAGGATCGGCTCGATGACGCCGCGAACGAACCTTGACGCCACAATGTCCGCGAAAGGACGCGACCGTCCGATCACGCCCCGCACGCCCGCGGGCCGCCGACCATCCTCGGCGAAGAGGCGTTCTGATTCCGTGACCATCGCCCCGATCATGTCTCGCGGCAGAACCTCTTCACACACTCCAAATCCACGGTCCTCGCTCCATGCTCGCATTTTCAATGCTACGCGTCGTTCCTGGCCCGCTCACATTACCCGCCCCATGTCCCGCAAGACATAGCCCACCGCGAGGACCATCGCAGCCCCGCCGACAAACCCCGCAGTGAGATTGAGGAGACAAAGCAAGAGCGCCGCCGCTCCGCCACGCTCGGGGACTCCGGTGTTCGACAGGCACGCCGCGTCGAGGTCCTGATTCCACCGCAACGTCCACTCCGACACAGCCACAATCGACGCTCCAATCCAGATCACAAACAGCAAAAACGTCAGCACGAACTCGCCCATCTCGTGGTTTTTCGAGAATGCCCTGAGCGTCAATCCCACAAGCCCGAGCACCACCGCGAGCAACGGCGGCAAAAGCCACGGCGTGTGCAACAACAGCACATGCTTCGACCAGAGCAGCGCGACCAACGAGCACTCGGGGCGCGGATCCTTCGCCCGCTTCGCCGCGTCATGCCACGGGATGATCGCCAGACTGATCGCCCAGCCGAACCACGCAAAGGCCGACGTCGCCACGAACATGATTGCCGTGACCGTGATATCAGAAGAGACCAGCCCGATGATCCCCGTGTACGTCAGCACGCCCCCAGCCACCACCACGACCCCGAGCCGTACATCACGCCGCGAAGAGGCCGCGAGCGCCGCCCGACGCTCATAGACCCGCCGCGAAGCATCGGTCACCGGCGTGCCACACTCCGGGCAGACCGCCGCACTCGAAACCCCGATGACATACCAGCACGACAAGCACTGCAGCGGTTGCTCGGCGTTCGTGCTTGTTTCCTGCATTCCAGAAGTGTACGTAAAATCGCCGCTGCTGGTCGATCCTTCATCGAGTCCCGATACACTTCGCGATGGACACCGCCGTCTTCAGCACCAAACCCTTCGAAAGAACCACGCTCACCCAAGCCGTCGGCACCCGCCACGCCCTCCGCTTCCTCGACGCAACTCTCTCGGCCGATTCCGCTCCCCTCGCCGCGGGCTGCCGCGCCGTCTGCGCCTTCGTCAACGATCGGCTCGACGCCCCGTGCCTCGAAGCCCTCTGGAAAGCAGGCGTCCGCTTCGTCGCCCTCCGCAGCGCGGGGTTCAACCACATCGATCTCACCGCTGCCGATCGCCTCGGCTTCCGCATCGCCCGCGTGCCCGCCTACTCGCCCCACGCCGTCGCCGAACACACCGTCGCCCTCCTCCTCACCGTCAACCGCAAGACCCACCGAGCGTACAACCGCGTCCGCGAGCAGAACTTCTCCCTCGACGGCCTGCAGGGCTTTGACCTCTTCGGCAAGACCGTCGGCGTGATCGGAACCGGAAAGATCGGCGCATGCTTCGCAAGGATCATGCGAGGCTTCGGGTGCCGCGTGCTGGCGTCGGACCCGGCCGCGTCAGACACGGTGCTGGCGATGGGCGTCGAGTACGTCGCCCTGGACGAGTTGCTCGCCGCGAGCGACGTCGTCTCGCTCCACTGCCCCCTCACGCCTTCAACCAAGCACATCATCAACGAACGAACCCTGGGCCTCCTCAAGCCCGGCGTCGTGCTCCTCAACACCGGACGCGGCGCGCTGGTGGACACGCCCGCGCTCATCGCCGCCCTCAAGCGAGGCCGACTCGGCGCCGTCGGGCTCGATGTCTACGAGGAAGAAGCGGACCTCTTCTTCCGCGACCTTTCCGCGACGATCATCCAGGATGATGTGTTCATGCGACTCTTGACGTTCCCGAACGTGCTGATCACCGCCCATCAAGGGTTTTTCACGCGCGAAGCCCTGCAGGGAATCGCGGACGTGACCGCGAAGAACCTGGATGCGTTCGAGGCGGGAACCGTCCCACCAGGCCAGCTCTCGACCGCGAAGGTCTGAGAACACGCTGCAAAGTCGGCACGATTTGGCCCGACGTTATGGCCGGATCCCTTCCGGCAGCTCGCCCTCGCGGTTTGATGGCTTCTCGCAAAGTCTGTGGCCTATTCCACTGAGTCACCCGGGCCATCCCGCCCGAGTCACTCAAGGAAGCTCGCCAATGAAAAACCAGATCAACACCATGCTCGCCGCCGCCATCATGGCCGCCTGCGGCACCGCCGCCAACGCCGACCTCGTCACCGGCACCATCACCGCCGACAACCACTACGCACTCTACTCCTCCACCGGTGCCGCCTTCTCGTACCACGGCGGCAACGAACTCGGCGCAAGCGGCAGCCCAGGCTCGTACAACTGGTCCATGGCCGAGTCCTACTCCTTCGAGGCTGGAGACTTCATCTATATCGCCGCGTGGTCCGACGACGCCGTCGCCCAAGGTGTCCTCGCCCAGATCCACACCACCTCGCTCGGCACGATCCTCAGCGGCGACCCCCGCTGGCAGGTCTACCGCACCGACATCAACCTCGGCGACGGCGATGCACACCCGCTCTCTGTTGATATCGCCGGCCACGTCGCCTTCGCCGACGCCAACACCCTCTGGCAGAACCCCTTCGTCGGCGGCGGCAACGGCACCGCCCCCTGGGGCACCATCGCGGGCATCAGCAGCGACGCCCGCTGGATGTGGCACGACATCGCCGGCGACTCCGACCCCCTCAACGGCGGCTCGGGCGCCGGCGAGATGCTGATCTTCCGCACCGCCGTCCCCGCGCCCGGTGCTCTCGCTGTGCTCGGGCTTGGCGGGCTGGTCGCGCTCCGTCGTCGCCGGTAAGTTCGCGGGTCTTGCGATCATGACCATCGGTGAAGACGCCAACCTTGGCGTCTTCGCCCGTTTTGGAACTGGTACGATGCGGCATGCGCGTCGGGATCGTTGGACGCGGGGATCGTGCTGCAGCCCAGCGGCCTCAGCGTGCTTGAACGGCTTGACGTCGCGGACGAGGTGGCCAGTGGCGTGGCGAGCGGCCAGAAGCAGCGTCGATCGGTCGACGCGTCGCTCGCAGCCTACGTCGACGCGAGAAAGGGGGCGACGTGGTACTACCACACCCCGTCGCGGTGGCTGATGCCGATCTTTCAGTCGGACCACGAGTGGCTCACGCCGTTCCGCGACGCGATGATGGGCCCGATGTGCCATTTCGGGCCAATGCGCCGCGAGATGCTCCGCTCGCTCGCGTGCGTCAAGACGGGCGTCTTCTCCGCGGACCTCGTGCCCTCTCAGCACCCGATCTCGCCGGGATCTTCCACCACTGAGCCCGATCTCGCCAGATAGTACGGGATCCGATCGGATTTTCCGCCCGCAGGGTTGACCCCCCGCCTCGGGGTGCCTTTGATTGTCCCCCTAGGCCCCAACGCCGCGCTGTGCGTCGTGTGGGGACCGGATCAACCCCGCCGGCCCGAAGTCTCGGTCCACCGGCCTGATCGTCGGCCTTGCCGACACCTTGGACTCTTTGGTGGCCCCGCTCTCCAGAGCGGGGTCTCAGAAAGACCAAGAGACGGAGAATTCCATGGCTCGTTACACCGGTCCCAAGCTCAAGTTGTCCCGTCGCGTCGGCGTGCCGATTGCCGACAATCCCAAGCACACCAGCAAGCGCTCGCTGGTCTTCCCGGGCATGCACGGGTTCCGCGGGCGCCGCCTCCGCGCTTACGGCATCCGTCTCAACGAGAAGCAGAAGGTCAAGTACCACTACTGCGTGCTCGAAGCCCAGTTCCGCAAGACGCTTGCCGAGGCAGGCAGCCGCCCCGGCAACACCGGCGACGTGCTCATGCAGCTCCTCGAGCGTCGTCTTGACAACGTCGTCCGTCGCGCCGGCCTCGCCCGCACGATCTGGGCCGCCCGTCAGCTCGTCGTTCACGGCCACGTCAAGATCAACGGCAAAAAGTCCGACCGTCCCAGCACCCGCGTCCAGATCGGCGACGTGATCTCCGTCCGCGAGAAGTCTCAGAAGCTGGCCAAGGACAGCCTCGAGAGCCTCCCGGGCCACGAGATCGCGGATTGGCTGGAACTCAACCCCAGCGAGTTCAGCGTTCGGATCGTCGGGATGCCGACGACGGATCAGATCCCCTTCGACTGTAATCCGAACCTGATCGTCGAATTCTACCGCTAAGCAACCTGAATGAACCATCCCACGCCCGGGATGAGCATGCGCGAGTCCCGCAAGAGGATTCAGCGGGCTCATCCCGGGCGTTTGTGTACAATCGAGCATCGGCACATTCCGCCGCGAGGGTCACGATGAACAAGTTTATCAAGAAGTACAAGAGTTGGATCATGGTCATCGGCGGCTCGATGCTCATGATCGCATGGCTGCTCCCCAGCGGACTCACCAGCTTCTCCGACCAGAGCCGGCACGTCGAGGGAACACTCGACGGCCGCAAGGTCCGCTTCGCCGAGTGGCAGAACGCCGCCTCCCAATTCAAAGCGATCAACACCCTGATCGACCGCGTCAGCCCGCCCGGACAGCCCCCAGTGCTGACTCCCCTCGAGAGCTTCGGCTGCAAAACCCCCGAGCATTTCTTTCTGCTCGCCCAGCTCGCCCAACGCGAGGGTTTCATCGGCGGCAAGGCCGACTCCGACGCCGTCTTTGAACGCACGCTCGAGACCGTCGCCGCCATGATCGCCATGCAGGACATGCGATCCACAGGCCCCGAATCGACCAAAGCCATCGATTTCTTGATGTCATTCCAGAGCTCCGCCGGAGCCAAGCCCGAAGAGCTCGCCGCCCGCGAAGCCGCCCGCCAGGACTACATGCTCGCCGCTCGCGAACGCGGGATCCCCAACATCCGCCAGAGCATCATGGCCGCTTCGTCGCTCCGCGAAGACGACATGGACCACGCGATCGCGACCTACCGCGGCATCCAGCGCATGTTCGAGAACTACTTCCAGATGGCGAAAATGTCGGACCGTCGCGTGATCGACACCGCACGCCGCTTCGGCGAAGCATCCAACGTGGAATACCTCCTCGTCGGCGCCGAACGCCTCGCCTCCCGAGTCCCGGCTCCGACACCCGAGGAAATCGCCGCCCACTACGAGCAGTACAAGAACACCGAGAGCGGCACCGGCGAATTCGGCCTGGGATACCGCAAGCCAGACCGCGTCAAAGTCGAATGGGTCGAGATCAACAAGACCAAGGTCGCCGCCTCCATCCGCCTCAACGAGGTCCATGTCCGCGAACGATGGGACATGGCAAACCCGGGCGGAACGACCGCCGCCTTCGCGACCGCCCGCGCCGACTTCGAGCTCACCCTCCGCAACGAGTACGCCGAAGAGATCATCAAGCTCTCGGATGCGAAGTTCCGCGAACTCGCCGGAGACGCCGCACGCAAGCTCACCGCCAACGGAAAGTTCCGCGTCCTCCCGGCCGACTGGAAAGAGACCCGCTTCACGATGGACAAGCTCGCCGCAGAGATCGCGGCCGCCATCAAGGCCGAAACCACCACCCCGGACCTGGCGGAACGCTGGCAGTCCCCCGTCGAGATCGAGCTCCCCTTGGTCAACGCCGAAACGGGTTGGCTCGACTCCAAGGAACTCCAGAAACTCAGCGGAATCGGCGCCTCCACGCTCGCCGACGGCAATCGCACCGTCCCCTTCCCTGAGCTCGCCCTCGGTGCCCGCGAGCTCGACCCGGCCTTCTCGCTCCCCCTCCAGGTCGGCGTGATCCCCGTCTTCGACCGCACGCTCTCCGATCGCACTGGAAATCACTTCTACTTCCGCGTCACCGCCGCTAGGCCCAAGGGCGAACCCGAGGGTCTCGATGAGGTCCGCGAGCAAGTGGTCACCGACATCAAGAAAATCCGCGCATTCGCGCTCCTCTCCACCGAGATCGATCGCGCCGGGGCCGCGACACTCACCGGCGGCCTCGATGCCGCCGTCAGCATGTTCTCCCTCTCCGACGCGGCAAGCCTCACCGCCGCGCCGATCTCGCCCCTCTCCATCAGCAAGGGAATGGTCGTCACCAAGGAACTGGTCCGCAGCTCCAACCCGATGGGAACCGCCGACGCAACCGCCCTGAACATCCCCGCGTTCCGCGACGCGATCACCCAAAAGGCCTTCCTCCTCGACCCGCGGTTGGACACCAAAGCCCTCCCCGCGCCCGACAGGACCGTCTGGATGTCACTCCCGGCATCGCTCAGCGGCGTCGTGGCACGAATCGAATCGATCTCTCCCGTCACCGTCGAGCTCATCCGCGCCAGGGACGCCGCGATCCTCAACGGTGCCCGTCAGGATGAACTCGGCGATTTCAAGAGCTGGATCGCCAAGTCCCCCTTCGGCCTCGAAACACTCCGCAAAAACCTCAACTTCAAGCGCGCCGGCTCCACCGACGAAAGCACCGAAGCCGGAACCTGATCCCCCAAGGGCCCTTCCTCGCACCTTCCACTCCTCGCGACAATCGAAAACGGCGTCGGCCCTCGCCGACGCCGTTTTTCATGGCTCCAAGCCGTCTCAGCATCCTTCACACGAGAAGACAAAGTCGTTGCCGTCGAAGAAGTCCACGAACCCGTCGCCATTGAAGTCCGCCGACGGCCAACTCACGATCTCATCGAGATACACATCGTCGATGAACGCCCGACGATCCCGTTGCTCTAGAGGTCGCACGCCGCGAGATTCAACGCCCCGTCAGCACTGGCGTTCGCGGTCCAGCGAACACTGTCCGCAAGAATCACGCCATCAATGGAGATGTCCAGATCGTCCGTACCGAGATCGAACTCCGCGGTAAAGTCGATCCAGCGATCGGGAGGGAGCGTCGTCGCCTCTCCGCCAAGCCGACTCTCAATCGTCAGGTCGTCAAGCCCGAACCGAGTCTGCACCGACCAGTTGTCCGTGCCGCCACCCCCGCCATACCCGTTCATGAGAGTGATGTACAGCTCTCGCGTGCTCCCCGTCGCGTCCGAAGGAACATGGACCTTCGCCCCAAAGCGCTACCGACCCGAGCTCACGTCGAATTGCTTCACGATGTCGCTGAACGCCTCCCCCCGCATCCTCCTGGTCCCGCTCACAGCATGCTCATTGCTGATCGTCGCGTGAACCCCTCTCGAATACCACACCCCCCATGGCCCCTGCCCCACAACGTCCGACCCGTTCGCGTAGCTCTCGAGATCATCGGAGAACGGCTGCGCCGCCGCAGCACCCGCCAAGGCAGGAATCGCAAGGCAGGAATCGCAAGGCAGGAATCGCAAAGCAGAGAAACGTCGATCTCGCAAGGCACAAACAAAGCTCCTTTCGATGTGACCGATCAAGACCCGGTGCGAAACCACACCGGCACGCACGACCATGGACCTGATTTCACACGGGAGACGCCCCGACAATGTGCGGCGAGACCCATTGCCGGAAAATCGCCAAGCGAACATCTCAGCGTCTGAGACGCAAGCACGATCTCAAGATTCAGCAGAGGCAATCACACGACCTGTGACCGCTTCAATCGCACGTTAGGATCGTGTCTTGATCACGACATGCCCCCAACGGGGCATCTGACCGGTCCGCATGCCGCCGGCACCGTACTCAAGCCTCGTCCGCGTGAACCCGCCCACGCGATACTCAAAGCCTTCGCCCGCGTCCTCGTACAGCTGCCCCGCGGCACCACCGCTCGCGTCAGGCGCAACCACCAGCGTGTACGCCCCTCCTTCACTCTCACCCGTGTGCAGCACACTCGGACCAAGCGGAAGGATCGATCCCCCGCGAATGAAAAGCCGCGGCAACCACAAATCTTCCGACCGTCCAGGCACCACGCCGTCCTGCGTGATGTCGATCTCACGCCAGTCGCCCCGAGGCATCACCACCGCCGCGTCCATGTCCCCCGGCCCGTCCGCAGGACACACCACCAGGAGATCGCTCCCAAGCAGGAACGCATTGTCCGACGCCCGAAGCCGAGGATCCGTCGGATCCGCGAACCACAACGGACGACAGATCGGCAGCCCCGTCCGCGACGCCTCCTCAAACAACGTGTACAGATACGGCAAGAGCCGATACCGCCTCACCAACGCCCTCCGACAACTCGCCTCGACCTCCGGCCCAAACGACCAAGGCTCGTGCGGCACCGCGTCCTTCACCTTGTGCCCACGCGCGAACGGCAGCATCGCCCCCACACCCATCCATCTCGCAAACATCGGGCCGTCGACATCTCCCGCAAACCCGCCGATATCCGGCCCGCAGAACGGCTGCCCCGAAAGCCCCAGATTCAGCACCATCGACACCGACCACCGAAGGTGCCCGAGCGTCCCCGAATTGTCACCCGTCCACGTCGCCGCGTACCGCTGACCGCCCAGAAAGCTCGCCCGGGTCAGCACGAAAGGCCGCTTGGTCGGGTTCGCCGCCGCGATCCCCTCGCGCGTCGCCCGGACCATCTGCATGCCGTACACGTTGTGATATTTCGCGTGCGTACCCGGACCGCCCAGGTCCGCGTCCGCCTCGTGCCGACAGTGCTCGGGAATCGTCTTCCCGGGCCCGTCAAAGACCGCCGGCTCGTTCATGTCGTTCCAGACCCCATCGATCCCCGTCGCCATGTAGTCCTTGTACAGACCCGCCCACCACGCACGCACTGAAGCCCGAGTAAAGTCGGGGAACGCGCAAGGCCCCGGCCACACACGCCCCTGGTACTCCCCGCCCACCGAGTTCCGCGCCGGCTGCGTCGAAAGCCCCCACCGCTTCGCAGTCTCATCATTCAGCACGCTCGTCGGCGTCGTCTCGCTGAGCGTCGACGTCACATAGTGCCCCGCCTCATGCCCACGCTTGTACACCGAGTACTCCGGGTCCACCGCCAGACCCGGATCGATCATCCACACCGCCTTGAACCCCATCGCGTGCAGGTCCGCGTTGAGCCGGGCCGGATCAGGAAACTTCTCCGCGTCAAACGTGAAGCAACGGAACCGGTCCATGTAGTCGATATCAAGCCAGATCACATCGCACGGAATTCGTCGATCACGAAACTCCTTGGCGAGCTCGACCACGCGGCTCTGCGGCTCGTAACTCCACCGGCACTGCTGATACCCCAAGGCCCACCGCGGCGGCATCGGCATCGTGCCCGTCATCATCGCCAGCCCAGACGCGACCGAAGCAGCGTCCGGCCCTTCCACGATCGTCAGCGCCGGCGACGGCCCCTCAACCTCAAACACGATCGCGTGCGGATCAGTCTTCCCGCAATCAATCGTGCACCGCCATGTCGTCTCGCACAACACCCCATACGCCGACCCGTCCGCCCGAACCGCCAGCACCCAGGGATGGCTCTGATACAACGATCGCGTTGTGTCGTCATACCCGAATGCATCCGAGTTCCAGCAAATCTTGCGCGTCCCGTTCCGAAGCAGCGGCCCAGCCTGCTCGCCAGTCCCATACAACGACGTGCCCCGCTCCATCCCCACCCGAACATGATGAACCCGCCCAACCTGGGCAAAGCCAGGCCGCTCTTGCGATTCGGCAACCGCCGCGTCGACGGTCAAAGGCTCAGTCTCGTACCCGGGGAATGGAGCGAGCGCATCAGCCTCGTGCCGCGGGTCTCTGAACCTGACGACACGAACGCCCGCCGGAAGACCCCGGGAAAACACCAGCAGGTGCCCCGGCCCGTGACGCCAACGAAGGCGGGCTCGGGGAGTACCGGTGATGCTGGAAATCGAAGCTCGAGGCATAAGGTTCCGGGCTGCATCTGGGGTCAAACGGTGGCCGCCATTCATGCCGGCACAAAGGATACGAAAGCCACCAGCCAACTTCCCCAATCATCCCTCAGGAGTTGCTCATGAACAAGAAGTTTTCGCTGTTTCTTGCTGTTCCAGTGGTTCTCGCCCTTTGCGCGGGCGGTTGTCTCAACATCGGGCAGGCCAAATTCGAACGAACGGTGACCGCCTCCGCCACCATGGCCGCGCCCAAACCAGTCAAAATCTTGACCGAAAACGGTTCCGTGACTGTTACGAGGTCCACCACAGGGCAAATGGAGATCACCGCAGATGCCGCCCTCTATACAGCCGAGCGACGCGACGCCTTCTCCATCCGCGCCCAAGCCGACGGCGACTCCTTCGTCATCGAGCCCGTCTGGCCCGACGGCAAACGCGACCGAAACGAACGATGCGCTTTCGTCGTCGCTCTCCCCGAGTCGTCCGGGCTGACCATCGAGACCTCCAACGGAGCCATCGAGATCACCGCGTTCTCCGGCGAAACCAGGCTCGAAACCAGCAACGGACGCATCACCGTCAACGGACACGACGGACCCATCTCCCTCCACACGTCCAACGGCGCGATCCAGGCGACAAAGATCAACGGCCCCATCAAGGCCAAAACCAGCAACGGACGCATCAACGCGTCCTTCGCCACCGGCGCCACCGGCCCCATCGACGCCAAGACAAGCAACGGCGCGATCGAACTCGAGGTCCCCGCCTCTTTCGCGGGCATCCTTTCCCTCTCCACCAGCAACGGAAGCGTCAAGGTCGAAGCAACCGACGGCGCCAAGGCCGACATCAAGAAGCGGTCCGGCACCATCACCTTCGTCCCCAGCGGACAGCCCTCAACGATCGAAACCTCCAACGGCTCCATCACCGTCAAGCGCGCACCCGCCAGCGGCCAGTAACCGACCTTCGGTCCGACCAAATCTCTTCCACTTAAGCCGACGCAGGCCCGAAAGACTGGCCGTCCGACGGCCTCTCGTGAGCATCCCCCTGCGCCAAGCCCGCCTGGCCGGTCGACGCCGCCAGAATCGCCTTGACCAAGTCCTCGGGCATCTGCTCCGACGCTTCCGCATGGTCGCAGCGGCACGCCGCCTTCCCCATCGCCACCGTCTGCTTGTACGACTGCAGATACGTCCGACAATGGGAACACACACCCAAGTGCAGGTCAAACTCGCGACGCACAGGCTCCGGAAGTTCCCCGTCCACATACGCCATCAGAAAGTCCGTCGCCTCGCGGCACGAGAGCGACTTGCGACCCGAAGCCACCCGCGCCCACAGATACTTGACGATGCCGGTGATCATGGCCGCAGCTCCTTCGAACGGGCTTCCTCCGACGCAAGCTTCTCGTCGATCAACTGACGCAGTGCAAGCCTTGCACGGTGCAGGCGTGTCTTCACGTTGTTCTCAGAGGTGCCCAGAAACGCCGCGGTCTGCGCGGTGTCCAACTCGGAAACATCCCGCAGCACCAGCACCTCCCGATACTGCTCCGGCAACTCCGCCATCGCCGCCCGAACCGCATCCGACGTCTCTTCCGCTTCAGACCCCGTTTCCTTCCACTTGGAAGGTGCCGAAGCGAAGTGCCCGTCCTCCGCGAACGTCGGCAGCATCGCCTCAATCGACCGCTCCGGCCGACGACTCTGCGTCCGCAGACGCATCAAGCAAACGTTGACGAGAATCCGATGCAACCAAGTCGTGACCTTGGATTCACCGCCAAACTTCGGCAACGCCTTAAAAGCCGACAGATACGCCTCCTGCACCGCGTCCTGCGCCGCCTCTTCCTGATGCAGCATCCGCCTCGCCACCGCCAGAAGCCGACCGCCACTCTCCCGCACCAGCTTCTCAAACGCCGCAGGGTTCCCCGCTCGAAGAGCCGCCACAAACGCCGGATCATCACCCTGCACGGGATCCTGCAGAGCCACCTGCGGCACCGCTCTCTCGACACGAACGGGGGTGGGAGTTATCGGGTTCACGAGGGAATGGTAGATCGACCAGATCCGACCCACATGCATCGCTGACATACCCGTTGGATGCCCCCA
Source organism: Phycisphaera mikurensis NBRC 102666 (assembly GCA_943369765.1). Lineage (GTDB taxonomy): Bacteria > Planctomycetota > Phycisphaerae > Phycisphaerales > UBA1924 > UBA2396. The sequence goes on along the minus strand of CALROI020000010.1, from coordinate 90,227 downwards.
AACCGCGAATGTAACAGCGTTATCGAGAAACGGCGGACACCGACTGCCCAGCCTCCGGCAGCGGCACCTTCGGGCTCAGCAGCGTGCTCTTCAGAATCAAGATCGCCGTCGTAAAGTACAGCACGATCCCCGTCACGTCCACAAGAGTCGCCACAAACGGCGTGCTGCTCGCCGCCGGGTCCAACCGGCACTTCTTCAGCAGAAACGGCAACATCGCCCCCATGATGCTCCCCCACAGCACGATCCCGAACAGCGTCACCGCGATCGTCACCCCAAGGATCGAGTAGTGCTCCGCGACCTCTTTGTCACGGAACCACCCAAGCCACCCGAACAGATGAATCCGAAACAGCCCGATCGTCCCGATCGCAAGCCCCAGAATCCCCGCCACGACGATCTCCCGCCCCAGCACCCGCAGCCAATCCGAAAGCTCGATCTCCTTCAGTCCCAGCGCTCGAATCACCAGCGTGCTCGACTGCGAACCGCTGTTCCCGCCCGAACTGATGATCGCAGGAACAAACGCCGACAAAATCGCCGCCCGCTCGATCTCATCCTTGAAAAAGTAGATCGCGTTGCTCGTCAGCAGCTCGCTCATGAACAAAAGCGCCAGCCACGGAATCCGCTTCTTCACAAGAGACGCGATGCTCGCGTCCATGAAAGGCTCTTCCAACGCCTGCACACCGCCGAGACGCTGCATGTCCTCCGTGGCTTCCTGCTGCGCCACGTCCGCCACGTCGTCGTGCGTCACGATCCCAAGCAGCACCCCGCGCGAATCCATCACCGGCAGCGCGACCCGGTCATACCGCTGCAACAGGTCCACCGCCTCCTCCTGAGGCTGGTCCGCTTTCAGGCCCACGAACTGCCGGTTCATGATCGACTCGAGCGGATCCTCAGGCGGAGCGAGCAGCACCTGTCTCAACCGCAGATCATCCACCAGCCTCCCCGCGTCGTCGACCACGTACACGACGTTGATCGTCTCCGCATCCCGCCCGTGCCGACGAATATGGTCCAGAGCCTGCCCGATCGTCCAATCCGCTTTCACACGCACATAATCCGGCGTCATCAGCCTGCCCACGCTCCGCGGCGGATACCCCAGAATCGCCTGCGTCTCACGCCGCGTCTCTGGAGTCAGGCTCCCGATCAACCGCTGCGCCACCGCCTCGGGCAACTCATCCAAAAGCCTCGCCCGATCGTCGACGTTCATCGCCTCGACCATCTTCACCGACGCCTCAGCCCCCAGCGCACCGATCAACGCTTCCTGCATTTCCGGCGCCAGATACGCGAACGCCTCCGCCGCATCGTCACGGTGCATGAACCGGAACCCCACCGCTGCCTCCCGAGGGTCCAGCTCCTGCAGAATCTCCGCCACGTCCGCCGCCGGCAGCATGTGCAACGCTTCCCGCAACTCCGTAAACAGCCCCTCGCGGATCAACTCGCGAATCTCAGGCTCAAGAAGTTGGGCGGTTGGATTCATGGAATTCAGGGATTCATCCGGCCCGCCCCGCGTCCCGCCGGATCATTCGGCTCATACCGCACCATCTGCCCCACGCGATTCCCCTCCGCGACGATCACCACACGCGGATAGTGCTTGGCATACTCCTCGTCCGTCATCGCGGCGTAGTGCATGATGATCACCTCGTCCCCCACCTCAAAGTGCAACGCCGCCGCGCCGTTCAACTCGATCTTTCCCGATCCCGGCTCGCCCAGAAAGACATACGTCTCGATCCGAGCACCCGTCCGCGCGTTGGCGACATGCACATGGTCATTGACCCGCATCCCGCACGCCGCGAGCAGATGCTCGTCGATCGTGATCGAGCCGACATACGTCGGATAGGCCGCGGTGACCTTGGCGAAATGGATCTTGCTATGGAGAACGTGCCTGAACATCGCACAACCGTAGCCGGTTTCGTGTCCGCCGTCGAAGAATCCGCCGACGAATTTGCCGCCCGCCTACCGCCAATCCAGCCCCTCGTGCAGTCGCGGGTGCGCACGCCCCAGATTCTCGCACCCCGCCGCCGTGACCACCAGCGCATCCTCCACCCGCACGCCCCCGTACGCCACGCTGTAAAGCCCCGGCTCCACCGTCACAACCTCCCCCGCGAGCAGCACCGGGCCCGTGCCAGCCTCACCGTCCAGCAGCGGCGGCTCGTGCCCGTCCAAGCCCAGCCCGTGCCCCGTCCCATGCTGAAGACTCACAAACGTCCGCGGAGCATCCGCCTCGGGAATCGCCCTCGCAAACCCGCGGGCCGCAAGAGCCCCGATCGTCGCCGCATGAACGTCCCCCGCGTGGACCCCCGCTCGCAGCGCCCGCGTCGCCGCAGCCTTGGCCTCCACCACCGCCGCGTGCATCCGCACCAACTCCGCCGTCGGCGTCCCGTGCACCACCGTCCGCGTGCAGTCCCCCTGGTACATCGTCGACTTGCTCTGCGGGAACACATCGATGATCACCGGCTCGCCCGTCCGCAACTCCCCATGCCCGTGCTCGTGACAATCCGCCCCGCACGCCCCTCCCGCCACGATGCTCGGGGGTGCCGCATACCCCGCGTTGAGCAGATGAACCGCAATCATCGCACGAACACGCTCCGCCGAAAGCGCCGCTCCCTCCACCATCAACACCCCGTCCGCCCCCGCCGTCGACCTCGCGATCATGACGCACGCCATCTCCACCGCCGCCTCCGTCGCCGCCTGCGCCGCCCGCACGTGCTCGATCTCGCCCGGCGATTTCGTCCGCCGCTCGACAACACCCATCTCCGCGTCGTACTCCACCGCCACGCCCGCACGACGGATCATGTCGACAAACGAGAGCGGCAGCGTCCGGTCGCCCGTCACAACCCGCACCCCCTCGCGAACCAAAAACGCCGCCGCAGCCTGAGCAAAGTGCGTCTCCCGATCCGGCGAAAGGTCCTTGGCCGCCACCAGATCCGCCGGCGTGACCACCCGGTCCGCCCGCGCATGCTTCCTCGCCCGAGCCGCCTCGATATCTCGAATGATCAGCGTGGACCCGCGCCCAGCCACCTCGATGAGCGCGCACGCATCCCCCACCAGAAACCCCGTCCGGTGATACAGCGTCATGTTGCGATACGGATACCCCGCCCAGATTCGCGATGCTGTCACTTCGGGACCTCCCGGAACTTACCGCAGCCGACCGTCACGCCGCGCGATCCGAGCCGCCACATCGACGCCAGAGGACAACGCCCCCTCCATGTACCCGACAAACCGATAGCACGTGTGCTCCCCGGCAAAGTGCAGCCCGCCCGAAGCCTTCTCAAGCACCGGGCCCTGCGATGTGATCTGCCCCGGCCCCGGGAACGAATACCCGCCACGCGTCCACTGGTCCCCGGGCCAATCCATAAACCGAGCCTTCCCCGCCGATTCCGCAAACCCCGGAAGCAGCCCGTTCAGCGTCTCGCCATACGCCTTGTCCGCCGCAGCCCCCTGCCGCGAGCGAGCACGCTCCGCCGCCGGGCCGCCCGAGAAACACGCCAGCGCCGTCACCGGGTCGCCCGCCTTGAGCGTCTGCGGCATCGCCTGCCCGTCGCACGATTCCCACGTCTCCGAAATGTCCGCATCCGTCATGAAGTCCGGCGTCCGCCCGCTCTCCTTCCAGACTTCCTTCTTCAGCGGAACGATGTACTTCAGTGCCGTCCCCATCTGCGGAGCCGACGCCAACTCGCTCGGAATCAACCCGTTGAACTCAATCAGAGGCCACGCCGACGGGGCCACCGTCAAAATCACGTCATCACACTCGATCACCCGCTTGTCCGCTTCCAGAATGATCATCTTGTCGCCCCGGTCCTTGATCGACAGCACCGGCAGATCCAGCTTGATCCGGTCAATTCCGATCCCTCGCGCCAGCGACTCCGCCAACGCCTGATTCCCCTGCTTGCACCGATACACCTCCGACTCCGTCCAGTACTTGTCAAGCCCGCCCCCCTTCACCGCCGCGAGCATCCCAAGAAAACTCTGCAGGTCCGCCCGCACCGCGTTGTCACCCTCAAAGCTCGACTTCAGCACGCCCAACGCACGCTCCGAAACCCCCCGCAAACGGAACTGGTTGAGCCAATCCGCAATCGTCAGCCGATCCAGCGTGTACGCGTTCTTGGCCAGCCAAGGCGTGTTCTCAGGAATGTCCGTCGCGTCCGCCGTGATGCTCGCGTACGCAGGCTCAAGCTCGTCCCACAACGCCTTCGCGTCCTCATCCGCAACCCACGCGCCGTTGAGGTGCAGCGGCGTGACATCCTCCCCGCCCACATCCATGAACTCCAGCTTGAACCGCTCCGCGCACGCCGCCCACGTGGGATGGTTCGACCCGATCAATTCGCCCCCGCCCTCCACAATCCGGCCCGCAACCATGTCCGTGTACGTCACGACACGCCCGCCAAGCCGCTTCCGCGCATCAATCACAAACACGTCATACCCGCACGCCCGTAGTTCATGCGCCGCCATAAGCCCCGCAAACCCCGCCCCGATCACCACCACCCGCTTCCCCATCGCAGGCCGCGCATTCCGCGACCCCGAACACGAAAGCATCGTCGCAAGCCCCGCCGCCGCCGAAGCCGCCAAAAAACGCCGACGAGAAAGCTGGCTGACAGGTTCCCCGAACTTCCGGTTGAGCTGGCGGTAAATCGAATGCGACATAAAGCCTCCTTGGGGTCCCAGTATACCAATATCCCCGCCCGGAGTGCGTCGCGTTCGGCTTCGTGGTAGGCTCACCCCATGCGTCAAAGTCGCGGCACAACCTGCCCCAGTTGCAACAGCACCATCCCCAACGCCGACATCAACATCGCCGAAGGCGTCGCCCTCTGCCGCGCCTGCGACAAGCTCTGGAAACTCCGCGAACTCGCCGCCGACCCCGAAGAAGGCGCCGCCGACGCCGCTGCCTCCGCACCCCCACCCTCCGGCTGCTCCATTCGAGACCAGACCCACAACTTCAGCTCCGAAACCGTCATCTCCGCCTCATGCCGCGGCGGCACCGGCTGCTTCTTCGCCTTCTTCGCCACCTTCTGGAACAGCATCACCTGGATCTTCGTCACCATCGCCGCCGGCGGCCTCTACACCAACCTCGTCGGCCCACTCCCCTCGTGGTACCCGATGTCCAACTCCACCGTCAAATCAGGCTCCACCTCCACCACCGTCGCCGCCATGCCCCTCAACATGGCCATCTTCCTCGCCCTCTTCATCACCCCCTTCGTCCTCATCGGCCTCGGCACCGCCGCTGCCGCCGTCCTCGGCCTCTTCGGCCGCGTCCAAATCACCCTCCGAGGCCAGGACGCCACCGTCTTCACCGGCGTCGGCCCCATCGGCTGGACACGCCGCTTCAACGCCGACACCGTCCGCGAAGTCCGCATCAAGGAATCCGGCAGCTCCACCAACAACAAGCCCAACAAGCACATCGTGATCGACGCCGACAAAACCGTCAAAGTCGGCGTCCTCCTCTCCGACGCCCGCCTCCGCTGGCTCGCAGGCGTCCTCCGACGCGTGCTGCTGCCGCACTGAACCGCGACCCTCCGCTGCCTCACCCCTTCAGCGCCCGCTCCACCTCATCCGCAAGCCCCGGCAGCATCGCCCCCACATACCCATCCGGCTCCTCGTTCAAATTCGCCAGCGACAAATCCAGCGGCGCCACCACCACCTCCGGCTTCGCGTGCCACAACCCAAGCGACGTCCCCGACCGATCCGTGATGTACTTCCACGAAAGCTGCGGGAACGCTGAAATCAGCAAATCCCCCATCGCCACCCCGATGATGTTCGCCGCCGCGTCAAAATCAGGCCTCTGGTTCTTCCGCTGCGCGTGCCACCACCGCACCACCTGATCGCACACCTCCGTCGCGTCCCCGCTGGCAATCTCCTCCTCAGAGATCTCCGCCGCCGCACACATCTCCATAAACGCGTCCCGGCAGTCGCTCAAAAACTGCTCGTGCTCCCCCGTCAGCGGCTTGGCCGTCGCCCCCGACCCGCCCCCCTTCGCCGGAGGTTTCACATGGGGCTTGATATTCGGCTTCGACGGTCGCGGCATGATTCATCCTTCAAGAATCCCGATTCTACACCCCCCCACCCCTCCATACAGCCCGTTTGCTATCCTCCCTTCCCATGGCCACAAACCCACTCCCCGCAACGTCTCTCAAAGACACCACCGCCGCCTACCTCGCCCTCGAAGCCAAAATCGCCCAGGGCGGCGGCAAAGCCGCCATCGACCGCCAGCACGAAAAAGGCCGCCTCACCGCCCGCGAACGCGTCGCCCTCCTCATCGACCCCGGCTCCTCCCTCCAGGAATACGGCCTCTGGTCCGCCTACGAAATGTACAAGGACTACGGCGGAGCCCCAGCCGCAGGCGTCGTCACCGGCGTCGGCCTCGTCCATGGCCGCCCCCACATGATCATCGCCAACGACGCCACCGTCAAAGCCGGCGCGTTCTTCCCCATGACCTGCAAGAAGATCATCCGCGCCCAAACCATCGCCCAAATGGCCCGCCTCCCACTCCTCTACCTCGTCGACTCCGCCGGCGTCTTCCTCCCCCTCCAGGAAGACGTCTTCCCCGACACCGACGATTTCGGCCGCATCTTCCGCAACAACGCCGTCCTCTCCGCCGAAGGCATCCCCCAGATCGCCGCCATCATGGGCTTCTGCGTCGCAGGCGGCGGATACCTCCCCGTCCTCTGCGACACCCTCCTCATGACCGAAGGCTCCGGACTCTACCTCGCAGGCCCCGCCCTCGTCAAAGCCGCCATCGGCCAGGAAGTCACCGACGAAGAACTCGGCGGAGCCTCCATGCACGCCGCCATCTCCGGCACCATCGACTTCAAAGAAAAAGACGACAAGAGCTGTATCGCACGCATCCGCGAGCTGGTCGCGAAGTATGAAAGTGCGCCGGCCCTCCCCGGCCTCGTCGAACGCTTGGAAGAGATCGAGGACCGGCTCTCCCGTCTCACCGGCGAGGTCGTGTGGGAGAAAGAGGACGGCGACAAGGGCAAGACGCACGCGTCCGACGACGCCATCGCCGACGCCAAGAAGTTGCTCCGTAAGGGTGGCCTCGCCGCGATCATCGAGAGTCTCCGCACCGATCCGCGGACAACCAACCGTCCGACCGCCACTCAACCATGGTGCGCCGATGGTGCTCAGATCTACGACCGCTTCACCGACAAACCCGGCGTCCAATACGACGTCAAATCCATCATCGAATGCCTCGTCGACGTCCGCGCCGACAAAAACCCCGAAGGCCAAGGGGTGGGCGAGTCCCTCGCCCCCGACTTCGACGAATACAAAGCCGACTACGGCCAATCCATCGTCTGCGGCTACGCGAAGATCGGCGGCCACTCGGTGGGGGTTCTCGCCAACCAGAAAAAGCTCGTCCAACGCACCATGGCCGGCGGCAAAGCAGGCCCCTCCAAAGCCGTCCAGATGCCCGGCGTCATCTACGACGACTCCGCCGACAAAGCCGCCCGCTTCATCATGGACTGCAACCAGCGCAAGATCCCCCTCCTCTTCCTCCACGACACCACAGGCTTCATGGTCGGCCGCGACTCCGAACAAGGCGGCATCATCCGCGCCGGCGCCAAAATGGTCAACGCCATGGCCAATTCCATCGTCCCCAAAATCGTCCTCATCACCGGCGGCTCCTACGGCGCAGGAAACTACGCCATGTGCGGCCGGGCCTTCGACCCCTTCCTCTCCTTCGCCTGGCCCGGCTCCAAATGCGCCGTCATGGGCGCCAACCAAGCCACCGGCGTCCTCGCCACCATCGAAGAAGCCTCCCGCAAACGCAAGGGCGAAACCATCGACGAAGAAACCCGCAAACAAATCTCAGCCGCCATCCACGCCGGCTACACCGAACAAGCCGACATCCGCCACGCCGCCGCCCGAGGCTGGCTCGACCGAATCATCGAACCCCACAAGACCAGAGAAGAACTCATCGCCGCCCTCGAAGCCACCCGAGGCTGGGACTACTCCAAACCCTTCAAGACGGGGGTTTTGCAGACTTAAACACCTGGCCAGGGTGGACGTTTCGGATACTTGTCAGGATTTGCATGAACAACCTTCATGGCCTCGCCAAACTGCTGTGCGATGGTCTTCGTACTGGGCTCTCGGCCAGAGGAGTTGCCCGACGACCACGTAGATGGTGGCGGTCGGAATTTTCCCCAAGCCGCAGTCCACAGTTCTCGGATGAGTGAGTCGTTCGATGGTTCAAAGTCATCTGGATTCGCGTCAGCTCGCGATTTCAAGGCCCCCGCCTGCTCCACATGAGCATCCAGAGCAGCTTTAAAATCTCTCGCCAACACAAACCGCTGGTCGCTATCGAGTAGGAGCGGCGCAAGCTTCGCGTGAGTTCCCTCATCCCCTGACACAAACACGCAGGCAAATGGAGTGTACAGCATGTACTCCAAATCGACCCGATTCGTCGACCTAGTGCCAATCAACCCGCTCCCTATCGACGTGTAGAATGTCAGGAGCGTGCGGATACAGTGACGGGCATAAGGACACTGAAATTGCCAGAACTGAGAGGCCTTTCCGGCCCATCGTCGAGCAATCTGAGACCGCAAAGGCTCCTTAAGTCGGATTTCATCGAGCAAAACCGTGAGAAAGTAGTACTGGAGCGAGGGATCACGCAATGTTTGGCTCACCACCTCCTTGAGAGCCTTCAAATCGCTCGATCTGCTAACAGTGGGACCGTACTTGCGTCTCACTGCCTCGAGGTCAATATTCTTCGATGCCCGCCGCCATTCTTGCGCATACATCTCATCCGAAGACGTCCACTCGCCATAACCCCACCGTCGCAAGGCTTGCGACTCAGGCTGTTCATCGAACACAATGCCAAAACCTCCCCCCGGATGAGGAACTCTGTGTCCCCCCTCGACAATTGGTCGACGTGCTTGACCGGTTCCCAGTTGGAGGCGGTGCCCGCACAACTCACCTATGCACAGCTTGCGCCAATCGGTTGTGGCAATTGAGTTAAACGGATGCACCTTGTCCGCCAGCTCACTCACCTTGTCGGGTTCGCACTTGCCCAAGCGTGCCTTTTCGATATCGCCACAGATTTCCCAGACAAGAATTGGAGTGATCGCCGTATAGAAGTACTCCGATTGAACACGCAGAGCACTCTTGCCGATCGATTGAACCGCTGATTTGTCGAGAATGATAGATGGACCCATTTGACTTCCTATTGCGATTCCCCAGCCGGGTGCCACGACTTGCCGCTTCGGCTAGTCGTGGATGGACGCCCGATCACCTCGTGATCCCCTCCACCATCCCCCTCACCCCCGCCAAGTCATAGCTCCCCGCCGCTTTCACCCGCATCAGCGGCAGCCCCGCAGCCTTCATCGCCGCTTCCACAAACCCATCCCGCTCCTTCCGCTCCGCACGTTCGTGCGACCGGTCATCAAGCTCCACCGCCGCCACGATCCGCATCGTCCCAGGCTCGCAAAGCACAAAGTCCACCGTCTTCCGACTGATCCGGTTGAACGCCGCCTGAAACCCCTTCCGGTCTCCCGTCACCTTCGCCCGATCCACCTCCAAGATCCCCGCAAGACTCACCTGTGCCATCACCACATACCGCGTCCCCACCGCCGCCAACAGCACCTTGTAAAACGCAACCTCCGCCGCCGTCAAAAGCGCGGCCCGCTTCACATAGTGAGTCTCCTTCCCGCCCTCCTCCTCCTTCCCTTCCCCCTTCAGCCACACAAGCACCGCCAACACCACCACCAGCAGCGCCACCAACGAAACAACAGGCCACAGCATTCGCATCACATCCATGGTCGCTTTATACCACACCCGCCCGCAGCGCACCCGCTAGCACACTTCTGTGCCTAGGTCCTGATTGACCCGTGCTTTGGTGGCACTGCTCTCCAGAGCAGTGGCTTGGTGGCACTGCTCTCCAGAGCAGTGGCTTGGGTGCGTCGAGCACGTCAACACCGGTCTGGAGACCGGTGCCACCTCGGACGATCCTCCAAACAGGACCTAATGCCACGACTCACTTCCCCAGCCGGTCGCACACGGATTTCCAAACAATCTCTCCCCCACTTCCCCGCCCCGTGCGCACGCCCCCCGCCACTCGGAAGATCACGCGTCCCAGCCCCGAAAGATCCCCCCGCGAGCATGATTCTCTCCGCATGACAACGCGCGAACAGACCAAACTCGATCACACCACTCTCGAACAAACCACCCCCACCCCCGCTCCCCCATCCCACGCCCAACTCCTCGCCGATCTCTTCGAGCTCAATTTCCGCATCGAGGACCTCATCTCCAAGCACAGCCTCTCCCCCGCTCAATTCCTCGCCTTCACGAAAGATGAAGCCGTCCGCGAGACGCTCGACGCGTTCGAAGCCTGCCAGGAACGCGAGCAGCGCATCGTCGCTCGCCAGAACCAAGCCGGCGCGGTGGGCTTTCTCCACCAGTGCATCATGGACGCTCCAAGCACCATCGAGATCCGCCGAGCCGCCACCGCGATGGCAAGGCTCACCACCATCATGCTCGCCCCCCCGCGCCGCTCAAAGCCCGCCAAAGCCGCTGTCGCGACGCCAACCACAAACCCCGTAGCACCGACCCTCGCGTCCTCCGATGATCCCCGCCCCGCACCCAGCTCCGAACCCCTCACCACACCCCTCCCCACACCTCCCACCGCACCCCCCATCAAACTCGCCACCGAACCCAAGCCCCTCAAACGAAAGATCCCCCTCGCCACAAGCGCCTGACGAGCACGCCCCCGCACCGCGGGTCAAATCGCTCCCGCCGATAGCCCCGCTCAGTGACACTGCGTCACGATCTGCACCCGCTCGAACCGCCCCGCCGCCAGGTCCTGCTCCTTCATCATGAAATAGAGCCTGCCCCAATCGCCAAAGCAGAAATTCGGCCCGCCATCGGACACGACTTCCAGCAGGCACCTCCAGTGCGCCGCCTTCGCGGCCGCCGCGCTCCACGCCTCGCCTCCCGACGCGCCCGGCTCCAACTCGGCCTCAACCTCGACCGCGCCCTGCACGGGCTGGGCGCACCCGAGGATGTGGTGCCCGTCGTTGGGCATGCCGGCCTTGGCGAGCTGCTCGTCAAGCCCGCCGAACAACTGGTCGTGCTCCTCCGGCGTAAGGCGAGCCGAGAGGCCGGTCTCCAGAGCGAGATGGTTCAGCCACCACCCAAGCCGTGACGCCGCGTGACACCCACGCCATCCCATCCCGAGTTCGGAGGGTTTGGCCCCGAAGAGCCTGCGGAGAAACCCGATCTTCTCCGGCTGAAGGCTCCACGGATCGGTCTGCCGCTGGAGCCCCTCGCGGCGGAACAGGTGCACGCAGCACCCATCCGCGTCGCTGCCCACTTCGATCGCCTGCCACCAGAAGAAACTCAGCAGCCCGTCCTTCGGCAGCGGGTTCAGCTCGGTGAGGAGACCGGAGACTTCCGCAAGGTTGATCTGGGCGACGAAGAAAGCGTTGACGTTGTCACGGACGGGCCACTTGAACCCGCGGGGCAGGTCCGGCGACCCGCCGAACCGGGTGGAGCCGAGGGGGCCCTCTCCCGGCGTCAGGTCGAATCCGACACCCGGCCGAGTCGCGTCGAGGATGTCGCCGCTGACGCGGGCGAGGCCGTGGGTGTCGAGGACGGCTCGTAAGCGTTCAAGGGTCTCGTGCATCGGGTGAGTTTACCAGACACGCGGCGTGCGCGACCGGGGCGGTGGGTCACGGCTCGTCATGATCAACAGCCGGGGCCGCGATGGTGCCGCTCAGATTCGATCGCCAGCTGTCCCAACGCTCGCCCATCCGGCGGCCGAGTTCAAGGAGGGAGCCCATGAGCTCTGGATCGAAGGGTTCGGGATCGCTGGCCGGAGGTTGCCACTCGTCAGGAATACAGACGTACCGGAACTCGACATCAAGCCCCTTGCATCGCTGGAGCTCGGTGAGGATCTCGATCTGCTTGAGGCTGCCGAGCGTTGAGGAGCGGATCGCGGTAGCGACGCTTGCTTTGGTGATGCTGAGCCATGTGGGCTGAACGATCCTGCCGTCGACGCCGATCTTGTTGTTGATGATGACCCAGAAGCGGAACTTGGGAACGGGGAGGTCGGGATGGAGCTTGCGGAAGGAATCGACAGGGCCGTCGGGCTGGAGAAGGTCGACATCGAAGATGATGTTGGAGGTTGTCCCGCCGTCGACGTAGAGGGTGTCGTCGATGACGACGGGTGGGAAGACGGCGGGGATGGCGGCGGAAGCCATCAGGACATCCCGGAAGCGGCTCGCGCTCGCGCCCTCCTCGCCGACAGGCTCGGAAGCGAGGTCGGAGTGTTCAAAGGAAGAGACCTGGGCGGCAAGCGGAGAAGCGTTCGTGGAGGCGTCGGCCACGCGACGGGCCTCGAGCGTGAGGTCCCAGGGATAGAGAACGCCAAGGTCGAGATTGGTGGTGCCGATCCAGAGGGAACGGTCCTCGCGTTCACCGACCGCGATCCGGTTGATGGTCTCGGCGTCGATCTGTGTGTCGAGCTCCCGGCGGAGCCCTTTGGTCTCCATGTAGGATTCCGCGCCGAAGAGCAGTTTGATAAGCCCTCGGCTGACGAACCAACTCTTCTTGGGCGCAGAGTAAAGATCGGCCACACGGTCGTACTCGGGGTTGGTCCCGATGAAGGCGTAAGGAGCGATGAGAGCGCCGGTGGAAACGCCGGTGACGACATCGAAGATGGGCCGCTTGGAGAGGCTTTCGTCGGGCGTGACATTCCAACCCCAACCCTGAAGGAACCCCGCGCCAAAAGCACCGTAGTCGCCGCCGCCGGAGATGATGAGCACGTCGATGACGGCCCGCTTGCCCGGAACACTGGCAGCGGCCCGCGCTTCGCGGGTCATGCGCCGGACGAGGCGGCCCTCGATGACCTGCCTGTAGCGATCGAGGTACGCGAGCTGGGCCTGTTTGCGTTGGGCGAGCCCCTCGTCAGAGAGGGCCGGGCGAGCGACGGCGCAGCCGAAGAAGAGGGCCATGATCGCGATCGCGACAGAAAGTGGCAACAGACGATGCGAGAGAGGGGGCTGCATGTCGCGATTCTCCTTGCCGGATGGTTAGGAGCCGAAGGGACAAAGTCCCGGATCGGGAGAAGGCGATGTGATCTGCCCGGTATCGGGGCCCGGGTGCGGAAGGGACCGTCCGCCGGGTCAGAAGTCACGCGGAACGACCACGACGCGCGGTCCATCGGCTTCGGAGGCCAGCCGCCACGCGGCGGAGCACTCGGGGCAAACGGTGCAGCCGTCGCGTTCCGGCTCGTGATTCGAGAGGTCGTAGCCGCAGGCGGCGCACAGCCTGCGGAATCCCATGGAGTCACGGAGCGACTGCGAACGTTCTCGCCACGCGGTTCTGGCGGCGGCGAGCGCGGTGAGGACGACGGCCATCGTCGGGGCGATGACGATTGAGAAGATCGAAAGCCCGACCACGTCGGGTCCGACGAGGAAGAGAACACCAACAGCCAACGAGCCCAGCGCGACCAGAAGTACCGCCGCGAGAAAGAGCGGCGAGCGCACGGCAAGTCGCGGCCCGCCGGGCAACCAGCGGACGAGCCTTACGGGTTTCTCCCGATCGTCTCGTGTTCGGACTCGGAGCATCTGCACAAGTGTTCGCAGTCCAGAGGGGTTCCGATGCTGTTGGCGCACCTTGGCGCGGACGGCAGAGGGCAAAGGCGGCGCGGGATCTCGACCAGGGGAACAATCAGGCATGCCAAGCACCCAGAATCCAGCGTCTCATTGGCCCGACGGGACACCCCGCGTCTACTGCGACGGGAAGCGGGTGTGGCATGTCGCGACGATCTGGCGAGCGGCGGAGGGGCTTGTGCCGAGCGCGGTCGAGGTCTCCGCGATCCGGGAGATGGACGAGGTGTGCTGGTTCAGCGAGGCGTGGGGCAAGCGGCCGACCTGCCGAGCGGTCGGGGAGCACTTTCGGCGTGTGATGGCGGTGGACATGAGGGTGCCGGTGATCATCGGGCCGGACGGGGGATTGCTGGACGGAATGCACCGGGTGGTGCGGGCGTGGCTGGACGGGCGAACAACGATTGAGGCCGTGAGACTTGAGCGGATGCCGGAAGCGGACGAGGTGCTCAAGGCGGAGGATGCGCGGTATGAGGCGTGAAGAGGCGGGAATGGCTGAAGTGGAGTCGCGCCTATGATGGAGTCTCTTTGACAACTGGGGCCGAACTGGTTTCGACCGGGCATGTGAAGCCCGACGTGGCGCGTCGAGGAGCCTGCTGGACTCGTAAAAAGTAGGCACAAAATTAGTTGCTAATAACAACTACGCAATGGCGGCCTAATTTAGGCCTCCCGTTTACCCTCCACGCCCGATAGAGGAGTGAACGTAGCATCGGGCTTGGCGGAGACCTGAGATCTTCGGGGGTCACCCGCGACACTTTCCGCGGATATGTCCAAAAGCCATGCCGCTCGCTGCGGGGCATAGGACGAGAACAAAGAGCGAGACACACGCGTAGATGCGGCGGGCTGACTGATCCGGCACGGGGGTTCGATTCCCCCCGGCTCCATTTTTTTCATCCGCGAGGCGCGGGGAATGCACCATCACTTCCCACCCTCCGCGGCGGGCTTGGTCTGTTCCGCCTTGGCCGCCTCGAGTTTGCCCCGCCACGTCGCGGCCTCGGCTTCGTTGCCCTTGGCCTCGTACAACTTCACGAGGCGTTCGAGGGCTTCGGGGATGCGCAGGACCTTGCCCTGCGGCGGGATGGTCGCCTCACGATCCTTCAGTCCCCGATACCCGGCCAGCAGCAGCGGCTCGGCCTCGTCGAGTTTGTTCTGGCCCAGGAGCGCCCCGCCGAGCATCGATTTGGTGTTGAACGTCGTCCAGGCATCGGGCTGTGTCTTCTCGCGGATGGTGAGCGCCTCGCGGATCAGCGGCTCGGCCTCGTCCCATGCCTTCAACGTCAACAGCGTCATACTCATCGCGGCGAGTTGCCCGGCGAGTTCAGGGCTGTCTTTGGGGAGTGTGCCGCGCGCCGCGCCAAGCAACTCCGGCATCAGGGCCGTGACCCTGGCGATGCTCTCCGGCTGGGCCGGATCGGCCGTCTGGACGTATGCGTCGAGCAGTTGCAAGCCGACCCAAGCGATCAATGGCTCCCGCTTCGAGGCCTCGTACGCCCTTTCGAGCAGTGGGATGGCCTCCGCGAGCCGGCCCGCATCCTTGCAGTTCACGCCGAGGTTTGCCACCGCCATGAGAGTGGTCGGGTGCTGTCGACCCAGCGCCGCCTCGGCCAAGTGGAGGGACTCCTCAAACATCGGGATCGACTGGTCGAGCTTGTCCTGACGCCATAACAGCCCCGCGAGGTTGTTCAGACCGGTGGCGATCTCCGGGTGCCCGGTGGGGAACGCAGCGCGGCGGATCGCCAGAGCTTCGCGCAAGAGCGGCTCGGCCTCCGCGAGCTTGTTCTGGGCCTGCAGGAGATACGCGAGGCTGATTAGGCCGGTGGCGAAGTCCGGGTGCCCGGCAGGGAGTGCCGCGCGCCAGATCTCCAGCGCTTCGCGCAAGAGCGGCTCGGTCTCGGCGAGCTTGTTCTGGGTAAGCAGGAGATTCCCGAGGCTGTTCAGGCCCTTGGCGATGTCGGGATGCCCAGCGGGGAACGCCGCGCGACGGATCGCCAGCGCTTCGCGGAAGAGCGGCTCGGCCTCGGCGAGTTTGTTCTGAGCCCGCAGGAGATCCGCGAGGTTGATCAGGCTGGAGGCGATGTCCGGGTGCCCGGCGGGGAGGGACGCGAGGTTGATCTCCAGCGCTTCGCGGAGGAGTGGCTCGGCCTCGGCGAGCTTGTTCTGGGCCTGCAGGAGCAACGCGACGTTGTTCAGGCTCTTCGCGATGTCCGGGTGCCCGGCCGGGAGGGACGCGCGGAAGATCGCCAGCGATTCGCGGTAGAGCGGCTCGGCCTCGGCGAGTCTGTTCTGGACACGCAGGAGCTCCGCGAGGTTGATCAGGCTGGGGGCGATGTCCGGGTGCCCGGCGGGGAACGCCGCACGGCGGATCGCCAGTGCTTCGCGGAAGAGCGGCTCGGCCTCGGCGAGCTTGTTCTGGGCCTGCAGGAGGACTCCGAGGCTGTTCAGTTCGTTGGCGATGTTCGGGTGCCCGGCGGGAAGGGCCGCGCGGTTGATCTCCAGCGCTTCGCGGAAGAGCGGTTCGGCCTCGGCGAGTTTGTTCTGGACACGCAGGAACGCCGCGAGGTTGTGTATGCAGCCGGCGATGTCCGGGTGCCCGGCGGGGAGCGCTGCGCGGTAGATCTCCAGCGCTTCGCGGAAAAGCGGTTCAGCCTCGGCGGGCTCGTTCTGGTCGTGCAGGAGCGCCGCGAGATTGCTCAGGCCGGTGGCGATTTCCGGATGCCCGGCGGGAAGGGCCGCTCGCCAGATCGCCAGCGCTTCGCGGTAGAGCGGCTCGGTCTCGGCGAGCTTGTTCTGGGCATACAGGAGATTCGCGAGGTTGTTCAGGCCCGTGGCGATGTCCGGATGCCCGGCGGGGAGGGCCGCCCGGCGGATCGCCAGCGACTTCCGCAGGTTCGGCTCGGCCTCGTTGTAGCGGGCCAGATTCAGCAGCGTGGTGCCGATGGTGTCGCGGACGCGGGCCTCCACCAGCGGCTGGTCCTTGAGCGCGCTCCCACCCTCGTCGAGCAGTTTCACCGCCGCCTGCAGCGCCTGCAGCACCGTCACGGCGTCCTTGATCGGTTCCTTCGTCACCGGGTCCTTGGGCAACTGGTTCGGGTCCACCGCCGCCAGCATCTCGGTCTGGAACTTCGCCACAGCCTCGGCGATTTCCGCCTGCTTCTTCGCTTCGGCTTCCTGTGCCTTCGCTTCCGTCGCCTGCTTGACGGCCTCGGCCTCCTGCTCTTTGGCCTTGGTCTCTTGCGCCACGGCCTCGGCCCGTGCCGTTTCGGCCTGCTTGCGCTGCTCGGCCTCGCCCGCCAGCGCCCGCTCGGCCCGGAAGAGCCCGACGCTGGTGCCAACCAAGCCCAGCACCAGCACCACTGCGACCGCGCTGCCCGCTACGACCGGGCCCTTGTTGCGGCGGATCATCTTCTTGAAGCGGTACGCGTTGCTGGGTGGCGCGGCGAGCACGGCCTCGCCGCTGAGGTACCGCTTGATGTCCATGCCCAGCCCGTTGGCCGTCTCGTACCGGCGCTGACGGTCCTTCTCCAGCGCCTTCATCACGATCCAATCGAGCTCGCCGCGGACGAGTGTGCCGAGTCGCTTGGGCTCGGTGTGCCGCTGCGATGCGACCTTGGCGATCGTGTCGGTGTTGGCGCTGATGCGTGTGCTGGGCTTGGGCGGCTCGACTTCGCGGATGATCCGCTGGATCTCGGCGTACGCCGCGGAGCGGAGTTCCTTGCTGCCGAACGGCGTCGTGCCGGTGAGGAGTTCATAGAGCAGGACACCGAGGCTGTACACGTCGGTGCGCGTGTCGATGTCCATCGAGCCCTCGGCTTGCTCGGGGCTCATGTACTCCGGCGTGCCGATCAGGGCCTTGTGCTCGGTGAAGAGGGTCTTTTCGGTCAGCTTGCTCGCCGTGGCCTTGGCGATGCCGAAGTCGATCACCTTGGTGTGCGGCTTGCCATCCTGGGTGCTGACGAGGATGTTGCTGGGCTTGATGTCGCGGTGGATGATCCCCTTGGTGTGCGCGTGCTGCACCGCCGTACACACCTGCGCGAACAACTCCAACCGGTCCTCGATGGAGAGGTTGTTCTTGTCGGCGTACTCAACGATCGGGTCGCCCTTCACCAACTCCATCACAAAGAACGGCCGCCCGGTCTCCGTTGCCCCGGCATCGAGCACCTTGGCGATGTTGGGGTGGTCCATCATCGCCAGGGCCTGTCGCTCCTGCTCAAACCGCGCCACGACCTGGCGTGTGTCCATGCCCAGCTTGATGATCTTGAGCGCGACCTTGCGTTGGACGGGCCGCTCCTGCTCGGCCATGAAGACCGAGCCGAAGCCGCCCTCGCCGATGAGTTGGAGGAGTTTGTAGGGGCCGATCGACTTGCCCTCGAACTCGCGAGGAACGAGGGGGGCGGTCATGAAAGAAGATGCCCGATCCATCGTGGGAGCGCCGGCAAGCGACGGAGCGCCCGCCGTGGGGGAGGCCATGAAGCCGCCGGCCTGTGCTTCCGCGCGCAACAACGCCTCGACTTCCTGCCGCAGGGTGACATCTCCGCCGCAGATGCGGGTCAGTGCGGCTGCACGTTCAGTTTGCGGGAGGTCGGCCACTTCCATGAAGACGCGTCGGATGTGCTGTCGGTCGCTGGTGGCCATTGATGTTCCTCAGGTCCCTTGGTTCAGAGATCGGTACAGGACGGCTCGCGCGTAACCCCAAAGCCGCGCGGCGGTGCGAGGAGAGAGCCCGAGGACCATCGCGGTCTGGTCGACGCTGAGCCCGGCATAGAACCGAAGCCGAACGACTGCGGCGGCCTCGGGGTCCTCAGCCTCCAAGCGGACGAGGGCGGCGTCGACTGCCACGATTTGTTCAGAATCTGCGTTGGCGAGGGCTGCGACGTCCTCGATTGCCGCGAGGTCGACGGAGGCTCCCCCCTTTCGCGGGCGGGCCCTGGCGTGATCGATCAGGATGCGGCGCATGGCCTGGGCGGCGGCGGCGTAGAAATGGGCGCGGCCCGCCCAGGGGACTTCTCGGGGGCCGACGAGCTTCAGGTACGCTTCATGGACCAGCATCGTCGCGGAGAGCGAATGGCCGGGTCGTTCGCCCGCGAGACCACGTTGGGCGGCTTTGCGGAGCTGGTCGTAGAGGAGCGGGAGCAGCCGATCGGCGGCCAGAGCGTCACCGCTGGCGGCGGCGTTCATCAGGACCGTGGCGTCTTCGGGGTACGGGGGGCTTGGGGGCACACCTCGATGATAATCGAATCGGACAGAGATTGACCGGGGGCGCGGTCGTCGCCCGCCGCCGGTTTGCATTCTGGTCGCATCCCTGGAATCGTGATCGCCCTGACCAGACGGGCTTGGGGTCGCCGGAGCGGAAGAATCAGGGAAGTCGTGACAATCCGAAAGGAATGGTTGAACAGAGGCACGGTTCCCTGTAGACTGGCGGTCCGGGGCAAGTTCACGTGGGTCGTGCTGCGGATCGCCCCTCTTAAAGGAAGACCACCATGAGCACACGTTCCTATCGCGCGGTGAAGTCGGATCTTCGGTCCATCAATCGCTCGGTCGCGGCGTGTTTGCTGCTGGCGGCGGGCTTGTGCGGGTCCACGGCGCTCGCGCAGAGCGAGATCGAGGCGTTCATGGTGGAGACGACCGCGAATGGCACGCGGCTCGTGCCCGCGCACGGGCCTTGGGGGGAATGGTCGCCGTTCTCGGGTCGGGATCTTCTGTGGACGTATGACAGCGGGTTCAACGCGATTCCGCAATCGGTCTCGTTTTCGCCGACCACGGGGCTGTTGTGGGTGGGACAGGCTCTCAATGGAGAGGTGCTGCAGAATTTCACGGTGCCGGGCGATGGGACGGTGAACGAGTCGTTCCCGATGGTGGTCGACAGCGCCTCGGCGGTGTCGGCCTCGGCGGGGTCGGATGTCGTCGCGGCGGCGGACGGCGTGGAGTACACCGGGCCGTTCACGGTGCGGGGGTACACGTCGACGGGGCCGACGTGGACGTTTGATTTTCCGTCGCCGTACATTGTGGGGAGCAACAAATCGGTGAAGGTCTCGCGCGACGGGAGCACGATCGCGGTGGGCGGTTCGTGGTATGACCAGAACGCGCAGCTCGGGTACGCGCGCGTGTACATTCTGAATGCGGACGGGACGCAGCGGTCGGTCTGGAACGGGAACGGCGGCGTGGGCGGGGTGGACTTATCTGATGATGGCGCGGTGTGCTTTGTGACCAACGACAACACGGGGCGGGTGCTGAACACGGCGACGGGGGCGGTGACTTTCTCCGCGTCGGGCTCGGGGGGCGGCGCGAGCTTTCAGATCTCGGGGAACGGGCGGACGATCGTGCTCGGCGGATTCAATCTGGCGGTGTGGACCAACACCAACGGGACGTGGTCTCGGAGGATCAACTTCACGGGGCCCACGCAGTGGTTCGGGTGGGGCTCGGCGGTTTCTCGGGATGGGAACACGGTGGTTGCGATCTCGCATGATTACGGGAACGGGTATCTTGACACGCGCACGCGTGCGTGGGACGTGCCGAGCCGGACTCTGCTGGGCACGTACCACACGATCGGGAGCGGCGGGTTCCAGGACTCGGCGTCGGGGGCGGTGATCTCGGACGATGGGACGAAGTTCGCGGTCTCGTCTTGGGGAGCGGCGGATAACAACCACGCGGAGGTCATGATCTTCGACCGGAACGTCAACCTGATCGGCGAGATCGACACGCGGGGTTCGGTCTTCGCGCTGGCGATGACGCCGGACGGCGGGTTGATCGCTTCGGGGAGCAAGGCGGTGCACGCGAACACCTTCGGCAACGGGGGCGACGTGTCGCTTTTCTCGATGGAGCCGCCGTGCCCGGCGGACTTCAACGACGACGGGTTCCTCGACTTCTTCGACTATGCCGACTATGTCGCGTGCTTTGAAGACAGCGTCTGCCCGGCGGGCAAGACGGCGGACTTCAATGGCGACGGGTTCGTGGACTTCTTCGATTACAGCGACTTCGTCGCGGCGTTTGAAACGGGGTGCTGAACGAGCCTGATTGAGCGGGCTGCTCTCGCCGGAGCCATCGGAGCCGGGCGGGTTTCTCACACCTTCGTAGTGCTGCCGTTCTCCGCAGAGTGCTCGGGCGTCATGTCTATCGCGTGGCATCGGCTGTCTGCCACGATGAGGAACTCGCTCAGCGGCTGGGAACGGTCGATTGCGTTCGCGTATTGAGCTGCGGCGATGTGCAACGGTCGGGCGTGTTCCCACCCGAGTCGTCTGAAGAAGTCTGGAGCGGTCGCCGTATCGCACGCCCACCGCATCGGTTCGCCCGCGTGACCGAGCCAGGAACTGATTGCGCGAGCCTGTCCGCGAAAGCCGACCGGCTTGCCGTTCTGCGCGGCCATGACCGAAGCGATCAGGCGTGCGCGGGTGTGTGCGAATCTCGACAGCGAGATGAGCAGGCGGGCGATCGCCGATTCGTCGAGGTACATGAGGACCCCCTCGAGCACGAAGAGCGTGGGCTGGGAAGGGTCGACCGCGGCGGAGGAGATGAAGGCCTCGACCTTGTCGATGTTGCCGAGATCGAGGGGCACCAGCGTCGGCCCGGCCGGGAGACCGGCGGTGGCGAGCCGGACCACCGACAACGTTGCGGGATGGTCGGCGGAGACAACGCGGGTGAAGAATCGCTCCTGGGTGAGGCGGAACGCGAGCGTGTCGAGCCCGGCACCGAGAACGACGAGCTGTGTGTACCCGTGCGCCGCCGCGTCGCGTGCGAGGCGATCGATCATCCGCTTCCGGCGCATCCAGTGATTCACGATGCCGGGCAGCAACGCACGCTCGAGCATTTGCCACAGCGTGCGGCAGGGGCGTACGCCGATGCTCCACCGCAAGAACCGGTCCGTGCGGGAAGTCGAGAGGAATCGCCGGCACCACGCCGCTGCGTGCTCGGGCGCGGTGTCGCCGAGATCGCCCGCGGGCTCCTGCATGATGGTTGCCGCCGCGATCAGCCTTGCCGTCGCGCTTGCCTGATTCGCCTTCATGCGCCACCAAGGCGAGCGGTGAAGTGCGGTGCGTAGTGTCTGAACCAGTCGCTTTGAAAGAGGCCGGGGGGGTCGAGGCGGGCCTTGGCGGCGAAGAACTCTCGCACTCGGGGGAAGCACCGCTCCACCTGGCCCGGGGTGGCGAACTTGTGGTAGGTGAGATAGAAGCTGCCGCCGAATCCGCTCGCGAGATCAATGAGTCCTCGGAAGCAGTCCGCCGCGTGTGCAACGCCGGGCGGGGTGTGATCGACGTGCAGGTTGAAGATCACGCAGGCGAACCTCTCGCGGGCCCATGCGAGCACGGTTTCTCGGTCCGGCTGGATGAGGCGGATGGTGCCGTAGATGACCTGCGCCGATTTTTTGGTGAGCATGGACGCCGCGGATCGCAAGAAGTGGATCAGGCTTTCGGGAGGCACATAGAGCTCGGAGATGACCTCGGACCCTTTGGAAACGGGGCACGCGTCGCCGCAGGTCCGACGCTCGACCTCGGCGTGGTACCCCTCCGTGTAATCGCTGAGCTGGTGGGTGTCGGAGTGGTAGAGTTGGTTGTCCGTGGCGAGATAGTGCTGGGCGTATCGCGTGAACGCACGGGTCTTGTCGGTGTGCGCCAGGGTCAGGAGATCGAGCCAGTCTTTCCGGAGCAGAACGCGTTGGTCCGCGGGGGGTGGCGGGTCTCCATCGACGGGCGCGTAGCAGCTGAACACGCCCTTGGTGAGAAAGTCCGGCGAGTGCTCGTCAATGTCGAACTGAAAGTCCCCGTAGATCGCTCCCTCGTGGATCCGGCGTTCCGCGGCGTGGACAGCGTCCTCGATATCGATGACGCGCACCATGCGGCGGAGCGTCCTTCGTGGGGCGAGCCGCAGGGTCACGTCCGCGATCACGCCGAAGAGTCCGTACCCGCCGATGACGAGGGCGAAGAGATCCGCGTTCTGTTGGCGGCTGCACGTGACAGCGTCTCCGCCAACCCGGATGAGCGTGAACGCCTCAACGTCGCTGACGATCGGCCCCATGTGGAGGCCGCGACCGTGGATGTTGGCGGAGAGTGCGCCGCCGAGCGTCATCGCGTCGGCGCCGGTCTGCTTCTGGGCGATGCCCCATCTGGGCGCGATGGTCGGATCCGCTCGCCGTTGGGCATCGAGCACACCCGCGATCAGTTCGGGCCACTGGATGCCGGCCTGGGCGCGAACCAGCCCGCGTGTCAGGTCGACCTCGATGATCCGATTGAGCGATCTCATGTCGAGAAGCACGCCGCCGTCGAGGAACTGCTGCCCGCCCATCGCGTGTCGCCCGCCGCAGAGCGCGACCGAGACGCCCGCTTTGGATGCACGGCAGACGATCTCTCGGAGTTCGTCTGGGAATCGCGGGCGGAAGAGATGGACCGAGGCGGAATTGAGCCCTGAGTGAACGTCGTTGACTGTCTCGGAGGCCGTGAAGTCGGTGAGTTCCATGTTGTTAGTATACGCTAGCTAGTCACCGGAGCAAGACTGTTCGAGGGGTTCTGCAAAAACAAAGCCGCCCCGGGGCGTTGGCCTCGGGGCGGCAATCACTCTCAATCGCTCCCTGACTCGGACGGTCAGCAGCCGGTCTCAAACCCGAGGACGAAGTCGGCGTAGTCGAAGAAGTCAACGAATCCATCGCCGTTGAAGTCGGCCGTCTTGCCGGGTGGGCAGATGCTGTTCTCGAAGCATTCGACGTAGTCGATGTAGTCGAAGAAGTCGAGGAAGCCGTCGTCGTTGAAGTCCGCAGGGCATGGGGGCGGGTTGTTCCGGACGGCCCAGAAGCCGCTGAGGATCTCGAAGGTGCCGCCACCGCCGATCCTGCCTGCGTCGGCCTGCCCCGCGGTCGAGGACAGTTCGAAGGTGCCGCCGGTGGCGCCCATCATGCCTCCGCCATCGACTGAGTGCCAGTCGATCGTGTACTGCGCCCGCGCGCTCGTCGCGAGCAGCCCCCCCACCACCACACTGATCAGAACGATGATCTTGTTCATCGCGTTTCTCCTTGAAAGTACTACTTAGTTCCCACCGATGATCACGTTGCCGACGGGTGCCTGCAACGTCATGGGCTTGTTGCCGGTCCCGAACGTGCCGGTTTCGAGGTAGGTTCCCTCGACGATGCTGACGATGCCGCCGTTGGCGACGGCGGTAGTGCCAGCGACGACGGTGGCCCAGGGGCCGAAGATCCGGCCATTGCGAACGGTGCCGGCCGGGTAGCCCGCGGCGTCGACGAACTGGGCTGTCGATCCGACGATGTTCCGGAGGGCAGTCTCAAGAGCGTTATGAGCGAACGCTGTGCCCGAGTTGGCGCCCCCACCGTTGCCGCAACCGGCGTTGGTGTGGATGCCGACGGCAAATCCGTTGGCTGTCGTGACGACCGGGCTGCCTGAGTTGCCGCCTTCGGTATCGGCTCGATAGGTGTGGGAGATGTTGAGGCCGGAGGTGACGAGACCGGCATAGGGCCCGGCCTCGGTCTGGTTGGTGAAGTTCGCGGTCCCGGTGTCTGAGCCGTACCCGGTGATGCGGGTGGTGGCGGCGAGGGCCGGAGTGAGGTCGGTCAGGCGGTAGAACCCTTCGGCCACATGCACCCGGAGCCCGGTGTTGCTGTTGGCCCCGACGCGATAGACGCAATAGTCCTTCCCGAGCCCCTGCCCTTCGCCGTCGAAGCGGAAGAGCGCGGTCGCGGGGATCATCGGGTATTGATCGTTGACGGGGGCGGCCACCGTCGTTCCGTTGGCCAGACTGGCGGGCGGATTGATCTGGATATTCCCGTTGAAATCGATGACCCCGTCGGGCAGCAGGGGCCCGCTGCGGTCGGGGTCGAAATCGGTGCAGTGACCGGCGGTCAGCACCGCGCCATTCGCGGCCATCCAGTGCGTGCATCCGCCCATCCCGTACCGAGCCACGCGGCCTTCGGACGAGGCGACGCGGTCGTCGGTGGCGTCGCAGATGGACTCGGGCCATTCGCCCGGCGCACCGTTGACCCATTCGCCGAACGTGGCCGCGGACGTGTTGACGAACACGCCCCGGTCCATCGGATCGACCCACAACTCGATATGAACGATGCCTGAGTTGAAGTAGGCCGAGTGCCCGGACCACTCGCTGAGGGAGCGTTGATCAAACCGCTGAACCTGGAGGTCGCGGTCGGAGATCACGAGGATGAAACTCCTCGAGCCGAGGTTAAAATCGCCGAAGTGGATCTGCGAGAAGGGGGCGACGGGGTCGAGGATGCAACTGGTCGACCACATCATGAGGGGGTCGGGGCGGACAAACTCCTCCCCTGCTTGCAGGAGGCCTTCCCCGTCGTAGACGCCGGACTCTTCGAAGAACTCCATGTGGTACATGGGTGGGATCGCGGGTGCCTGTGCACAGGCGATGTTCGTGCCGGCGGCGGCGGCGATCATCGCCAGAATCAAAGTCTTCTTCATACTGATACTCCTTTCGTGGTGGTCTGCGAATCGTTCAACTTACTGAAGATTCACGAGGACCAGCACCAAGCCCTTCTCGCCCTTGGCCATGGTCGTCATCGCCTTGCCGATGACCGTGCCCTGCGAGCGGTTGGAGTCGCACGCCTTCATCGCGTAGCCAGCCGTGGCGGAGGACGTGAGGAGATCGCCGGGCTCGATGCCCTGCTCGGTGGCGTCGACGTAGCAGTAGACGCGGCCGGTGAGCGCGACGGCGTACTTGCCGTCGGCCTTGGTGTCCTTCTGACCCATCATGAGCCCGGTCTTGACGCCGCCCGCGCCTGAGATGATCCCGGCGACGGTCTTGTCATACGCGCCGGTCGACACGATGAGAGCGCCGGGGTTCTTGGGGTCGATCGAGACCAGCATGCCGGGCTTGACCTCTTCGCCGTTGACGCCGGCGATATCGAACTGCTCGGAGAGATCCGAGCCGCCGGTGATCTGGAGTTCCTGGGTGATGATGCGACCGTCGCCGTTGAAGTCAGCGTCGATGGAGATGGTCGCGGTGCCGTCGGCGCGGTAGAGGTTGATCTGCCCGCCCTGCCCGTTGGCTTCGGACCCTTCGATCTCAACGCCCGCCGTTCCGATGTCCTGGAAGAAGACGCCGTACCCGCCGTTGTTGGTGGTGGAGTTCTGTCCGCGGAGTTCGACGCCGCCGCCGCCGCTGGATTCGGAGAGAACGAGCCCGCCGCCGCCGGTCGCGGAGCGGTTGGCGAACATGGAGGCGCGGATAGCCCCAGACGTCGAGAACGCACGAACCAGCCCGCCGTCGTCGGTGGTGGCGATCTGGGCGGCAGCAATACCCGCGCGCCGCACCACGACACCCGCCGACGGAACTGCCGGCGTCCCACCGTAACCACCGCCGTCGGAGAGCAACTCGATGGATTCGCTCCCGACTCGGTTGAAGAGACTCAGCACACCGCCGGGGAAGCTCGCGTTGTTCGAGCCGTCAAGTCGAACCGTGCGGAGACCCGCCGGGTTGTAAAGGTCGAAGAGTCCGCCGTCGGTGCTCGTATCGATGATGACCTTGTTGTTGACGGCGCTGCCCGAGCCGTCGTAGAAGTTCATCGTACCGGTCGACAGCGAGATCGCCGCTCGCGGGCGTGTGGAGTCACCGGCGACGAACTCGATCGCGTCACCGGGGAGTCCGTCGGACGTGATGTCGCGGTACTGAATACCCCAGTCGGGGAACGAGGTCGAGTGCGACATCCACATCCGCTTCTGGACGACGTTGTTCATGCCCGTCGTGATGACGGGGGTTGCGCCCGATGCGAAGAGCGCTCGGTTGCGGAATGTCGCGTCGCCGAACACGTCCAACTTCGTGGTGGGTGTCCCGCCGACGCCGACGTTGAGTGCCGCGTCGGTGAAGAGCCCGCGCGTCTGCAGGGCGTAGGGGGTTGCGGAGAGCAACTGGCGGCGGCTGATCGTCGTGAACGCACCACCACCGGCGGGCGAACGAACTTCGATCTGGAGGAAGCGGTTCTCGCCGTTGAAGGGGCTGACGCCGAAGTCAATCGCGGTGGTGAAGAGCCCGTCGGTGACGTTGACGTTGTTGACGGCCACGGGGCCGGCCACCTGGACGCCGCCGACGGACGAATCCCAGAGCGTGAACCGGAAGTCCGACAGGGCGTTGATGATCACGCCGCCGTTCTTGAGTTGACCCTGATAGGTGAATCCGGTGCTGAGGGGCACCTCGGGCTGGGCGAACACCGAGCCCGCCAATGCACCGAGAACCGCCACGAGAGTTGCCATTTGCCGCGTCTTCATAAAACCTCCGTTTGGGGACCCACTCCGTGCCGACACCCGCCGGCCCGGAAGTGGTCCTGAAATCTTACCGCAAGGCCCGGATTCCTCCAAGAAGAATCCTGCCTCAGGAAAGAGCGCAGACGGGTCGGCGCGCGTCCGAATTTTACAATCCCGTGCAAATTGCGAACGCTGCCAACCCGGAAGGCCGAAGCCTCGAACCGAACATACTGGCGGCCCTACAGTCGGGCGTGTGCCCGTAGCTCAGTTGGATAGAGCAGCGGTTTCCTAAATCGCAGGTCGGAGGTTCGAATCCCCCCGGGCACGTTCCCAAAACTGGCGAGGGGCCCGAGAATGCGCTCGGTGATCCTGAAAATCGATGGATCGGGGGCTTTGGCACGCGCTGGCGGTGGCGAACTCGGCGATCGGTGGTAGATTGTCGGTGTGGGAACCAACCGCATCATCCAGACAGGCTCGGGTTTGGCTCTGCTCGCCTTGTGCGGGCTGGCGGGGTGCTCTGCCCCTTTGACGGAGCAGGCCCCTCGGTTCACGGGGCTCCGGCCCCCGGCGAGCGACCAGGACGCTTCGCGACTGGTGCTTTCCTCCGATATCGTGCTCTCGGACCCCGATTCAGGATGGGGCTTGGAGGCTTCCCGGCGCGATCGTGCGCTGGCGGTGGGACTGCTGGACGGAGATCTGGCGGTTCCGGCGTTTTACGAGGGGGAGATCCCTCCGAACCTTTGGGAAACCCGCCGGCTGTATCTCGACCGCGACCCCAGGCATGTGCTGTACTTCCAACCTGGTTACGACCGCCGGCAGGAGTCGCGTCGGTACTGGTACTGAAAAAAACGTCGGGCCCGCCGGTGAGGGCGGGCCCGGACGTACAGCACACGGGATCGGTCAGTGGAGGTGGTGCCGGAAGGCCCGCCGATCAAGGTCCATCCGGGGTTGGTGGCCTGAGCACATCGAGGATCAGTCGTGGAGGTTGGTCGTTGCGGGCGGCAGCACGGACCTGAGCTCAAGGGTGGTCTCGATGCGGAAGTTGGATTGCGTGGTTCGACGCTCGGCGTGGAAGATATTCAGGGTGCACACCTGCCCGTCTTGGAGCCAGGAGAGGCGGTCAAGATCGATGTACTGCTCTTTGATGGAGTGGAGCCCGCCGAGATCGATGGCGAGTCGGCCGCCGATGAACACCCAGACGTCATCGTCGCCGGTGAACTTGAAGACCTGGCCCTGCCCGCGCTTGTAGACGAACTCGGTGTTGATCTCGGTGGTGAAGTGGAAGTTTTTGCCGGTGCTCGCGTAGTTCCCGTAGAGTTCGCCGTTGATGGGGAAGAACCCGCCGCGTGCGGCATAGGGGGCGTCCGTCGCCGAGTTGAAGACGTAGCGGTTGGTGTTGGGCTGACGGGCGAGGGAGAGGGCGACCTGCTTGGAGACGTTCACGCCGGAGACGTCGCGGTACCACTGGGAGAACCGCTCGGCGCTGGTGAGCCCGTTGCCGGTGCCGCCGTTGGAGAGGAGGCCGGCGACGTCGCCTCGGGCTGCGCTGTAGAGGGCCGGGTTGATGAACCGTCCGGCGGAGTCGCGGAACTCGGAGCCGATCGTCCTGCCTCGGAGGCTGGCCACGACGGGTTTGCCGGAGCTGTCGAGGGTGTCACGGACGAGCCCGATGGTCGTCGAGCCTGAGAAGAACTGGAAGTCGGGGTGCCCCCCGGTCTCGCCGTTGGCCTTGAAATCGCGGATGGTCGCGTCGAGCGAGATGGAGGCGGGGAGAGCCGCGTAGGGGTCTGACATGCTGGTGCCGATGGCGGAGGATCCCGACCCCGCGACGATGGCGCCGATGCCTGCCAGCGAGCCCAATCCCGCGAGAACCGCCATCGCCTGACCCGACGAACCTTGCTTGAAGTAGCCCATTGTGAATCCTCCGTGAGTGCGTTTGAGTGTGAGAACTGATTCAGTCGTGCGAAGAAAGATGCGAATTGCGCGAGACGAAAGCAAGGGGTATGGTCGGTCTTTGTGATCCGGAGTTCCGCCTGTGCCGCGTGTGCGGCCTCCAATAAACAAGGGCGGCCCGTGAGGGGCCGCCCAGGAAGAGGATGACAGCAACCAAGGATCAGTCGTGGAGGGCGGAGGTGGTCGGGGGCGTCACACTCCGCATCCGCATGCTGGTCTCGATGCGGAAGTTGGACTGGGTGCGGTGACGCTCGGCGAAGAAGAACTTGAGCTTGTAGGTACGCCCGTTCTGGAGCCAGTTGAGGCGGTCGAGCGCGACCGACTGGGAGACGGCGCCGTGGATCCCGCCCACGTCGATCACCAGTTTCCCGTCGACATAGACCCACACGTCATCGTCGCCGGTGAACGTGAAGACCTGGTTCGTGCCCGCTTCGTACTCGAACTCGGTCTCGAGCTCGAAGGTGAAGTGGTAGTTTGTGTTGGCCACGCCGCCGCCGCCGCTGTTCCCGAAGAGTTCGCCGTTGATCGGGAAGAACCCGGAGCGGCTGGTGTACATCGGGTCCGTGCGGTCATCGAAGGCGTACACGTTCGTGTTCGCCCGGCGCCGGAGGGTCACGGGGACCTGCTTGGAGACGTTGACGCCGGCGGCGTCCCTGAACCACTGGGCAAAGCCCGCGGCGTTGGTGACGGCTCCCGTCTTGGTCGAGTCGAGGTTGCCGTTGGAGTCGCCGGCCACGGGCGTGATATAGGACCGCGGGCCAAGGATGTTGCGGCCCTGTGCGTCTCGGAACTGCGAGGTCAGGCGGACGCCGGCGGAGCGGAATGCGGGCTTGCCGTCCGCGTCGAGCTCGTCCTGGACGATTCGCATGTACTGACCGAACCCGCCCGCGGGGTTGAGCTCAAAGTCGGCGTGCCCGCCGTTGGTCCCGCGTTCGCGGAAGTCTCGAACCACGCCCGTCAGCTCAACGGTCGCGGGGAGGGACGCGTATGGGTCGCTCGAGGCTGTCAGCCCCGAGGGCATGGTCCCCACGACCACACCTGCGACCGCCAAACCAACCGCTCCGATCATCCCTCGTGCTGTCCTGGTCATCTTCATCCTCCTCACGCCCCGACGATGCGTGGCGTTACAGCACATTCTGCTATTCGCTGGGGGCGAGTGCGAGCGTCTGCCCGTGAAGAATCCCCGCCGTCAGCCGACTGAGAGGATGGTGACGAGCCTGACGGCCCGGTTGCGTCCTGCGCGGGCGAAAAACCTTGCAAAAACCGGAGTGTGCAGTTCAATCCCGCGTTCGGACGATGTATGATCGGACCTACGGGGTTCGGAGAGCCCCGCCCACCCACACGCCCACCCAGGAAGGGAACCTCGTATGGATACTTTTGTCATTGAAGGCGGCCGTCGACTCTCAGGCCGCGTCCGCGTCTACGGGTCCAAGAACGCCGCGCTGCCCCTGACGGCGGCCGCGTTGCTGACCGACCACCCCGTGACCCTTCGCGACGTGCCCGACCTGGCGGACCTGCGGAACATGTACCGTCTGCTGGCCGAATTGGGCTGCGTGCGTACGAGCGAGCCCCCGGCGGAGCAGCCGGGCGTCCTCCGCCTCCACACCCAGTCCACCGCGAATTCCCACGCTCGGTACGACCTGGTCAAGACCATGCGGGCGTCGATCTGCACCCTGGGTCCCATGGTCGCCAAACGCGGCTATGCCCGGGTCTCGATGCCCGGCGGGTGCTCCATCGGCGACCGCCCGGTGGACCTGCACCTGCGGGGTTTGGCCGCCCTGGGGGCCGAGATCACTCTGACCGCGGGCGACATCACCGCCAAGGCGCCCCAAGGCGGGCTTCGCGGGGCGACCATCTTCCTGGGAGGGGCGTCGGGCTCCACCGTGCTGGGCACGGCCAACGTGATGTCCGCCGCGACTCTTGCCCGGGGCGTCACGATCATCGAGTCCGCCGCGTGCGAGCCCGAGATCGTCGACCTGGCCAACATGCTCAACAACATGGGCGCGCGTATTCGGGGCCAGGGGTCGCCCCGGCTCATCATCGAGGGCGTGAAGGAACTCCACGGGGTCGACCACACGGTGATTCCCGACCGCATCGAAGCGGGCACGTTCATCCTCGCGGCTGCCATTACCAACGGCGACCTGATCCTGGACAATTGCCCGATGGACGGGCTTTTGGCGGTCGTCGACAAGTTGGCGGCCATGGGCGTCCGCATCGCCCCCGTCGCCAGCGCGCCGGGCGTGCCGCCCGCGATTGACCCCATGCGGGCGTCGGTCCGCGTCACCTGCGACCGCGTGCTCAAGCCCGTCGAGGTCACGACCCAGCCGCACCCGGGGTTCCCGACCGACATTCAGGCTCAGCTCATGGCGACGCTGACCCTTGCCGACGGCAACTCGGTCATCACCGAGCGCATCTTCCCCGAGCGGTTCCTGCACGTGCCGGAACTGTCGCGCATGGGCGCGAAGATCTACCGCCAGGGGCCCACCGTCATCATCTCGGGCGTCAAACGCCTGATCGGCGCGCCCGTGATGGCCTCGGACCTGCGTGCGTCCGCCTGCCTCGTCCTCGCCGGCATGGCGGCGGAAGGCACGACCGTCATCCACCGCGTCTATCACCTCGACCGTGGGTACGAACGCATGGAAGACCGCCTGTGTTCCGTGGGCGCCCAGATCAAACGCGTCGACGACAAGGACCTGCCAGCGGATTCGAGGATGGCGGAGGGGTAAAGCCCAAAGCGTCGCTTGCATAACGCTCGTTCTCGCTTTTCAAACCGTAATATCTTACATTTTGCGAACGAACCGGTATTTCCCCGAGTTTCTCGTCGCGCCCCAATCCCACATCGGCGAGAGTTGTGCGTTTGCTTGTGGAACAGCAGGGCGAATGAGGCTTCCGAATCCGCACCCCCGCTGGTAAACTCCCCCAAACACAGCAACCTTCCCCGCGAGCGCAAGGAGCCCAGCGATGAGATCAAGACGTCGTGCAGCCACGAAGCAACTCATGCTTGCAGCGATCGCGGGCGGGGTCGCCACCGCGTGTGCCCGTCCCGCGTTCGGCCAGCACGTGTACACCAACGGGGCGGGGACCAATCTCTGGTGCACGCCGGAGAACTGGGAGCCGCCGACGGTCCCGACGGGCTCTGCGATCATCGGCCCGGAGGTGACGCAGCGGGTCGGGTTCTCGAGCAACTGCACGCCGACGTTCTCGACGCTCACGGCGCAGGGGCCGGTGTTGTTTGATGGCACCGTACGGAACTCGGGGGCGATCCTTGCTTCGGACGTCATCGTTCAGTCCGGCCCGTTCGAAGTCGGGCCCATAGCGCTGGGCGCGGCGACTTTTTCGATCAACGGCGTGGGCGTGTGGCGGAGCGGGATCATCGCCAGGCAGCCTTTCCGCGTCGAAGCGGGCGCTTCGCTCGCCATCGACCCGACCTCGGGCCACACGCTTCGAAACGCGGCGATGACCAATTTCGGGACCGTCACGCAGCGAGCGTCGATCTCGCTCGACGGGACGTCGCCTGTGGTCAATCGGGGTGTCTGGACGCTTGGGTCCCTGAGCGCCGGCATTTCGCGGGTGATCATCTCAAACCCCAGCACGTTTTTGAATACGGGGCTTCTCTCGTGCGAAACGCCGAGCGGAACGCCCGGGACGCTTGTGTTGAATATTCCGATTCACAACGAGGGGGAGATCAGCGCGAGCACCGGCGATCTCGGTCTGATCGATTTCACGTCCGAGGGGGGGCAACTCTCGGCGAGCCCAGGACGAAGGCTCAGCCTGGACCGCGACGCGACGTTCGACGGCGCCTCGCAGTGTTCCGGCGACGGAACCGTGACCGCGACGATCGGCCTGGTCCGCGTCGCGTCCGGGACGCTGCTGACCGCGCTGGACCAATCCGGGAGTCACGCGGGCGGGTTCACACTCAATTCCACCCCGGGGATCGTGATTGCGCCCGACGCCCGCCTTCAGAACGCCGGCACGTTCACATGGCTGCGCGGCACCGTGCGCGGGGAAAGCGGGCCCGGTGCTGCGGACGGCGCGTTCGAGAACATGGGGACGTTTTCGGCCCGCGCCGCGTCCGGAACGATTCAGAATCTGCTCGTTCAGAACACCGACGGTGGGAGAGTCATCGTGGATGTTGGCACGCAGCTCTTCCTCCGCGATTCGGACATTTTTTCTCGGAATGGCGCCACGGTCGATTTGCGTTCGGGGAGCGTCCTCCGCTCGACGCAGTCCCAACCGGACCGCGCAACCGCTCTCACCTTCTTTGACTCTTCCCTCATCAAGACGACCCTTGCGCCATCGCGGGTGGGCTGCCACATTTTCACCTCGGGCGGTCGGGTTGAAGTCCGCGAGGGCGAACTGGCGCTGGCGCAAGCTGTGCCTCCTCACAACTTTGTGGCGAGCACGATTACGACGGCGGCCAACGCCGACTTGATTCTGGAGAACGCGGCGAGAGCGGCCGGCACGACATTTCTCGGGGGGGGCACCTTCACCCTCCGCAACGGGGCGGCTGTCCTGACCGTCAGCGGAGCGAGAAGCACCAACGAAATGAACGGGCCCGGCGACGGGATGGTCCTCCAAGGGGGCATGCTCACGGGCGAAAGTCGGTTTCGTAACAACGGGATACTCAGGGTCCAGGGCGGTTCGCTGGGCAATCCCGACGACGCCGATTTTCCGCTCGGGCTCGACAACGCCGGCACCATCGCGGTGACGGGCACCGCCGCTCGCTTCACCGTTTTGATGCTGAATCTCGAAAGCGGGCTCATCACCGTCGACGCCCCCATCGGGATGGCCGGGGG
Organism: Phycisphaera mikurensis NBRC 102666; assembly: GCA_943369765.1. Classification (GTDB taxonomy): domain Bacteria; phylum Planctomycetota; class Phycisphaerae; order Phycisphaerales; family UBA1924; genus UBA2396. The sequence goes on along the minus strand of CALROI020000010.1, from coordinate 56,690 downwards.
CGCGGAGATCTATAACGAAGGGGATATCTCTCTCGGCGAGGGGGCGAGCATCGGCGTGCTGGCGGGCAATCCGCCGCCGCTGCTGCGAAACGAAGGGCTGGTGGTGAAGCGGGAGACCGGCGCCACAAACATTGCCGTGAGTTTCGCGAACTCGTTCGGCTTTGTCGAAGTCCGGCAGGGATTACTCACCATTTCCGGCCCGATCCAGGAACTCACACCCAACGCGTCCCCCCCGAACACTTACAACCTCGACGGCGGCACGTACAACGTCGAGCCACAGGGAACTCTCTCGTTCGGCGGACGGCTCGTGACGGTTGTCTCGCAATCCGCCTCGGTGAAAGTCCGCGGCAGTTTCAGCGACTTCAAGCCCAACCGCATCAGAGACAATGCCCGCGTCGAGATCGGGTCCCGTGTCTTCACCAGCACTCCTTTCGTCGCGGAGCACCAGTCTGAGTTGAAGCTCGTCCCCGGGGGTGAACTGGGCACTGCTCCGGGGGGCTCGCCGGATGCGACGTTTCGAGACTCAAGCAGACTCTCCGGGAATGGTCTTCTGGACCGCGACGTGTCGATCCTCGAGAGGGCGAGGATGAACCCCGGGTTTTCGCCCGGCGAGATCACGTTCCGGTCGCTCACGATGGTGGGCGGCGTGCTCGCTATCGAGCTCGGCGGGCCGACGCCGGTCACGGAGCACGACCGCATCACCGTCGTGAACCACGCGGCCCTTGGCGGCGCGCTCGAACTTTCGCTGCTGAATGGCTTTTCCCCGCCGCTGGGGTCCACGTTTACCATCCTCACCGCGGGCAGCGTCACAGGCCAGTTCGCGCAGGTGATCCAGCCGACGGGCCTGGCTGATGGGCTCAAGCTTCGCCCGCAGGTCTCGGGCTCGACGGTCGTGGTCCGCGTGGTGCAAGAGGCTGATTTCAACGCGGACGGGTTCGTCGATTTCTTCGACTTCCTCGACTACGTCACATGCTTCGAGGGCGACCCCTGCCCGCCCGGCACCGACGCGGACTTCAACAGCGACGGCTTCGTCGACTTCTTCGACTACCTCGACTTCGTGACGGCGTTTGAGGGGGGTTGAATGCGGATCGGGGCGACGACTGAGGACTCCCACTGCCATCTGGCTGATTTTCTCTTTCGTGGGTATCTGGGACCTCTTTCGCGGCTCCTTTGGGCATGAGCGGCTCGTGACGTGTCCGCTCTCAATCAAGGAGTTCCGAATGTCTCAGTCATCGATGATCTCTTTCGCGGCGATGCTCGTTGCGGCGGCTGTGAGCGCGGACGTTCCGAGCTACCGGGTGGAGTTTCTCGGAGCGGGCTGGAACGCCACAGGCATGAATCAGCGAGGGGACGTCTGCGGGAGCGTTTCTCCCGACGGCACGTCTCTGCTCGCGGGCGTTTCGCGCAACGGTCAACCCTTCGAGTTCCTGCCGCTGCCGCCGGGCATGCAGACCTCGCGTGCTTTCGACATCAACGACGCTGGCGTCATCGTCGGCGCTGTATGCCCGAACCAGTACGTCATCTCTCAGCCCACCGCTGCGGTGTGGACACCGACCCCCGGCGGCTACCAGGTCCAAGTGCTCGGCTCCCTGCCCGGCGACCCGTACAGCTCGGCCTACGCGATCAACAACCTCGGCGACATCGTCGGCGGCTCGGGCTTCTTCGGGTGGAACCTCTCCTCGGGTGTCCGGTTCACCACCTCAGGTGTGGTCCGGCTGCCGGACGGATTCCTTGGCGGGGAGATCAACGATCAGCGCGTCGTGCTGTCGGGCTCGCGCCTGCTGGATCTCGACACCAATCAGATCGTTGAGATCCCGCTGCCGCCCGGCATCTGGCAGGGCTTTCAGAGCGCCGACCTCAACAACAACAACGAGTTCTGCGGCTACATCGCTGGGAATTCCGGCTGCAGCACGTTCCCGATCCGCCATCGACAGAACGCGGGGTGGGAGTTCCTGGGCGGCTGCGGCAGCACGACCAGCGCCACAGCCATCAATGATCGCGGTGACGCGTTGACGTACTACTACTTCGCGGCCACCGGCGTTCAGTTCGTCGATGAGGGCTACTTCATGCTGGGGAGCTTGATCGATGCTTCTCAGGGCGTCTGGTACGTCCAAGCGGGCGGCGCGAACGGGATCAACAACGCCCGGCAGATCATCGCTGCGGCGCGGGAGGGTGCCGCGGGGCCGATCGGGGCTGTGAGGCTCACACCCATCGCGACCTGCCTCCCGGACTTCAACAGCGACGGTTTTGTGGACTTCTTCGACTACGACGCGTTTGTCGGGTGTTTCCAAGGCTCTGAGTGCCCGCCGGGCCGCACGGCTGATTTCAATAGCGACGGCTTCGCGGACTTCTTCGACTACGACGACTTTGTCGCCGCCTTCGAGACGGGGTGCTAAGGACGGGCACCAAGACCACCCGGCTTCTGCGGATGGTGCTGGCACGGTCATCGCGGCTGGTCGGGATGTGCGTGGTGGTTCCTTCGCGCGGAGATGGGGCATCTCTCCCCCATTGTCCCAATCTTTCGCGTGCCGACGATCACGCAGTGCCCGCGAGGAGCAACGACTCCGCGCGGGCACTGCGGCTCTGTCAAGCCGCCCGATCACCAACCGTCCTTGAAAGGAACTCTGATGAACATGATCCGATTCGCTACGGTCTCCTGCCTGGCACTCGCCACAGCCCTGACCGCGTGCAACTCTTCTTCACGCACAACGTCCGACCCCGCGGTGAGCCGCGTGGGCTTTAACCTTGAGCCCAGCACCCGCAATCTCATCGCGGGCGAGACGGTGACGATTTTCGCGCGGAGCTACGACACGTACGGCCGTGACCCGCAGATCACATGGACGACCACCGGGGGCTCGCTGAACACCGAGCAGGCCGGCCGCGTCGCGCGGGTCAAGATCGACGAGGCCGGGACCTACACCGTCACCGCCGTCCTTACGGCGGACGGACGTGAGATCAAGCGCGAGTCCGTCGAGATCCGCGTCAAGCCGCTCTCCTGAAGTTCTGTCAACCTGGTGTTTTCCAGCCGGGTGTGAGCTTCCCCCCGCCACTTTTCGAGGATGGACGGCGTGTGGGATCAGCGGCCGGGTGCCATCCGTTGGGTCGCTTCGACCCTCCTGATGGATGGACGCCCGGAGCACTAGGAGACGCCGGTTGCGCCATTCGCGTCACCCGGCCACTCTTTGCGGGGTCAACTTGTGGCACCCCAGTTCATGCCGGCCGCCAGTCGTGACGCACGCCGACCCAGCATAATCGAAGGCGGGGGTGGCGGGTGGCACGAATGTCTTCCTCCTCTCGGGGTCGGCGGGGCTAATTCTTCGCGTGCACCCCAGTATGACCGAAGGCGGGGTGCCACGACCTGCCGCCTCGGCTGGTCGTGGATGGACTTCCGACCTGATTGTCGCGTCGTCCTTCGCCGTGCGGTATTCTCAAACCATGGACCCGCTCCCACAGCCCAACCCGCGGCCGCTCCGCAAGCGGCTTCGTCGGCATGAGCACACCCACCACCTCCGATTTCTCACCTTTTCGACCGACTGCCGCTGCTGAACAACCCGAAGCTCCGCGATCTGTTCGCTGAGAACCTACGGCACACTCGGGAGAAGCTCGGCTTCAACCTCTACGCATGGGTCGTCATGCCCGAGCACGTGCATCTCCTGATCTGGCCCAGGCTGCCGGAGTCTCCGGTCTCCGTCCTGCTCCACTCGCTCAAACATCCCTTCTCGCTCGAGGTGCTCGCCCGGTGGCGTGAGCTGCGAGCGCCCGTCCTTGAGCAGCTGAAGACGTCCCAAGGCAAGCACAGGTGTGGCAGCACGGCGGCGGGCACGACCTGAACGTCTACAGCCGAGCCAAGATCGCGGAGAAGATCGAGTACACGCACTGGAACCCGGTCAAGCGCGGCTTGGCTCAGATCCCGGAAGATTGGGCGTTGTCGTCGGCGCGGTGGTACGCGGGGGAGCGCGGCGCGGAAATCCGGATCGATCCGCTCCCGCCCAAACGGCCGGGCAGCGCACCGCAGGCGTGAACCCGAGGCGCGTGGGACGCGACTCTCAAGCCGTTGAACCATCCACGACCAGCCGAAGCGGCAGGTCGTGGCACCCCCGCCCTCGGTCATCCGGCGCTGATGTCGGAGAACGAGCCCCATCAAGTTAGGAAAACACTGAGGCAGTCGTGCCATCCGCCGTCCCAACCGATGGCACCCGGTCCGGTTTGAACCTATACTGCCGCCAGCATGGCCACCCCTGAAAACCCAGCGTCCAATGAGCCTCTTTCGACTCCTCCCGTCCCCCCGGGAGGCCGCATCGTCGATCAGGACATCCAGAAGGAATTGCAGGATTCCTACCTCACCTACGCCATGTCCACCATCATGGACCGGGCGTTGCCGGACGTTCGCGACGGGATGAAGCCCAGTCAGAGGCGGATCTTGTGGGGGATGCACGAACTGAACCTTCGGCCGGGCCGCAAGCACAGCAAGTGTGCCAAGATCGTCGGCGAAGTGATGGGTAATTACCACCCGCACGGCGACGCAGCCCTGTACGGCACGCTCGTCTTCATGGCTCAGACGTGGCGGTCGCGGGTGCCGATGGTCGACCCGCAGGGGAACTTCGGCTCGATCCTGGGCGACCCGCCGGCAGCCATGCGGTACACCGAAGCCCGCATGCACCCGGCGGCCATGGACATGCTCGAGGATGTCAAACTCGACGGCGTGATCATGCAGCCCAACTACAGCAACGAGCGGATCGAGCCCACGGTCCTGCCGGGGCGCTTCCCGTACCTGTTGATCAATGGCGGCGTGGGGATCGCGGTGGGCATGGCGACGTGCCTTGCGCCGCACAACCCCACGGAGATCTTTGACGCCATCATCCGCGTCATCGAGAACCCTGCGATCACCGTCGGCGAATTGATGCGCGACGTGGTGGACGCGGAGGGCAAGGTCGTCCGCGTGGGCGTCCAAGGGCCTGATTTCCCGACGGGCGGCGTCGTGCTCGGGCGTCGCGGCATCGTCGACGCGTACACGACCGGTCGCGGCAAGGTGACGCTGCGCGGCACGTGCCACGTCGAGAAGGTGGACGGCAAGGGCGACCGCGAGATGATCGTGATCGACTCGATCCCGTACATGGTGGGGCAGACGACCCTCGTCGAGAAGATCGTGGACGCGGTGAACGACGACCGGATCCAGGATATCTCGTATGTGAACGACGAGAGCAACCGCGAGACGCAGACGAAGATCGTGATCCACCTCAAGAAGGGCGCGGACCCGCGCGTGGTGGAGAAACAGCTCTACGAGTTCACGCCGCTGCAGGAATCGTTCAGCTTCAACAACCTCGCGCTGGTGAACCGTCAGCCCAAGACGCTCGGCCTGCTCGACATGATCACGTGCTACATCGACCACCGCCGCGACGTGATCCGCCGGCGGACGGCGTATCTGCTGCGTGAGGCCAAGAAGCGGGCCCACGTGCTGGAAGGGATGATCTACGCGGTCTGCGACATCGACGAGGTGATCCGGATCATCCGCGCGAGCAAGACGCGCGAAGAAGCGATCCATCGCCTCATGGAGAAACGGTTCCAGATCCCCGCGAGCCACCCGCACGCGGCCAAACTGCCCGGACGCCTGCTCGCCCGTCTGGCTGCGGCGGACGGCGGCCTCTTGCTGTCCAGAATTCAGGCTGAGACCATCGGCGGGATGCGCCTGATCCAATTGGTGGGCCTCGAAATCGAGAAACTCATCGCTGAGTACAAGACCGTCGATCTCGAAATCCTCGACCTTGAGAGCATCCTGGCCTCCGACGCCCGCGTGCTGGCGATCGTGAAGGACGACTGCCTTTCGATGCGGGACCGTCTCGTTTCGCCGCGGCGGACACAGATCGACGACGCGGACGTCGACATCGACATCGCCGAGCTGATCCCCGTGCAGGAAGTCGCCCTGACCATCAGCCGCGACGGGTACGCCAAGCGCGTCCCGCTCGATACCTACCGCCAGCAGGGCCGCGGCGGCAAGGGCGTCAAGGCTGGCGAAACCAAGGACGAGGATTTCCTCGAGCACGTCTTCGTCGCCAGCACGCACGACGACCTCCTCTGCTTCACCGACACGGGGCGCGTCTTCAAGATGAAGGTCTTTGAGTTGCCCGAGATGGGCCGGACCAGCAAGGGCCGGGCCCTGATCAACCTGCTTGACCTCAAGGGCGGCGGCAGCGACACCGGCCCGGGCGAGAAGTGCCGGGCGTTCCTCGCGGTCAAGAACTTCGAGGAAGGCTCCGAATTCCTCACGTTCGTCTCCCGCCAGGGCATCGTCAAGCGCACCGCCCTCAAGGAATACCGCAACGTCAACAAGAGCGGCATCATCGCCGTGGGCCTTAAGGAAGGCGACGCCCTCCTCGATGTCACGCTCACCCGCGGCAGCGACGACATCCTCATCGCCACCGCCAATGGCATGGCCATCCGCTTTAACGAGCAGGACGCCCGCCTCATGGGCCGATCGGCTGCTGGCGTCAAAGGCATCGAGCTCGACGAGGGCGACGAGGTCGTCGGCGTCATCTCGATCCCCATGACCCCCGCTGCGACACCGGACGCTGAGGGCACCACCGCCGACACGTCGGTCTGCCTGCTCACGATCACCGAGAACGGCTACGGCAAGCGGACGCCGGTCGATGAGTACCGCGTGAAGTCCGAAGATGGCTCGATGCGCTCGCAGAGTCGCGGCGGCAAGGGCCGCATCGACATCCGGACCGAAGGCCGCAACGGCAAAGCGGTCGCAGCCCTGGGCGTCCACCCGGCGGATGGCGTCATGGTCATCAGCAAAGGCGGCCAGATCGTCCGCACGAACGCCGGCGAGATCCGCGAGACGGGCCGTGCAGCCCAGGGCGTCCGCGTCGTCAGCCTCGACGAGGGCGACCGCGTCATCGCCGCGGCACGGATCGTGGATTCGGGGACGGAGCCACAGGCGGCGGTGTAGCACGGGCATCCTGCCCGTGGCTTGGAAACGTGGTCCAGGGCTCTGGCCTGTACCCACAATCTTCAATCTCTGGTACAGGCCAGAGGCCCGTACCACGGCATCTCCCTGCTCGAGGTTCGGTGCTTCCTGCCCCCCTCCCCTAAAACCCCCCCGCCGCCAACCACTCACTCGGCTTCTGCTGCAGCGCCGTCGCCACCGCTGCGAGTGATTCCAAACTCGGCAAGTGCGCCCCGCGTTCGATCGAGCTGAGCTGGCTCACGCTGACGTTCGTCGCCTCACCGAGTTCCTTGAGGGTCCAGCCACGTTCCGTCCGCGCCAGGCGGATCTGCCGACCCAAACTCTGCCGCAAGCGATCCAAAGGCCTGCTCCCAAGGTCGAACGCGGCCACCGCCTGCGCGAGGCTCCGGCGCAATTCATCCGTCGAGAACGGCTTGGCGAGATAGTCGAACACGTCCTGCTTAAACGTCTGCCGCATGCTGTCCATCGACGGGTACCCCGTCACGACGATGACGCACATCGTCCGCCAGCGTGTGCGGATCTCGCGGAGGATGTCCGCCCCGGACCACCGGCCCATGTTCATGTCGAGCAGCACCACGTCGGGGAGCCGCTCGCTGGCCGCCGCGAAAAACTCGTCGGGACCGGCGGCGGTGCGCACCTCGTGCCCGTCGGCTTCGAGGACCGAGCGGATGAACTGGCGAAAGTCGGCGTCGTCGTCGACGGCGACGATCGAGAGCGAGGGCCCTTGCTCGGGCTTTGGTGCGGCGGGATCGATCAGCGGTTCGGGCATGGTGGTCACTCCGTCACGGGGGCCGACATCGGGCCGTCACGGGTGGAGGATACCGCGGACTCGCCGCTCGCGGAAGTGGGCAGCATGATCTCGAATTCCGCACCCCCGGCGGCTCCCGAGCCTCCTGTCGCAGCGGAATTGGGGATGTTCCGCGCGAGCAGGACGCCGCCGTGCTCGCGAACGATTCCTTCAGCCACCGCGAGACCCAGGCCCGTCCCGCGCGAGTCCAGGCGTGTGGTCGCGAAGGGCTCGAAGAGCCGCGGCAAGACCGACGGGTCGATCCCGGGGCCGTTGTCTCGCACGGTCAGCGTGACCCAGTCGCGTGCGTCGCGACGGCTGATACTGGCCAGGATCGTGATCGTCGCCTCGACTGGGCCAAAGTGCAGCTGCTCCGTGAGGGCGTTGCACGCGTTGCGGACGAGATTGACGAGCACCTGGACCATCCGGTCCGCGTCGCACTCCGCCGCAAGATCCGCCGGGATGCGATTGTCGATCTTCACGCGTTCCGCACCTCCCCCACTGCCGCCGACGCCAGGGTCGAGACGAACGAGCGTGATGGCTTCTTCGGCGACCTCCCGCAGCAGCGTCCGCCTCGTGCGAGGCTGGCGGGCCCGGGCGAAGTCGAGGAGGCTGTCCCCGAGCCGTTCGAGGCGACCGACCACGCGGAGCATCAGCGCGGCGGAGGGCGCGTCGAGACCGGCCGTCGGATCCGTGTTGAGTCGCTCGACGAGCCCTTTGAGCACGGTGAGCGGCGTGTTGAGTTCGTGGGCCACGCCCGCAGACATCATGCCCAAACTCGCGAGCCGGTCGGCGTCGGCGAGATTGCGTCGAGCGGTCTCCAGCAAGTGGTTCTTGCGTTTGAGGTCGTTGGCGACCTCTTCGAGCTGCGAGAGTGCCCGGGCTAGCTGCGCCTCTTGCGTCCGAAGGGCGACGACGGACTCGTTGCGACTGCGCATGATCTCGCCGAGTTCGTCGCTCGGGATGGCGGCCTCGGGGATGAGTTCCGCGTTGGCGCGTCCCTCGCGCAGGGCGCGGTCCGCGTCGAGCATGGTCTCGATGGGGGCGTACACCGCCTGGGGCAGAACGAACAGCTCGATCGTGACGGCGATGAACAGATAGACCCCGATGAGCGCAAAGACCGTGAGGACGAAGAGCCTGTTCACCGCGTCGCGGGCCTCGCTCCGAACCACCGAGATCACCACGAACTCGGTCGGCTGTCCTGGCGTGACAAACGCGAGCAGGGCCGCGCCGCCCATCCCGTCCCCGAGCGGGTTCTTACCGACGGGGAGCGTCAGCGGCGCGGGGCTCGTCGATTCCGCCGCTCTCGCCATCGAGCTGTCAAGCCCCAGTTGCTCGGAGGTGCCCCGGCCGAGCGTCACGCCGTCGACCGACCCCAGCAGCCGCTCGGCCTCTGTGGCCGCGACGCCGGAATGCCCCCCCGCCGCGTCGGACAGTGACTGGATCAGCGTCCGGGCCTCGCCTGTCTCGGCCCGCTCGACCACTTCCCGGATCGCCGGGCGCAGGCCGACAATCAGCAGGAGGAGCAACCCAAGCGAGAAAACCGTGTGCAGAACGATCAGTTTCTTGCGGATTCGAAGCCCGGCGAGGAGTCCGCGGCGACGCGGCGGGGAGAGCGACGGCCTTTGAACCAGCAGATCGGGCATGGGTCATTCTTGGCCTCGTGCGGACTACCCTCCGGGCAGAAAGCAGAGGCATGAAACCAAGCAGAGGTCCGAATCCAGGTGTCAACCCCCGCACGGCCCGGCGACCGGCCATCAACCCGCCGAGGGTCGCGCCCGGTTCGCCCCCGCCGCCCGAATCACGCAAGGCGGTCACCGGGGACAAGCCTCGGGACTTGGTCTGCCAGCGGCTCGCCCAGCAGGCCCGGCGGTTCCCGGATCTGGACCCCACCGGGTTTGACGCGCGGCTCGAAACACGCGACGCGGCGTTCGCCCACGCGATCTACGACGCCGTCACCAAACGCTGGCTCACGCTTGAGATCCTCGTGCGGTCGCGGATGGACAAGCCCAACCTTCAACTCGATATCGGCGTGCAGGCAGCCCTTCTCTCCGGAGCGGCGCAGATCGTCTTTCTCGACCGCGTGCCCACCCACGCCATCATCAATCACTGCGTCGAGTGGGTCAAGATCGCCGTCAACGCCCGGGCCGGAGGTCTGGTCAACGCGTTGCTCAGACGCGTGGGCGAGCTGATGGCCGGCGCGGTCAACGCGACCGAATACACCGTCGCGCACGACGAGATCCCGATGGAGGACGGCGGGGCGATCCGCCTCCCCGCGCCGGTGTTCCGGGGCGACCTTTCCGAACGACTCGCGGCGGCCACGAGCCACCCGCCTGGGTACATCCGCGCCCTCACCACGCATTTCGGCCCCGATGTGGCGAAGAAACTCGCGCTGCACAGTCTGGTCAGGCCCCCCACCGTGCTCTGCACGGGGTACGCGGCCAGGGTCGACGGGCCCGGGTTTGCTCCGCACGCGTCAAGCGCGCACCGCCTCTGGGTCGGTGACCGGGCAGCCATGCTCGCGTTGCTCGAACGAGAGAAATCCATCTGGGTTCAGGACGCCGCGTCCTCGCGGGCGGTTCTGGGGCTTTCAGCCAAACTCGCCGGACTCGGCAAGACGCCGCGAATCGTGGTTGATCTGTGCGCCGGACAAGGGACGAAATCTCGGCAATTGTCGGCCGAGTTTCCCAAGTCGATCGTTGTCGCTGCGGATACCGACGAGGATCGACTGCGAACGCTCAAGGCGGGCGCTGCGTCCACGGGTGGTCGCATCCGGGCGTGCGCGTTCGGCGACGTGCCCTCGCTGGTGGCTGAACTTTCCGGCGGCGCCGGTGCTGATTTCGTGCTGCTCGATGTTCCGTGCAGCAACGCGGGGACACTGGCTCGCCGGCCCGAAGCCAAGTATCGGCTCGCGTCGGACCAGATGGTCCGCCTCGTACCGCTGCAGCGTGACATCATCGCGAAAGGCGCGTCGCTGCTCGCGCCGGGCGGCGTTCTCATGTACTCCACGTGCAGCATCGACCCTGCGGAGAATCACGAACAGGCGGAGTGGGCCGCGAGTGCCGCGGGGCCCGGTCTCAAAGTGATCGACGAGGAACAGGCGCTGCCCACCGGCGTGCCCGGCGACCCGCCTTCAACGTACACCGACGGTTCCTACTGGGCACTGTTCACGAAGGCTGCAAAGCCGACGCCGTAGCACGCGAGCGTGACAGCGGGGATCAGTCTTTCAACTTCTTGAGCTCGTCCCGCAAGCGGGCGGCGGTTTCATAGTCCTCCGCGGCGATGGCGTCGTCGAGCTGCTGCTTGAGGTCCGCCTTTCGACTCCGAGGCAGCTTGGGCGAGAGGCTGTCACGCATGTGCCGCAGCATCTGGACTTCCTGCGACTGCTCGAATGCAGCGGGGTCGCCGAGATCTGCATAGGCGCGGCGGACCTGTTCGATGCCCTGGTCGATGGCGAACATCGCCGCCTGGGCCTCCCCGTCCTTGATCATCTGGCTGGCTAGCGCGCGGGTGCGGACCATCTGGACGTACGGGCGGTACTGCTCGAGGGCCTGCCGGTCTTCTTCTGATTCTCCGTGATCGCGGCAGAGGTCAAAGACGCGCAGATTACGCGTCGTATCACGGATGACCCCGTCAAAGTCCTCGAGGACCAAGAGGGCCATGTACCGGTGGTAGTACTGGAGGGCCTCGTCCCGGATCGCGGAACACTCCTCGGAGGAGAGTTTCAGACGCTCAGCTTCTGGCTGCTCGGCGGAGTCTTCCATGGCCGCCTCGTAGTACTCGAGGAGGGATTCGTGCTCATGGGGGCGTTCGCCGTCGGGTCGACCGTCCGTAAACATCTGAAGAATGCCAAGGTCGAGGCGGATTTGGATACGTCCTTCCCCGTCATCTCCGAGGAATTGGCGAACGTTGGGCTGTCCGGGAACGAAGGGCCATCGTGCAAAGAGGGAAGAGAGGTCGTCCGAGATTCGTTCTGTTTGTTCTTTGTTCGGTTTTTCTGACAAGTTTGGCCTCGAAACAAGCCTAGGACGCACGGAGGGTGGGCATTATGGGCCAATCTGGACAATTTGAACGAAAATTCCGGATTTGGGTTGGCATTATGCGCCGTTTGTGTCATGTTGGAGGCTGGAGGAGTGCGCACTTGGGTTGGAGTCCTCATGAGCGATTCTTGCGCGGTCGATGGAACCGTGGGTAGAATCCCGGCGTACCGTTAGCCGGACCTTCATGTGGAGCTGGTCCAAGTGTGGTGTAGAGCGGCAGCCGCTTGCCGTGAAAGGTGGTAGGAAAGTGAGTGGAGAGAGAGAAAGGGCCTCAACGGCCTCGAAGGCGGTGCAATCCGACCTTCAACTGTATCTGAGGGAGATCAATCGTTTTCCGCTGCTCACCGCCGAGCAGGAAAAGGAATTCGGTTGGGCTGTCATCAACGACAATTGTCCACAGGCCCGCGACCGGATGATCCGGTCCAACCTGCGGCTCGTCGTGGCGATCGCCAAGAACTATTCTCAACGCGGCCTGGCGCTGACCGACCTCATTGAAGAGGGCAATATCGGTCTGATGCGGGCGGTTGAGGGGTTTGATCCTTCCCAGGGAGCGCGGTTCAGCACGTATGCGAGCTGGTGGATCAAGCAGGCTGTCAAGCGTGCGTTGATCAATGCCACGCAGCCGGTGCATATCCCGACTTACATGGTCGAGTTGATCGCCAAGTGGAAGATCGCCCATCGGAAGCTCGAGGCCGAACTCGGCTTTGCGCCGTCGATTCACGATCTTGCTCGGGCGATGGACCTCCCCATTCGGAAGGTGCGGATCATCAAGCGGGCGATCAAGGCCTTCCAGACGCCGTTCCGCGAATCTCAAGCGAGCGAGAGCCTGGGATTGGGCGAGCTCGTCGCCGATACCCGGAATGCGGCACCCGAAGAATCGCTTTTCCGCGAGGACGAGCTGCGTTCTTTGAGCATGCTTCTGGACACGATCGACCCTCGCGAGGCGGAGATTCTCCGTCTTCGGTTCGGGCTCGACGGCTGCGAGCCGATGACGCTCAAGCAGATTTCCGACGAGATGAAGATCAGCCGCGAACGCGTTCGTCAGATCGTCGACGAGGCGTTGACGAAGCTCAACGCGAAGCTTTCGCAAGAGCCCCGCAAGCGTGCTTCGGGCGATTCGTCCGACGACGGCGAGTCGGGTTCTTCGAATCGGGTCCGGGCCGGCCGGATTCAGCCCGAGCGGTTCGACGCCGACCAGATCATGGACGAAACCGCCCGGATCATCGGATAGCATCGGCGGCACAAGAGGTCAATTCACGCGGGGCCCACGGAGTGGGCCCCGCTTTGTTTTTCCGACGAATCTTGTGAGGGATCGGGCAGACGGAACCACCCGGAGCACCCGAGCAAAGAGGGGTCTTCCCTGCTACCATCGGCGGCTATGCAGACACCACGATTGACGCCTCGTTCTCTGACCTCTTCCCTCACGGCTGTTCTGTCGATCTCGACGGTCCTCTTCGCCGCCACGACGGCGGTCGCTCAGGACGACTATCTCGAGCAATTGAACAAGCGCGCCAAGGAGGTGCGGGAGGATCGGCGTTCGGACAAGATCCTGATTCCACTTCTGGCCAAGATGACTCCCCCGCCCGCCGAGGTTGAAGCGGATCTGGAGGCCGGCCCGGCCTGGATTCTGATCGATCCCACGGTAAGCGCGCGCTGGGAGAAAATGAAGGCATGGGCCGAGGCGGCTCCGCAGCAGGCGGTGCTCAAGGCCCTCGGCGATGCGACCAAGCCGTTTGATCGGAACGATCCCGGCATGGGCTGGGGGCTTGCGTACGGAGCAACCTCGGACGCGATGGAAGCTGTCCGGGTGGACCTGCACGTTGATCTCGGATCGGAAGAGCCGACTATCGCGGAGGTGAACCCGAAGTATCTCGTTCGGGTGAAGTGGGTCGAGAAGCTGGTGCACGTGGAGGCGACACGCCTGTTTGCCGAGGGCAAGCCCGGCGACGCGATCAATTCGTTGATCAACATCGCATCCTTGGGGCGACAGCTGGCCGACCGCGAAATGTCGATCGAGGTTCGCGAGGGAGCGCGGATGATGACGACCGCCTTCGGGCGCGTCCGCGATGTGGCGTACCAGGACTTCCGGGGCGAGCGGAAGCTCGACATCACGGTGCTCCGGTCGCTGGTCCAGCGGTTCGCGGATGAGCAGTTCAAGATCGCGCGGATCCGTTTCCCGATGGGTGACCAGTACGCGATCGAGCAGATGATCTCGCGGGCCTTCGGGAACGGCGGCAGGCCCGACGGCGACAAGCTCGGGCCGATGCTGGCTCGGATCGCGACACGCGAGCACCCTCTCAAGATTTTCAATGAAGCCGCGAAGTGGGGGGAGGCCGCCAAGACGATGGGCGACCGCAAGTCCACGGAAGAAATCCTCGGCCAGGTGTACGGCGATTGGACGACGCGTTGGCCGATCGAGGCGTTTGATCCGCGGATGCGGGCCACATTCGAGTACGACAAGTTCTCAAAGACCCGCTACCCGCTGATCTCGCTTCTGCCGGATCTCACCGAGTTCTTTGATATCCGGCAGGTCATTCAGACCGAGATCATCGGAACCCGGGCGTCGCTCGGGCTTCTCGGGTACTTCTATCAGCAACGCGCATTCCCGCGGGTGATCACGTCCGCCCGTCCGGACTGGATCACGATCAAGGAAGCCGATCCGTTCAATCCGGATGACCGCGACCGCGACGGCGTCCCCACGCTCAAATACATGCGTCCGATCACGGACGATGATCAGAAGCGTCCGCACGCCATGACCGTTGTCACCGGCTCGGGGTACAACTTCCGACTGAGTCTGGACGATTCGGTCTGGATGATCTGGTCTGTGGGTTCGAACAACACCAACGATTTCGCCCGCTTTGTGCAGAACACGTCCAAGAGAGTGTCGAAGGCGGATTACATCATCTGGCCCCCGCTCGAATCACTCACGAGGCGGCACCTGAAGGACATCGACGCGCTCAAGTGAGTCGCGCAACCTTTCGCCCGCTCGGGCATCCAAGGATCAAGCGGGCGAGCCGCCCCGGAGATCGACTTGACCACACCCACCACCACGACCGTCGAACGCATCGTCATCATCGGTTCCGGGCCTGCGGGATGGACCGCGGCGGTCTATGCCGCCAGAGCCAATCTTGAGCCCATCGTGTACTGCGGCGTGCCGAAGCAGACGCCGTCGATCGTCCTCCCCGGCGGGCAGTTGATGCTCACGACGGAGGTCGAGAACTATCCGGGGTTCCCTCACGGCGTGATGGGCCCCGAGATGATGGGTATGTTCCAGAAGCAGGCCGAACGCTTCGGCACGCGGGTCGCGCAGGCGGACATTGAACGCTGCGACTTCACCAAACGCCCCTTCGAGTTGCACACCGACGACGGGAACGGCGGCAAGGGCTTGGTCCGCGCCCACGCGGTCATCATCGCCACCGGCGCGATCGCCAACTGGATCGGGCTGCCCAACGAGATGCGCCTTGCGACCAAGGGCGGCGGAGTGTCGGCGTGCGCCGTGTGCGATGGTGCGCTCCCCGCGTTCCGCAAGCAGGTCGTCGCGGTCGTCGGAGGCGGCGACACCGCCATGGAAGAGGCGACGTACCTCACCAAGTTCGCTTCGGAAGTGATCGTGATTCACCGTCGCGACACGCTCCGCGCGAGCAAGATCATGCAGGAGCGGTTCCTGTCGCGCCCCAATGCGAAGGTGATGTTCAACAAGGCTGTCGTCGACGTGCTGGGCGAGGACCGCATCTCAGGCCTCGTGCTGGAAGACACCGTGACCAAGGCACGCTCGGAACTGAGCGTCAAAGGGCTGTTCGTCGCGATCGGGCACACGCCCGCGACGGCGTTCCTCAAGGGAGCGGGGGTCGGGTTCGACTCGGCGGGATACATCGATCTCAAGACGCGCGGAAGCCAGACGAACATCGAGGGAGTCTTCGCGGCGGGCGACGTCGCGGACAGCCACTACCGCCAGGCCGTGACAGCGGCGGGCATGGGGTGTCAGGCCGCGATCGACGCGGAACGCTGGCTCGCGACGCAGAATGTTCACTGATTGATTCGCGGATCAGTTCAGATCGACGATCGCGCCGGGCGTGTCAAGGTGAAGGCGGATTCGCGAATCAAGCAGCCCTCGAACGAGCTTGGGCTCGGTCGTGATCAGGTGTTCGCGCGGCTGGGATACGCCGGCTCGCTTGGCCAGTTCCGGCATCACGCTGCGGAGCACCGCGGAGTTCACCTCGACCCAGGATGCACAGGCGGTGAGGTCGGCGACGGCCTTCGAGACATCGCCGGGCTGCGCGGCTGCGGCGAGCACGTGAACCTCTCCTTCCGGAGAGACGGCGACCTCGACCCCCGGCGCGAACGGGCAGCGGGCGTCAACGCTCCGAAGCCCGGGGAACCGGGAGACCAGACCCGTGATGGCGGGAGCGGCCGGTGAACCGTGTGTGTCGCCCGAGGCGACGCGAGAATTGGTCGAACCTTGAGGCGAGATCAGACCACGCAGGAATGACGTCGGAGAGCCCGTCACCTGGCCCACGAAGAGCGGAGCCGAACGCGCCGGGGAGATCTTCTCGTTGACCACCTCGCAGTGGATCGTGTGCGAGAGATGCGAGGCGCAGGTGCGTTCGAGGCGTTCGGCCGCGGCGCGGGAGCGTTCGTCGGGGCCGCCCAGGATAATGACCGCGACTTCGCACTGCCCTTCGCGGACAGACTCCTGTTGAACCAGGCCCTTCAGAGCGCGATAGCAGGCGACGACCGCGGTGTCGTGCGAACCGGTGAGGACGGCGACACGCTTGATACCCGGGGTCTGCGAGGCCTCGATCTCCCTGGTTTCCTCGACGCTGACGATCAACGCGTCCGCGAGCGAAGCGGCCGCTCGAACCGCGTCGGCGATGGTCGCGTGTGGCTCGGTCGGATGGCGTGTCGGGGCGGGGATTTGACCGAAGACGTCGAGCGACGCGGTATCACCCCGCCACCGGAGCAAAGCGACCGGCGAGCCGAGTTGTCGCTGGCGATGATTGGCGTAGTGATGAACCCAGGCCGAGGCTGCCACGGGGAGATGACCGATCACGACGACCTCGGTCTGAAGCGTCAGCGGAGCAAGGCGCACCGGCGCAGCGGGCGTCTGCCTCGGGGGCGCGACGACGCTCTCTCGCCTGGCGGCGGCAGCCTTGGGTGAATCAGCCTTGTAGGGCGGAAGAGGCAGATCGTCCACATCCAGGTCGGCGGGACCAGCGCGTGGAAGATCGCCGAGGAAGAGCTCGGTGAGCTGTTCGATGGGGTCGAGCGCGGAATCTCCCAGAAGTCCACCGGCGGGTCGCCTGGCGCTCGGCTTGGGGGCCTGCGGTGGGCGGTGCGCGGCGTGGGGAGTGCCTTCATGCATCGGAGATCAAGGTTAGGCGCTGGTCATCATGGCTTCTGTGACCGGTTTGACGCTGCAAAGGTTGTTCGGCTCGCCGAAGGGGTTGTGCTGCACGGAGGGGTTGTGGTCGTCGGCGGTCCAGACGCCGTCGATGACAAGCCGGTACTGATGTTCGCCGGGAGGGAGAGGGAGGCACGTTTCAAAGGTACCCGATTCTTCGTTTCGCCGCATCGGGGTCGCGGTGGGAGACCAGCCGTTGAACGAGCCGGCGATGGAGACCTTGGTGCCGAGCGTGAGGGGCTGGACGAAGAGCACGCCTTGGGAGGTGGCGCGGACGCCGTAAAGGGAGTTAGCCACCGCGCGGCCGGGCTTGACTTCGACGTCGGAGACCAGACGCAGCTCCGGGCGGCCGGGGCCGTTGGTCCAGCCGGCGTCGTTGCCGTCGCGACGAAGGAGCTTCTGGGCTCGCTGGACCAGTTCGGCGGCGCGATTTGCCGGGGCGGGCCCGACGAAGGAGGCGGGCTCGATGCCGACGGTGGTCATCGCATTGTCGATCTCGGTCGAGAGCGACGCGGGTTGCAGTTCGATGGCCTGTACGGTCGCGACGGGCTGGGCCGGGGCCTGTTCCGCCTCGTCCGACACATCGACGGATTCGGAGGCGTCGGGGAGCATGTCGTCGAGGGGCGTGGGCACGATGGCTCGGCTGGAGAGGCCCTTGCGGAGGCCGAGAGTCTCGAGGAGCCACATCGCCAGGTCGGTGTAGTCCCTTGCGCCTTCGCAATCGGGGGAGTACTCGTGGATCGACTGGCCGAAACTGGACGCTTCGCGGAGCTTGGGGTCTCGGCGGACGACGACCGGCGCGACATGGTGGGAGAACCTGCGGCGGAGTTCCTCGAGAAGATCGCCGGCGACCGCGCTGGCCTCGTCGTGGATGGTCGCGAGCAGCGAGGACTGGATCGTGAGCCCGAGACGCTTGGCGAGGCTCTTGATCGTTGCAACCTGCTTGGTCGCGCCTTGGAGCGAGAAGTACCCGGTTTCGACGGGGATCAGCACGTAGTTTGCGGCGCACAAAGCGTTGTACGTCAGGAGGCCGATGCTCGGGGAACTGTCAACGATGGCGATGTCGTATTCACCCTTGAGTCGTTCGAGAACATTGCTGAGCCTGCGCTCGCGATCGGGCCGCTCGGCGAGCCCGCCGCGGAGTGCTTCGAGGCCCGCGAGTTTCATGCGGCTGGGCGCGAGATCGAGGTTGCGTCCCGCACGCCAGAGGAGGCGGGTGGTGTCGATCGGGCGGTTCGGGGGCGAGAGCATCGCGTCGCCGATATCAAGGTCGATTTTGTTCTCGGGGATACCCAGGCCGGCGGCGCAGTGGGACTGAGGGTCCATGTCCACGAGCAGGACGCGGAGGCCGCTCTTGGCGAGCGCGGCCGAGAGGTTGATCGCGGTGGTCGTCTTGCCGCAGCCGCCCTTTTGGTTGATGATCGTGATGACACGCATCGACAGTCTCCTCGGTCGTTCTCGCGTCCTGCGCGAACAACTGCCTCCGAACCCTGACGGGAATCGGCACCCACCCCTGCTTCAGTTCCCTCCGTGATGAACGCAGGCCGCACTCTCTCAAGCGGCCGAACCCAGCAGATAGCCGAGCACACGTACAGAATCACCTATCGGACGCGACCTTTCGCATCCTTGAAATAGATTTTGCAAGGTTGGGTCAAGCCCGGATCGAGTCGACCGCCGCGGCCACCAGTTCAAGCGGGGGATTCTCGATAACTCGAGCTCGACAGTGGTCGCCGGGAACGATCAGCCGCATGGTGCCGCCGACCGTCTTTTTGTCGTGCGTCATGCGCTCGCAGATCTCGGCGGAAGGGGGCAGTTGGCTGATTTTCGTCGGCAAATCAAATGATCCGAGAAGATCGGCGACCTTCTCCGCGGCGTGGGCATTGAGCATGCCCATCGCCACACCCACCGAGCAGGCGGCCTGGAGACCTAGGGCGATTGCCTCGCCGTGGAGGAGCGGGGCGTGCGCGCGGTCTTGATCCGGCGATAACCGGGCGATGGTCTCGATCGCGTGGCCGAAGGTGTGGCCGAGGTTCAGTAGTGCCCTCCCGCCGGCGGCACTGGGAAGTTCCTCGCGTTCGTCGCCGGACACGACCTCGGCCTTGACCGAGACGTTCCGGGAGACGAGCAGCGTCAGCACGGCGTGGTCGAGCGAACGGATCTGAGGAGCCGAGGCGGCGGTCCAATCGAGAAGCCCGGCATCGCCGAACTCGGCGCTCAGCAGGCCGTGCTTGATGCACTCGGCGAGCCCGGAATTGAACTCGCGGCGGGGGAGCGAGGCGAGGGTGGTGACATCGGCAAGAACTGCGCGTGGTTGGTGGAAGCAGCCGACGAGGTTTTTCAGGAGCGAGCCGGACGCGGTGCGGAGGTTCGCGCCGGTCTTGCCGCCGACGGAGGCGTCGACCATGGCGAGCAGGGTCGTGGGGCATTGAATGACCGGGACGCCTCGGCGGTAGACGGAGGCGGCGAAGCCGGCGAGGTCCCCCACGATGCCGCCGCCCAGGGCGATGACGGGCTCACCGCGTTCGAGTTTGGCCTCGGCGAGGCCGACCAGAACACGCTCGAGCTGGGCGAGGGACTTGTCCGTTTCGGACGCGTGGACCGAGATCGTCGGGACTTCGAAGCCCGCCGCTGCGAGGGAGCCGCGGGCGCGATCGATGGTCTCGACCGGGAGGCGATCGTCCACGACCAGAGCGGCACGCCGGACGTGTCTGCTGTGGGGGGTGGCATGGCGTGCCCAGACGCCGACCTCGTCGAGAACGCCCGGGCCGATCGTCACGTCGTACGAACGCTCGGCGAGGTCGACGCGGACGACTTGTCGGGGCTGCGAAGCCATGCGTTAGTCCTCGTTGGTCGAGGGAGCTGTGGCGGATTCCTCGTTCGCGGCGTTCACGATGACGCGGCGGTTGCGGTGCTTGGGCGTATCGCCGGACGCACGTTCCCACGCGACTTTGGGAGCATCGCCCCACATCATCTCGAGGTCGTAGTACGCGCGGGTGTTGGGCTCAAAGAGGTGGATCACCACGTCGAAGAAGTCAGCCAGGACCCAGGTGGCCCGGTCGTCGATGCTCTGGTGCGCGATGGTGTGCCCGGAGGCGGTGCCGAGTTCGGCGACGTCATCAAGGACGGAGCGCATCTGACGGTCGGAGGTGCCCGAGCCGATGATGATGAAGTCCTGCTCGGCGCCGAGCTTGGAGACGTCGAGAACGACGATGTCGGTGCACTTGTCATCGCTGAGGAGACGGGCGGCTTCGATGGCGAAGGCCCGCGACTGCTCGATGGGCGTGTTGGGCGTGGCCGGGGTGCCGGTCATCGCGACCGAGGGGGAGGAGGCGTGGCTCGGCTCGGTGAAGGTGGCGTGGGGCGACGCGGCCTTGGCAGCGGGCTTTGGTGCCGACTTCTTGACGGGCTTGACAGCGGACGGGGCCGCGGGCTGGGGGGCCTTCTTCGGCACGGCGGCTGCGGCGACCTTCGCGACGGGCTTGGCGGCTGATTTCGCTTTTGCGTTGGCGGCAACCTTCTTGGTTACCTTGGCAGCGGGCTTGGCGGCGACCTTGCGGGCGGGCTTCGCGGCGGGCTTGGCCTTCGCCTTGACAGCGGTCTTCTTGACGACCTTCTTGGGGGCGGCCTTGGTCGCAGCCTTGCCTGCGGACTTGCCCGCGAGTTTGGGCTTGGCTTTGGACACGGGCTTGGAGGACTTCTTGTTCACTTTCTTGGCCATTTGGCAAGGATAGGAGCCCCGCCCCCCTTCTACTACTGAAAACGCCCTTCAGGCCCTGTCGGCACCGTTCAAATCGCGCTTATTCGATGGGAATCCGGGCGGTGGGCATGTCCGGCATGGCCACGGTGGTGTCGTAGGGGGCCCCGGCGTGCTCGATGGCGGCGAGTTCGGGCGTGTTGCACTGGCGGGAAAGGTGCAGCAGGACGACGTGCTTCTTGGGCCCCACCCGGCGTGTCAGCTCCACCGACTGTTGGTTGGAGAGGTGGCCCGCCCCGCCCATGACGCGGCGTTTGAGGAACTCGGGGCGGTCGGATTCCCGCTCCATCACGGGGCAGTAGTTGCTCTCGACCGCCAGGACATCAACCCCCGCGAGGTGCCGGGCGAGTTCGTCCGTCGGGCGGCCCACGTCCGTCGCCCAGCCGAGCACCCCGCCGCCTTGCCCCCGCGTCCCCACGACAAACCGGAAGCTCGCCGAGCCCAATTCGTCGTGCGGAGCGATGTGAGCCCGCACTTCCACGCCGGCCGCCGGCGAGAACCCGTCGGTAAACGGAATCGTCCGGCGGTACAGCAGCCCTTGCCGGTCGGCACGCCCCGCGTGGCGGCGGTGCATGTACAGCGGGGCCTCCGGCGGCAGCAACGCCGCGGCCTCCCGCGTGTTCTGGCACCACGACGGGCACAGGTGGTCGCTATCCAGGTGCGTCACGACAGCCCCCAGCACCGTAAGCCCCCCACCGCCCTCCTTCGCGCCCACCTCAAGCCCGGCCAAGCCGAGCAACCGCTTGGTCCGCCGAGGCGTCAAGCCCAGATCAATGAGGATCAGCCCCACCGCCACCCCCGCCGCGTCCTTGAGCACGAGCACCGAGCAATTCCCCCCCGACGAGCTGGCCAGCACCACGACCTCCGCCCCCGCCACCACGGGCATGTGGGGGCCAAGCCCAGGAAAGGTGGGCTGAGCAGGGACCGGCTTGGCGAAAAGGTGGCCTTGCATGGGCACCACCAGCGTACACGCTCTCGAAAGACGGAGGATTCACCACAGAGGCACAGAGACACAGAGAAGAAGGGGAATAAAAGAGGGCCCGGCGTCGTACCACGTCCCACCAAGGGAGTGGAGCTCTCTGTGGCTGGAGTGGAGGATTGTCTCCGCGCCGGTGGTCAAATGAATTGGGCCGTGCTCATGTGCGATGGTGTCTTTCAACAATCAATCTCGATCCGACAGGCACAGGAACCAAGAGCCGACCCCGGCAACGTCACCCGAGACCATCCAGAAGCCGCTGCGATTCTTCCTGCCTCAGTTTCGCGCCAAACATTCGGAAGCCATCACGGGCAAGTGTCCACAAACGTCTCGCCTCACCGCTGTCACCTCGCTTTTCGGCGATGTATCCCATGTTGTGATAGTGTTGGGCTAGACCGAATTGGTTTCCGAGTTCCTTGTCGATTGAGATCGCTTGCTTGAAATAACTGTCGGCCGCTTTCAAGTGATTCTTTTCACTTTCAATATTTCCAAGACTTCCGAGATGACGTGCCACTCCCATTTGATTGCCGTGCTTCTCGTCAATTTCCAATGCCCTCTTGTAGTACTCCTCAGCCGCATCCACGTTATTTTTTTCCAACTCAAGGTTTCCGAGGTTTCCATACACAGCCGCTTTGTTGACTGTATCCCCTATTTGTTCATACGTCAGCATCGCTTTCTTATAGTAGGCTTCTGCCATTTTTACGTTACCTCGATCAATCTCGATGTTCCCGAGGTTGTTGTAGGCGTTGGCAGTATCTTGGTTCTTGCTGTCGGGCCCGCTTATCGAGAGCCACCGCCTCAACAGACGCTCCGATTCATCAAGTTCACCTATTCGTGAGAAGAAGTCGCACCCGAGGAAAAGAACATCGATGTTCGTGGTGCCATCGAGTGCCTTCGCAAACTCTTGCCGTGCCTGTTCGATCTTTCCTTCGAGTGCAGCCTTTGCGGCACTCTCGGCCAATGCGAGAGATCGCTGTGCAGCCCTCGCCTCCGCGACACTCTCGGCGGCTTCTGCCCGTGTCGTTGCGTCCTTGGCCATCGCACGGGCCTTCTCGGCCTCCTCGAGGGCTCGCTGCTTCTCAGCGCTCATCGCGGCCAGTTCTGTCATGGCGCGTTGGGCATCGGCTTTGTGTTTGTCGATCTCACCAAGCAGCGAATCGGGGATCATTGGAGTGGTTCGATCGTCATCGAGGCTCGAAAGTCGCCCCTCCGCGAACGCGATGAGGTGCTCACTCACTTCAGACACGAACTCCTCGTCCTTCGCGAACGGGCGGTAGAGGGCAGACTTGGTTTCCTCGAGTTTTCTTCTGAACGCGAGGACTTTTTTCAGTTGCTCACCGGGATCGGTCATGAACGAAGGATCGATATGCTTGAAGAAGACGCAGATCTCGGGTTTCCGCGTGCCGTCCGCTTCCTTCTTCTCGCGGCGAGTCAAGGCTCGGTAGAACTCCTCCTCCGTGTACGACGAGTACGGGGCCGCATCGGGGGCCTCCTGACCCCACCGCCGAAACATGACCAGCACAAACAGGTCGCACGCGTCGATATCCTGATTGATCACGCTCTGTGAACGCCGCCCCACCTGCGAAAGGGCGTCCTCCCACCCTAGCGGCACGAACACCACACCCGCCCCGCGGCCAAAGCCCTTGTTTAGCGCGTCCACGGTGTCCTTGAAGGCCCGCCGCTCGACGGCGAGATCGCCCGGGGACGCGATAAAGACCTTGATCGTGCGTGCCGCCATGCTCGACGTTCTCCTTGGGGCATTCGCCCCGGACCCCGAGGGCCTCTGGAGGGCCCCCACACCCGCGCCGCCTTGGGCGAAACTCGCCCATTGCCGCGTTTCAAACCCAGTGTACAGCACAACCACCCCCCACGCCACCCCCATCCCCCCGGCTTCCTCCGTGCCCCTCCGTGTTCTCTGTGTTCAACCGCCTTTGTCTTTCTCGGTGCCTCTGTGTCTCTGTGGTGAACCCTTCTTCTCCCTCCCCGCATGGGCGTGTTCGCCGCGCTAAAGTGGCCCGTGAACCACCCTGTACCGCATTTCTTTGAGATGACTCCTGAGACCCTGGCCGCGTGGTGCGCCAAGGAGGGGATCGGGGGGGGCAAGCCGTTTGTCGCGGGGCAGATCCTGGAGTGGGTCTATCAGAAGGGCGTGATCGACCCGGAGAAGATGTCCAACCTGTCCAAACTCGACCGGCAACGCCTGGCGGAGAAGATGACCTTCCTGTCGGGATCGATCGTGCACCACATGAAAGCCTCCGACGGCGTACAGAAGCTGCTGATCGAGTGGGACCAGGGGAACCGCGCCCTGACCGCGAAAGCGGCGGCTGAGGCGCAGGCGTCGCGGACGCTGAGTTTGCCCGTCGCGGGGGGGTCTTCGGTCGTGGGCGCGTCGGCGGCGCTCCAAACCGAGTGCGTCATGATCCCGGTCGAGGACCGCAAGACCGCGTGCATCTCGTCGCAGGTCGGGTGCCCCGTGGGGTGCAAGTTCTGCGCCAGCGGGATCGGCGGCCTTGACGGGAACCTGTCCACCGGGCGCATTGTCGAGCAGGTGTGGAGGCTTGGGCAACTCGAAGGGATCGAGCGAATCAGCAATGTCGTCTTCATGGGCATGGGCGAGCCCTTGGCGAACTTCTCCGCCGTGACGGGGGCCATCCGCATCCTCGCTTCGCTGTGGGCGACGGGGATCTCCGCACGCAAGATCACCATCTCGACCGTCGGCCTGCCCAAGGCGATCATCCGCCTGGCGGAAGAGTTCGAGTTGCCTGTCACGCTCGCGCTTTCCTTGCACGCCCCCAACGACGAGATCCGCCGCCGGCTCATCCCGTGGGCGGAGTACACGTCGATCACGGAATTGCTCGAGGCGTGCCAGCGCTGGTTCAACAAAACCGGCCGCGAGATCACGCTCGAGTACACCCTGCTCCACAACATCAACGACAGGCCCAAGCACGCGAAGGAACTGGCGAGCATCGCCAAGACCCTTCGAGCCAACGTCAACCTCATCCGGTACAACGAAGTCGCCGGCATGCCCTTCGAGAGGCCCCGCGACACGAACGTCCTTGAGTTCCAACGCATCCTTCGGGATGAAGAGATCAACGTCCACATCCGCGCAAGCCGTGGGCGAGACATCAAGGCGGCGTGCGGGCAGTTGCGGCACGAGTCTGTGAAGGGTGGAGCGGCGGCTCCTCACGCGGAATCCGCCGTGGCGACCGCCGAGCCGGAGAATGAGCCTGAGACCCCGGGCGTGGACGCGGAGTAGAGCATGCCTGCGGAGGTCACGAGCATCGCGGAGCAGGCCTCCACCACGCCGGCGTGGTTCGAGGTGTCCGCCGCGTTCACGATGATGCACTTTCTGTCACTGGCGCTGTTCGTGCCGATGATCGTCGGGGCGTCGGTGCTCGGGCGGCGGTGGCGTGGGACGGGGAAGGAGAAGACACTGCGGCGGACGTGGGCGTCGCTCATCCTCGCGTTCCTGGTGGGTTCGAGCGTGTACTTCGTGCTTCCGGGGAATTACGTCCCGGGGTGGTCACTCCCGCTGCACGTGTGCGACCTGATGGGCTTTATCGCGTGCCTGTCGCTGCTGGTGCCGATGCGGTGGCTGGTGACGACGACGGTGTTTCTGGGACTGGCCCTGTGCACGCAGGCGTTCATCACGCCGGTGGTCCGCGTCGGGCCGGTGTACCTCCACTACTGGTACTTCTGGCTCGGGCATGTGGCGATTGTGGGCGGCGCGGTGTACCACATCGCTGTGGACCGCTACCGCCCGACGTTGACGGACCTCGGGTTGGCGTGGCTGACGCTCTCGGCGTATGTGGGGTGGGTCCTGCCGATGGATATCGCGGAGGGATGGAACTACGGGTTTGTCGGCAACCCCCCTCCCAGGCCCGACGCCCCCCCCACTATCGTCGAGCACCTTGGGACGTGGCCGACGCGGGTGTACATGCTGGGGCTGCTTGGGTGCGGGATGATGGGCGTGATCTACGTGGCGTTTGAAGCGGTGCGGGTGCTGGGCCGCGCGTCCGGCAAACGTGGCCCAGAGAGGACGTAAACTCACGCCATGACGCTTCTCTGCCTGGGGCTGCTCGCCCTGGCGTTTCTCATCTCGACCCCCGCCACGTGGCTTGCGCGGCTGCTCGGGCATCGCCTTGGCGCGATGGACTCGGCGGGGAGCCCGGGGCACGTGAAAGTCCTGCGCCCGGTGCCGAACACGGGGGGGATGGCGATCTTTGTCGCGTTCGTGGTGCCACTCGCGGCGGGGCTGGCCGCGGCGCACTGGCTGCCCGCGTCGTCGCTGCCGGAGTCGGTGGTGCCGCACTTGGCGGGGATCCAGGCAAAGACACCGCTGGCGGTGCTGTTTCTCGGGTGCCTGCTGTTCTTGCATGTCGCGGGGGCGGTGGATGACCGACGGGCCTTGCCGGCGGGGATCAAAGCAGCGGTGATGCTGGCGGCGGCGGCGGCGATCACGATCTTCGGCGATGGGACGCGTCTGGTGACGATGCTCGACGTGCATGTCGGCGGGCCTTGGCTGAGCATCCTGATCACGGTGCTCTGGATCGTGGGCGTGACCAACGCGATGAACTTCATCGACAACATGGACGGGCTGTCCGCGGGCGTCGGGGCGATCGCGGCGGGGTGCTTTCTCGCGGCCGCGCTCCTGCACGGGCAGTGGTTCGTGGCGGCGTGCCTCGCGCTGCTCATCGGGTCGCTGCTGGGGTTCCTGATGTTCAACGCGCCACGCTCGGAGAAGCGAGGGGCATCGATCTTCATGGGGGACTCGGGATCGCTCGTGCTTGGGTTCACGCTCGCGTTTCTCACGGTGCGAACAACGTATGTCGCCGACCCGGGCGCGACGACGGTCGAGGGGTCGCCGATCCCGGCGGGCGGGTGGTACGGCCTGTTCATGCCGGTTGTGATCCTCGCGGTGCCGCTGTACGACATCCTGTCGGTGACGCTGATCCGTTTGCGCCGGGGGCAGAGTCCTCTTGTCGCGAGCCCGCACCATCTGTCGCACCGGCTGGTGTCGTACGGATTATCGAAGCGAGACGCGGTCGTCGTGATCTGGGGGTTGACGGCGATCACGGGGCTGAGCGGGGTGATGCTCGGGAGCTTGTCGCCGTGGCAGGCGGTGCTCACGGCGGGGCAGACGATCCTGATCTTTCTGGTGCTGGCGGTCTTTGAATCGAAACTTGCGGGGCGGAGTGTTCCTCCGCCGCTTTGAAAGGACGATGTGATGAAGGTTGCTGTTCTGTTCGCCTTGGTCATGGTCTCCCTCACAGGCTGCGCCACATCGAAACAGGCAGCCTCGGCACCGCCACTTGAGTTGCCCCCCTCGGCAGCGCCAGCGGAGGCTCTCAAGCCCCTTGCGTTCATGACGGGGCGCTGGGTCGCGGTCAATCCGAACAAGTCGGTCAATCAGGAACACTGGACGATGCCGCGCGGGAACCACATGTCGGCCCTCTTCACGCAGGTCCGCCGTGACGGCAAGCCCGGGTTCTTCGAGGTCTCGCTCATCACCGTCGAGACCGACGGGAGCGTGGTGCTCAAACTCCGCCACCTCCACGGCGGGCTTGAGGTGCCCGAGAAACGCAAGGACCTGTCGGTCTTCAAGCTCGTCTCCGCCGCGAACAACCGGGCGGAATTCGCCGGGACCGGGGCGGCGGAGGACGTGACGAGCGTGGTCTATCGACTCACGGCTGAGGGGCAACTGGCGGCGGAGATCGGGTTTGCACCCACGTCGAAAGAGAAGAGCTTCACGACCCTCTACTCACGCGAGTAAGCCCCAGAGAACCAACCATGGAACGTATCCGCGTCATTGATTCTCACACAGAGGGGGAGCCCACCCGCATCATCGTGGACGGCGGACCCGACCTCACGCTCAAACGCGTCGGTACCACGGTGGCGGAGCAACGTGAGGTCTTTCGGACGAAGTTCGACCACATCCGGCGGGCGGTGGTGCGGGAGCCTCGCGGGGCGGACTTTCTCGTTGGCGCGATGATCGTGCCCGCCTCCTCCGACCGGTGCGTCTGCGGCGTCATTTTCTTCAACAACGTCGGGTTCCTCAGCGCCTGCGGGCACGGGACCATCGGGCTCGCTGCCACCTTGCGCCACCTAGGCCGGCTTCCCGCGGACTCAGCCTCGTTCAGCATCGAAACGCCCGTCGGCGAAGTCGGCGTCAAGCCCGAGGCGGACGGGTCCTTCACGATCACCAACGTCCCGTCGTTTCGAGCAGCGAAGGACGTCCGCGTCACGATCCAGTGGCGTGGCGCGTCGCGCGAGGTCGTGGGCGATGTGGCCTGGGGCGGGAACTGGTTCTTTCTCGTCAAGGACCATGGCGAAGAGGTCGCGATGCGGAACCTCGCCGGCCTCACCGAGTTTGCCGTGGCGGTCCGCGACGGGCTTGACGCAGCGGGCGTCCGGGGCAGGTTTCCCGACGGCCGCGAGGGCGTCATCGATCACGTGGAGCTGTTCGCCCCGCCCACGCGAGCGGATTGCCAGAGCAAGAACTTTGTCCTCTGCCCGGGTCGCGAGTACGACCGCTCGCCTTGCGGCACGGGAACCAGCGCGAAGGTCGCATGCCTCGCGGCCGACGGCACCCTTCAAGCGGGCGAACTGTGGGGCCAGGAGAGCATCATCGGCAGCCGGTTTACCGCCCGCTATGCACTCAGTTTCGCAGGGCCCGGCGTGATCCCCATGATCACCGGGCACGCCCACGTCACAGCGGAGAGCACGCTGATCCTTGACGAAGCGGATCCGTTTCGATTCGGGATCGAGTAAGAGGGTGCCACGTCCGGTCCCGAAGGGCCGGACGTGCTGATTCGCGACCAGACGTCCCTGAAGCACGTCCGACCGAAACGGATCGGACGTGGCACCCACGGCAGGCCAATCAAAAGTCGCAGGGGATCACGCCATCACGCACACCTCTGTACCACCGCGCGGACGACCACGCCCAGTCTTCGGGAAGTCCCACAAGACCACGGGTCACAGGGTTGTTGTGAATGTAGTTCATTTTCTCTTGACGTTCTTCCGGTGAGTAGATGTTGCGGTCGTATCCACCCCCTGTCTCCCAGAAGCGGATCGACCCATCAGGTTGAGTAAGTCTCTTGAGAATCGGCGCGTTGAGTTCCTTCCAGCGTTTCACAACACTGCGGCCGAAAGCTCCCTTGATGCTGTTCAGGAGTGCCCGAACCGTCACCCCATCCGCAGGCATGAGAAGAATATGGACATGCTCGGGCATGACAACATAGGCGTACAAGCGAAAGCCGAAACGTTCTTTCGCAAGCGAGAGCCTTGCAACAAACGCGTCCTTGATCCGATCATTCACAAAGAGCGGAAGCCTATCTTCGCATGAAAACGTGAGAAATCTGAGTTGATTCGGCTTCTCGAAGCGTACTCGACGGCGATAATGAAAGCCCGTGTTTGGATCGAGCATCCAGATATTCTATTCAACTTTCGACCGGGTGCCACGTCCGGTCCCGAAGGGCCGGACGTGCTGATTCGCGACCAGACGTGCCTGAAGCACGTCCGACCGAAGCGGATCGGACGTGGCACCCGGTTGGCCCATCGCTCAGAACCGATGCAGCGCCGACTTGGCTTCCGGAGGCCTGACGTTCAGGATTGCCCGAGCAAGGATCAGGTCGGCGGGTGTGGTGATCTTGATGTTGCGCGGGTCGCCTGGGCAGATCGCGACACGTTCGCCGAGGCGTTCGATCAATCCTGCGTCGTCGGTGCTGTTCAGGTCTGCCTGCGCATACGCACGGCGGAGGAGCGAGGCCTCAAAGACCTGCGGCGTCTGCACCAGCACAAGCCCGGCGCGATCGACCGTTTGATCGACGACGCTGAGTTTCTCTGAGGATCGCGGCGAGGCGCCGAGGATGGCTGCGATCGGGTCGTCGTCCACGATTCTGGGTTCGTCGGTCTCTCGCACGCGCTTGACCGTGTCGGCGCACGCAACGGCGGGGATCACGGCCTTGTGCTGCTTGGCCATCTCGAAAATCGCCTCGACCGTGTTCGGATCGATGCACGGGCGGGCCGCGTCGTGCACGGCGATGTGCGTCGCGCTCGCGGGCACCGCAGCCAGCGCGGCGGAAATGGACTCGTACCGGTGCGTCTTGCCGCCTCGGACGATGACCGCGCCCAAGAGCCCCATCCGGTCCCCGTGCCGACGGCGGAAGTCGGCGTACGTCTCTTCGTCGTGGGGCCCGGCGATCACGATGTGACGGACGAGGTCGTTTTTCGAGAAAACCTCGACGGCCCGGTGCAGGACCGACTTGCCGCCCAGGTCCTCGTCGAGCTTGTGTCGACCCGCCCCCCCCACTGCGCTGCTGGAGGTGATGTACCTAGTCGAGGAACCGGCGGCGGCGATGATGACAGCGATCTCCATGATCCAGAATACGCGAGGGTGCGGGCGTTCGCCGGAATGAGACTGAGCGCAATCTTCGCGCCTCCGTAATGCACCAGAGCCGAACGCACCGCTACTTTCCGCCGTTCATTCCCGGGCTCATAGGAGGGCTCGCGGGTGAAGGAACGAGATAGCAAGGAGAGACAAGATGCGTATGTATATGGCGGCGGCCCTCGTGGCCTCGGTGGCTGGTTCGGCCTCGGCAGCGATCATCACCCAGTGGGATTTCAACGGCGATCGTGCGGGCAAAAGCCTCACCAACCCCGCGACTTCGATCGGTCTGGGCTCGGCCTCCCTCGTCGGCGGGACCACCGCGGCGTTCGCCGCCGGTAGCCCCAACGACCCCGCTGTCTCCAACGACGACCGTTGGAACTCGTCGACCTACGCCGCTCAGGGCGTCGGCTCGGGCACACGCGGCGTTGAGTACGCGGTGTCGACCGTCGGATACCAGAACATCTCCTTCGCCGCGGACATCCGCAACAGCAACACGTCCTCGGCGTTCGTGCAGATTCTCGCCGCTCTCGACGGGATCAACTTCACCTCCAGCCTGGGGATCTTCTCCGCGACCGCGGGCGACCAGTGGAACGTCCGTACGGCTTCCCTCGGGGCTGGCGCGAACAACAACGCCAACCTCAAGATCCGCGTCGTGGCGATCTTCGCCCCCGGCGGCAACGTCTACACCCCCGCCAACCCGACCAGCAGCTACGCGACCAGCGGCACCATCGGGTACGACCTAGTGACCTTCAGCGGCGACCTGATCCCGACGCCGGGCTCGGTCGCTCTCCTCGGCCTCGCCGGGCTCGTCGCAACCCGCCGCCGTCGCTAAGAAACACGAGGCATGGTGCCTCAGCAGTAATCTGGGTAATCTGGGAGGGAGAACAGAGCCTGTGGCGAGAGCCGCGGGCTCTGCTTATTTAGGGGTACGGGACTTGGCGGCGCAAGTCTTGGCGCGAAATTTGCCTTCTTCGACCGCACGAATGCTCCACTTCGTCTATACTTTTGCCAGAGACAAGACCCGGCGTTCCGCCGCCGGGCCATATTTTGGCACCTTTTAGAGGAGATCGAGATGAAGATTGCTACGTGCTCGTTGGTTGGTATGGTTGCGCTCGCGGTTTCCGCGAACGCCAGCGTCACTCTGTCCCAGTGGGACACCCTTGGTCAGCCCGGCAGCCAGGCTTCGTCCGCTGGAATTGGCTCGGCCAACATCACCGCGGGCGACCTTGCTCGTGGCGCGGGCCTGACCGGTACCGCCGCCGCCAACTCCATCAGCGCCTCGGGTTGGAACAACCAGACTACGGATTACTTCAGCTTCGGTTTCACCGTTGCCAGCGGGTTCAGCGCGAACCTCGACTCGCTCTACATCGGCAGCCGCTCCAGCGGTACCGGCCCCGGCACCCTCGGCCTCTACTACAGCGGCGACGGGTACAGCACGAACCTGTTCACGTTCAACCAGGCTCCCGGCGCCAACTTCGTCAATTCGATCGTCAGCCTCTCCGGGCTGACCGGTCTGACCGGCAACGTTGAGTTCCGCATCGCCCAGATCGGGTCGCTCGCGGCCAACGGCGGGGCCACCAGCTCCAACGGTACCTTCCGCCTCACCGGCTACTTCGCCAACGGCGCTTTCGACCGCAACCTCCAGATCACGGGCGAGGTCGTCCCGGCCCCCGCTTCCCTCGCCCTTCTCGGGCTCGGCGGCTTGGCCGCGATCCGTCGTCGCCGCTAATCCAAGTTGAGACTGAGTTATCAGTCCTTTCGCACGGTTTTTAGCAACCCCCGGGCCTCGGCTCGGGGGTTGTTCTTTGATGATTTTGCTTTCCGCGGTGGCTGGGGCGGTGTACAATTCCCCCGAGAGACAAGACGGCGTTGACGCGCCGCCAAGACATCGGGCCAGAACCCTGGCAAGACATTTGGCACCTGTAGGAGGATCCTCTATGAAGTTTTCGATCGTTTTCGTGGCGGCGTGCGCTGCCGGTTTGTCCGTGGCCGCCGACGCCTCGCTCGTCGCGGCGTGGAACTTCAACCAGAATCTCGCCAGCGGGTCTCTTTCCGCACAGACGCTCGCCGCGAATCATGGCAGCGGGTCGATGACGACGAATTGGAACGCGAGCAACTTTCTGGTGTTTACGCCGATCGGCGCGTCGGCACACAACGGGATGAACGCCGTTGCCGGCGACATCGACGGAAACGACCTTGGCCTGCAGAACGGGACGGTGGCGAACAACACGGTGCTGAACGCGGGGCGGCACCTTCAGTTTGAGATCAACACGACAGGCCAGCAGGACATCATGCTGTCGCTGGCGGCTCGCCGCTCCGCGACGGGTATGGCCACCCAGACGGTGAGCTGGTCGACGGACGGAACGAACTTCACGGCGGTCGGGACGCTCTCTCCCTTCAACGCTTCGGCGTACGCGCTCGTCACGTTCGACCTCTCCGCGGTCAACGCCATCGAGAACCTCGCGTCGGCGTTCATCCGCATCACGTTCACCGATCCGGTTCCGAACAGCAGCGGGAGCTTTTCCAGCGCCGGCAACTGCCGCATCGACAACCTGCAGTTCAACGGGACGCAGATCCCCGCTCCGGCCGCGGGGCTCATCCCCCTCGCCGGGCTGCTCGTCGCCCGTCGTCGCCGCTGAGTTTGATTCATCCAAGTCTTTGTGACGGGGGGTCCACGTGGTGTGGGCCCCCTGTTTCGTTGGTATGCTGAGCGCATGATGCACCGAAACGCCGCGTTCCTTGCCCTTCCGCTCATCGTCATGGTGGCGTCACTCGCCGGGTGCGAGAGCAAGCTCAATCTGGCCAATTTCGAGATGGTCAAGCCCGGCATGACCATCGAGGAAGTAACCGCGATCCTCGGCCCGGGCGAGAAGCAGACGCAGGGGCAAGCGTCCAACGTCGCGGCAGGGATGCTGCAGGGGTTGCCCGGCGCGGGCGGAAAAAAGGTGGAATCCAACCGCGAGTTCTTCACGTGGAAAGAAGACCGCGTGGAGATCGGGATCACCTTCGACAACGGGAAAGTCGTCGACAAGGTGCAGCGGGGGCTCTGATCTCGATGGCGCGGGCCCCAAAGCCGAGGACCCCGCTCTCGCGGGGTCCCGGGTGGAATCGTAAGTCTTACTTCTTGGCCAGTGCCTTGTCGATCATCTCGGCGAGGTGCTCTTCTTCGCCGTCGCTGAAGCCGGACGCGGCGTGGAGAACCTTGCCTTCGGTGTCGATGAGGATGAAGGTGGGGATGCCCGAGACGCCGTAAGCCTTGGCGAGGTCGTCACCCTTGAGAAGGAGGGTGTAGGTGAAGTCCTTCTTGGCCATGTAGTCGATGGCGAGCTTGTCGGACTTCTCCCAGCAATTGACGCCGATGATGGTCACGGGCTTGTCCTTGTACTTCTCATGGAGCTTCTGGATCGAGGGCATCGCCTGCTTGCAGGGCCCGCACCAGGTCGCCCAGAAATCAAGCAGCACCACGCGGCCCTTGAGGCTCGCGAGCGTCACTTCCTTGCCGGTCGGGTCGGAGAGCTTGAAATCGAGCGCGTCAGAGCCCGGCTTGGCTTTGAGTTCGGGCGCCTGTTCTTCGCTCTGCATGCCCATGTTGTCAGCGGTGCCGACCTCGGCGGCGTAGCCCTCGGGGGCCTTGAACGCGAAGTCCTCGGCCTTGAGCCCGGCGTTGACCTTCATCTCGGTCATCTCGCCCTTGAGACCCCAGGACTGCCCGCCCATCGCTTCATCGCCGCCCTCGATCTTGGTCGAATTCTCGAACTTGCGCGGAAGATTGTCGTCCACACCTAGGTACTTGATGTTGGTGGAGACCATCTTGGGCGCGGCTTTCTTCTCCGCCTTGTCGTCCTTCTTCTCGCCCTCGCCCATGTCGTCTTCCATGGGCATCTCCATCACCTGGACGTACTTGACGACCTTGCACTTCACACCCGCGACTTCGGCGTCGGGAAGCATGACCGCTGACTGCAGTTTCATCATCGGGTTGGCAAAGAGGTCCTCGAAGATCCACTGGGGCAGGATCGGCCAGAGGTCCTGCGGGGGCATGTTCATCCCGCCCTTGATCTCCATGGTGAGGAGCTTCTTCGTTGCGTGATCAACTTTCTGCAGCTGCTTGCCGTTCATCGCCCACTCGGACGTGGCTTTGCCCTTCTCGTCGTGGATCGCGACCTTGTAGTGCTCGATGGGAAAGCCACGGACCTTTTCCGGGATCGACACGGTGACATGACCCTGCGACGCCATATCGCCCATCCCCGCGTCGCCGTTCTGTTTCACTTTGTATGAGATGTCGCGGATCTTCTTGACTGCGTCCTTGGACGCCGTGATCAACTTCTCCGCGGCGGGGTCGATGGTCGTGTCGGCGGCCTTGGCTTCGGGCTTGACGTCCGCGGCGGGCTTGGTCGCGGGCTGAGCCTTCCCGGCATCCTGGGCCAGGGCGAACGTGGGAGAAACGGCAATGAGGGCAAACGCGGCGAAACGAGAAATCGTGTTCACAGAGGTCCTTTGCAAAGTGGTCCTTTCGGTTCCCGTCAGGTCGGCAACACAGCCGAAACCCGGGCCGGGGCACGACAACCATACCCATGAAGACCCCGCCCGGTTCCGTCCAACCGCTGAGCCCGGGCATTGAACCCCGAAAATCCCTGCGTCTGAAGGGTCGGGACCTCAGATTTTGCACGCCTCGCCCACTTTCCCACAGAGGGACCCCGCCTGATCGATGAGGGCGTCGCAGGTCGCCAGCACCGGCGGTTGCTCGGCAAGGGGGAGCGAGCCGGCGTTGATCCGGACATTCCACAGGCTGCTCCGAGCGGTCGCCAGTGCGAGCTCGGCCGCGATGCCAAGGTCGCTCCGGAGCATCGCATTGGACCTCTGCGCCAGCTCGACGTACAGGCGCAGGAGATCCACCGACGCGGCGATGACCGCTGTCGGGACCTGAACCGCCGCCCGGACCGCGCCCGGCATCTCCTGCTCGCGTCGCGCGTCGCCCGCCGGGAGCTTCATCAGCGTGTTGACCAGCCCGTACGCGGCCTCGTCCTCCTTGGCGAGCGTCAACATGACGGCACGGGCTCGTGCAAGCCGCTTCTGAACGTCGGAAAGCCAGGGCTCGTGCGCAGCAAGCGACTTCTTGCCCACCGAGTACGAGACCACCATCCCCGCCAGAGCGGCGGACAACGCCCCCACCGCCGATGCGACAGCGCCGCCGCCGGGCGTGGGGGTCTTGGCCGCGATCGACGCGAGGTAGGCTTCAAACGTCAGGGCGGGTGCCGACTCGGGGGCGGGCGTGGAAGCGGGTGTGGGCATGGCCCAGTGTACCGCGTTCGAAGCCGAGCAAACAGAGAAGCGGTACGATGGACGCATGCTGCTCCCGCTCATGTTCGCCGCGGTCGCGTTGTCGCCGATGCTCCCCGCGCCGGCCGCCTCCGACCAACCTCAGGCCACCCCGCCGTCGCCGGCCGCCCCCGCCGCGGAGCCCCGTTGGAATTGGTCCAAGGGTCAGGCGACCCGGTACATCGTCAAGCAGAGCACCGAAGCACGCGGCGAAGGAATGCTGACATACTTCCTGACGCAGACCCAGGAGCAGCGGATCCTCGTGAGCGTCACGGACGTCTCTCCCGCGGGCGAGGCGACGCTTGAACTCACGCTCGAAGCAATCTCGATCTCCGTGGTCACGGCCGAGGGTGCGCCGCCGATCGTGATTTCCAGTACCGCCGAGCCAGCCAAAGAGGAGTTCGATCCTTCCTCGCCGTGCCGGGCCATGGTCGGGCTCACGCTCACCATCATCCTGAGCCCCGAGGGCGAAACCCGGGAGATCCGCGGGCTGGACGCGTTGAAATCCAAGGTTCGGAGAGCCTTCGCCGAACCCGCCTCTC
Source organism: Phycisphaera mikurensis NBRC 102666 (assembly GCA_943369765.1). Lineage (GTDB taxonomy): Bacteria > Planctomycetota > Phycisphaerae > Phycisphaerales > UBA1924 > UBA2396. The sequence continues at coordinate 20,518 of CALROI020000010.1, read as the reverse complement.
TCGCCGCCGTCGCGACGGACCTGCTCGGCGCGCTGACGGAGGACCGGCTGCGTTCGACACTGCAGCCCGCGTTCCTGCTTTCCTCCACCGACGCGCCGTCCGCACCGCCGCCGCTCGCGATCAAGGGGCTCGGAACGCTCAAGGCTCAGCGTTCGCGAGCAGCCCTTTCGTCAGGCGGGATTGTGACCGTTCACCAAACAACGGACTTCGTCCTCGCCAGCCCGAACACCGACGAGATCGCCAAGACCTTTGATGTCGTGCTGACCGACGCGCTCGATGAGTGCGAGAGCACGCTCGACCCCGAAGCCGGCAGGATCCGAAAGGTTTCGTCCACGATGACGATGCTGACGACGCTCACCCCGAAAAAAGCCGAGCCGGGGATGGCGACCACGACCCGCCGTATCGCCCAGACGCTGACGATCGCGCCCGCGCCGGAAGACACATCGCCGACCGCCCCAACCGCTACTCCGCGCGAAGGGCCTGGAAAGCCTTGATCGCCGCGTCCCTCGACACTGAAAGGCTCACGATCGGCTTGGGATAGTCGAGCCGCGCCCTGAGCAGGGGCGGAACCCCCTCGCTTTCATCGAAGGGCTGATGGATCGCCGGCCCCTCGAGGTGCCGCAATTCCGGGACCCACTCCCGGATAAACGCTCCGCTCTCATCGAACTTCTGGCTCTGGCTCACAGGGTTGAAGATCCGGAAGTACGGAGCGGCATCGACGCCCGTGCTGGCCGACCACTGCCACCCGCCGTTGTTGCTCGCAAAGAACCCGTCGACGAGGTTCTGCATGAAGAACTTCTCACCCCATCGCCAGTCGATGAAGAGGTTCTTGGTCAGGAACATCGCCGTGACCATGCGGAGGCGGTTGTGCATCCACCCCGTCGCGACAAGCTGGCGCATCCCCGCGTCCACGATCGGCACGCCCGTCCGCCCCTCGCACCACGCGCGGAAGTGCTCGCGATTCTGCGACCACTTGATCCGATCGGTGTGAACCTGAAACGCACGGCCCATGCAGACCCTCGGAAACCCAACCAGCACGTGCGTGAAAAACTCGCGCCAGACGATCTCGCTGAGCCAATGTCCCGGCCCCGGCGCCATCGCCTCAAAGGACTTGACGTCCAGTTCGCGCGCACTCAGGTTTCCCGCGGACAACGCCGCATGAATGCACTGCCTCGTCGAGATCGCCCCGACCCCGAGCAAGACAGACATCTGGCTCGTGCCCGGGACCGAGGGATAGTCGCGGTCGCTCTTGTACGTCCCGATCGATCCCGCGGCGAAGGCCTTCAGTTTCGCCATGGCGTGCGTCTCCCCGGTGGGCCAGGCTTCGGCATGGACCGACGAGACGAATCCAGGCACGCACGCGGGGACGACACTCGACTTGATCGCAAGCGGCTTCTGCGCTCTCGGCGCGGGAAGGAGCGCGGCCCCGCCCAGCGACGCCCACTGCCGCAGCCACGCCTTTCGGAACGGCGAGAAAACGCTGAAGAACCGACCCTCGCCGGTCCGCACCGACTGGGGCTCGATCGCCACCTGATCGTGGAACTCGTGGAACCCAAGCCCGTACGCACGCAGAAGCTGGGAGACGGTCTCGTCACGGCGGGACTCGTCGACCTCGTACTCCCGGTTGACGAAGACGTCGCCGCACCCGTGATCTTTCGCAGCCTGCACCACGATCGAGGGCACGTCGCCCGTGCGCACGGCGGATTCGATGCGAAGAGGGATATTGAGAGCCGCGAGCGACGCGCAAAGATGTCGGAGCGTGCGCAGGATCAGATCCACACGGGCCGGGGCGTAGTCGTGACCCCGCCACTGGTCCGGGCTGATGACGAACAACGCGACCACTCCGCCTACCGAGTTTTTGCAGGCATGGAAGAGGGCCGAGTTATCCGCAGTCCGAAGGTCGGATCGGAACCAAACCAATGATCGCATGGGCTTCCTCACCCAAGAGTTCGCCGCCTGTTCGTGCTCGGATTCACAGGCTACCGTGGATTGATGTCGCTCTCGAGTCGCCACATTGCCGACCATGGACCGCGTGAAGCAGGGGCCGCCGCGGTTGAACGCTGGTTCGCCCAGCGGGGCTGGGTACCCTGGGAGTTCCAACGTCAGGTCTGGCGGCACGTGGCAGACGGGCGGAGCGGGCTGATCCAGGTCCCCACCGGGTCTGGAAAGACCTACGCCGCGTACTTCGGTGCCTTGATCGGCCTGCTCGACGGGCCCACGCCGCACGGCGCCGGCGGGCTGCGCATTCTGTACGTCTCGCCGCTTCGGGCGGTCTCGCGAGACATCACCCTCGCGCTGCAGCAGCCCGTGGCCGACCTGGGGCTGAAACTGCGCGTCGAGAGCCGGACCGGCGACACCTCGTCCTCGCAACGAGCCAAGCAGAAAAAGGGACTGCCCGAGGTCCTCGTCACGACGCCCGAGAGCCTCACGATCCTGCTCACGCAGGAGAACGCCGCCGAGACGTTCGCGCAAGTCTCGTGCGTCATCGTCGACGAGTGGCACGAGCTCCTCTCCAGCAAGCGGGGCACGCAGGTCGAGCTCGCCCTTGCGCGGCTGCGTCGATTCTCCCCCACCGTGCGCACATGGGGCATGTCCGCGACCATCGCCAACGCGGACGAGGCCGCCCGAACCCTCGTCGGCAGCCGCGACGAGCCCGTGGTCGTGACGGCCGACATCGTGCGTCCGGTCATCATCAGGTCGATTCTGCCCAGCGCGGACGTCGACCTCCCGTGGGCGGGGCACCTGGGGCTCCGCATGCTCCCCGACGTCGCGGCCGCTCTGGATCCGGCCAAGAGCACGCTGATTTTCACCAACACCCGCTCGCAGGCTGAACTCTGGCATCGGGCGCTGCTCGTCGTCCGCCCGGAGTGGGAGCCGATCCTTGCGCTGCACCACGGCTCCATCGACCGCGAGGAGCGCGAGCGCGTCGAAGCAGGGATCAAGTCCGGGGAGATCCGCTTCGTCGTCGCGACCAGCTCCCTCGACCTGGGCGTGGACTTCGCCCCTGTCGAACGCGTCATCCAGATCGGGAGCCCCAAGGGTGTCGGCCGCCTCGTCCAGCGTGCGGGCCGGGCGAGTCACCGCCCCGGCGAGTCGTGCGAGATTCTCTGCGTGCCCACGCACGGCTTGGAACTCATCGAGATCGCCGCTGTCCGCGAGGCGATTGCTGCGGGCGTGATGGAAGCCCGCACACCGATCAATCAACCGCTCGATGTGCTCGCTCAACACCTCGTCACGTGCGCACTGGGCGGCGGGTTCGAAGCGGACTCGCTCTACGAAGAGGTCCGCACCGCCTGGAGCTATCGGAACCTCCCGCGGGAGGAGTTCGACTGGACACTCGCGATGGTCCGCGACGGCGGGCCGACCCTTTCCGCGTACGAACGCTACAAACGCGTCCGGCATAATGGCTCACTATTCCGAGTCCCGGACGCCGCGCTTGCCAAGATCCATCGGTTCAACGTGGGGACCATCGTCGGGACGGCGACGATCGACGTGAAGTACCGGACCGGCCGCCGCGTCGGCAGCATCGAGGAGAATTTCGTCGCGTGGCTTCGCCCGGGCGAGAAGTTCATCTTCGGCGGCAAAGTTCTCCGATTCCTGGCGCTCCACGACCTCACGTGTGTTGTCGAGCCCGCGACGGGCAAGACGGGCGTGACGCCGCACTGGGCGGGGACCAAGCTCCCCATCTCCGAGAGCCTATCCGCCGCGATGCGCCGCGTGCTTTCCGCGTGCGGTGACGGCTCGCAGACGCCGGGCCCGGAGATCGCGCGGGCGCACTCCATCCTCGACCTTCAACGACAGCTCTCTCGCATTCCGCGCGAAGGCGAGGTGCTGGCTGAGTTCTGCCTGACTCGCGAGGGCTCGCACCTCTTCGTCTACCCCTTCGAAGGCCGCCTGGTCCACGCCGGGCTCGCCGCGATCCTCGCTCTCCGCATGACGCGCCTTTTCAAGACGACCTTCAGCGTCACTGTCAACGATTACGGCTTTGAACTCCTCTCCGCGGACGAGGTGCCGTACAAGTCACTCCTCACGCCGGCACTCTTCACGTCCGCCTCGCTGGCCGAGGACGCGCTCGAGTCGGTCGATGTGGCCGAGATCGCCAAGGTCCAGTTCCGCGAGATCGCGCGTGTCGCGGGCCTCGTGGTAGAGAGCTACCCGGGGATGCGGCGTTCGGGCCGGCAGACGCAGGTCAGCAGCACGCTGATCTACGACGTCTTCGCCGAATTTGACCCGCAGAACCTTCTGCTCATGCAGGCGCGCCGCGAGGTTCTCGAGCGGCACTTTGAGCGTTCACGCCTCGCTCGCACCATGGAGAGGCTGCACGAGGCGTCGGTGTCGGGCGGGCTGGTCACGGTGCGTCCGCAGCGCCCGGGCCCCCTCGCGTACCCACTCGTGGCTGAACGCGTGGCGGCGATTGTCTCGGGGGAGACTTTGCAGGACCGGCTGGCAACGATGAGAGCGTCATGGGAATCGGCCTTGCCATCACCGTCCCCGGCCTCGCCCAAGCAGGAGGTGGCGGCACGTCCGCGCGTGTCGCGGAAGCCTCGGGGGCTGAAGAACTTGTCCTGATGCACGAGCGGGCCGCGTTCTGGCCCCGCACCGGCACGCTCATCATCGCGGACCTGCATCTGGGCAAGGCCAACACTCTCGCCGCCGGGCTTGGAGCGGCTGTGCCCGAGTCGGTCCTTCGCGGCGTGGTGCGTGAGGACCTCGCCCGTCTCGCCCGTGCCCTTGAACGCTCGCACGCCCGGCGCGTGCTGATCGTCGGCGATCTTCTCCATGCGCCGATCGGCGCGACACCGGAATTGATCGACGAGGTCGCGTCGTGGCGTGAGCTGCATCCCGAGCCGTGGGTGGTCGTTCGTGGCAACCACGACTCAAAGATCAATCGAGTCACGGACGCGTGGCGACTGAGCCTCGTTGGCGACGGGCTGGACGAGCCCCCGTTCCGCTTCGTGCACATCCCGCCGCCCGCGTCGGTCGCCGCGACCGGGGGGCCGAGCCCGTACCTCATCTGCGGCCACGAGCACCCGGCGGTTACCCTCGGACGCTCGAGGCACGACGGGCAACCTCGCGATCAAGGCACACTCATCAAGCTCCCAGCGTTTCTGGTGGGATCCCGGCGACTGATCCTGCCCGCCATGAGCCGCTTTACCGCGGGAGGCTCGATCCGATCAAGCCCCGGCGATCGCTTTTACGCGTGCAGCCCGAGAGAGGTTTTCGAGGTCCCAGCCCACGGGCTTGCGACGCGATGACATCCCTGTCCGGATAGCCGGTGACGCGAGATTACTCCCCTTCGGAGCCCGATCCCAGACGGAACGCCGTCACGACAGCCAACAGGCCGAACAGCGCATCCATCACGCCAAACGAAGCGTTAAAGCCCTGCCCCTTGACGTTCTCTTTCATCGTGGCCAGAATCGCTGTGCCCGCCTCTCGGCGGAGTTTGGTGATCCCGTCCTTGTAATCCTGCCGGGCTGAGGTGAGCAGCGCGTTCCACCGGGACTTGGACTCCTTGACGATCGTGGCGGGATAGTCCGCGAGCGTGTCCCGATCGCTCTCGATGTCCTTGCCCTTGGGCCACACCATCTTCTTTCCCGCGGCCTGGGATTCATCGACCAGCTTGTCCGCGATGTCCATGATGGCCTCATCGTCAGTGAGCGGCTGCGCGAGCTCGGCCTCCATCTGCGCGGTGACCTTCGCCACTTCCTTCTCCACGATGATGTACACGACCGCGTACTTTCCGGCACAAATCGATGCGAGCGCGAGGACCGCCGCGAGCATGCCCGTGCCGGCACCGGTGAGGCTGCCCGCTCCCGCGCGGACACTCAGACCCACCAGCAAGCCAAGGCCCCACGCCACCATCGCGAATTCGTAGTTGGTGTAGTACACAAGCGCGGCCCAGATTGCAGCCCCGATGCCCCCGCCAATCAACCCCGCGATCAGTGCTTTCGGAAAACCCATACCAAGCTCCTCGTGTTACTCGACCCAAAATTCAATCCGAAGGAGAATACCCCAAATCGGTCAATCCTGCCTTGAAATCGAGCACCCCGCAGCTGGTGATGTGAGCTCAAATACCACATTCAACTCCTGCGATATCACATCACTTGCACAGAACGTACTGGCTCCACCCCAAATCCTCGACGACGGACCGGGAGGGGATACGCTGATCCCGATCCGCTTGTGAGCCCGCTTTGTCGCGGGTCCTTCCGTCCGCCGAATACCCATGCTGATTGCCGAGAAGCGTCCGAGGAACCTCACCTGGCTGCACGCGGGCCCCCTGCTCTTCGGCGACTGGGGCACCAGCCGTCTCTACGTCCTAGGGCTCGCGTTCTTCTACACCGCCCACGCCTCGGCCCTCTACCTCGGCGTCATGTCTCTCATCATGGTGGGCGTCGCCTGGGGCTACACCGTCGTTTGCCGCTGCTTCCCCGACGGCGGCGGTGTCTACGCCTCCGCTCGTCGCATCAGCACCGTCCTCTCCGTCATCGGCGCAACCCTCCTCCTCTGCGACTACATCGTTACCGCCACTCTCTCCTCCGTCGAAGCATTCCACTACTTCGGCGTCGGCGAGAAATGGGTCGAGGCCCTCACCGTCGTCGCCCTCTTCGTCCTCGGCGTCATCAATTGGTTCGGCGCACGAAGCGCCGCGAACTTCGCGATGTTCATTGCCACCTTCGCCCTTCTCATGTCCTTTCTCATCGGCATCGCCTGCCTCCCGTACTTCTTCGACGGCGTCAAACACCTCCAGTGGTCCTCGCCCGGCCAAGGCGGGCTCGGCGACCGCTGGCACTCCCTCGTCGCCATCATGCTCGCGCTCTCCGGCGTCGAGGCCGTCAGCAACATGACCAGCCTCATGAAGGAGCCCGTCGCTTCCACCGCCAAAAAAACCATCTGGCCCGTCCTCATCGAGGTGGTCATCTTCAACATGATCTTCGGGATCGCCATCTCCGGGCTCCCCAAGCTCATGGCCGTCGCCCAGCCTCACTACCAGACCGAGATCAAAGCCAAGGTCGCTGAGGGCATGTCTTACGCCGACGCCATGGCCGCGCTGCCCCCCGAGATCACCGAGTACCAGACGGTCGCTGTCAAGATCCTCGCCACCGAGTCCGGCCAGTACTGGATGGGCGAAGGTCCCGGCATGATCTTCGGCAAGATCGCCGCCGTCATCTTCGGGCTCCTCCTCCTCTCCGCCGCCAACACCGCCATCATGGCCATCGTTTCCGTCCTCTACGCCATGGGCCAGGACAAGGAAGTCCCGCCCAAGTTCACCCGCCTCAACTATTCCGGCGTCCCGTGGCTCGGCCTGGCCGTCGCGACCGCCGCCCCGATCATCCTGCTCCTCCTCGTCGGGAGCAGCGTCACCCTCCTTGCCGAGCTCTACGCCGTCGGCGTCGTCGGCGCAATCGCCATCAATCTCCTCTGCTGCGCCTACAACCGAGCCCTCGAGATCGGCCGCATCGAGCGGCTCGGCCTCTGGGCTGTCGGGCTCTTCATGCTCGTCGTCGAGGTCACCATCATCGTCGACAAGCCCCGCGCCGGTCTCTTCGCCGCGCTCATGGTCGGCACCGTCCTCATCGGGCGTGCCTTCCTCCAGGCCCGCGCCGCTCGCGTCACCATGGCCGAGTCCACCGGCGGCTGGCTCGAAGAGCTCAAGTCCATCACCAAGCTCCCCGCCGTCGCCGGCCCGCGCATCATGCTCGCCGCCCGAGGCCGCGACCAGGCCCAGTACGCCGTCGACCTCGCACGCCAACGCAAGGGCGTCCTCTTTGTCATCTTCGTCCGCACCCTGCGACTTGTCGACGTCGTCCCCAACAACGTCCCCCGCATCGAAACCGACCCCGACGCCCAGGAAGCCCTCGGCACCGTCGTCCGCATGGCCCGCGAGGTGGGCCTGCCTGTCTTCCCCATCTACATCACGAGCGCGGATATCGCCGCCGAGATCCTCGACTACACCGTCACCTTCGGCTGCGACACCCTCATCATGGGCAAGAGCCAACGAGCCGTCGTTTCCCGCGCCCTCGCAGGTGACGTCGTCTCCGAAGTCGCCGCACAACTCCCCGAAGGCGTCACGCTGCTCACGCGTGCCCCCGGAGCGTTCCAGCCGGTCGAGCAGGTCGTCGTGGTCGAAGACGACGAGCCGCCGAGAACCTAGTGCCCACAGACGGATCAGTCGATTACTTCTTCTCCCCGTGCCCGTGCTCAAGATGCTCCTTGAGGAAGTCGCGGCCGAAGTCACGCTCGCGATCACGCCAGACGGTGTGGACGTGGTTGGCGTTGTTCTGCGTGTTGTCGTACTCGATCACGAAGGTGGGGCCGCTGATACGGTAGTAGTGCCCCTCGCCGCGTCGTTCGGAGCCGATCCAGCCGAACCGAACCTTGTCGAGACCTGCCTTGTTGATCCGATCGAGCTCGTGCGTCGCGAGGTCGTGCTTGAGGTTGCCCGCGAACTCGCTGAGCAGGCGGTTCACGAGCGTGCGCTGCGCAGCATCCATCGAGGAGACGGGAAGGCCGGTGGCGGCGATGTCGTCGAGGCCTCGGCCGGGAACGGCGAGAATGTCGGTCGGGACGGCGTCGCCGATGATGGCTTCCTTCCGCTGCTCGGGCGTGAGCGAGGCGAGCAGTTCGCGAGCGAGATCTTCCTCTGCAGCCAGCACACGGACGCCGGCACGCGGGCCTTGCTTGACCTCGCCGGGGTTTGCGCCGAGAAACGCGGGCGTGACGGCGGTGGCCTCGCCTGAGCCGGTGAAGTTGAGCGATATGTGATGGCCTTCGAGCTTCCACCCCCAAGGGCCAGCCCCGGGCGAACCGAAGATGGCGATGGAATAGGCGAGGGGATCCCGGCGGGCTCCTTTACCCCTTTCCATGTCGAGGAGGACCGAATCAAGGAGCATGATTTCCTCGACCTTGTTCATACCTTGCGAGGAGAGCGCGGATCGAAGGAGACGGCGGGCGGCGAGTTTCTGGTCGTCGTTCAACTCGCTGAACTCGACGCCGGCGCGGTCGCGGGGAACGTAATGCCAGTCTTGGCGGGCTTTGTCATCGAAGGGGAGGGCGGCTTTGGTGCGAAGAGGCGCAGTGAGCGAATCGAGAAAGTCCGCGGCGGCCGAGGCCATCGATTCCTTTGGCGCGGGGCGGGCGATCCACCCGGCAGCCGCGAGCGCGGTGGCGACGAAGAGCAAGGGCACGAGCCAGCGGCGGGATGTACTGGGCATGGCGATTCTCCTGAGAGGCGAGGCGAAAGCGGCCTGCGGTGGCACCGAAACAGCGTTGCGTAAGACCGTACGCCATCCGCGAGGCTGCGGCCCCGGTGAGAATTGTCTCTCAACCAAGGGGCTTGTTCAGACACTCACGAAACTGCACCCATCGATCGCTGCGATGGGCGAGAGCGTTCGCCGCCACGTCTGCGGCCTCCTGGATGTGGACGGATTCGAGATCGTTTCGCGGCGCATGACGCCCGAGACCGCGCGGACCGTGCAGCGAGAGACCGTGACGCTTGTGCTGAAGTGAGGGCCGAGATCAGAGGCGGCGAAACGACTGCGGGAGCCCGCCGACCTGACGCCACAAGGCGGACCGGAACAGTTGCCCATTCTGCACACGTCGGCACAGAAAGTGCTTGGTTAAGACACCAGAACTCGGTACCCTACCGGTCGGAAACGGCTGTCGTCCATCGTGCAGTGATCAGATGTGACCGATATTCTCGAAGCCGTTCCGGATTGCCCGCCCGTTGAAATGAGGTATCTGTGCGTCACATTTCGTTCCTCGTCGTTTCTCTGCTTTCCGTGTTCGCCGCCGTCCGGGCGCAGGCAGAAACACCGCTTGATACCGCGTTCACCTCTCAGGGTGACCTCGCCGCGGCGGGCACGCCGGCGGCCGGGGCCGACGACCTGCGGTTCCGGCTGTATGACGCCGTCGCTGGTGGCAACCAGGTTGGCAGCACGCTCTGATCCGATGATCTGATGATCGCCAACGGGCGGTTCACGGTGTCGCTGAACTTTGGCCCGGGATTCGGCGGCAGAAGAGGTACCTCGAGGTCGAGGTGCGGCAGGACACGGGGCTGGATCGAGCGCCGTGCTCTATGCCGAGTCTGCGACCATCGTCTTTGCCGTCGCACGGCGGATCGCCTTCTCAGACTCGACGACAACGAGCACCCCGGCCCCGACGAGCAGGACGCGAGTCCACGCGCTCGCGTCAAGCGGAGCCGTGTGGAAAAGGCGATTGATGATCGGTACATGGGCGAACGCGAACTGCACGGCGAGCATCGCGACGATCCCCGCCCACAGCCACATGTTCGAGAAGAGTGGCACCGCCCATGCGGGGCGGAGGAGCGCGCGGCTCGAGAAGAGGTAGAAGATCTCGCCCACGACGATCACAGAGACGGCGGCGGTGCGGGCCGTCGCCTCGCTCATGTCCCGGTTCAGTTCCCAGTGGAACAGGCTCATGGCACCCGTGCACAGCAGGAGCGAGACGAGTCCGGTGCGCATGAACAGTTCGAAGGTCAGCAGTGGGCGGTTGGGATCGCGCGGTGGGCGGGCCATCACGCCGGGCTCCTTGGCCTCGAAGATCAGAGGCATGCCGAGCAGGATCGCCGTGATCATGTTGATGTAGAGAGCGTGGATGGGGAGGATCGGAAGCGGCCAGCCGAGCACAATGGCCGTGAGGATGATGAACGCCTCGCCGCCGTTGGTGGGAAGGGTCCAGACGATGAACTTGGTGAGGTTGCTGAAGACGTTGCGGCCTTCTTCAACCGCCGCTTCGAGGGTGGCGAAGTTGTCGTCAGCAAGCACCATGTCCGCGGCGTCTTTGGCGACCTCGGTGCCGGCGACGCCCATCGCGATGCCGATGTCGGCTTGACGGAGAGCGGGGGCGTCGTTCACGCCGTCGCCGGTCATGGCCACGATGTGACCGCGCGATTGCAGGCCCTTCACCAGACGCAGTTTCTGCTCGGGCGTCATCCGCGCGAAGACTGCGGTCGTCTCGGCGTGGGCCGGAAGATCCTCGTCGGCGATGGCGGCCATCTCCGCGCCGGTGAGGACGCGTGGCGTGGTTCCGACATTCCCCGCCGCATGCGGCCTCGCTCCGTCGATCCCGATCATCCCCGCGATCGTTGCCGCGGTCAGCGCGTGATCGCCCGTGATCATCTTGACGCGCACGCCGGCGCGCTGGCACGCGGCGACTGCGTCGATGGCCTCGGGCCGCGGCGGGTCGAGCATCCCCTGCACGCCCACGAACGTGAGCCCGTGCTCGACCATCGGGTGCGTCAGGTCGCGCTGGCCCGGCGCGGCGTCAACGCGGGCAAAGGCCAGGACGCGCAGGCCGCGGCCCGCGAGTGCCGCGGCGGCGGTGTGGGCGGCAACGCGATCGAGCGGCACGTTCTCGCCATGCGGGCCCATTGCGGATTCGCACATGCCCAGCACGCGTTCGACCGAACCCTTGACGTACGCCACGCGATCGCCGGCATCGCCGCTGTTCTCGGGCTCCCTCGCGTGTAGCGTGGCCATGAACTGCCGGTCAGACTCAAAGGGGATGGCGTCCATGCGCGGGAACCTGGCTGCGAGAATGTCACGCGAGAGATCGGCACCCCCCGCGCCTGGTAGTTTGCGAGCCGCGACGACGAGAGCGGCCTCGGTCGGGTCGCCGTGAATCTCCCACCGTCCATCGCGAGCGACCAGCGCCGCGTCGTTGCAGAGTGCGCCGCACGCGAGCAGTTCCAGCAGCGCGGGATGATCCTCGGCGCGCACCCCATCGGCCTCGCCCGCGAGGCGCACGTCGCCCGCGGGGTCGTACCCGCCGCCGGTGAACTCAAACTCCGCCCCCGCGCACCACGCGGCCCGCACGGTCATCTGGTTCTGCGTCAGCGTCCCGGTCTTGTCCGAGCAGATCACCGTTGTCGAGCCCAGCGCCTCGACGGCGGGGAGTTTGCGGATGATCGCCTTCTTCTCCGCCATGCGGGCCACGCCCACGGCGAGCATGATCGTGACGGCGGCGGGCAAGCCCTCGGGGATCGCGCCGACCGCGAGGGCCACGGCAGCCTTGAACATCTCGCTCGCCGGATTCCCGCGCAGCAGGCCGACGACAAACGTCACGACCGCCACCGCGAGGATCACCCACAGCAGCAGGTGGCTGAACGCCGCGATCTTCTTCGTCAGCGGCGTCGCGATCTGCTCGGCGGACGAGATCATCTCGCTGATGCGTCCGACCTCGGTCGCGTCGGCGGTCGCCACGACGATCCCCTCGCCGGTGCCCCGCACCACCAGCGACCCGGCGTACGCCATGCACCGCCGATCGGCGAGCACCGTCGCCTCGGCGAGCGCGGCGGCATCCTTCGCAACCGCCTTGCTCTCGCCGGTGAGCGTCGATTCGTCGATGCGCAGGTCTTTGACCGCGCCATCGAGAAGGCGCAGATCGGCGGGCACCTTGTCCCCGGGTTCGAGCAGCACCGCGTCACCCACGACCAGGCCCGCCGCGTTGATCCTGCGGCGCTCCCCATCCCGCCGCACCGTCGCCTCGATCCGCATGGAGCGGGCCAGCGCGTCGATCGCGGCGACGGCCTTCTGCTCCTGCACGAAGCCGATGATCGCGTTGGCCAGCACCACGCCCAGGATCACTGCGCTGTCGGTGAACTCTCCCAGCCACAGCGTGACCACCCCGGCCACGAGCAGGATGTAGACCAGCGGCGCGTGGAGCTGAAGCAGCAGCCGCACCCACCCCGGCCGACCCCGCTTGGCGGAGATCGTGTTCGGCCCGTGCCGCGCCAGCCGTGCCGCGGCCTCAGCGGCGGAAAGCCCCGCGCGCGGATCGCAGGCGACCTCGTGCGCGACGTCGGTCGCGGCGGCTGCGTGCCAGGGAAGCGTCGAGAGCCGGTCCATCTTGCCGAGTCTAGGAAAGCCCGTCTTGCATGAAGATAGCGGAAGATTCCGGGATCGCGTCGGGCCACCGGTCGCTGCGCCCGCCCCCGGTGCGACATCCACAGGGCTTCGGCTCGCACCGCCGACTGATGGACCAGTTGCCGCGTCGGCCATGTCACTCGTCGATCCGCCGACACTCTCCCCCTCGACTGTCAGCCACGTTGTGATCGATCGGAATAGAATCTCCGCGAGCGGTACTCGTTGTTCCTTGCACCCGCAGAAGTGAGGTCTACATGCTCCGAGTGAAGTTCCTGTTCGTTTCTGTGCTGTTCGTATTCGCGACGGCTGTCGTTCGGGCACAGACACCTCTGGATCCGACGTTCACCTATCAGGGCGAGCTCGCCTCGGCCGGCACGCCGGTCACCGGCATCTACGACCTGCGGTTCAGGCTCTACGACGCCGCCAGCGGCGGCAACCAGATCGGTAGCACGCTGTGCTCCGATAGTCTGACGATCACCGCGGGTCGTTTCTCGGTGTTGATGGACTTCGGGTCTGCCTTCGCAGGGCAGAAGCGGTTCCTGGAGATTGAGGTGAGAGCCGATACCGGGCTCGATTGCTCCGATGCCACGGGGTACACGGTGCTCACACCGCGACAGGAAATCACCGCAACGCCGAACGCGGCGTTCGCTCTGAACGCGGACACCGCCGGCAGCGCCCTCACGGCCAGCAACGCGACGAGCTTCAACGGCCAGTCTGCGGGCTTCTATCAGGACGCCGCGAACCTGACGGGCACGGTCGCCGATGCACGGCTCTCGAACAACGTGGCACGTCTGGACGGCAACCAGACGTTCACGGGGCTGATGAATTTCTCGAACGCCGCAAACATCTTCAGCGGTACCTTTCACGGCAGTGGCGCGGGCCTCACGAGCCTGAACGGGGCGAACATCATCCCCGGAACGGTGTCGAGGTCAGCGTTGAACACCGATCTCCAGAACGGGCTAGGCAGCCACGTGTCGAGTTGGGGCGTGACGCCTTATCGAAACATCGGTGCGGCAGCGACAGGGACCAACCCAAACTCCGTCGCGGTGTCGGGCTCGTACGCGTATGTGGTGAACTACGGCTCGAACACGCTGCAGGTCTTCAACATCAGCAACCCGGCCGCGCCCACGGCGGCGGGGAGCGTCGAGACCGGGACCCAGCCATACTGGGTCGCGGTGTCGGGCTCGTTCGCGTACGTCGTGGGCAACTCGAACACGCTGCAGGTCTTCAACATCAGCAACCCCGCCGCGCCCACGCTGGCGGGGAGCGTCGCGACCGGGACCACCCCATGGTCCGTCGCGGTGTCGGGCTCGTTCGCGTACGTCGTGAACCTCAGTTCGAACACGCTGCAGGTGTTCGACATCAGCAATCCGGCAACGCCCACGCTGGCTGGGAGCGTCGCGGCCGGGAACAACCCACTCTCCGTCGCGGTGTCGGGCTCGTACGCGTATGTGGCGAACTACGGCTCAAACACACTGCAGGTCTTCGACATCAACAACCCCGCCGCGCCCACGCTGGCGGGGAGCGTCGCGACCGGGATCCAGCCATACTGCGTCGCGGTGTCGGGTTCGTTCGCGTACGTGGTGAACTTCATCTCGAACACGCTGCAGGTCTTCAACGTCAGCAACCCCGCCGCGCCCACGCTTGCGGGGACCGTCGCGGCCGGGAGCGGCCCATACTCCGTCGCGGTGTCGGGCTCGTTCGCGTACGTCGTGAACATCAATTCGAACACGTTGCAGGTCTTCAACATCAGCAATCCCGCCGCAATCACGCTGGCGGGGAGCATCGCGACCGAGAGCCGCCCAGCCTCCGTCTCGGTGTCGGGCTCGTACGCGTATATCGTGAACAACACCTCGGGAACGCTGCAGGTTTTTGCCGGCGGTAGTAGCGTGGAGTTCTTCGCACCCATTGCCGCTTCGAGCCTCTCGGGTGCGGACGGATCGGGGCTTATCAACCTCAACGCCTCAAACATCACCACCGGCACGATCAGCCAAAGTCTGCTGCCCGCCTCACCATGGAGCAACGTGCAGCTCGGAAACAACTCCATCATCAGCAGCGGTTCGTTTGCCCCGATCGGTGGCACGGCAGCGAACATCGCGATGAGGCAGGGTGTGGCTGTCGTCAACTGGAGCACCACCGCCTTTACGAACGCTGCCTCGACGAGCTTTCTTCTCCGCGTTCGGGCCGTCACCAACGGCGTGCAGTCAACGGGACCGGCGAGTCGGTTCTTCTTCAATCAGACATCTGTTCATCAGTCCATCAGCGGCAACGCCGTCCTCCCGATTCCATCAACGGGAACCACGACGTTCTATCTCGAGGTGATACAAACGGGCGGGCTCGGCGCCTACCAAACCGACCTCAACGACTCGTTCACGGCTTCGATCATCAACATCGGGCAGTGAACGGCTTTCGCGGTGGTCAGGCCCGCGTCCGCGAATCTGATCCTGCGCGACCCCTCGCGTCGCCTCACACGACCCGGCTCCCCGACCGGGTGGACGCTGACTGTCGCGTGAAAGTGTTGATCGAAGCCGACGAAGCAATCTGCGAGCGACCAGTGTGGGCAGCATGAGGCAAGTCGAGTACGGGATGACCGCCCACTCGGAGCTCCAACCGCGATTGATGAAACAGGGACGTTCTCCGGACAGCCGAGTTTGCCCGCTGAGTATGACTCGGGCAGTGCGGGCAAGCCGAGACTACACGACGCTTTGGAGAGTCCGAGGCGACGAAAGCACTGGAATTGAAGGCCGGGATTGTCACCGAAGCCGCCCGGCGCAGTGACGTCGATCGCCGCAGCACGCCTCTACCCCGGCAGGGCATCCAGCCACGCGAGCAGGTCCGCAGCGGAGCGCTGCCCCCGAAGGGTCGCGATGACCTTGCCATCACGCAGCGCGTACGTCATCGGGATCGACCGTGTTCCCAAGATGACATTGGCCAGCTCGGGCGAGCGGTCGACCTCGACGTGCGTGGGCAGGAAGCGGGCCTCCGACAGCCGCGCAATCACCTGTGCGTCATTGAGCGCATCTCGTTTGAACTGCTGACACGGCGCGCAGCGATCAGCGGTCGCGAACGCCACGACGATCCGATCCGCGCCCGCACGCACAACCGCGACGTCCAGCGGCGGAGCATCCGCGATCAGCACCGGCAACGTGATCGTCTCCCGAGCGACGATGAATCCCGTCTTCGGGTCGTACTCGTGCGCCACCGTCAGCCGGTCCATCCACGCCCGGATCTCCGGCGCCGGAGCCGCCGCCGCGACATCCGCCGAACCACTCACCTCGGGCGACGACGGACGCGACTGGGAACACCCAGCAGCGAACAACATCGTCGCGAGAAGGACGAACCCAAGGACAGCGGCAGGCAGCGTGGTGCGCATATTGGTCGATTGTAACCCGATCAGGAGCAACGAAGATCCCGAAGGCGAGATTGCGGGCAACCCGCCGCGGTCGCCTTGCTGCGTCATCGATATCACCTAAGGCCGGATCAGAACCGGTTCGGTTGATGCTGCCAAAGCGACAACCCCCGGGTCTTTCGGCCCAGGGTTTGTTCTTTGAATTGAGTGCCAGGAGTGGCGTAACGAAAGCCGTTGAGAGCCCCAAAGGCACGGCTCGGGCAGGGCGGCCCCGACTGGTTTGTTGAGCGGGTTTCGGCTCTTCCCCGCCCGCCACAGCGTGTCCGAGGAGGCCGAAACGGCCTCGGCCGAATCCCGAATCACATCGCTAGTGTTCAGCCCCCGTGGGTCGGGAGACGACGAGGAGTCACTCCGATGGTCGCACGCAATCTGCGATGGTCCGTCCGTTGGCTGGCGTTCAGTTTTGTGACGCTGGTGGTCATGCTGCCGCTGCTGGGGCTCCTAGGCCCCCAGCCCGGCGCTCCGCTCGGCCAACGCTCGCTTGGGGTCGGTTCATTCTGGCTCACCCGAATCGTTGAGTCATCGAACGCCGCCGGCGGGAGTTGGCACATCCAGACAAACTGGCCCGCGATCGTGGCTTGCTCGGCGACGATGGGGCTTGTGATGGTCGCCTGTGCAAGGTTGTACCACTCATTTCCTCGAGAGCGCAAAGATTGCTAGGTGGCAGCCTCGGAGGCAATCTCGCGGTCCGAAGGTTCCGTCGCTCGACGGACCTGGCGTTCTGACGGCCCGCGTTTCGTGCTTGTCGGGTGGTTGCTCTCCGTGCTCGTGTTGCTCGTCGCGCTCGCAACGGCTGCATTCATCGTGTCCGTTGCCGCAGTGATAAGCGGCGCACTCGCGCACGAGAGATCGTCCGAGGAATTGCAACGGGCCGCCGACGCCGCGACGAACTCGTCGGCATTCGCATGGTTGAGCGTCATCGCGTTCTGCGCCGCTGTGGTCATTCTTCGGAGTCTTGCGGCCACGCAGCCACAAACGACTCTGCGCAGTGGCATGGTGTCGCGCATCGGGCTCGCCTGTCTGGCTGCGGTGGCGATCCTAAGGTCGAGATTTGGCTCAACGCGGCGATTCTCGGCTTTTGGGCCTTGCTGGGATTGACCGGTGGCTTCCAGAAATGGGAAGCGGGCTTGATGCTGGGCGTCTTCGGCGCGTACAGCACGTGGACGATCATGGCGGCTCTGCGGCAGACCGACGCCGCACTATCGCCCGCCGCCGCCAACACGCTCGGCGACTTCAGACGGGTGGACTACGGCGCGATCCGAACGGGCGAACCGGCTCATGATGGTCTCCAAGTCTCGGAACCGCGGTTCCGACACAGCAGTTGAACGCGAGGCGGCAGCCTGAACTGCATTGGTTGAGGCCGGTCGATCGCGTGGAAACGACGCACCTGAGAGACACTTGTCAACTGGCATGCGTGATCCCAAGCCGACCCGCCGGTGCTCGCTAGCGCATGAAGCCCTTGGCCCACGCCGCCGCGTCAGTCGTAGAGGCCGACGCTGCCCGACGCCACATCTCGCGATGATCAGACCGCATCACATCGTGGAAGCGTCTGCGGCCCGATCGCCCATCGTCGTCCAGCCCCTCGCGGACCATCTTCACGCGCGATCCGATCACAGCGTCGTCCATCGAGCCAAGGGCCACGACGAGCGATGCGGCAAGGGCCATCTCAGGGTCGTTCCAGGGCAGCAATCCGGCTCGCGTGCGCCACCCCAGCGCGTAGCGTCGGAACTCGGTTGAACTCACGCGCTGTCTCGCAGCGATGATCAGGGGCAGGACGAACGCCTCCGTCCGGGTTCCCAACGGCGGGTCTTCGATGGCGGCCAGTTCAAGATGCACGAAGGCGGTGTACTCAGCCAGCGCGGCGGGCAAGGACTCGTCCTCCGCCGCCCGCTCCAGTGAGCCGAGCAGATCCGTCGAGATCGAACTCCAAGTGTCCACCGGCCATGCGACCGCTCGGCGACCAGGATTCGACAGGGGCTCGATCGGATCGATCCGACTCCCACCGATCGCCCACTCGTCGCAGGAGCATCGCAGATCGCTCACCGCGTCACCGCGGAGCAGACGACGGCTCGCCGCTCGGAGATACTCAAGGAACTCCTCAGCACGAAGTGCGTCAGCGTCGGCGGCATCACTTGGCGACATGGCAGTATGTTATCGCGGCGGGTGGCCCCGATCGGGTGAACCGACCCGTGCCACCCGCCGTTGCAGAAGTCGCTGCCGCACCGTATCCTCCACCGGAACACCAGAAACCCGAGAACACCGTGACCATTCAAACCGGCGGCAAGCAGATACTCCTTCATGGCCTGGCCCTCATTCTGGCCGGGCTGGTGTTTGGCTTTGCCCCGCCCTTGACGCCTTATCCCCGGCTCGCTCTCGGAGCGCACATCCAGTTTGTCACCAACGGCATGCTGTTTGTGGTGCTGGCGATCGTCGTGCTCAACGTGCCCCACCGCGCCGGACCCAAGTCGGTTCGTGTGATGGTGGTGTCGGCGTGGCTGACGTGGTTCATGGCCTTGTCCGAAGCTGCCAATGCATGGTGGGGTGCCAACCAGATGCTCCCGATCGCGGCAAAGCAAGCCGGTGCAGACGGGGCCGCGGCCTGGCAGGAAGCCGTGGTGAAGCTCTGTCATCTGCCGGCGGCACTGGGCGTGATCCTCTCGGTGACGCTGCTCATGATCGGCATCGTCAAACACCGCGCCGCGACGGAATCGCAAGCCGCGGGCAAAGAGCCGGTCAAAGAGCCGGTCTAGGCCTCATCGCACGGCGGAAGCGAGAACCCAAAAAGCGACAACCCCCGGATCTTGCGACCCGGGGACTTGTCAAATAGAGCGGACGCAACCCTCTTCCGGACGAGTCGCATGTGCGCGAAGAGCCACCCGGGTCTGGTTGAACACGCGCAAGCTGCAGCACCGATCTCGTGGTGATGGGTTCCCAGTCGACGGCCTCTCGCTCGACCTGCCTTGAAATCGAAGAGGTGAAGGCGTTCTCGGGCGGCTGGACTCTGCTGACGATGGCAAGATGGGCTGCTTTGCACAAAAACGGCCAACAAATCGCGTGGCCGGATCGTGCGCATGTGGTAGAATCTTCATGGGCGCCAGCTGTCGTCAGCGGTGCTGAGATGGGGTTAAAGCTGCTTTCGATCGCCCGGTCCACGTCGTTCTTCTTTGCACCCGCAGGAATGAGGCTTTGTGCTGCGATACACGTTCTTGTTCGTCTCTGTACTTTCCGTGTTCGCCGCAGTAAGGGCACAGGCACAAACGCCGCTTGATTCGGAGTTCACCTATCAGGGCGAACTGGCCAGCGGCGGCACGCCCGCTACCGGTCCTTACGACCTGCGGTTCCGCCTCTACAACGCGGCGACCGGCGGCACGCAGATCGGCAGCACACTCTGCTCCGATAACCTTGCGGTGGCCAATGGCCGCTTTGCGGCATCACTCGACTTCGGTGCGGCGGCCTTTGCCGGGCAGAAGCGGTTCCTGGAGATTGAGGTTCGTCAGGACACCGGGCTGGACTGCTTGGACGCCACTGGGTACACCGTGCTCTCGCCGCGGCAGGAGCTGACGGCGGCGCCGAATGCGACCTTTGCCCAAGCCGCCGCGTCGGCGACGACGGCGACCACCGCACTCACGGCCACCAACGCCGCGAGCCTCAACGGGCAATCCGCGTCGTTCTTCACCAACGCCGCGAACCTCACCGGCACACTGGCCGATGCACAGCTGTCGAGCAACGTCGCCCGGCTGAACGGCAACCAGACGTTCACGGGCCTGCTGAACCTTACCAATGCGGGCAACACGTTTGCCGGCAGCGGCGCGGGCCTGATCAATCTCAACGGCGGGAGCATCAACGCCGGCACGATGGCGCGCTCGTCGCTGAGTGCCGATGTGCAAAGTGGGTTGGGGACACTGGTCCCTGACTTGACGCTGACGGGGAGCGTCGCGACCGGGACCAGCCCACGCTCCGTCGCGGTGTCGGGCTCGTTCGCGCATGTGGTGAACCAGGTCTCGAACACGCTGCAGGTCTTCAACATCAGCAACCCCGGGGCGCCCACGCTGGCGGGGAGCATCGCGACCGGAAACGCCCCGGGCTCCGTCGCGGTGTCGGGCTCGTTCGCGTACGTGGTGAACCAGGTCTCGACCACGCTGCAGGTCTTCAACATCAGCAACCCCGCCGCCCCCACGCTGGCCGGGAGCGTCGCGACCGGGGTCGACCCAATCGCCGTGGCGGT
>CALROI020000009.1:0-169391 GCA_943369765.1 Phycisphaera mikurensis NBRC 102666 | reverse complement strand
GATTTCCGGTCTTGGAAATGGGGAGAACCAGGTACTTCTTGATGACATCGTCGGGGACGAGCTTCGCGTTGATCTTGGACGTCGCACCCGACACATCCAGATCGAAATACTCCATCCCGAACTGATTGGCGAGTCCCTTGGCGACGTCGGTGTCCTTGCAGAACCCAAGGTCCACCAATGAATCCCCGAGCCGCTTGCCGCTCTTCTGGGCTTGCTGGGTCGCTTTGTCGGCCTGATCAGCGTTGATCACGCCCCAGCCCACGAGAATCTCACCCAGTTTCTTGCGTGAACGCGCCATGCGGAAACTACTCCTCAAACCGGCCCGAGATACCCTTTGGCCGGCTGCTAAATCCTTGCGGTGCCCGATCCGTGTCCCCACCAACCAAACCCTGGACTGCGCCGACTGTGTGCGGTGTGGCACAGAGTAGGTTTCTTTCAGGGGCGGGAGGGTACCACATCTCAAGGCCCTTTGTACGACCCGACTCAGACGAGTCATGAAATCGACGCCGAGCCTCCACCCCCAGCCGAAGAGAGGCGCGCCGATCCGTCACCCTTCTGTTGGGGTCCACGATGATGAACCTTCCGATACGCGGACGGAGGCGATCCGGTTCCGAATTGGCTTCTGCACCGCATCGCGTCAGCGACGACAGCAAGCGAACGCGATGCCCGAGCCGAACAAAGACCATCTCGGAAGGGCGAGAACGGCGGGGGTGCGGCCTGAGGGGAGGCGTCACCTAAGATGGACGCAAGGTGAACGCGGGAGCCGCCGCTTCCGAGCCATTTTCTTCCGCCTGAGACTGCATGATGAAAGACAAGCGTCGACCCTCGTCCAAACCCGGTACCCCCAACCGCCCCACCAAGGATCGAGATGGGGGTGGGTTGGCTGAGGAGCGGCAGACGTTCCTGCAGAAGGGGCTGAGGCTTGTCCACGAGGACGACGACGTGATCGTGCTCGACAAGCCGACGGGGTTGTTGTCCGCCACGCCGGCGGGCGAGGACCACGACAGCGTCTTCGCACGGGTGAAGGACCACATCAAGAACCCGCGGGCCCACCGGGGCACCCGGGTCTGGATCATCCACCGTCTCGACCGTGAGGCATCGGGGCTGATGGTGTTCGCCAAGAGCGAGCGGGCGTACGAGATGCTCAAGGCGGAGTTGCAGGCCCGTCGCACGCACCGCGTGTACGTCGCGGTTGTCGAGGGGGTCATCCCGATGGAGAAGAGCGAGGGGACGGTTGAGTCGTACCTCTACGAGGACACGCGCGGCACGATGCACACGGCGACGACGGCCCGTTCGGTCCCCGCGCACCTGCGTCGGCGTGAGACGGACGAAGAGATGAGCCTGGCCAAGCCGGCGGTGACGCACTATCGCGTCAAGAGCCGCTCGCCGCGACGGACGATCATCGAAGTGAAGCTTGAGACGGGGCGCAAGCACCAGATCCGCGCGCACATGGCGCACCTGGGGTTCCCGATCGTCGGCGACCGTAGGTACGACCACAAGGCCGACCCGGGCAATCGCCTGTGCCTGCACGCGGCGGAACTCGGGTTCACCCATCCCGGGACCGGGCGCGAGGCTCGCTTCATCAGCCCGATCCCGGCTGCGTTCTTCAAGGCGTCGGGAATCCGCGAGAGCGACATGAACGCGGCGGTGCCCGCGGCCAAGGGGACGGCACCTGTCGCTGCGCCCAAGCAGGCGTTGCCCGACATGACGGCGGTGGCGTCGTCGTGGAACCATGTCGCGTCGTGGTACGACGAACTGCTCGAGGACCGTGTGAGCGATCATCACGAGCAGATCATCCTGCCCGGGACGCAGCGCATGCTGGCGGTGACGAAGGGGCAGCGGGTGCTGGACGTCGCGTGCGGGCAGGGGATTCTGTGTCGGCGGCTCGCTGCGGCCGGCGCGGAGGTCGTCGGGGTCGACGCGGCGCCGAGGCTGATCGAGCGGGCGGCGCAACTCGGCCCGGGAACGTATGTCGCGGCGGATGCCCGACGATTGGCCACGCTCAATATCGGGGCGTTTGACTCGGCGGCGTGCGTCATGGCGATCATGAACATCGAGCCGATCTCGTCGGTGATGTCGGGCGTTGCGAAATTGCTCAAGCCGGGCGGTCGGTTCGTGCTGGTGCTGCTGCACCCGGCGTTTCGAGCGCCCGGGCAGACCTCGTGGGGGTGGGATTCACCGCCCGCGTCTGCGAAGCCGATCGCCAAGCATGCGGTTGCGCCGGTACCGAGGCAGTTCCGTCGGGTCGACGGGTATCTCTCTTCGGCGACGAAGGAGATCGTGATGAACCCGGGGGCGGCGGCGTCGGGCAAGGAGCCGGTCGTGACCGTGACGCACCACCGCCCCATGCAGGCGTACCTCAACGCGCTCGGGCACGCGGGGTTCGCGGTGGACGCGATGGAGGAATGGCCCTCGGTGCGCACGAGTCAGCCGGGGCCACGGGCGGCGGAAGAGAACCGCGCTCGACGCGAGATCCCGATGTTCCTCGCGCTGCGGGCGGTCAAGATTCGGCAGGGCTGATCCACGCTCATACACTCACCGATGCGCACTATCGACCTTCGCGGAAAGCCCATTGCGATCACCGGCGCCAGCAGCGGCATCGGCCGCGCGACGGCGCTCGCGTGCGCCTCGGCGGGCATGCCGGTGGTCGCGGGGGCGCGGCGTCTGGACCTGCTCGAGGCTCTCGTCGCGGAGATCCGTGCAACGGGCGGGCGGGCTGAGGCGGTGGTCTGCGACGTTGACAAGCCGGAGGACGGGGAGCGTCTCGCGGCACGGACGGTCGAAGCGTTCGGCTCGATCTACGCGGTGTTCGCCAACGCGGGATTCGGGCTTGAGGGGGCGGTGGCCGACCTGACCACGGCCCAGTGGGAAGGGATCATCCGGACGAATTTCTTCGGGACGCTCAACACCATACATCCAGCGCTTGCACGCATGCGGTCAGCAAATGGGGGGGGAGGAGCGGGGCACGTGCTCATCTGTTCGAGTTGCGTCAGCAAGATGGGGCTGCCGTTTCATTCGGCGTACTCCGCGACGAAGGCGATGCAGGATCACGTGGGACGGGCGTTGCGCCTCGAACTTGCGGACAGCGGGATTCACGTCTCGACGCTGCACCCCATCGGCGTGTCGACCGAGTTCTCCGCGCGCGTGGAGGAGAAGTCGGGCGGCAAGCGGTCGGCGGTCCGCACGCCCGAGTCGATGAAGCAGACCCCGGCGTTCGTGGCTTCGCGGGTCGAGGCGTGCCTTCGGAGGCCGGTCGGGGAGATCTGGACGCACACGCCCACGCGCCTTGGCATGGGGCTGCTGACCATGATTCCCTCGCTGGGGGATTGGTACCTCGCGAGGCGACTCAGGAAGCAGCGCGCGATCTAGATCGCAAGGGCCGTCCGGGCCGGGTGTCGATCATGTGATCTCGATATTGAGCGTGGACCCGGCTGTCACCGCGATACGCGTTGCGAACGTCACGCGGACGCCCGATGATTCAGCCACGAGAACGCACGGGAGCACCGCTTCGCCGAGCCGAACAGCGGCTTTGTGCGGCTTCAATCCTTCGCGGAGATCGAGCGAGACCGATGTGAGACTGACCTGACCCCAGCGGACTTCGATCGCCGCTCGGTGTGCGTCGGGCGTCCGGGTCTGGCGGAACTGCCCCCAGCCGGCGGCGGTGATGAAGGCGCAGCGGAAGTCATCGGGCGTGATCTTGGGCGCAAAGCCGATCGTGCCGCGTGGGCCGTGGTGTCTAAATCCCGACGCGGTGACGAACGAGCCGTACGAAGCCATCGCGCGGGCGTAGTGGTTGCTGCACTCGATCTCGTTCCACGGGTTTCGCAGTTTGGCGTGGTACCGATCGTGGATCATCCGCGTGACCGCGAGCCCTTCGGTGACCAGGCCCTCGGCGATCATGTGCGACGCGACCTGGTGCTCGAAGCCGGTCATGCACTCGTTGAAGTATCCCGCGGCCCAGGCTTCGCCGCCCTTGCCCGTGGCGGCGTCCTCGCCGCCCTTGGGCCAGGTGCACATCAGCAGACCACCCTCGCCGGGCATCGCGTACCAACGCCCGCCCTTGATCGTCGCGTCGATGATCTTGCGGTAGGGGCCGATGTCGGGGGCGAAGCTGTACCGGTAGAGCGAGCGGAGCGCGGCACGCGTCTGCTCGATCGGGATGATGCGGCCCATGTCGACCTGGTGCGCCCACGACTGGCCGAGGACCTGGTCGATGTGGCAGCCCTCGCCGGTGCTGTTGGCCTCGGGATGGGCGGGGTCGGTCTTGTGGATGAAGTATTCGCCGTTGAAGAGGCGGGCGACCATGGTGTCGCGGCCGCGGTCGGCGACTCTCGCGCATTCAGTCGCAAAGGCCGCGTCGCCCATCTCTGTTGCCATCGATTCGCCGGCGCGGAGGGCGGCGAGGTACAGCGAGGTGAGCCAGGAGATCTGCCCGTACCAGGTCGCGTCGAGGGTGTTGTACTGCGGGCCGTCGAGGATCCCGTCCGAGTCGGGGTCTCGTGAGAGCATGAGACGGACGGCCTTCTTCACCCTCGGCCACACGGCCTTGAGGAATCGGTCGTCGCCGGTCATCTGGTGCTCGCGGCAGGCCCGCATGATCGTGCCGCATTGGCCGTCGACCGCGAGGTCTTTGCCGGCCTCGGCGCGGTAGTCGATCTGGCCCGTCTCGTCGCGGAACGCCAGGCCGAAGTCGATCATCTCGCGCGTCGAGCGTTCGAGGCTCGGGAACACGCGGGCGAGCCCCTGCGCGTAGTGCCAGACGTGCGTGCAGGTGCCGGGGCAGCAGTACGTCCCCTCCCAGCCGTAGAAGCGGCCGTTGGTGAACCTCAGGCAGGTCGCGGTCGCTGCGGTTGAAACGGTCGCGAACGTGCGGTCGAGGAACCAGTGCGGGAGGGTCGAGTCGTACCACGTGTCGCGCCAGCGGCGCGTGGTGCCCGACATGCTTTCGAGGCCGCCGATCACCGCGGCTCGAACCGCTGCGGCGTCTTTGTGCTTGCCCGCGTACCAGTGGACCAGCGAGTCCGAGTCGGTGAGGAACGAGAGCGAGGCGCGATTCGGATTCGGGAAGCACCACGCGAGGACGAACGTCACCGTCCTCGACTCGCCTGGGGCGAGCGTGAACGGGCGGTGCCTGACGACGCCTTCGCGGCCCGATTCGCCAAAGGGGGACTCTGCGTCATCGGATTCGTTCGGCGTGGCTCCGGCGAGTTTGTGCTTCGGCTCTCCGCGAGCGATGACATACCCGTCGGTCTGGTCGGGGGGCCCCACGACGCTCAGGCTCATCGTGCCGAAGTCCGGCGCACGCGGCATGTCGTAGGGCACCCGGGCCGGTTGGTCGGAGAAGACGATCTGGTCGCACCCGATGTTGCCCCACGCGCCGGACCAGCCGTCCATGATCTGAAGCTTGGCCTTGCGTCCCGCGAGTTCCTTGACGTCGAAGGAGTGCGGGCTCATCTGGTTGTTGTTGTTGCCGGTCGCCGTGCGCACGGCCGCGCCGTCGATCAGCAGATTCACACAGGTCTGCCCGGGGTGGTTCCCGCCGCCGATGCGGAAGGTGATGAAGTCACGCTCGATCACAAAGGCTTCGCTCGTGAGCGACCCGAGGTGTGCGTCCGCCTGAGCGACGTTCTCGCCGTGGCGAGTCTCGTGCGAATTGACGGTCCACTTCCCGCGTGCCGCGAGATTGCCCTGATATCCCGGGATGTCGGCGATGCGCCGGGGCTTGTCGCCGAAGGCGGTCCCTTGCGTGACCCACGCCCCATACTCGCCTTTCTCCCAATCCTCAAAGACGATTTCCGGACGAGACGCTTTGACTTTCGCCTCGTCGTCGCGCAGCGGGCGGGCTGAGTGCTCGATCGTGGTGGCTGTCGATGCCCCGAGTGTCTCGCGCAGCACACGCGACCTTCGGACGCCAGGAGCGTCTTTCCCGGTGAACTTGCACACCGCGTTTTCAAGCCAGCCGCCGATGGTCACTTCCGCCGGCTTGGACGAGGTGTTCGAGAGCGAGTAACTCAGCACAATCGCGGGCGTGCCGGAAGCATCGGCATCGAGAGGACAGAAGGGGGACATCGCTTCGAGCGTGGCGCGGATCGGACAGTCTTTGCTCTCGAAATGCACGGTGCCGATGGGGTACTGCCCCTTGAACTGAATGTCCGCGAACCCTGAAGCGTCCAGGGTGCGTTCCTGCGTGACGCCTTCGACGGTGATCCGCATCCCGAAACCCTGGCTGAGCGGCGAGGCCGGACGGGCTGGCTTGGCGTAGAGGAAGCCGCTGCTGTGGCTCCACGGCTCGGCCTGCGGCACGTTGAAGATGTCCCAGTGCCAGAGTGATCCGTCGCCGCCGAGGTACACCTGCCCGCAGCAGATCCCGCCGATGGGCATGCCGATGAAGGACAGTTCGTTCAGGCTTGACCGGTACACGGTTGGTTCGCCACGAGCGGTGAGCGAAGCGACCCACGCGGGATCGAGTTTCTTGTCGGCGGGGATCAGAAAGTCGTCCGCGTCACCGATCGTGAACGGGCCCGCGATCGCGCCCTTGGGCGGCCACACGCCGATCGCCGCTCCCGCCGCGGCAAGCATCCCCAGGGAGAGGAAGTCCCGCCTGGCGATCTCGAGCATCGATCGTGCGTCTGATGCTTGCGCCTTGGACCCCTGTGCTGTGGGTCCCTGTGAGGGCCCGCAGCACGGGCCGCTCGAGCAGCAGGCATCGCGCGGAGATTCGCCCGGATTATCGGCTTTCATGGCGCGATTGTACAACGCGGGCGGTCCGTCAAGGTCCCCGCGAATCTGCCCTTGAGGTCTTCACTCCCACATCGACGAGGCTCAAGGAAGCTTCAGTTCGTCAAGCCCGAGCCCGAGCGCGGCCCGGCACGCCTTGTCGAGAGCCTCGCGCGGGCCCTCGAGGTGGATCGTGCGATGCGTGTGCGTGAGCGACTTGCCGGGAACGAGCGACGCGGCGGGGGAAGAGGATTCGATCTCGTAGAAGGGTCCGAAGGGCTTGCCGCCCGGCTCGGAAGGGCCGTCGTTGTAGGAATTGACGACGTCGCCGGCGAAGGGGTCGGCTTGCTTGGTTTCCCACATGGAATTGACGAACTTGTGCGTGCCGGTCGGGATGGTGAAAGTCACAAGCGTCAGCACGTTGCGGGAGGGGTCGTAGCTGCCGGCGATCGGGAGGGCGGCGGCTGGGGCGACACCGATCTTCGTGCGCTGCTGACCGTCGCCCTTGAACAAGAGGGCGAGCGGACGGGCCGCCCCCACAGCGGGGTTGCCGCGCGGGACAGCCTTGAGGCGGTCGGCGGGGACCTTCCCGAAGTACGAGTCGTTGACGAGTTTCGAGAGGTCCTGCCCTTGGGTGGCATTGATCGGCACGACAACGGTGGTCGCGGGCGAAGGCTTGAACATCCCGAGAATCCAGACCGAAAGCAAGCCCGTCTGCTCGGTCCAAGCGGCTGTGCCAGCGTTGGTGATGGTGTTCCGCGACTCGAACGCCACGACATCGAGCCCGGATGGAGCGATGCCAAGAGTGCGCAGGGCGTCGGCGGGGTCGAGCACCGCGATCGACCGATCGATCTTCACGTCAAAGTTGGTGCCCGAGGCGTTGGTGAACCGGGCGTTGTGGATGAAGCTCGCGGAATGATCGGACTTTTGGGTCAGCGTAAAGGCTTCCGTGTCGATCGCGGCAGGGGTCTGCCAGTGCTTGAGGGTCTGCTCGGGGACGCCGGGGGCGAAGAAGATCGAGAATTGTCCCCCCTCGGGCCCGAGCCAGAAGCGGTCCTCGCCGCCGTACGGGTTGATGTGGGGGAGAACGCCTGTGGAGGCGATAAGGTCGTCTTTCAGGAAACCGAAGGACTGCCCGGCGTCGCCCCGGGCGGTGGAGGTCATGACGCGGGCCTGAAATCCCGGGACGACAGCGATCTTGCCCGAACCGGCGGGGGCCGACAGGACGATGGTGTCTCGGTGCTTCCGCAGGAAAGCGACGTCGTCGGCAAAGGAGCGGTCGGCTGACTGGTTTGGGGTGGGTGTTGAGGAGCAGGCGGTAAGCATGGTGGTGAGGGAGAAGAGGGAAAGGGAGACGACTCGGGTTGCGACCATTCTGGCCTCCAGGGAAAAGGGGTGGAGTCGAGGAGGATACCACAATTCGCCACGGATGGTGATTCTCTGGTTTTGGGCTTGTGTTCGGTCGAGAACCGAGGTAGGCTATTCAGCACCGGGCCGTTCTGGTACCGGGTACGCCGCACTCGCGGCGACTGCAGACGACGAAAGGAAATCCCATGGCGCATTCCCTCGGCGGTCGACGTGCAATCGGCTTTACGCTCATTGAGCTCTTGGTGGTAATCGCGATCATCGCGCTGCTGATCTCGTTGCTGCTCCCGGCGCTGGGGAAGGCACGCATCGAAGCTCGACGGCTGCAGGGTCTGGCGAATCTCGGCGGCAACTCCAAGTACATGGCGGTCTACGCGAACGATTACAAAGAGTCGTTTCCGAACCCGTTTTCTTCGCAGGGTCCCGTGAATGACTCCTACTGGGTCTGGTGGCAGCCCAATCATTTCCGGCAGATCGGTTGGCCCTATGGCGGCGGGTTCAGCCAGTCGGGCACCGAAACGTTCGGGTATCACTGGGCCGCCCACATGTTCTTCGGCGACAGCGAGAAGACTTCGCGGATCAAGTCGATTGTCGACCCGGGAGACGCCGCGCTCAAGAACTGGTTCGAGACCAATCAGGACAGCAACGCCCAGACCGACTACTCGTGGATCTTCCCCAGCTCCTACTGGTACGCGCCGGTCTTCTGGCAGGATTTCTCCCGGTTCACCAGCGGGACCGCCCGAGGGGCCGCGACCACGGGCAACCGTCACAAGATTCGGAGGAACAAGATCTCTGACCTCGTCCAGCCCAACGGGAAAGTGCTGTTGTTCGTGAACAAGGACTTCTACCAGAAGGAACAGTACATGTTCAACGACGTCCGCGCGAACACCGCGGTCGTCATGGCCGACAGCAGCGCGAAGACGATCCGGATGCGTGACCTGTACGAACGTACCGACACGCCCGACGGAACCGACACCTCGAAACTCAAGGCGCCTTCCGGTGTCTGGAATCCGACCGAGGCGGAGATGGACAACCGCTTTCTCTACGGCGCACGGCAGGGCTTTACCTGGAACTACGGCGACCCGGCGTTCTTCTGGGGCACCCGTGACGGGATTCGCGGACGGGACTACTAGCACTGCCTTACGCGGGACACTTGCGAGGAACTTATGGCGTTACCGTCTTGGTCGGACAGCTCGGATGGCACGAGGCAACGAATCCTGATCGGCGTCTTCGCGGTCGTTGTGTTGGGCGTGGCTGCGTGGTTCCTCTTCGGCGGGAGCGGCCCCAAGGTCGACGCGGCCGCCGCCGAAACCGCACGCAAGCTGCGCGAATCGTACGGCCCTGAGAAGCCGCCGCCGCCGCTCGAAGGCCCGCCACCGACCGAACCGGCGACGCGTGGGGCCAGAAAGGTCCAATAGCCGAGAGGCTCGCGTGCCGGGAACGCCCAGCCGGGCTGTCGGTTCATGTGCCCGACGGCAAGGTGTTAGACTTTCTTCGTGAAGCCATACTCAAACCTCATCGCGGGTGCGCTCCACCCCTCCGCCTCCGGTCGCCTGATCGACGTCGTCGAGCCCGCCACGGGCTCGGTGTGGGCACGCGTCCCCGACTCGGGCAAGGCTGACGTCGACGCGGCGGTGGCAGCGGCGAAAGCGGCGTTTCCAGCGTGGGCCGCCACGCCCGCGGTCGAGCGGTCGCGGCTTTTGATGCGGCTGGCGGACCTCATCGACGCCAACCTCGACCGGCTGGCTGAGGCGGAGTGTCGGGACACCGGCAAGCCCATCAGCCTGGCCCGGCACCTGGACATCCCGAGGTCGGCGACCAATCTGCGGTTCTTCGGCTCGGCCATCCTTCATACCGCGACCGAGGCACACGAATTTGACGCGGGCGGTTCGCCGGGCGGCGTTCCGGCGATCAACTACACGCTCCGTAAGCCTCGGGGCGTCGCGGGGTGCATCTCGCCTTGGAACCTGCCTCTGTATCTGTTCACGTGGAAGATCGCGCCAGCGCTTGCGACCGGCAACACCGTCGTCGGCAAGCCCAGCGAAGTGACGCCTGTCACCGCAGCGATCCTCGGCGAGCTTTCGATCGAGGCGGGGCTGCCACCGGGCGTGCTGAACATCGTGCACGGCACCGGCCCGGGGGCTGGGGCGGCGCTTGTCGAGCATCCGGACGTGCCGACGGTGACGTTCACGGGGTCGACGGGCGTCGGGCGGTGGATCGGCGAGACGTGCGGCAGGCTGCTCAAGCGGTGCAGCTTGGAACTGGGTGGGAAGAACGCGTTCATCGTGTTCGACGACGCCGACCTCGACGACGCCATCGCGACAGCAGCGCGGGCAGCTTTCAGCAACCAGGGGCAGATCTGTCTGTGCGGGTCGCGGCTTCTGGTGCACGAACGGGTGTACGAGCGGGTGCTGGCGGGCGTGGCCGAGCGGGCGAAAGCTCTGAAGACGGGCGACCCGATGGACCCGGCGACGCAGTTTGGCTACCTCACGAGTGCAGCCCACCGCGAGAAGGTTGCGGGGATGGTGAGGCTTGCGAAAGAACTGGGCGGGACGATCGTCTGTGGCGGCGAGCGGGTCAACAACGCTTCAGCGACGTTTTACCCCCCCACCGTCATCACGGGGCTTGATCCCGGGTGCCGCGTGGAGCAGGAGGAGATTTTCGGGCCTGTTGTGACCGTGCAGAAGTTCCGTGACGACGCGGACGCGCTCAGGCTCGCCAACGGCACGCCATATGGCCTCTCAGCGTCGGTCTTCACGCGCGACGTCTCTCGCGCCCACCGCGTAGCGGCGGCTCTCGACGCGGGCGTGGTGTGGATCAACTGCTGGATGGTCCGCGACCTGCGGACGCCCTTCGGCGGTGTGAAGCAGAGCGGTGTCGGGCGAGAGGGTGGCGTGGAGGCTTTGAAGTTCTTCACCGAGGCGAAGAATGTGTGTGTGCGGGTTTAAGGAGGAGTGTCCGATGTCATCGATTCAGTCCAAAAATGCTGCTGAACCCCTCGGCCCCTACGCCCACGCTCGGCGGGCAGGGAATCTGCTGTTTCTTTCGGGGATCGGGCCTCGGAAGAAGGGGAGCAAGGACATTCCGGGCGCGGTGCTCGACGCTTCGGGCAATCTGGCGGATTACTCGATCGAAGCGGAGATGCGGTCGTGCTTTGAGAACATCAGGATGATTCTGGAGGAAGCGGGCAGTCGCTGGGAGAAGATCGTCGATGTCGCGGTGTACCTGACGGATATGCAGCGGGACTGGAAGGAGTACAACCGGGTCTACGCGGAGTTCTTCAGGCCGCCGAATCTGCCCACAAGGACGACGGTGGAGGTCAAGTCGTTGCCGACGGGGGGGAACACGCCGATCCACTTTGAGATCAAGGTGGTGGCGGAGATTTGAAATTTCTCAGCGATTCGTAGCACGCTCACCCAAAACTCCGCCCCGTCTCCAGATCCACCAACTTCCACTTGAGAGCCCGGCACGCCCGTTCGAGGACGGGCCAGGCGATCTCGTCGTCGGTCATCGTCACCATCGCCTGGGCGACGGACTCGGTCGTGGTCGCGATCTCGACGATCATCCCCGGGCCGTGGAGGATCTCTGTGCCCGCGGTCTTGGAGCGGACCGAGCCATCCACCGCGGTGTTGTACCGGGCGAGGGCTTCTTTCACCGCAGCGTGCGACCCCAGGGGCGCCTGAGGCTCGCCCTTGACCACACTCTTCATGAGCACGACCTGACGCTTGGGCACTAAGCTTCCTCCTGGGAATCATCTTCGTAGATCGAATCGTCGCGTTGCGGACGTGTCACCGGGCCCCGGGCTTTGAGAAGTTCGACCGCTGCGGTCAGCAGGCGTTCGAGGGGGACGGGCTTGAGCATGTACTTGTCGACACCGAGTGATTCGGCGTAGGCCTGGTGGCGGCGGCCCTCGTTGGCGGTGACCATGATCACCACGGGGCTGTCCTCGCGGCCTTTGATTTTCTCGACGGCCAGGAACCCCGAGCGTTTGGGGAGCATCATGTCCAAAATGACCAGGTCGGGCGGATCGTCTTGGCAGATCTTGACCGCTTCAGCGCCGTCCATCGCGAGCGCGGTGAGCGCGCCCTCGGACTGGAACGCGGCGTCGATGGATTCGAGCACGTCCTGGTCGTCGTCGACAATGAGAACCCTGACATCTTCGAGCCTGCCGACCGCTTCGGACATGGTGCTTCTCCTGAACGTGGAACCGTAGGGACGCCCGGGCATTCACGACTCTTCCCGCCGGGGCTTAGCCGGCCGCAGCCCTGCTCTCGCGTTCGCTCCGTTCGACGATCCGACCGAGTTCTTCCTCGGTCATCCACGGCAGCGCCCGCAGCTTGTCCCGGAGGGCGGCCGGGAAGGGCTTGCCGGTGCGTTCGTGCACGGGCCTGCTCCTCCAGATTCGGTGCATCCAGAGGTACTGATCCGGCGCTTTGAGAATCATCGCTTCCATCGCCCTCCGGTATCGGGCGGTGAGGTAAAAGAGGGGGTCGGGCTGGGCCCGGTACTCCTCGGGTCCGAAAACATCCTGAATTTCCATGATGTAGCCGAGGCCGCCGCCGGGCGTGCTCTGGTCGTGCGGCCTCTCGCCGGGCGTGAGCCGACGGGCAAAGCCGCAGACCATGACCGCGTCGTGCTGGAGCGCCATCAGTCCGATCGACTTGTACGTCGAGGTCAGTCGGCCGAAGCAGGGGACAAAGACACCTCGGTCGCCGCCGTTCTGGTCGGCGATCAGGCCGATGGGGTTTCCCGCCCTCAGGCACCGGGGCAGGTCGTGCACCGCGCCAAACTTGGACACCATGGTCATGCCTTGGCGCTGGCGGCTCTCACGCACCCACCGGTCCAGCGGGGCCAGGTCGAGCGGGCGGTACACAGCGTGCAACGGGAAGCCCATCATCGCGATGGCGGCACCCACGAGTTCCCAGTTGCCGACGTGACCGGAAATCATGATGCACGGGCGATCGGCGATGAGCCGCGAGACGGCCGGGCGGAGATCACCGATGGCCAGGTGCTTGTACCACGAGTCGGCGGTGAGCACGCGGGGGATGAACGCCAATTCGACCCCGAGTCGGAAGATGTGCTCGTATGCCGCCAAGGCGTGCTCGCGGCGTTGCTCGGGCGTCCAATCGGGAAAGACTTCCTGGAGGTTTTCGTCGGCGCGGGCGAGGCGTTTGCGATTGAGCGAAAGCCCACCAAACCCGCGACCGAGCCTGCCCGCCATCGCTGTCGCGACGGAGGGCGAGAGCAGCGTCGGAGCGGCAAGAGCGACGCGGATGGCCGCCGCCAGGGGGACCTGGAGCGCGAGAGGGAGCGGGCTGCCACGGGACCTGGCCATAGTGCATCGTACAAACGAAACCGCCCGCGGGGAAGCCCGCGGGCGGGAGGGTTGACATGAACAGACTTAGCGAGCGACGCGGATCGGCTTAGCGCCGATGAGCGTCATGAACCGGTTCTGGTTGAGAATCGGCACGCTGGTCGACTGGGCGGACTTGTAGAACTCGTCGTACCTGGAGACTTCCTGCTGCATCTTGACGTACTGCTGAACGACCTCGAAGGGCGAGCCGTCGGAAGGACGCGGGGGAAGAACGGGCCTCTCGCCCAGGAGGAGGAAGTCAACATCGCCCGCGAGATCCGCGAGGCTCTTCGCGCCCCAACCCTCGACCATCGAGACGACGTCGGCACGCTCCATGGGGGTGGCGATACCGTCGCCGTTGGAGTCAAAGTTGCCGAAAACCACGAACTTGTAGACCTTCGTCGGGTCGTAGACCGCGTTGGCGATCACGTCCCCGTTCACCACGGGCGACCCCTTGGTCTCGGAGTTCACGCGGCACGTTGCTGTCTCGGACGAAACGTTGATGACCTCGATCGTCGCCTTGCCACGACGGTACTCGCCGGTGCGCTCGTCGACTTTGATCTGTGATGCGCCGGCGTACACCGCGAACGTGATCCCGAGAGGGAGCTTCTGCCTGGCTCCCAGGTTCAGCGTGACCTCGCGGCCGTCCGCAGAAACCGCGACGATCTGGCCGTCCACGAGCGCTTCCTCGCTCTGAGCGCGGAGGATCTCGCTGGACTGCTCACCGCGGAGCTTGGCGAGTTGCTCGACAATCACGAGATTCTCGCGTTCGAGGCTGGCGATCTTCGCGCCAAGGATGTTCGTGCGTGAGGCGGATTCCGCCTCAAGAGATGCGATCGACTCTGACATCTTGGCCTGAGCGTCATCAAGCCCGGCTCGGTACTTGATCAACTCGCCCTCATAGGCGGCGATGTTGGCCTTGAGCCTGTTGTTTTCATCCACGAGCGCCTTCTGGGTATCACCCACGGACGCTTTCGTCAGATCAAGTTCCTTGATCGCGGCCTGGCGAGCTTCCTCGGCGGCGACGGACGACTGCGTCAGATTCTTGATCTGCTCGTCGCGACTGGCGATCGCCGAAAAGAGAGACCCGCCTTCTCCGGACAGCTGGGTCTTGACCTTGCCGTCGAACTCGTCGAACTTCGTGTTCTCGGCTCCCGTGGTGGACCTCATGATGCCCGCCACGCGTTCGCGCAGGTAGACAACGAGAGATTTCCCGGACTTGCGAGCATCGGCGGTCAACGCCAAGACTTCACCGTCCTTGCGCTCGTTGGCCGTGATGAACTGGCTCGTGTCGTTCTTCAGCAGATTGAATTCTTCCTTCTGGGAGTTGTACTTCCCGAAGAAAATCGCTGTGACGACAAACAGGGCCAACGTGGTCAGGCTCAGCAGGGTGATTGCTACGCCGACGCCAACACTCGAACTGGTCTTGCCAGCCATGCAAGGCCTCCAAAGACAATCGGACCGGACACACCATGGTCCCTCGCCGGAATCGTCCGGCGGGGCTCCCCCCACTCCCGCCCCCTACCACTCCCCGAATCCACCCACCCCGACCTCTTTCCTCGCGAGCCTTCCCGCACGGGCGGGCACTATCGCAGATTCAGAGCCCGGCGTCAAACGGCGGGTGTGGAGGATACGCCTCCAAACATCAATTGATCCGAAAATTCTCCAAGGTCCGCGATTGATCACCCGTCCAAAGACCTATCGCAATCACATTTTCTCGACGACAGGGAGCCCGAGCGTCTTCAGCCCGTCAGCGAGAAGGCGGCTCGCCAGATCGCACAACCTCAGCCTGCTCGCGCGAACAGCCTGCGTTTCGGCGGTCAAGATCGGGCAGTTCGTGTAGAACGCCGAGTACGACCCCGCCAGTTCGTAGAGGAATTGACAGAGCCGGTGCGGCTCGGCGGCCTCGCCGGCGGCCGCAAGGGCCCCGGGATACTTCAGCATCGTCAGAGCGAGCGCACGTTCGGCGGGTTCGCCAAGCACGATCGGCGCCGCGCGCCATCCGCCGATACCCCCGCCTTCGATCCCTTGTTCGGCGGCCTTGCGGAAGATCGATCGCGTGCGCGCGTACGCATACAGCAGGTACGGGCCGGTGTTGCCCTCGAAGGCGACCATGCGGTCGAAACTGAAGGCGTAGTCCTTCACACGCTCGATCGAGAGATCGGCGTACTTGATCGCAGCGACTCCGACCGCCCACGCGGTCGCATCGAACTCCGCCTCGTTGACCTCAACGCCCTCGCCGGTCCTGGACTTCAATTCGGTGCCGGCGCGACTAACGCCCTCGGAGATGAGGTCCGAGAGCTTGACGTTCTCGCCGGTACGAGTCTTGAACGGGCGACCGTCGTCGCCGAGGATGGTGCCGAACGCGGCGTGCGTCAGCGTGGCCACGTGCCCGTGGCGTGTCGCGTACCCGGCTCGCTTGGCGGCGGCAAAGACCTGCTTGAAGTGGAACCCTTGGCGGGCGTCGACGCAATAGACCACGCGGTCGGCCCCGAGGGACTGCACGCGCCGCTTGATCGCCGCCACATCGGTTGTGGCGTAGAGATACCCGCCGTCGCGCTTGCGGATGAGGCAGGGCTCTTTAACGGCCTCGCCCGCGGCCACCAACTCAGGCACATCCAGACGCACGACCACGGCTCCGTCGTCGATCTCCGCGATCTTCCTCGCGAGCAGATCCTCGACCACGGGGCCGAGTTCCTCGGCGTAGCTGCTCTCGCCGGCGGTGTGTTCGGGCAGGACGATCGCGCCCAGCCGACGACAGTTCTCGGCGCACGCGGCGATCGTCACGTCGACGATGCGTTGCCAGACCTTGAGAATGCCGGGCTCTTTCGCCTGAAGGTCCACGAGCGTCTTCTTCGCCACCGCGAGCGCTGCGAGCGCGGTCTTGCCGCTGTCGATCTCGTCGGCCCATTCGGCCATGAACTTGGACGTGAGGAACGGCGCGAAGTCCTCGAGCACGCTACCGAGGGAGGCGGGAGGGGCGCACTCCTTCTGAGCGGCCTTGTAGTGCTTGTCGAGGTCCGTGAGAACGATGGTCGCCAGATCGAGACGCCCCGCTTGGACCTCTCGCTTCACCCGGCCACAGACCATGGCAATGGGCAGGCCCCAGTCGCCCAGGTGGTTCTGACGGAAAACGCGGTGTCCGAGGCGGTCGAAGATCCGTGCCATCGCGTCGCCGATGATCGTCGAGCGCAGGTGGCCGACGTGCATTTCCTTGGCGAGATTGACGCCACAGAGGTCGACAACAATGGTCATCGGCGCGGCGGGGAGCGCGACGCCAAGGGTCGGGGAATCCATCCCTGTGGCAAGGCGGGCAAGAGCGTCGCTGCGGAGCCTGAGATTGATAAACCCAGGCCCGGCAATGGCGGCTTCGGTGACGGGCTCGCACAGGTCATCGACGTTGAGAGCGGCGACGATGGCCTTGGCAGCGTCGCGCGGGGGCTTGCCAACGCGCTTAGAGAGTCCCATGGCGGCGTTGGACTGAAAGTCGCCCGCTGCGGGGTTCTTGTTGGGGGCGATGAGCGGGTCCATATCGCCCGAAATCGCCGGAAACGCTTGCGCCATCGCCTTTCGGAACCGGTGCGCGAGCAGAGAAACCGGGTCGAGGTCGGTCGAAGGCGTTGGCGATGGATCCGTCATGGGACGATGGTAGGGGCGTGCGAATCCGCCACGGCAAAGGCGGCATCACCGGACGAGAGGGAAAGAAAAGCCGACCCGGGGAGAGGAGCCCCGGGTCGGCCGAAAGTGAATCAGGATCTGAAAGGTGAATCAGGATCGGGCTTAGCAGCCTGACTCGAAGCGTTCGACGAAGTCGCTGTAGTCGAAGAAGTCGACGAACTGGTCGCCGTTGAAGTCCGCCGTCTTGCCCGGCGGGCACTGGCTGGTCTCGAAGCAGAGGACGTAATCGCCGTAGTCGAAGAAGTCGAGGAAGCCGTCGCCGTTGAAGTCGGCGTTGCAGGCCGCCCCGGCGTCGCGGATGGTCATGGCGTAGATGCCGATGCCGGGGATCGTGGACTGGGCGTTGGAGAAGGAGACCGAGACGATCTGACGGCCGGCGAAATCGCCCTGACCGCCGGCGACGAGGCTTTCGTAGCTGACGATGGCCTCGACGATGTTGAGATCGACGCCGGTCGAACCGATGTCGACGTTTTCAGCGGCGGTGTAGGTGCCCATGCTGCGCTGGCTTTCGACGCCCGCGGTCGGGCCATCGACGTTTTGAAGGCCATACCAGTCGGGGGCGTCGACCTGCACGGTGGCGGTGGAGCCATCGGAGAAGCCGATGTTCATGTCGAACGTCGTGCCGCCGTTGCTGGCGTTGAAGAGGACGCCGATCTTGGTGCCCGCCTGCATCACGGCGCCGAGCACGGAAGTGTTGGTGACCTGCGGGACGCTCTGGTTGCTGTCGATCAGCCACGCGGGCTGGGTGCCGATCTCGTCGCCGTCGGCTTCCAGATCCCAGGGCTTGTTGCCCCCGTCGACGGTGTTGCGATCGCCGAGGTGGACGATATCGACGACGCCGGCATCGGTGATGAGGGTGTAGGGGATGCCGGTGGTGCCTTCGAGGCCGACCTCGAGGGAGCCGACGGCGCCGGTGAGGCGCATGCCGCGGTCGCCGATGGACCGGTAGCCGTTGGGGGCGTCCGGATCATCGTTCTCGCCGCTTTGGACCATGCCGTTGAAGTTGTAGTTGAGGGGCACGGACACGT
The DNA here is from genome assembly GCA_943369765.1 of Phycisphaera mikurensis NBRC 102666. Classification (GTDB taxonomy): domain Bacteria; phylum Planctomycetota; class Phycisphaerae; order Phycisphaerales; family UBA1924; genus UBA2396. The sequence goes on along the minus strand of CALROI020000009.1, from coordinate 151,250 downwards.
CCGCGTGCGTCACCGGGTTGGGGACGACGTTGACGGTGAAGGAGCCTGTGGTGTCGTTGTTACCGGCGACGCGGACCAGGTACGCCTGGTTCGCCGTCGCGGAGAATGTGACGCGTGAGAGGCCGCCGTTGGCGTTGTCGCTGCACCCGATCGCCGCGCCGCCGCAGGTGGAGTAGACGGCGAGGGTGGTGTCGAGGACGCCGGGCCCGATGGTGTTGATCTCGACGGGCCCGGTGGCGGTCGCCACATAGCGGAACCAGACGTCCATGTTGTCGTTGCTGCCGCAGGGGCTCGACGTTGAGCCGGTCGCGTTGAAGCTTGCTCCGGCGTTCGCGCCGGCGGAGATCGGCTGAGCGGTCTGGCAGGTGTCGTTTGCGGGGGCAGCGTTGGAGACCGACCCGTAAAGCTGGATCTCGCCGATCTGGAGGAAGCTGTCGAACTGAGAGGGCCCGAACTCGATGCGGTAGCGGGTGTAACTGGTGGTGTTGGCGAAGCGGAGTTCCTGCTCCTGGAAGTTATCGATGCTGCTCACCAGGTCAGAGCGGCCCAGCTCGGTGAAGTTCACGCCGTCGTTGGAGCCATAGATCGCCGCGTACGTCGGCGTGCGTCCCTGAAAGGCGTTGTCGTCGCTGGCGCCAAAGAAGTCAAAGCCGGTGACGACGCTGGCCCCGACGCCGGGCGTCACGTCGATCACGGTGGGCCCGAGATTGCCGTCGAAGATGCCGAGCTTGGTGCCCAGGCGGTTGTCGAACAGACTGGCCGGCCCTTCGTTGGCGGGGCTCGATGCGCCGGGGGTGTACGTCACGGTGAAGGCATCGCCCGGCGTGAGAATGTCGCCCGCGGTGACCAGCTGCACTTCGCCAACCTGCATGCTGTTGGCAGCGTTGCCGTTGCGGAGGGTCGGAAACGTGACTCGATAGGTGAGGTACGCGGTCGGGTTGTTGAACGAAACCTGGTCCATCCCGAACCGGGCGGTGGGCGGATTGAGCGCACCCTGCGCGATCACGGTGAAGGTCACGCCGTCGTCGCTGCCCTCAAGGATGAAGGAGGCGGGGTCGCGCTCGGGAGCATCGTTCGCGGTCACGATGATCAGGCCTCGAACGATCCCGGTCCCGGACGGCGTCACGGTGAAGCCCGTGTCAAGCCTGTCAAAGTTGAGGTACTTCGAACCGCCGAGGTTGTCGATGACTTTGGAGGGATCCTCAGCACCGGGGTGGTTGTCCGAAGACCCGACGATCGGGTCTCCCGGGGCGGTCACATCCTGTGCCATGGCGGAGGTCGCCAGCCCGGCGAAACCCATCAGCAACGCGATCGGAGACAATGACTTGAAACGCATGAAAACTCCCTTTTTCTACCAATCCACGATACAAACCTGCGAGAACCTCCATCGAGACTCGCGTGCAACGACGCGACTCTCGGACAGCCTCTGAGCGGCGAACTCCGTCAACTACCTGTCACCGAACGCCGACAGAATCAGAATGGACGTCCAAGCAAGGATTTTCATGCTACTGAAACGATTCCGTAACGTCAACCGACTTTCCGGTCGATCATGGCTTTCTTTGAGCTTTGAACGAAGGGGTCCGGCGAAGAACACCAAACCTGCAGCGCGTTACATGAATCGATGGAACAGCTGGGTGGGTTGGATTAGCCCGCCACGATGTTCACCAGTCGGCCAGGCACAACGATCAGCTTCTTGACGGCTTTGCCGGCCAGCTGCTTCTGGACTTCGGGGTCGGCCAACGCCATCGCTTCGATCGATTGGGCGTCCGCGCCGGTCGGCACGGTCAGCTTACAGCGGACCTTTCCCTGAATTTGCACGGCCAGTTCAATCTGATCGTCGACAAGCATCGCGGGATCAACCGTCGGCCAGGCTTCCAGGGAGATCATGCCCGCGTGCCCGAGCTTGCTCCAGACCTCTTCGGCTAGGTGCGGGGCGAACGGGGCCAGCGTCAGCATGAACCGCTCGAGCTGATCCTTCGTCAGGGTCGTGGTGCCCACCGCGTTGACAAACTCGATCATCGCCGCGATGGCGGTGTTGAACGACAGACGCTCGATGTCGGCCCCGACCTTCGCGACCGCGCGGTGCAGCTGCTTCTCGAGCGCAGGGTCCTTCGAATCACCCAAGCGAATCGCGCCGGTCTTCTCATCGACCGCGACGCGCCACGCCCTGGCCAAAAACCGCGACAAGCCCGTGATGTCCCGCGGGTTCCACGGCTTGCTCGCTTCGAGCGGGCCCATGTACATCTCGTAGAGACGGAACGTGTCAGCCCCGAACTCCGCGATCACGTCGTCGGGGTTGACGACGTTTTTGAGGCTTTTGGACATCTTCGCCACAATCGATGTCAGCTTCGTCCCCTTACCCTTCTCGACGAACTGGCCTTCGACGGGCTCCTCGACCTCGTCGCACGGGACAAGAGTCTTGTCCGGCCGCTGGTACGCGAAACTGGTGATGAGACCCTGATGGAAGAGCTTCTGGAACGGCTCGGGGGTGGCCACATGCCCAAGGTCGTGCAGCACGTTCTGCCAGAAGCGGGAATACATCAGATGGCCGACGGCGTGCTCGGAACCGCCCATGTAGAGATCGACGCCTCCGGGCAGGCCGTTCGCGCCCATCCAGTATCGGTCCGCCTCGGGCGAGATCAGCGCGGCGTCGTTCTTCGGATCGCAGTACCGAAGGGCGTACCACGAACTGCCCGCGCTCCCCGGCATCGTGTTGGACTCACGCCGGACCTTGGTACTCGGGGGCAACACCGCGGGATCGACGCCCGCCTCGCCCGCGGTGGTGTGAACCCACGCGGTCACTTTGCCGAGCAGAGGCATCGGGTCGTCACTCTCGACCGGGGCGTAGTCGGCCAGTTCCGGCAGCGTGACGGGAAGGGCCTTCTCCGAGATCGGGTACGCGGTGCCATCCTCCGCGAAAACCATCGGGAAAGGCTCGCCCCAATAGCGTTGGCGGCTGAACGTCCAATCGCGGAACTTGTAGTTGACGCGGCGACGTCCAACCCCTTTGCGTTCGAGCCAGGCGATCATGGCGGACTTGGCGGCATCGACGGTCAGGCCGTCGAGTGACAGCTCGCTGTTCGAGGAGTTGACCGCCACGCCGACGGCGCCGGTGGCGACAAACGCACCACCCGCGACGTCAAACAAGCGACCGCGCGCGAACCGGTCGACAAGATCGTCAAAGCCGTCGAAGTTCATTTCAGCGATCGCGTCAAGCCAGACGATGCTCGTGGCGCCGCGTCGTTCACCGATCCCGCCGGGGCGGTCGATCGGAGCGCCCGCGGGGATCATGACTGCGGTGCCGTTGGTATCGAATTCACGGCGGGCCGAGACGAACTGGAGGGCGTCACTGAAGTCGCGAGACTGGTCGGACGAGGGGATGGCCGAAGTGATGTTCCCGAGGAAGTCGGCGAGAATGCCCTGCCACCGTTCAGCGGTGCGGGCGTGAGCGGGCGCATGCCTGGCGAAGTAGGCCATCGCGACCCTTGTGCGGTCGTAGACCACATCGCGGATCGGCAACCCGAACGTCTTCGCGAACTCGTAGTCGCGTTCGTCGTGGGCGGGGACGGCCATGATCGCCCCGGTGCCGTAACCCATCAGGACATAGTCAGCGATCCAGACGGGGATGGTCTCGCCGGTGGCCGGGTTGGTCGCGTGAAGACCGCTGAAGACGCCGGTCTTTTTCTTGTTCTCCATCCGCTCGATGTCGGAGAGGTTTTTCGCACGATCGACGTACGCCTTCACCGCCGGATCGCTGATGATCGATGCGACGAGCGGATGCTCCGGCGCGACGACCATGTAGGTGGCACCAAAGAGCGTGTCGGGGCGCGTGGTGAAGACCGTCAGACGTTCCGGCCGCCCGACAACCTCAAAGGCGATCTCCGCACCTTCGCTGCGACCGATCCACTCCGTCTGCATCGCCTTGGTCGACGAAGGCCAGTCCAGGCCCGCCAGGCCGTCCAGCAGGCGATCCGCGTACGCGGTGATGCGGAACATCCACTGCTTCATCGGCTTGCGCAGCACGGGGTGCCCGCCTCGCTCGCTCCGCCCGTCGATCACCTCGTCGTTGGCGAGCACCGTGCCGAGCTTTGGGCACCAGTTGACGGTCGTTTCGCCGAGATAGACGAGCCTGTGGTCGTCGAGGAATCTCCGCTGCTCGGCCTGCGAGAGGCCTGCCCATCGCCCAGCCTTGGTCTCGCGTGCGATAAGCTCGTTGATCGGCCTGGCTTTCTTGGTCTCCGGATCAAACCAGGCGTCGTAGAGCTTCAAGAAGATCCACTGCGTCCACTTGTAGTACGCGGGGTCGATCGTGCCGAACTCGCGCGACCAGTCGTACGAGAACCCGAATCGCTGCAGCTGCCGCCGAAAGTTCTCGATGGCCTTCTTCGTCGTGATCGCGGGATGGACGCCGGTCTGAATGGCGTACTGCTCCGCCGGCAGCCCGAACGCGTCCCACCCCATCGGGTGCAGCACGTTGAACCCCTTCATCCGCTTGTACCGCGAGATGATGTCCGTCGCGGTGTACCCCTCGGGGTGCCCGACGTGAAGCCCAGACCCGGAGGGGTACGGGAACATGTCCAGGCAGTAGAACTTGGGCCGCGACGCGTCGAACCCGGGCTGACCCGGGTTGGGCGTCGTGAACGTGGCCTCGGTCGCCCACCGCTGCTGCCACTTCACTTCGAGGTCGTTCGCAAGCCCCGCGCTGTACCGGTGTGGCGTGTCGTTCGACGGGGACGCGGGCTGGCTTGACGATGTTTGGGACATAGACGGGAATGGTAGAGCCTGCCGACGGTACCTTCCCGGCCGGGAGCAAAATCACGACTCGCTCACCACCAAAGGCTTGGATTCCCGACATCCTTCCGGTACGCTGCCCTTTCGGGGGATTGGGACCAATCAGGAGCGAATCGGTGCTTCAACAAGCCATGCTTTCCATCGTGTTGATCATGCTGTGCCTCTTCACCAGGCCCGCCGCAGCCCAGTGCAGCGACCTCGAGTACACCACACAGATCACCGACGACATGACGGCCATGACCTCCGAGAACTCTCTTTTGTTCCTCGGGTTCCCCATGTTGGTTGAGATTCACGATGCGAGCGACCCGGAGGCTCCGTTCCGGATCGGCTCCATTCCCGTCAATGGCGAGCCCACCGCGATCGAGGTTCACGACAACATCATCTATATCGCGACCGAGCGGTCCACCAGCAACGGCGAAACCCTGGTGGTCGCCGACATTGTCGACCCGAGAAACCCGGTGATCCTTGCGGATATGACATGGTCGGGTCGGATCAAGGACCTCGCCGCTTCGGCCGACCGCCTCTGCATTCTCAAGTCAAACGGGGACATCACCATCGCGGACACCACAACCCCGGGCCAGCCGATTTTCGGATCCCTCTTGGCCGGGACCTACTCCTCGATTGAGGCACGCCAGAACATTCTGTACGCCGCGTACGATGTTTTCAGCGCGGGGAGCTACGAGCCGAGGCTCGACGCGATCGGGATCGCCAACATCGTCGCCCCCAACCCGCTCAACACCGTGGTGCTCGCCCCGTCCGGGGCTTCGCCGAAGATCGACCGCAACGCCACCCTGCTGGTCGCGACTGCGGGGACCCAACTCATCACGCTTAGCCTGACGACCCCGGGCAACCCGACGATCGTCACGACACGCCCGGGTATCCGCCAGGACGCCATCCCCTCGCTCGCCGAGGACAACGGGACCGTGCTCGTCCACCTGCTCTCCCCCAACGTGTCGGCGAGTGTGTGGAACGTGTCGGACCCGGCCAACCCTGTGGTTGGATCCCTCTACTCGGCGGTCCCCGAACTGCTGGCTCCCGTCGGGATCAACTCCTTCGTCTGGAGCCGCGCGTTCTCGCTGCTCTCCGCGCACACCTTCGCGGACCCGGGCTCCCCGCAACTCGTCTGGTTCCGCTCGTACGACACTGACGTCACGGCGGACGAAGCCTTTGTGTCCGGATCGAATCTCGTTCTCTTCCAGAACGGCAACTTCGATTCGACGTTCAGGATCTTCGACGCTTCAAACCCCGACCGTCCTGCTTTGCTCTCGACCCTTGTCGTCGAGGGTGATGTCGACGGCGTCGATGCGACCGGGAACCTGCTGCTGTTCCTGACCCAGGACACGACTGACTCGACCACACTCAACATCTACGACACTTCCGACCCTCTCAACCCCGCGTTTCTGAGCGATTCGCTCACGTGGTCCGGCGACGAGGTGAACATCTACAACTACCTTTACGCGGACGGACGCCTCGCCGTCATCCAACTGCTCAACACCTACCAGATCGTCGATATCACCGACCCACGCCGCCCCGTCGTGACCGCGATCGAGAATCTCAACCAAGGGGTCGAGATCGACCTCAACGACGGCGTGCTCACCGCCTACCGAACCGCGGGCGACAATCGGCTCGACGTGATCGATCTCACCGATCCGTACCACCCGTTCCTCGCGTCGACGATCACCGAGCCCAACGCGGACGAAGTCAGGGTGCGGGGCAGACTCGCCGCCATTCTGCGTGATGACGACACCACCGCGCTGTACGACTTCTCGAACCCGTCCAGTCCGACTCTGCGATCGACCATCCCCGCTCCCGCGAGCATCACCGATGTCCAGTCTGCCCTCCTTGCCGGGTCGTTCTGCATCCTGACCAGCGACAACTTCCACGCGATCTACAGCGTCGGTGCTCCGGCCAACCCCGCGCTGATCGGCGAGGTGCTCTTGCCGGACTCGATCACCGACGCGCTGCTTCTCGGGGAAAATCTCTGGAATCTCCAGGTCTTCGAAGGGATCCACGTCCTGCGTCTCCCCGAGTTCGCCCTCCTGACCCAGCAGCCCGTGGACCGGGCCCCGTGCACGGGTGCCACATTCACGCTCACCGTCAACGCGACGAGCGCCTCGCCCGTCAACTACCGCTGGCGCTACAACGGCCAGTTGCTCAACAACGGCACCAACCCCTCGGGCACCACGTTCGCCGGCGCGTTCACCCGCACCCTCACCGTGTCCAACTTCAGCCCCACCGAGATCGGCGTCTACGACTGCCGCGTCACCAACGACTGCGGCATCGTGCTCTCCGACACAGCCGTCGTCGTCGAAGGGGCCGCCCCCGTGATCAACGATCAGCCGAACCGTCAGGAGGTATGCCCCTTCGGCACCGCGACCTTCACCGCCGCCGTGTGGGACACGCCGATCGCAACGTTCCGCTGGCAGGCGGAGGTCCCCTTCAATTCCGGGAACTACTTCAATCTCAGCGACTTCCAGACCGCGGATTACGCGGTGACGGGGAGTGCCACCGACACGTTGACGATCTCTGCACTGCCCGGTCGCCGACTCCCGGTCGCGACCGAAACACGGTATCGCCTCGTGGCGACCAGCACCTGTGGCACGACGACTTCGAACACCGCCCGCTTGGTCATTTGTGCTGCCGACGTCAACTGCGACGGGTTCCTGGACTTCTTCGACTACGACACGTTTGTCGCTGCGTTCGAAACCGGTGCGCCGCAGGAGGTCGCCGATTTCAACGCGGACGGGTTCATCGACTTCTTCGACTACGACGAGTACGTCGGCGCGTTCGAGGTTGGCTGTTGACCAGCGAATTCCCTTCGGGCCCACCCGAATCTGCGGTACGCTCCCGCCAGGAGGTTTCCATGCTGAGGTCCACATCAAGCGGTCTCTTCGCCACCATCGTGGCTACGGCGGTCGTCAGCTCGGGCTTGACCAATCAGGCGGCGGCGCAATGCTCCCGGTGGCTGCCGGGTCCGATGGGCGAGGTCGTCCAGGGAACCGACGGATTCATCGGCTGCGCGGTCTTGTGGGACCCGGACGGTGCCGGACCGCTCCCGACCTACACCGTCGTGGGCGGGCAGTTCAGCGCCGTCGGGGGCGTGCCGGCGCGGAATCTCGCCGCGTGGGACGGGCAACGCTGGCAACCGCTTGGTGCTGGCACCGACGGCCTCGTGCGCGCGCTGGCAGTCCATCAGAACGACCTCTACGTCGGGGGCGAGTTTGCAAGCATCGGACCGCTCCAGACCCGCAACATAGCCCGGCTCCGCAACGGGCCCGGGGGTACGTGGGAGGCGCTTGGGAGCGGCCTGTATCTGAACGGGTTCGGGGACTCGCAGGCGGTTGACGCGCTGTGCGTGTTCAATAATCAGATCTATGCTGGCGGCACCTTCGCCTACCGAGACGCGAACCAGAGCAATCGCGGCTCGCTGGCGGCTTGGAACGGCGCCGCGTGGTCGACCCCTTCGGGCCTCCGCCCCGCGCTCGACAACGGCGACTCCTTGCCGGTGGTCGTGCGGACTCTGACGGTCTACAACAATGAGCTGGTCGCCGGCGGCGGGTTCGCGCTGCAGTCGGCCGGACCGCCGATCAATGTCGCCGCGTTCAACGGGACATCCTGGCGCATCCTCGGCGGCGCCGCCGCGCGAGGCAACGTCCGCTGGCCCGTCGAGCTTTCGACGACGCACAGCGGGGACCTGGTGATCTCGGGCGACATCGTGAGCGTGGCCGGCGTGCCGGTGAATCGCATCGCGGCGTGGAACGGGTCCTCCTGGCGGGCTCTTGGAACCGGCATTGAAGTCCCGTACAGCGTGAGCTCGCTGGGCTCCTTCCAGGGGCAGTTGGTCGTCGGCGGCGCGATCTCTGTCGCGGGTGGAGTGCAGGTGAGCAACCTGGCGGCATGGAACGGATCGGCGTGGTCCTCGTACGCGGGTGGCGTCGGCGGCGGCAGCTTTCTTCCGACCGTGTACGCTCTGCTCCCGTTGCCGGACGGGTTGCTCGTGGGCGGATCGTTCGACACGGCGGGCGTGCGTGACGCGAACCTTCGCACTCCCGCGCTCAGCCTCGCTCGCTGGACCGGCGCGGCATGGAACCGCTATGAGGGCGCGGCTTCGATCTTCTCGATGGCAAGCCTGGGCGGCAGGGCCGTCGGCGGCGGGTCGTTCGCGGGCCTGGACTCTGCCGGCGACCGCGTCGCTCACCTCGTGCGATGGGATGGAGCGTCAACTTCCGCGTTCGGTTCGGGCGTAAACGGCCCGGTCCGAGCGCTCAAGTCGTTCAGCCCCGAGCCGCTGACGCGGAATCTCGTCGTCGGCGGCGAGTTCACCACGGCCGGGGGCCTTTCCGCGGCCCGGATCGCTCAGTGGACCGAGTTGGACATCCTCGGCACGCGCGAGTGGAGCACGATGGGGACGGGGTTCAACCTGCCCGTCCGCGCGATCGAGCGTTTCAACAGCGTGACCTACGCGGCGGGGGACTTCACAGCGTCGGGGGACAACGCCACCGCGTACAACCGCCTGGCTCGCTGGGATCCGATCAACCGGCGCTGGCTTGCGCTGAGCGGCACGGATCTCAACGGTCCGTGCTACGCGCTCAAGGTCTTCAACGGTTCGCTCTACGCCGGCGGCGCGTTCACCTCGGCCAACGGACAGGGTTCGGGGGGGCTTGCCCGGTGGAACGGGTCGTCATGGTCGACCGTCGGGGGCTTCTTTCTGGGCACGGTTCACGCGCTCGAGGTGTTTCGCGGCGAGCTCGTCATCAGCGGGCAGTTTGCGGGCCTTCCGGGTTCGCCGAACGTCGCTCGCTACAACGGAGCGTCGTACGCGGCGATGGCCGGTGGGACCAACGACATCGTGCGGGCCCTTACGGTCGGGCCCGATGGCAACCTGTACCTGGCCGGAGACTTCACCCAAGCCGGCGGTGGTCCGGCGAGCCGTGTCGCGATGTGGACCGGGTCCGCATGGGCGAACGTCAACGGCGTCGATGGGCCGGTGCACGCCCTGCTCGCCCATCGGGCCGAGGTGCAGGTCGGCGGCGCCTTCGCGAGCACCCTCGCGCCCGCCCAGCTTTCCACCGGCTGGGCGCGGTTCAATCCCACCGGCGCCCCTTGGGTCGCCAGCGGGCCGGTTCGGTCGGGCCCCTCGTGCACGGGCGGGATCGTCGCGTTCGACCTGACGCCCGCGACCGGGTACGCGGTGACCTACCAGTGGCGGCGGAACGGCGTCGCGATCGCGACGGGCCGTATGGCTGGCGGGACCCTCGCGGCGGGCGTCACCACCGCGCGGCTGACCCTCTCCGAAGTTCGCGCCGCGGATAACGGCACCCTCACCTGCCTGATCACCAACGCGTGCGGGAGCATCGAAAGCCCGGCGGTCGGCCTTTCAACATGCGGCCCCGACGTCAACTGCGACGGGTTCATCGACTTCTTCGATTACGACGAGTTCGTCTCCGCGTTTGAGACGGGCGCGCCCGTCCGCATCGCGGACTACAACGGCGACGGGTTCATCGATTTCTTCGACTACGCGGAGTTCGTCGTCGCGTTCGAGGCGGGCTGCTAAGCGATCGTCCCGCGCACGACGACGAGCGAGACGACGCTGATGAGGACCCAGAGCGTGACCCCGAGCACCAGAGCCTTCCACCCCACCGACGCCATCGCCTTCTTGGAGATCCCAAGCCCGATCAGGAAGAGCGCGAACGCCATCCCGTGTCCGGCCGCGGGCCTGAGGTAGTCGGTGTGGTAAGGCTTGATCTGCGGGATCAGCGTGCACACCGCGCTGGCGACGATGAACAGCAGGATGAAGAGAGGCACCGGGAACTTCTCCCAGAGCGTCTTTGGCTTGCCCGCCGCGCCCGGCACCTCGGCCGTTCCGCGACCCAGCCACCATCCCGCCGCCATGCAGATCGGGGCGATCCACAGCGCACGCGACAGTTTGACCGCCGTGGCGATCGTCCACGCGTCGGTGCCCGACGGCATGTCCGCCGTGGGCGGGTGGGCGTCAACGAACGTCTTGGCCGCCCCCACCACGCTGGATACGTCGTGGATGCTGATCGCGCACCATGTGCCGAACTGAGCGTGCGACATCTGCATGAGGTCGCCGAGCCAGGGGAGCACGTAAAGCCCCGCGGCGTTGAGCAGGAAGACGGTCCCGGTCGCCACAGCGATTTCAGCCGGGGCTGCCGCGATCACGGTGGAGACCGCGGCGATCGCCGAACCCCCACAGATCGCTGTGCCCGACGCCATGAGCGTCGTGAGCTTCCCGGGGAGCTTCAGCAAACGTCCGAGCGCAAATCCCGCGGCGAATGTGAGCACAATCGTCCCCGCTGCGAAGACAATCCCTGTCCCGCCCGCGTGAGCCAAATCCCGCAGGTTCATCCCCAGCCCCATCACCACCACGCACGTTTGCATGACCACGCGGGAGAGCACCTTCGTCCAGGGCAGAAGCGAAGCATCCGCGATGCCGACCAGAGCCAGAGCGATCCCCAGCGGCAGCATGATGTCCGCCCGTCCCATCGGCGTCAGGCAAGCCGCCGCCCCGAGAACGACCACCCCGATCGCCACTTGCTTTCGTTGCTCCGCCGAGATCATCACGCTCCGATCCACACTGATGCCTGAAGCCTGATACACGATGCCTCACGCCTGACGTCCAAGCGTACCCTGACGGCATGGCATCTGCGCTCCCCCCCCGCTCCCCGCTCGCGTCGCACTGGGCCCATGATCCCAGCATCGTTTTCCTGAACCACGGCAGCTTCGGCGCCACGCCCCGCGTCGTGCTGGCCGCACAGTCGCGCCTCCGCGACCAGCTCGAGTCCGAGCCCGTCGCGTTCTTCGTCGAGCACATCACCGGGCTTCTCGACGCCACCCGGCATGCCTTGGGCGGGTTCCTGAACACCGACCCGATGTGCATCGCCCCCGTCGCCAACGCGACCGTCGGCGTCGCCACCGCCCTCCACAACCTCACACTCGCACCGGGCGATGAGATCCTCGTCAACGACCACGAATACCCCGCGTGCATCAACAACGCCCGGCATGTCGCGGCCATGCGCGGTGCCAAGGTCGTCTCCGCCGAGATCCCATTCCCCATCACCTCGCCCGACGCGGTCTTCGACGCCATCATGGCCAAGGTGACGCCCCGAACGCGCGTCGCCCTCATCTCGCACGTGACCAGTTCCTCGGGCACGATCCTCCCGGTCGAACGACTCGTCCCGGAACTTCACCGCCGCGGCGTCGAGACGCTGATCGACGGCGCCCACGCCCCCGGGTTCACGCCGGTGGACCTCTCCGCGCTCAAGCCCACCTACTACACCGCGAACTGTCACAAATGGATCTGCTCGCCCAAGGGCTCCGCATTCCTTTACGTCGACGCGAGCAAGCGTGACGGATTCCGCCCGATCGTCCTCTCCAACAACGCCGAGAAACCCAGACCCGGCCGGGCCCAGTTCCTCACCGAGTTCGACTACGTCGGCACGTCCGACCAGACCGCGTTCCTCACGATCCCCGACGCGATCGCCTTCATGAACAACCTCATCCCCGGCGGCTGGCCTGCCCTCATGGAGGCCAACCGTCGCCTGCTCCTGGAAGGCCGCCGCATCCTCTGCGACGCCCTGAGCATCGCGCCCCCCGTGCCCGAGTCCATGCTCGGCTGCCTCTGCACCCTCCCGCTCCCCGCGCACGCGCCCGACGTCCAGGCCCGCGTGGTCGCCCGACCCAGCGCACGCGGCTACCACGACGCCTTGCAGGACGTGCTCCTCGAGAAGTGGAAGATCCAAGTCCCCCTGTGGAACGTCGCGGGCAAGACCCGAGTCTTCCGCATCAGCGCCCAGGCGTACAACACCCGCGAGCAATACGAGTACCTCGCCCGCGCGCTCCGCGAGGAACTCGCTGCGGAAGCGAACCTCTGAGTTCAGGACGCCGGACCTGAGCGAGTCCTCGATCAAAGGTCCGGGCGATCACCGACCCGGCATCGGCGGCGGCACCGCTCCGAACAACGATCCCAGTTCGCCAACCATCGACGCGGGCGACCACGCCGCCATCCCTTGCTTCCAGACCAGCGTGTCACGCGTCAGTTGTCCGCGGGCTGCCATCTGCCCGAGCGTCGCGAGGTCAAACGGCCCCGTCTGCTTCCCGTCAAGCCCGACGAAGAACTGCGCCGCGCCCGATCCGGGCATCGCCGGTGGAGCGACGTTCGCCGCACCCGCGGCCATCTGCCCCACCATCTGCTGCCCCATGGCAAACCCCGCGCCCATCCCCATCGTCTGTCCCATCGCGCCACCCGCGCCCGACGCCGGGTTGCCCATCGACTGGGCCGCGTTGAACTGCATGTACTTGTTGAGGTCGCCCACAATCCCCATGCTGGTCCGCTGATCGAGCACCTTCTCGACCTCGGGCGGCAGCGAGATGTTCTCGACGTTGAACGCCGTGATCTCCAGGCCGTACTCGCCGATGGATGGCGCGATCTTGTCCTTGATGAACTTGCCAAGCTCGTTGTAGTTCGCCGCCAGATCCAGCGCGGCGATCTTGCTCTCGCCCAGCACATCCGCGAACTGACTGACGATCAGGTTCCGAAGCTGCTCGGTGATCCCTTCGGCAGTGAACCGCCCGTTCGTTCCCGCGATCTGCTTGATGAACGCCGCCGGGTCCGCGATGCGGAACGCGTACGTGCCAAACGCCCGCAGCCGCAGCGGCCCAAACTCCGGATCACGCAGCATGATGGGGTTCATCGTCCCCCACTTGTTGTCGGTGAACTGACGCAGGCTGACGAAGTACACCTCGGCCTTGAAAGGACTCTCAAACCCGTACTTCCACCCTTTGAGCGTGGAGAGGATCGGGAGGTTCTGCGTGCGCAGGTCGTACGTCCCCGCGAGCTTGAAGATGTCGGCGATCTGTCCCTCGTTCACAAACACCGCGGCCTGGCTCTCGCGCACGATGAGCTTGGCCCCGTTCTTGATCTCGTTGTTGTGCCGCTCGAACCGGAACACCAGCGTGTCGCTGGTCTTGTCCAGCCACTCCACAATGTCGATCAGTTCGCCGGTGAGTTTCTTCCAGATATCCATCGTCGCCTCCTCAGGCCGATCGGCCTTTACAGAACCATTCTACCGCCCACCCACGCCGGACAACCCTGACGGCTCCCTATCGCCGCTCCCCGCTCACGTGAAACACCAAGAAAGCCACTGAAACACAGCAGCATGGATCGGAACTCCGGCCCTCCGGTTTCGGCAACCGCGATCTTTGTGAAGAGTCCAATCCGCCAGGTCTGTAAAGGTCGGGACTTTCGGCTACGCTCCCAGTGTGCCGACCGCTCGTGTCGGGCGGCCCCGCCTTTCCACGGAGTCACCTCAGATGGTCACCTCGCTTTCACGTCGTGTCTTCTCCCTCGCCGCTCTCGCCCTCGCCGCGGGCACCGCCCTCGGCTCGGGCCCCGCCATCTCCGCGCCCGCCAAGGGCTACGAGTTCGGCGTCATCGCCAAGAGCCAGAGCAACCCCGTCTTCCAGGCCGCCCGCACGGGTGCCATGGACGCCGCCGCCGACCTCTCCAAGAAGCACGGCATCGAAATCAAGATCCGCTGGCAAACCCCCGTCAACGAGGACGCCCAGCAGCAGGCCCAGTACATCGAATTGCTCGCCAGCCAAGGCGTCGACGGCATCGCCGTCTCCTGCACCGACGCCAACATCCTGACCAAAGCCATCGACGACGCCGTCGGCAAAGGCGTCCAGGTCGCCACCTTCGACTCCGACGCTCCCAAGAGCAAACGCTTCGCCTACTACGGCATCGACGACGTCGAAGCCGGCAAGAAGCTCATGCAAGAGCTCGCCAAAGCGATGGGCGGCAAGGGCGGCAAAATCGCCATCCTCGCCGGCAACCAGAGCGCGCCCAACCTCCAGGCCCGCGTCAAAGGTGTCAAGGACGAGATCGAAGCCATGAAGGACAAGGGCTTCACGCTCAAAGAAGTCTACTACCACGAAGAAACCCCCGGCAAAGCCGCTGCCAAGGTCCAGGAAGTCCAGACCGCCAACCCCGACATCGGCGGCTGGGCCATGGTCGGCGGCTGGCCCCTCTTCACCAAGGGTGCCCTCGAAGGCGTCTACGACAAAGCCAAGGTCGCCGCTGTCGATGCCCTCCCGGAACAGATCGAGTACGTCAAAGCCGGCCAGGTCCAGGCTCTGGTCGTCCAGGACTGCTACGGCTGGGGCTACAAGAGCGTCGAGATGCTCTTCGACAAGGTCCACAACGGCAAAGATCCCGCGAAGGTGATCAACGCCTTCGAACTCAAGGTCTGCACGCAAGCCAACGCTTCGGAGTACGAAGGCCTGTGGAAGAAGTGGCTCGGCAAAAAGGACGACAAGAAGGAAGAAGCCAAGCCCGCCGACAAGAAGGAACCCACGAAGAAGTAACCCCGTTTCAGTCCAACCAATCAAGCGGAACGCCCCCACAGGCGTTCCGTTTTTTGTTCCCCGCTCGTCCCATTCCCCGGTACCATACCAGCCATGACCACCGCCACAGACCTTCCGATCCTCCTCACCGCTGAGCACATCTCCAAGCGGTTCGGCGTCACCCAGGCCCTCGACGACGTCTCCGCCACCTTCCTCAAGGGCGAAGTCCACGCCCTCATGGGTGAGAACGGCGCAGGCAAGAGCACCCTCGGCAAAGTCATCGCAGGCCTCCACCGCCAGGACACCGGCACCGTCACGATCCACTCCGGCGCCACTCCCCGCGTCCTCACGCCCGGCTCCATCGACGAAGCCTTCGCCGCGGGCGTCCGCATCGTCCACCAGGAACTCGCCCAGTGCCCGCAACTCTCCGTCGCTGAAAACCTCTGCCTCCACGACCTGCCCACCCGCGGCTGGCTCCTCGACCGCCGCACCATGAACGACCGGGCCGCCAAGCTCGTCCACCAGCTCGACCCGTCCATCGACGTGCAAGCCCCGCTCGGCTCCCTCGCCCCGGGGCGTCGCCAGATCTGCCAGATCGCCGCCAGCCTCGACGACCGCTCCGGTCACGAAGGAGGCTCAAGCCCCAGCATGATCGTCTTCGACGAGCCGACCAGCTCCCTCTCCGTCGCCGAGGCCGACCGCCTCATGGAGATCACCCGCGCCCTGGCCGCCCGAGGCCTGACCATCGTCTACGTCAGCCACCGCATGGGCGAGATCTTCCAGGTCTGCGACCGCGTCACCGTCCTCCGCGACGGCAAGTTCGTCGCGACCTCCAACGTCAAGCAACTCACCGAAGCCGACCTCGTCGAACAAATGATCGGTCGCCGTCTCACCACGCCCACAGGCCGCCTGAAGTCCGCTTCTGCTGATCCCGAAGCCCAAGCCATCAAAGCCGAAGGCGGCGAGCACCACCACGGCCAATTCGCCACCCCCGGCAAGGTCATCCTCGACGTCGCCCGCGTTTCCTCCCCCGGCAAACTCAGAGACGTCTCCCTCACCGTCCGCGCGGGCGAGATCGTCGGTCTCGGCGGGCTCGTCGGCGCGGGCCGCTCCGAACTCCTCGACGCCATCTTCGGCCTCGACGCCAACTCACGCGGCACCGTCACCATCGAGGGCACCCCCACCAACCGCACCGGCCCACGCGACTCCATCTCGCGCGGCATGGGCTACGTCCCCGAAGACCGCCGCTTGCAAGGGCTCTTCTTCCAGCTCGGCGTCGGCGAGAACATCGTCATGCCCTTCATGCAACGCCTCTCGATGCTGCTGGGCATCCGCTCGCTCAGCTCCGAAAAATCCCTCGTCGCCGACAAGTTCACCGAGTTCCGCGTCAAAGCCGCTGGCCAAGCGTCCCTCCCAGGCGAACTCTCCGGCGGCAACCAGCAGAAACTGCTCATCGCCCGCTGGATGGGCCACGACACCAAAGTCCTCCTGCTCGACGAACCGACGCGCGGCATCGACGTGGGCACCAAGAGCGAGGTCTACAAGCTCATCCACGCCGCTGCGGACCGAGGCATGGCCGTGCTGCTCGTGTCGAGCGAGATGCCCGAACTGCTCGCGCTCTCCGACCGGGTCCTCGTGATGGCCGGCGGCCGCATCACCGGCGAACTCAACGGCGACCAGATGACCCAGACCAACATCCTCAAACTCGCGACCGCGGACTCGCGGGCGACGGCGTAACGACCAAGTGACACGTGAACAATGGGGGCTCACGTGCGTCGCAAACATTCCAAGACAAGAGTTCTTCAGTCATTCCTGCTGCCGCCGGTCACGGGCGCGATTTGTGGCAGTGCATACGCGTCGATTCTTGTCCCCGACTACCGAGGCATTGCCGCACTCGCGGGCGCGATGGGCGGAATGATCGGTGGCATCTTTTTGATACTCGTAACGACGGCCTTTCTGATCGACATTCCGCTCCGCCGTGCCGTCACACGGATATCCCTGCCATGCCTGCTTCTGAGCGCGGTGCTCGGGTTTTTCCCGTCTGATCCCTTGCTTTCGCTGATCATCGTGGCCGGGATCTTCGTCGGACTCACCGTGTACGCCCACCCCAGCGATGGAAATGAGTTGGGCCGCTCTTTCGAATGCGAGTATTGCGGCTATGACCTTCGGGGCCTCTCCACCACGCAGTGCCCTGAATGCGGGAAGTTCCCAAGCGAGGTTCCTGAGTCACCCAGCACCCAACCCCAGAGTGTCCGCGAGCAGCTTCCGCGTCGGACATAACCTGAACATGGTGCCATCACGTTCGAATGCCCACGAAGCACCAACCACCCGCCGCTCCCGATGTCCAACACACGAACCTTCAACCTCCAGACCCTCCCCAATGACGACGGCCGCACCGCCGCCGACGCGTCTGTGATCCTTCGCGTCCTCGTCGGCTCCCGCGCCTATGGCCTCGCCCGCGAGGACTCCGACGCCGACCTCCGAGGCGTCTATATCCCCTCCGCCTCCGCTCACTGGTCGCTCACCAAGCCGCCCGAACAATTCGAGAGCGATGAGGAACAGACCGTCATCTGGGAGCTCGAGAAGTTCCTCGCCCTCGCTCTCAAGGGCAACCCCGCCATCCTCGAGACGCTCTGGTCGCCCGTCGTGCTCTTCGCTTCCGACCTCGGCCGCGAACTCCTCGCCCTCCGCACACGCGTCCTCTCCAAAGCGGTCTACCGCTCGTTCCTCGGCTACGCCGAAACCCAGTTCGTCGGCATGTCCCGCGCGATGGACCGCACCGGCTCGGTCAAGTGGCGGCACGCGATGCACATGATCCGCCTGCTCATCGCGGGAGAAGGACTGGTCCGCACCGGCGACCTCGTGCTCGACGCGACGCCGCACCGCGAGAGGCTCCTTCGCGTCCGCGATGGCGTCGAGCCATGGTCCGCCATCCTCGCGTGGAAGGATGAACTCTCGGCACGCCTCGATCTGTCCTTCCAAACGACCAATCTCCCCGATTCGCCCGATACCGCTGCGGCCAACGCGTTTCTCCTTCGAGCACGCCACGCCATGGCCCATCGAGAACAACACCATGCCTGACACCACCCCCCGTATGGACCTCTGCGAACGCATGGCGGCGCGCCTGGGGTGCCCCACGATCTTCGTGACCATCAGCGGAGCCCACCTCTACGGCTTTCCCTCGCCCGATTCCGATTACGACATCCGCGGCAGCCATATCCTCCCGACCCGCGAACTCCTCACGCTCGACGAGCCACGCGAAACGCTCTCGTTCGAAGGGATCGAAGAAGGGGTCGAGGTCGACCTCGTCTCGCACGACGCGCGGAAGTTCTGCTCGATGCTCCTCAAACGCAACGGCTACGTCCTCGAACAACTCACCAGCCCGCTCATCGTTCGCACGACAGACTTTCATCAAGAGTTGCTCTCGCTCGTGCCACGCATGGTGACCAAGCACCACGTCCACCACTACCTCGGGTTCGTCAACACGCAACGCGGCCTTTTCGCCAAGGAAGACCCGCCACGCGTCAAGCCCCTGCTCTACATCTACCGCGTGCTGCTTACGGGCATTCACCTGATGCGCACCGGCGAAACGCAGGCCAATCTCGTCACGCTCCTCGACATCTATGGCCGCGAACTCGCGTTGCCTTACGTGCCCGAGTTGATCGCCCGAAAGGTCGGCAGCCAGGAACAGGCGGTGATCTCTGGGACCGATCGCGCGTTCCACGATGCCGAGCACGATCGCCTGGAAGCTGCTCTCAATCAAGCTGGCGAACGCTCCACGCTGCCCGAGGCGCCGTCGTGCCGGGCTGAGGTCAACGACCTGCTGATCCGCGTCCGCGGTCTGTGATCACCGCGCCCGCACGTTCCCGAGTCCGCCGTCGACGCCGATGGTCTGCCCCGTCACCCAGCCGCTTTCCGCCGACAACAGCCACGCGATCGCCGACGCGATGTCCGGAGGCTCGCCGATCCGCCCCAAAGGGTGCATCGCCACCGAGATCTTCAGGCTCGCTTCATTCCCAGTGATGCGTTCGGTCAGGGGCGTGCGTGTGAGGCCCGGCGCGACAGTGTTCACGCGGATCCCGCGGGCCGCGTAACTCGCCGCAGCGGACCTTGCCAACCCTTCGACCGCTGCTTTGGTCGCAGCGACCGCTTCGTGGCTCGCCAGGCCGACCTTGGCAGCGACGCTCGAGATCAGCACGATCGACCCGCCCGTGTTCATCATCGCTTTGCTCGCAGCCCGTACGACGTTGAACGCGGTGGTCAGGTTCTGCGCGATCTGCTCGGCGAGTTCCGCTTCGCTCGTCAGGTGGGCCGGCTTGAGCAAGAACGCTCCGGCGAGATTGGCCACACCCGTGATCGGCCCCGAGGCTGCGAGCGATTCGAACATCGCCCCCACCGCGCCGGCGTCCGTCGCGTCGAGTTGGCGGACCTCCACCGCTGCAGAGAGTTCAGCCTTCAGAGCCTGCAAGGGCTCCATCCGCCTGCCGCACGCGACCACCGTGCCCCCCGAGGCAACCACACGCCTGCACAGATCACGCCCGATCCCACCGCCCGCGCCCACAATGACAACTCGTTGCATGGAGCGGGCTTCGCTTCCCACGCGTGTTCGGATGCCCTCAGCAAGAACCTCAGAGCTTTGCCAACTCCGCCCCACGGTCCCGCGCCGCGACAATCGCCTTCACGATCGTCTCCATCACGTGCGCCTCGCTCAAGACCGACGTCGCCGCAGCGGTGGTCCCGCCCTTGCTCGTCACCGCTGCCCGCATCGCCTCCGCGGTTCTCGGATCATCCCGCAGCATCACGCCCGACCCGAAGACCGTCGCCCGCACCATCGCTTGCGCGGCGGAAGCGTCAAAGCCGAGCTGCACCGCTGCTTTGGTCATCGCCTCCGCGAGGTAGAAGACATACGCTGGCCCCGAACCCGCGACGGCGGTGAACGCATCCATGAGGTTCTCGGGGATGCGGACGACCCCGGGCCCGATCCCTCGAAAGAGGTCGAGGGCAAAGTCCTCATCCCCCGCGTGAGCGCCAGCCGAAAGGCAGATCGCCGTGCACGCCTGCCGCACCGACGCGGGCAGGTTCGGCATCGCGCGCACAACCCGCGCCCCAGGCCCCAGGGCCGCTCGGATCTTCGCCCCCGGCGTCCCGGCCAGCACGCTCACCACCACGCGCGAACGGTCGTCGAAAAACCCTCGGATCTCCTTGGCGACCTCGGCGAGCGACTGAGGCTTGACGGCCAGCACGATCGGCGAAGCCTCGCCATTGCCAGCCTCGTGCTTGATGACCCACTCCATCGCTTCGCGCGGCGACTCGCACGTCGGCGCGTCCAGCCGCTCGCGGGCCTCCTGCTCTCGCTCCGCGACCAGAAACCGGTCGTGCTCCCCCACCGCCATCGCGCCCTCAGCGATGGCACGTCCCATATTCCCGCCCCCGATCATCGCCCAGAGGGTCCCGCGTCGCGTGTGTCCTGTCATACCCAAGACTAGGGCCGCCCCCTCCGCACGCAGGCCCGACGCGCAAGCCAAGCCCGCCGGGACCGAATAGAATCACGATGAAGCCCTCAGGAGACCACGCGGCCCCATCGGTGCCGCGACCCGCCATGGCCACGTTCTACCAACTCGATTTCGAGAAACCCCTCGCCACGCTCGATCAACAGATCGAGGAAGCACAGGCCGCCCAGCCCGCCGAGGGTGAGCCGAGCCCGCAACTGCTCGCACTGCGCCAGCAGCACGCGGACATGCTCAAGAAACTCTACTCGGACCTTTCCGCGTGGAACACCGTGCGCGTCGCCCGACACCCGCTCCGCCCGCAGACACGCGACTACATCGCCATGATGTGCCGCGACTTCTCCGAGCTGCATGGCGACCGTCGCTTTGGCGACGACCCGGCCATCGTGTCGGGGTTCGCCCGCGTCGGGCACGTCAAGTGCATGCTGATCGGGCACCAGAAGGGCAAGGAGACCGCCGAGAAGATCGCGTGCCACTTTGGTTGTGCGCACCCGGAAGGGTATCGCAAAGCCCTCAAAAACATGAAACTTGCCGAGAAAATGGGGCTCCCTGTCGTGACGCTCGTCGACACGCAGGGCGCGTACCCGGGTCTTGGTGCTGAGCAGCGCGGGCAGGCTCAGGCGATCGCTGAGAACCTGATGGAGATGAGCCGCCTGCGCGTGCCGATCGTCAGCGTGATCATCGGCGAGGGTGGCTCGGGCGGCGCTCTGGGGATCGCAGTGGCCGATCGCGTGGGGATGATGCAGTACGCGTGGTACAGCGTGATCAGCCCCGAAGGGTGCGCGGCAATTCTGTGGAAGGAAGCCAACGAGCAGACCAACACCGCCGCGGCCCGTGCGCTCAAACTGACCGCGGCCGACAACAAGGAACTGGGCGTGGTTGACGAGGTGATCGTGGAACCCCTCGGCGGCGCGCACCGGAACCACCAGCAAGCTGCGACCAATCTCCAAACGTGGATCTTGGCGCAACTCCAGTCGCTGAAAGGCGTTGCGACCGACGACTTGCTCAATCGGCGGTACGACCGGTTCCGGAACCTAGGGCAGGTGCTTGAGACCCCCCCTGTCCCGGCCATCTGAGCGGCACCGATCGGCTGTTGAACGTCCGGGTTTGACGTAGTTACACCCCACCCCTACGCTTCGCACCCGGCAAAGACCTCTAACTTTGCGCGAGGTGCTAGGCTTCGTTTGTATTTTGGAAGGATTGTCCTTCCAAAGACCGACTCTCGTCCGAACACGAGCGAGGGGCCCGTGGCAAAGAAGACCCCGACAGTCAAGGCCAAAGCCAAGCCCGCCCCCAAAGGCGTGGCCAAGGTGTCCAAGCCGACCCCCAAGCCGGCGAAGAAGCCAGTTAGCAAATCCATGAGCAAGAAACCGGAGCCCAAGGGCCCGGCCCCGAAAAAGCCTGAAGCCAAGAAGCCCGAACCCAAGAAGGTTGAGCCCAAGAAGATTGAGCCCAAGAAGATTGAGCCCAAGAAGGCCGAGGCCAAAAAGATCGTGGGGAAAGAGGTCGAGGGGAAAAAGGCCGACTCCAAGAAGGTTGAGCCCAAGAAGGTGCTCCCTTCCGGCAAGGAACTGAAGCCTGAATCGAAGAAGCCGGAAGTGAAGAAGCCCGAGGCCAAGCCGGCAGCGAAAGTGGCGGTCAAGCCGGCCGTCAAGACCGAGCCCGAGGCCGTCGTTCAGACGGACGACAAGGGAGCGGCCGCCCGCAAGGGGATCACGATCGTCCCCCCCAAGCCGATGAAGAAGCCCAAGCCGAAGGCTCCATCGACGGATATATCCGCGCTGGCCGGCTCGCTTCTTTCTTCGGGCGTTGCACGCAAGCCCCTCATCTCTTCAGGCCCCAGCGCTCCGGCGCTCAAGCCGCTGGGTGTGCAGGGCACCGAAGAGGCAATCCAGAAAGTCGCGGGCAAGACGCCGTTCAACAAGAAGGAGCTGGAGCATTTCCGCTCGATCCTTCTCCGCAAGCGGGCGGAGTTGCTCGGCGACGTCTCGCACCTTGAAGAGGAAGCGCTCCGCGGCGAGAGCGGCGCGCTCTCGAACATGCCGCAGCACATGGCTGAGCAGGGAAGCGAGACGTACGAGCAGTCGCTGCACCTTGACTTGGCGGCGGCGGGATCGAAGCTGATCAAAGAGATCGATGACGCCCTCAAGCGAATCGATGCGGGCACCTTCGGCGTCTGCGAATTGACCGGCAAGCCCATCCGCGTCGAGCGCCTCGAAGAACTCCCGTGGGCAAGGCACTCGATCGAGGCGGCCCGCGAACTCGAACGCCGGTCGATGCGCACGTGAACGCTGATCAGGCTCAACCCCTTCCCGAACCACACCGACCCGCGCCTGCTTCCGCAAGTACGGCGAGCACCCCCCTCTCGATTCCGACATATCGGAACGTTTCCGCGTGGATCACGCTGATCGTCGTGCTGGTTGTCGGCCTGGCGGCGGACCTGGGCTCCAAGCACTGGGCGTTCGCAACGTTGGCACCCTTTCCCGTGCACATCGAGCGGGACGCGGTCGTCGCCGGGCGTCACGATTCCCTCATCCCGCCGCACGATCCCACCGTCGTGATGCCAAACGTGCTCGAATTCAAGCTCGTGCTGAACGTTGGCGCCGTCTTCGGTGCCGGCGCGGGAAAGCGTCCGCTGTTCATCGCGGTGACCGTCTTCGCGGTGCTCTTCGGGCTGTTTCTGTTCGGCTGGTGGACGACGCCCAGAGATCGTTCGGCCCACATCGGGATCGGGCTCCTTCTCGCGGGCGGGCTCGGCAATCTCTACGACCGCGTGTATTTCGCGTGCGTGCGGGACTTCATTCATCCCTTCCCGGGCGTGCATCTTCCTTTCGGCTGGAAGTATCCATCAAACGAGGACCATCTCTGGCCTTACGTGTCCAACGTCGCGGACAAGTGGCTCCTGATCGGGATCGCCATCCTGTTAGTCCACGCTTGGCGAATGGGCGGGCAGGAAGAGCGGCCGTCCGCTCAAGCGACTCCCGATTCGCCTTCGGCACCCAACTCGTGAGCACGCCCCTTTCGATCACGACGTTCACGCTCGGGCCGTTCCAGACCAACTGCTACGTCGTCTCCGCGAGCGGCCCTGCGTGCTGGGTCATCGACGCGAGTTTCAGCCCCGGTCCTCTGATCGACCACGTCCGTCGCGAGAAGCTGACCCCCGAAGCCTTGATCCTGACGCACGCCCACGTCGACCACATCGCGGGGGTGGCCGAGGTTCGCCGTGCGTTTCCGACGGTGCCGATCCTGATCCATGACGCTGAACGCGAGTGGCTGAGTGATCCGATGCTCAACCTCTCGGCGGTGATGGGGCAGAGCGTGACGGCTCCCGGACCCGACCGCACGATTGCCGCGGGCGAGACGCTCACGCTCGACGGAACGACATGGCGGGTGCTGCACACCCCGGGGCACTCGCCGGGCGGTGTGACGCTCTGGTGCGAGGCGGAGGGTGTCGCGATCGTCGGCGACTCGCTCTTCGCGGGCTCGATCGGGCGGACGGACTTTCCGGGGAGCGACCACGACACGCTGCTGGCGTCGATCCGGTCGCAACTGTACACGCTGCCACCCGCAACCAAGGTGTACCCGGGGCACGGCCCACCGACAACCATCGGGCGCGAGGCCAAGAGCAACCCGTTTGTGCGAAGCACACCCACGCGATAAATCGTTGATCTGCCGAGCGGTTATGAGAGACCGGGCATGCCGAAGCAACGCCTCCAGGTGCTGATCTGGCCCGCGTGCATGAGGACGTGGCTCGTCGCCATGAACACCATGGCTGCGCCGTTGGTGGGGAAGAAATTAGCCCGGATCTTCTCGTCGGGGTGCGGCATCGACATGATCGAGTCGTCCAGGCTGGCCATGGCGTCAAAGAGAGCGGAGTAGCCCTTTGAAAAAGCGGCCATCACCTCGTCCTTCTTCGGATAGATCGTCCCTTCGGGGTCGTCCTTGCATTCGACGCCGGCTTTGAGAATGTCCGACCAGTGCGCCGGCACCGTGACTTTGGACGCGTCGAGCGACAGAAACCCCATCAGGCGTGCGGGGTAGAGCGCGAGGTGCCCGAACACAAACGCGGGGTGGTTGCAGTCGATGACGACTTCCTTGCCGGCGTCGCGGAAACGAGGCTTTCTCGCGAAGATCTCCTGCTTGACGTCCGATCCGAGCTTTTCAGCGTATCCGACACCCTTGCGCCCGGCGAGAATGATCTGATCGATGGCCTGTCCCATGCTCGACTCCTTGGTTTGAATACTCAGCCCCCGACATATCGATCGTAGAGCGCCCGGGCTCGTTCGGGGTTCCTTACGCCCCGGATTACCGCCCGCCCGTCGGGAAAGACGCCCAGGTGGACCGGCCCGCCGTCGTCGGCCCGTTCGGCGATGAGCGTCGCTCGGGTCATAAACCTGGTGTGGGTGACGCCTTGGGGGCCCGCGTGGGCTTTGAGTCGTTCGGCCAGCGCGGCAAGATCGACAACTTCCGGCGCGTCGTCCTCGTCGTCGATCGCTTTGGAACGATCGGGGAAGATCTGCACCGAGTTCTGACCGCACAACCAGACCGCCCGCGTGCCGAGCCTCGCGTCGAGATAGTCGAAGCGGCCGGCGGCACAGCACGCGCACGCCGGGTCGCGGGAAATCGCGATGGACTGATTGGAGCCGGACCAAAGATCAAACGTCTTCAGTTCGGAAGCGAGGTCGAGCCCGAGCATCACCCGCATCGCGTCGGACGCTTGTCCCGCGGCGACCATCGCGACGGCGGGCCCGAGCACGCCCGCGGTGTCGCACGTGGGCTGGGTGCCGGGCGCGGGGGCGTCGGGAAAGACACACCGCAGGCAGGGGCCGGTGCCGGGGAGGACGGTGAATCGCATGCCTCGCGTCGCGACAACGCCGCCGTAGAGGTAAGGGACGCGGTGCTTGATGGCGAGGTCGTTGAGGAGGTAGCGGGTGTCGAAGTTGTCGGTGCCGTCGATCAGGAGCGAGCCCCGAGCGTGAGCGAGCGGGTCCTTCGCGGGCCACCCGAGCATTCGTTCCGCCGACGAAGCGCCGAAATCCGCGGCGATGGGGCGCACCGAGACCGCGGAATTGATCTCGGCGAGGCGTCGTGCGGCGGCCTCGACCTTGGGCGTGCCGACGTCGCGTTCGGCGTAGAGGCATTGACGCTGGAGGTTTGTGGGCTCGACGACATCGCGATCGATGAGCGTGAGGGTGCCGACGCCGGCCCGCGCCAGGAACTCAGCGGTGGCGGACCCGAGCGCGCCGACGCCGACGATGATGGCGTGCGAAGCGGCGAGTCGCTGCTGGCCTTCTTCGGCGACGCCCGGGAGGAGCATCTGGCGGTGGTAGCGTGAGAGGTCGTTCATGCGTCGGCCCTTGCGAGCGTGATCTCGACGAGTTCGGGAGGTACGCCGATGCGGACGGGGACGATGCTCATGCCGATGCCGCGAGAGATGATGACGGGAAAGGCGGGCCCTTGGGCGAGGCCGCCGAAGTACTTGGTGCCGTGGCGCGTGTGGATGAAGGGGAGGGTGCCGAGGATCGGGAGCTTGACCTGTCCGCCGTGGTAGTGGCCTGCGATCATGAGGTCGACGCGGGGGCCGGTGATGACCTCGGGCAATTCGGCGGTGTCGGGGTTGTGGGAGAGGACGATGCGGGGCGTGGACTTGGCGACGCCCCCGAGGGCCCTGTCGGGCTCGACAGAGGACGTCTTGAGATCGCCGAAGCCCGCGAAGCAGAGAGAGTTGCCGTCGTCGGCGTCGGAGAGGGCTCTTGCGGAGGTGAGGAAGAGACGGTCGTTGTCGATCATGCGGACGCCGATGCCGCGGAGTCTTCGGGCCATGTCGGGACCATCGCCGTACCAGTCGTGGTTGCCGAGCACGCCGATGGCGGGGATGCCGGCGGCGGTGAGCGGCTCGAAGAGAGAGACGACGAGCTTGTTGGGGCCCGCGCCGTTGTGGACATAATCGCCCGTGAGGAGGAAGAGGTCGGGTTTCATCGCGATGGCAGCGGCGACGACGCGACGGAGGTAGTCGGCGGGGATACGCGGGCCGAGGTGAGTGTCGGAGATCTGTACGAGCCGCAGACCGTCGAGCTCGCGTGGGAGTCCGGGGATCGGGAATCGGTAGCGAGCGACGCGGAAGTCCCAGGGCGTGACGCAGGTGGCGGCGAGGACAACGCCGCCGGTGCCGGCGCCGGCGAGGCCGAGGGTTGCGTCGAACAAGAGGCGGCGTCGCGAGAAGTTTGTGGTGCCAGCGGACGTGCCGACCGGGGCGAACACGTGCGAACGAATTCGGTAGGCGAGGAACAGGAGGAACAGCACGATGGCCCAGGCGGTGCCGTGGAGGAGTGCGGCGTGCCACCAGGGACGCGGGCCCCAGATGTCAAGCCCGACAAGCGCGGCGAGGGAGACGGGCACGCTCGGGACGTACAGGAGGTTGAACACTCGACGGGGCCACTCGGCGGACCCCAGCCCCGCGGCGGCGGGGTCGTTCATCCAAAAGATGATGTGCAGGGTGGTCGTAACGATCACGAGGAGCGCCCACCCGATGAGCCAGCCGGTGAGCGGGCGTGCCTTGGTTGTGTCAGGTCGTGTTGTCGTCGGTCCAGTCACGAGCAAGCGTATGGAACTCAGGATGTGCGGGGGCCAAAGAAAAGCCCCACGCTTGCGCGTGGGGCTCGTTGGTTGTAACCTGGAATGACTTAGTTGGCGAAGTGGGCGAAGGCGCGGTTGGCTTCGGCCATCTTGTGGGTCTGGTCGCGGGTCATCATGGCCTTGCCTTCGCCCTTGGCTGCGTTGTACAGCTCGTCGGCGAGGCGGGCGGAGATGGGACGGCCACGCTCTGCGCGGACGGCCTCGAGGATCCAGCGGAAGGCCAGCGACTGCTGACGCTTCTGGTTGACCTGCATCGGGACCTGGTAGTTCGCACCGCCGATGCGCTTGCTGCGCACTTCGACGAAGGGCTTGACGTTGTCGATGGAGCGGTGGAAGAGGTCCGCGGCGTTCTTGGGAGCGGCCGGATCGGTCTCCTTGGCCAGCTTGCCTTCGATGATGTCGAACGCGTCATAGACGACGCGCTGGGCGACGGCCTTTTTGCCGTCGGACATGACGCAGTTGACGAAACGGGAGATGGTCCGATCGCCGTACTTGGGATCGGGGCGGAGCTGTTCGGCGGCGGACGTGTACTTCTTGCGACCCATGAGAACTTCCTTTCGCGACGGGCGACAACCGCCCCTTTTCACCCCGGAGCGACGGACGCCCCGAGATTACTCGCCATGTTCAAGCCCTAGTGCCCAGTGCCTAGTGCCAAATGCCTGTGTTTACTTCTTGGAACGCTTGGCGCCGTACTTGGACCGGCCCTGCTTGCGGCCTTCGACGCCGAGGCAGTCGAGGGACCCGCGGACGACGTGGTAGCGCACGCCGGGGAGATCGCGAACGCGGCCGCCGCGAACGAGGACGATCGAGTGCTCCTGCAGGTTGTGCCCTTCGCCGCCGACGTAGGCGGTGACTTCACGCCCGTTGGAGAGGCGGACACGGGCGATTTTCCGCAGAGCCGAGTTGGGCTTCTTGGGGGTCATCGTCCGGACGATGAGACACACGCCGCGCTTCTGCGGGGACGTGTTCAAATCGCGGGTCTTGGATTTGATGGCCGGCGACCGGCGGGGCTTGCGGATAAGTTGGTTGATCGTCGGCATGCTTCGTAAAACCTCAGCGTAAAACTCAACCCAGGCCAGTCGTGAATCCCGCGCGAAAGACACCCTTCCGGGCGGGACCCGGACATTAGGCCTCTCCCCCGGCGAGGGCAACTTCCGTGCGACGCTCCTTGCGACTTCCGCCGCGTAGCCTGTGCCCATGACGACCCATTTTTCCGCCTACCCGCCCGCCCCAACCCATCAAACCCATACAAAGACCGATCCGACAGGGATCACGGTGGCGGGGTTTCAGGCCCTGATCCGGGATCGGTACTACCCGACCGATTCGGCCCGTGGTCCAGCGGGAACGTTCCTCCTCCTTATGGAGGAAGTTGGCGAGTTGGCGACCGCTCTGCACGACAACCGGCCGGGCAAGTCCCCCACCCCCGCGCAGCGCGCCAATCTTCAAGAAGAGATTGTCGATGTCTTCGCGTGGCTCGCGACGATCGCAAACATCACCGGAGTGGACATGCAGGCGGCGCTTGTGAAGTACACGGACCCTGAACGAGTCAAGGGCGTGAAAGGCGTGTAACAGCGCGCCATGGGTACAGTCGCTCGAATCTTGCGATACGCTGTTGCGCGCACTCGAACCGTCAACCCGCGAGGACACATTCCGTGAACATTCAGATTTTCCCTGTTTCCCGCACGCGTCGTTCGTTCACGCCTTCGAGGGAGTCGGTATGGCTGGTGATGTGCGCCGCCGGGCTCGCCGCAGCGTTTGGATTCAGACCCGAAGCGAGCAGCCCCGCTCCGCTGGTCGCTACGTCCGCTCCGGAGATCGCCCAACCCGCTGCCGCCACCGCGTCGGGCTGGAGCATGACCGTGTCCTCCGCCGATGGAAAGGTCACCTCCGGTTCGCACTCGAAGTTCGCCAGCTTTGCGCTCAAGAAGGGTGAATCGCTCGACCTTGGCGTCGCGGCGGCGGACCTCAAAGCGACCTTCGAAGGAGCGCTGACGGTCGACAAGACCGGGCCGCACCGCTGGGCGATGGACGTCGAGGGGGGCAGGGCGACGATTCGGATCAGCGGCGGCGGGAAACAGGTCGCGACCGCGACGGGTGCGGGCGTTGCCGCTCGCGGAACACCCGGAGGCGTCGTCACCAACTGGGCGGATATCACGCCGGGCGAGTACAGCGTGGTGATCGAGTTCGTGCGCACGGGCGATGGCCCGGCCCGGCTCCGTACGGTGTGGGAAAAGCAGTGGCTCTCCGAATTGCGCCCGGGTCTGGATCAGGGCTTCCTGCCCGAGCCGATCCCGACGGCTGCGGTCAAATCCTCCGCGACGCGTGCGGCGGCGGCGGATCTCGCGCGACACGGCCGCGTGCTGCTGGGTGAATTCGGGTGCGTTTCGTGCCACATGGCCGAGGACACGGCGGCGGCGTCGATCTCGACGCGCAAGGGGCCGCTCTTGGGCGAGATCGCTCGACGTGCAAGCCCGGACTGGCTTGTGAAGTGGATCGCGAACCCCGAGAAGATCAAGCCTCACACGCGAATGCCGGACGTGATCGGCGACGGACTCAACGAGCCGAATGTCGCGGTCAATCTGACGCACTTCATCCTGTCGGCGAGCGGGGGCGAGCCCGGACCGGCCGAGTCGCTCGCGACGGAGGCGGAGGGGCTCAAGCGTGGGCGCGAGATGTATCACACGCTTGGATGCGTGGCGTGCCACGGAGCGTACGAATCGCCGCGGGCGGTTTTCGGCGAGAGTTCGCAGCCCGAGGCGGTGCCGTCGATGGACGGCGTGTACTCGCCCCACGGCAAACTGGGTGGGAAGTGGCGCCCGGAGGCGCTTCGCGAGTTCCTGATTGACCCATTGCGGACGCACCCCGACGGTCGCATGCCCAACATGAAGTTGAGCGAAGAGGAGGCGGACCTCTTGACGCGGTACCTCATCACGCGTTGGGACGACGGCGGCAAGCCCAAGCCCACGGGCACATTCAAGGTAGACCCGGGCCGGGCGGCCCTTGGGAACGCGGCGTTCGCCACCATGGGGTGCGCGGCGTGTCACGAGATGGGCGGCGGGCGGACCGAGGTGGCCTCGATGGTCGAGGCGAAACCGTTGGCGGACGTGACACCCGGCAACGGATGCATGGACCCGGCGGACACGACGTCGCCGCGGTTTGCGTTCCGAGCCGGGGACACCGAAGCACTCGCGGCCGGGATCGCAAGCCTCAAGACCGCGATCGGCGTCGTGTCTCCGCTAGACCAGACGCAGCAAACGATGGACGCGATGAACTGCCGGGCCTGCCACGCGAAGGACGGAACCGGAGGCGTGCCGAAAGAGTTTGACCCGTACTACCGATCGACGAGCGAGAAGACCGAGTTGGGCGACGAGGGCCGCATCCCGCCGCAGTTGACGCTGGTGGGATGGAAACTGACGAGCAACTGGACTCGGCAGGTGTTGCTCGAAGCGGCGCGTGCCCGTCCGTACATGTCGACGCGGATGCCGCAGTATGGTGCGAAGAACGTCGAGGGGCTTGTGCACGGGATGGCCGGGCATGACGGCGAGTGGCCCGACACGGACGCGGCGGAGCCCAAGTCGTCGGATGAATTGGTAGCGGCGGGTCGCAGACTCGTCGGCGACCAGGGGCTCAACTGCATCTCGTGCCACATCTGGGGCGATCTTCCCCCGGCGGGGACGGCCGGCCCGAGTATCTCGCAGTTCGCGGCACGCCTCCGGTTTGACTGGTGGCGTTCGTACGTTCTGCAGCCCAAACGATTCAAGCCCGGAACACGCATGAGCGAGTTCTTCCTCCCCGGCAAGTCCAGTGCGGTCGATGTCCTCAAGGGCGATGCGTACAAGCAGCCCGAGGCGATGTGGGCGTACTTCCAGACCGGAGAGTTCGGCCCCGCGCCTTCCGGCGTCGGTGCCTCGGGAAGCGACGTCAAACTCGCGCCCGACGGAAAGCCGATCGTGTTCCGGTCGTTCCTTCAGCACGCGGGCAGCCGGGGCATCGCGGTGGGCTTCCCCGCCGGGACGCACTTCGCATACGACGCGACGCAGGTCAGACTTGTCGAGGCGTGGAAGGGCGAGTTCCTCGACGCGACGGGCGCGTGGAAGAGCCGAGGGGGATCGATCACGGGCGGGCAGGGCAAGACCCTTTGGTCCGCGCCAGCGGGCCCGGCGATTGCGATCGGGAGCGAAGCACCGGCGGCGTGGCCCGAGAAAGCAGGTTCGGACGCGGGGCTCCACTTCGGCGGGTACTTGCTCGACGAAGCGGGCGTTCCGACGTTCCGCTCGACGATGAAGGCCGGGGAACTGTCGCTTGCCATTACCGAGCGCGTCACGCCGGGACCGACGGGCGAAGCGGCGTTCACGCGGGTGATCGGGGTGACGGGGGCGAAGGGCAAGGCGTTCTGGATCAACGCCGGAACCGGCACGATCGTGCCGACCTGCCGGACGCCGATCCAGACCAAGACGGTGAACGGCCAGACGTGGATCCGCGTGCTCTCGTTCGAAGAGCAGGTCGAGGTGACGATGGCGGTGACGCCGTGAAGAAGAGATTGGATGTTTCAAATTTCATATCTGAAATTTGAAAGAAAGCACACAGCACGCATTCCGCAGAACGATTCCTGTAGCGAGGCCCCCATGCGAACCACATTCCTGACACTTTCTCTTCTCCTTTCTGCAGGTTCGCTCGCGCAGCCGGGCGAGCCCATCGCCCAGCCGGGAACGCAGCCAGCCAACCCGCCGGTGATCATCCGGAACATCGAGTACAAGAAACTCGCAACTCGCGAAGAGACAGAGCGGCGAATGCTCGACCTTCTCGCGCCCACGCGGGTGAAATGGGGGACGTGGTACGGCATGGGGTCGTTTGACTTCGGAACCTGGGGCGATATCAAGAAGGCTCAGCCGCCCGAGGACGAGCTCAAGTCGATGGGCGCGGGGGGCCCGGGGCCGAATCTCAAGGCGGAGTACGTCGGAAAGAAGGGGTCCAAAGCGGTGTGGGTGCCGATCGGGAACAAGACCAACGAGGTCGTCAGTTTCATGACCTTCGCGCCCAAGGAGCACCAGATCAACGCGTCCGGGTACGTGTACACCACGGCGACGGTCGAGAAGGCGATGACGCTCGACGTGATGATGGGGTCCGACGACGGGCTTCGGTTCTGGCTCAACGGGCGGCTGCTGGTGGATGCGGACGAGCCACGCGGGCTTGACCCCGAGAATCACCGGCTTCGGCTTGATCTCAAACCGGGCGTGAATCATCTTTTCGCCAAAGTCTCGCAGGGTCAGGGCGGCTGGGACTATCAGTTGTCGTCGGCGGGGACACTGGATCCCACAACCAAGCAACTGCTCGACTACCACCTCGACGTCGACTTTCCGCCGACGCCCGAAGCGGAGTATTACCGCTCGTTCCCCGTGTTGCTCCCGCCGAGCGT
Organism: Phycisphaera mikurensis NBRC 102666; assembly: GCA_943369765.1. GTDB lineage: Bacteria > Planctomycetota > Phycisphaerae > Phycisphaerales > UBA1924 > UBA2396. Next base: position 118,535 of record CALROI020000009.1, on the reverse strand, counting down.
CGTGCTTGAGGCGGGCGGGCTTGACGTGATGCCCGACGGGCGGCCGATCATGAGCACGCGTCGCGGCGACATCTACATCGTGGGCGGCGCGTACGCCGAGCCGCCGATGGAATGCACGTTCATCAAGTACGCGTCGGGGCTGCACGAGCCTCTGGGGCTTCAAGTCCGCAAGGAGAAGTTCGAAGGGCGTGATGTGATCGCGGTTTACTGTGTTCAACGCGGCGAACTGACGCGGATGATCGACTTGGACGGCGACGATCGAGCTGATCTCTTCCAGACGGTCACGGACGGGTGGGGCGTCTCGGGGAATTATCACGAGTTCGCGTTCGGACCCAAGTTCGGGCATGACGGCAAGGCGTGGATCACGCTCAACGTCGGCTTCTGCGATGCCCTAGGCAAGAGCATCGTGCCTTGGCGCGGGTGGTCGCTGACGACAGACGTGGACGATCCGTCGGGAACGCTGACGCCGATCTCTTCCGGCGTGCGCTCGCCGAACGGCATCGGGTTCTGGAGTGACGGGCAGGCGTTCTACCTCGACAATCAGGGCGACTACGTCGGGACCAATCGGCTGGCGCCGTTGTACAAGGGTGGGTGGAACGGGCATCCGTCGGGGCTTCGTTGGCGCGAGGATTACACCAAAGAGATGGACAACCCGAAGAACTACCCCGCGCTGACGCCGGCGGCGGTCTGGTTCCCGTACGGCAAGATGGGGCAATCGACCGCGGACTTTGTGATGGCGACGTCGATCGACGGTGCGACGCCGGGCGCGTTCGGGCCTTTCGACGGGCAGGCGTTCGTCGGTGATCAGACGCTCTGCATGGTCAATCGCGTCACGATGGAGAAGATCGATGGCGTGTATCAGGGCGCGTGCTATCCGTTCCGGCGCGGGTTGCAGTGCGGCGTCAATCGACTGGCGTGGGGGAAGGACGGGTCGCTGTTCGTCGGGCAGACCGACCGCGGCTGGGGCTCGATCGGACGGGCGCGGTACGGGCTTGAGCGGATCAAGTTCACCGGGAAGGTCCCGTTCGAGATGAAAGAAATCAAGATCCTCAAGGACGGTTTCGACGTGGAGTTCACGGGTGACCTGGACCCCAAGACCGCGGGTGATGTCGCCTCGTACTCGTGCGTTTCGTACACGTACGAGTACCACGCGAAGTACGGCTCGGACGAGATGGACACCAAGAAGCCCGCGATCACCAAGGCGGTGGTCACCGGTCCTCGCACGGTCAGGCTCACGCTGAGCGAGATGCGAGCGGGCGGCATGGGGTACGTGCACGAGATCAGCGGGCTTGGCGTGCGGAACAAGTCCGGTGGCGCGATGCTGCACAAGACGGCGTACTACACGGTCCAGATGTTGCCCAAATGACTTGAGCACGTGCGGTTGCCGGAGAAATTCCCGGTTGCGATCGGCGACGCCTTGACCCGCTCCAGCTTTTGCTACAGTTGCTCGTGCCAGAGACGACACGCCGACCTTTGTTCCACAGTGCCATGAGCGCGCAAGCCGACGCGGTAGCGGCGGCGACGCGCTGCGTCGAGCAGATCATCCGTGCGGCGGCCGGAGTGCCGGTCGATGTGGTCTTTCTGTTCATCTCGGGCGAGCACATCGAGTATGCGGACGCGATCGCCACGATCGTGCGCGAGCGGCTCGGGCCGCGGCACCTGATCGGAACGTCCTCCGAAGGCGTGGTCGGGGGGCCGGTCGAGGTCGAACGCACGCCCGCTGTGTCGATGCTGGCGATGACGCTGCCGGGCGTCAAGATCCACACGTTTACAGACTCGGACATTCCGCCGATCCCGGACGATCTCGACCCCGACACGGTGGCGAGCCTGAGGCAGGGGATCGGAACCGGGCCGGACCTCCGGGCGACGTTCCTGTTCGTCGATTCGTTCAGCGTGCCGATGGTCAGGCTGCTGCCTGCGCTCAACGCGGCCAGGCGAGCCGGATCGGTCTCACCGGAGAGCGGCGGCGTGATGGTCGGGGGGATGGTGTCGGGCGCTTCGGGCCCCGGAAAGGCCCGGCTGATCCTCGACGAGCGGGTACGGACTCACGGGCTGGTGGGGATGTCGCTCTCGGGAGACATCCGGATCGACGCGCTGGTCTCTCAGGGGTGCCGACCGATCGGGCAGCCGTTTGTCATCACCAAGGCGAGAGGGAACCTGATCCTGGAGCTCGGCGGACGCCCTGCACTGGAGGCGATCCAGGAGACCGTCAACGGGCTGCCGCCGGGGGATCAGGATCGGTTGCACAACAGCCTGCTGATGGGGCGTGTGGTCAACGAGTACAAGGATCGGTTCGGGCGGAGCGACTTTCTGATCCGAGCGATCATCGGCGTCGACAAGGACCTCAAGGCGGTGGCGATCGCGGACATCGTGCGCCCAGGGATCACCGTTCAACTGCAGCTGCGCGACGCGGAGACCGCGACGCAGGACCTGCTGATGCTGCTGGACGCGCAGCAGTTGCACAGCGCGCCGCTGGGTGCTCTGCTCTTCACGTGCAACGGACGCGGGACGAGGCTTTTCGCCAAACCCAACCACGACGCGTCGCGGATCGTTTCGGCCTTTGCGGGGGCCACGCCGGGCGAGGGGTCGGCCAAGCCGGGGCAGAAAATCGACCCCTCGGCGGCGTCGCTGCCGTTGGCGGGCTTCTTCGCAGCGGGCGAGATCGGGCCCATCGGCAACGAGAGCTTTCTACACGGGCAGACGGCGTGCGCGGTATTGTTTCGAGCACCGATCACGGCGTCCTGAGGACGACCACCAACGCCACCGCCCATGCGGCCGCTACACAACACCAGGGAACAACCATGCGCTGAAGTCGGCTCGTCAGAAAGACGCACCCGTTGCTGACCGCGAGAAAGAGCAAGCCGGTGATCATCACATCCGGCCTGCCCGCGAACCCGGCATTCGCTGAAGCCCAGTTCGAAGCCGCGTACGAGCCGAAACCGGCCGAGACTGTCTGCAGCACCAGCACAGAACGCGCGACCGAGGGGAACATCTCGTAAGAGAGTGCCCACGCGAGCGGTGTCAACCCGACGCAGATCATCTCAATAGTTCTCTCTCGATTCCAAGGAGTCCTCACCGTCCTCGTCTCCGCAGACTTCGGTGATTTCGTGTCTCCACACTCAGGACAGCATGAACTCTCCTCGATTCCCACCAGGTCATAGCCGCAATTGCGGCACACTGGAGGGACCAAGACCATGACCTCCGTCGTCTCGAGCACGTGTCTCGCCGAGGTCGCCAAGAGAACAAAGATGCCCACGAGCAGAAAGAACACGGCCCCTTTCGCTGATTCATCTAGCCGACCACTGCGGGCGCGATGATGCCATCGCACAACCCGAACCCGATCCGGCGATATCCAGCCCGCTCGCACCACCCTCGGATCACGACGCGATCGCCGTCGGCCAGGAACGTCCGCTTCTCACCCGTCGGCAGTTCGATCGGCTTGCGGGGTCTGGGCTTGCCGGTGGCCGGGTCCGTGCCCGCCCAGGTGGCTTCGAGCATGCACCCGCGGCTGTCGTCGGTGGGGCCGCTGACGGTGCCGCTGGCGATCAGGTCGCCGACCTGCAGGTTGCACCCGTTGCTGGTGTGGTGGGCGAGCATCTGCCCGAGCGTCCAGTACATGTCGTCGAACGCGCCGCGGCAGACCACCCTGGGCGCAAGACCCTTGGCCCGCATCTCCGCCGACTGGATCGCCACCTCGAGCGCGATGTTGAACCCGCCGTGCTTCTGGTCGCGCTCGTCGGTGAGGTACGCAAGCGGCGACGGGTCGCCCGACCCACGGCGTGCGCCGGGGGCACGGAAAGGTGCCAAGGCTTCCATCGTGACGATGAACGGGCTGATGGTTGTCGCGAAGTTCTTGGCGAGGAACGGGCCCAAAGGCTGATACTCCCACTTCTGCATGTCGCGAGCGGACCAGTCGTTGACGAGGCAGAGCCCCATCATGTGTTCCTCCGCCTGGGCGAGCGAGACCGGCTCGCCCAACTCGTTGTGCCGCCCGACGACGCACCCGACTTCCAATTCGTAGTCGAGCATCTTGCACGGGCCGAACGAGGGGCCTGCAGCGGCGTTGTCATCCGGTGGCGACTGCTGACCGCGGGGCCGACGGACGTCCATGCCGCTCAGGATGATCGATGATGCCCTGCCGTGGTAGCCGATGGGGACGTGCTTGTAATTGGGGAGCAGCGGATTGTCTGGGCGGAACATCGACCCGACGGTCGAGGCGTGGTGCAGGCTCGCGTAGAAGTCGGTGTAGTTCTCGTGCTCGACGGGCGGAAAGAGCTTGGTTGAAGCGAGCGGTCTCAAACACTTCTCCCGAAGCCGCCGCGACTGCTGACCGCCCGCCTTCGCCGACGGCCCGTCCGCCCGCAGATACTGCTGCACCGCCCGGCGGACCTCGCCGAGCATCCCGGGCACCTCGGCCACATAGGCCCACGTCGGCATCTCAACCAGCATGTCGAGGACGTCCTCTTCGAGTTCAAGCGCCCCCGCGTCGGCGAGCGTCGACATATCGAGCATCTGGTCTCCGATGGGAATCCCCAGATACGCGTGCGTCTCCCCCTCGTGGTCTGACACGAACGCCCCGAGCGGAAGATTCTGGATGGGGAAGTCGGTGCCGGGGTCGTTCGCGGACTCGACCCAGGATTTCAGAGCGGGGTCGTGGGTTTCGTTGATCGTGGTTGAGGGGTGCATGGGGGCATGATACCGCCGCCACGGGTCGAAACCTCTGGGGCCACCTGCGGTACACTGCGCCATGCGCACGCTCACCCTTTCGGCCTTGGCCCTTCTGATCCCGTTCGCGCCCCTCGCGACCCCCGCCATGGCCCAAGACGCCCCGGCGACCGCGCCCGCCGCCGCCGAGCCCCCCGCTGTGCAAGCCGCCGTGCAGGCTGCGTCTTTCGCCCTCGTGCTGGACCCGGCCGCCCACCCCGGGCCCTTCACCGGGCGGGTGTACCTGGTCTTCTCGACCAAGGACGCCACCGAGCCGCGACGGCAGATGGGCGACTGGTTCTCCAAGACGCAGGTCATGGTGTTGGACGTGAAGGACGCCGCTGCGGGCGCACCGATCAATCTCGACCCCGGCGCGATCGGCTGGCCCGTGGCTGCCAAGGACATCCCCGCGGGCGAGTACACCGTTCAGGCCGTCGCCCGCGTGAGTCTCGACTCCCCCACCGCCGGACGGGGCGAGGGCGACCTCTACTCCAAGCCGATGCGTGTCAAGTTCGACCGTTCCGTTCCGACGTTCGTGCCGACGAGGGTCACGCTCGATCAAACCGTCAAGGCCCGAGCGTTTAAGGAGACGGACCGGGTCAAACTCTTCGAGATGAAGAGCCCGAGCCTCTCGGCCTTCCTGGGGCGCGAACGCACGATCCGCGCGGGCGTCGTCCTCCCCAAGGACTGGAAAGCAGACGGCACCGACACCGCGCCCACGCTCGTGTGGGTCCCGGGGTTCGGCGGCGACCACCACGGGGCGGCCGGGATGTCACGCATGCTCGGCGACGACTGCCTCATCATCGTCCCGGATCCTTCGTGCTACCGCGGGCACAGCGTCTTCGCCGACAGCGCTAACAACGGCCCGTGGGGCAAGGCCTTGGTCGAGGAACTGATCCCCGCCGTCGAGGCCAAGTACCGCGGCGCGAAAGACGCGGATCATCGATTCGTCTCGGGGATGTCCTCGGGCGGCTGGTCGAGCCTGTGGCTTCAGGTCGCGTACCCCGATTTCTTCGGGGGTGTCTGGTCGCACTGCCCCGACCCGGTCGACTTCCGCGACTTCCAGCAGATCAATCTGTACGAGCCGGGGATGAATCTCTTCAAGGACCCCAAGGGCGAGCGTCGCCCCGTCGCTCGCAACGGCGATACCCCGTCGCTGTACATGGATGAGTTCGTCGCTCAGGAGGAGGTCATGGGTCCGGGCGGACAGATCCACGCGTTCGAGGCGGTCTTCTCGCCCCGGCTCGCCGACGGCGCGCCACGTTTGATCTTCGACCGCAAGACCGGCGCGATCGATGTCGAGGTCGCGAAACTGTGGGAGCCCTACGACATCCGCTTGAAGGTCGAGCGCGAGTGGGCGACGTTGGCGCCCAAGGTCAGAGGCAAGATCCACGTCTACGCGGGCGAGAAGGACACCTTCTATCTCAACGGTGCCGCGGTTCGCCTGGCTGAGTCGCTCAAAGCCCTCGGCAGCGACGCGATCGTGGAGATCATCCCCGGCATGCCCCACACGGTGCATCGCCCCGGGATCAAGGCGATGCTCGACGCGATCAAACTGAAGACCGCGACCAAGGCCGGAAAGCCGTAAGGGCACGCGGGGAAACTACTTCTTGGCGTTGTAGTAGTCGAGGTTGATCTGGACGAAGCGATTCCACTCAGTCGGCAGGTCGTCCTGCGGGAAGATGGCCTTGACCGGGCACTCGTCGACGCAAAGCCCGCAGTCGATGCAGGTGTCGGGGTCGATGTAAAGCTGGTCGGTCTTCCCGAAATCCGCCTCGTTCTTCGACGGGTGGATGCAGTCAACCGGGCACACCTCAACGCAGGACGTGTCCTTGGTTCCGATACAGGGCTCAGCGATGATGTGCGGCATGGTCCCAGGGCCTCGACAAAGCCCGCCTGCACGCACCGGCGGGCCGGGGTGGGGCGGGCTCGAATGGTGAATTTCGCGGGCCGCCCAGCGCGGCACTCGCTCGACCCATCATAGAACACGGGCGGCCCCCGAGCGGGCCGCCCGTTTAGGTTTCTTCGCAGGGCGGACGGCTCAGCAGCCGGCTTCAAACCCGCCGACAAACGCGTCATAGTCGAAGAAGTCGATGAACCCGTCACCGTTGAAATCAGCCAGCGGGATCCCCGCCTCAAACGCGCTGACAAACGCGTCATAGTCGAAGAAGTCGATGAACAGGTCGCCGTTGGCGTCGATCGATCCGGGGCCGCCCGGATACGCGTTCGGGTTGGAGGGGTCGGTGCAGACACGACGCTCATCCGCGTCAAACCAACTGTCCCCGTCACGGTCGACGCCCATGCGTTCCTGGGTCCCACGGACGACCGCGGTGATCGTGAGGGGGCGTGCGGGCGTGCCGGTGCCGATGAGAGCCGCGTGCGTGACGGTCACGCCGCGGGTGTCGGTCTGCCAGACGTTCGCCCCGGAATACGAGTAGCCGTTGAGCACACCCGCGCCGTTGGACTGCTTGATGATCAGCCCGATCTTGTTGGCGTTGGCCAAGGTCAACAGGGTCGTGATGGTTGTCGCCTGCGAACCTGCGGGAGCCGCAGTCAGGGTGACCTGCGTCCCCACCGCGGTGGGTGTGTCGAGGCTGGGTTCCCCGGGCGGCTCGAGAGCGGCCGTGACCGAGCCCTGCGGCAGTTCAGAGCCCGTCACCGACAGCACGAGGGCGGTGATGTCCGCGACCTCCTGGTCGCTGTTCACGTTGAACGCCGGCTCGGCGATGAACCGTTCGAGTGAATCCACCGACCCGTCGTGCAGGAACCCGAAGCCCGCGGTGTTGCGGAGTTGCGTCGTGTTGAACCCGCCCTTCTTGTAGGCGTTTCGGAACTGCGGCACTTTGATCGCGCGGTTGGTCGAGCCGTCGACCGAGACGAGCGAAAGGTGCTTCTCGCCCATCGGCCCGGCAGGCAACCGCACATAGGTGCCGCCGACCAAGGTGTAATCGGTGCCCGCGCCGGTGGGGAGCGTGTGGCACGTCACGCACGCGAAGGCCCCGCGGTCGAGGCGCCTGGATGTCGAGCGGTAGAGATTCAGCCCGCGCACCGCGCTCCCGTTCGGGAGCGGCGTGCCCGCGTTCCCGAACCGCCCGGTCCGGAAATGCCCCGGGAGAGGCAGGCTGGTCGGCAGCGTGTTGTCCAGATTGCGGAAAGGGTTGGGCGGGTACGCGATGGTCGCGAGGAAGTCCTCAAACTCCTGCATCTCCGCCGTGGAAAGCGTGGTCGCATTCCCCTGCAGGCCCATGAAGGCCGGGGTGAAGGACTCGATCCCCGCGCGGTCGCCGCGCCAATGGTGAGGCTCGTGCCCGATGATGTCCTGCATCGTCTGCGTTGTCATCGGGCCTTTCATCGGGTGAAACGCCGCGAAAGCCGGGTTGGCCGTCGCCGGGTTGAGCCCAGGTAACCCCTGCCCCAGATTGTTCCCGGTCAGAGGCTCCACGTTCCCCGAGGGGTCGCCCAGGTCCCACGCGAGACGGTCCATCTTGCCGTCCACATGGCAACTTGCGCACGCGACATGCCCCAGGCCGCTGTTGCGGTGCGTGTCGTACAGGTGCTTGCGCCCGGTCTTGATCGCCGCGGGCGTCGGGTCGTAGAGCGCCGCCTGGCTCGTCGCGGCCCCGAGCGAACCGGCGGAAACATCGATGCTCGTGACCACCGCTGCGAACTTGCTCATCACGTAGAGTTGGCCGCGCGCCTCATCGAGGCTGAGCCCTGTGGGCCCCTCGGGAACATCCACGCGTGAGAGCACCGCACCGGTGGCGGTGTCGATCTGGATCACGTTGTTCGAGCCCATGCCGGTGATGTACGCACGCGTCCCGGCCGCATTGAAGACCACGCCGCGCGGGTCGCCGACCGATTGATGCCTGATCTCCGCCGGCACGCTTGAGGTGGTGTAGTCCAGGTGCGGGTTGAGGTCGCGGACGACGGGGGACCCGCCGCCGCCGGGCATCGTCGCCATATTGACGCGGAGGAAGGTGCCCTTGAGCAGAGGCTCAAACCGGATGTGGTTGAGGGCGTCGGTCCCCACCACGGCCACTTCGCCGCTCGCGGGATTGACGCCCAACGACATGCAGATGTTCATCATGTCGCCGGTGTACGAGACCGCGAGATTGGCGGAGTTGATGATCGCGACGTCGTGATCGATGAGGTCCCAGCCGGGCTGCCGGCCCGATCTCGAGGCGTTCACGCCGCTCACCAGATTCCGCCAGTTCGCGCCGTTATCGTCCAGCCAATCCCCGTTGGGTTGCCGCTTGACGATGAGCCCGACCCGCGGCGGGGTCCCGGCTGCGGGATTGAGAGGCGGGTCGAACGCCACACCGTCGTTGGGCGGCGGATTCACACCTGCATAAGGCCCGAGCGCGTCGTTGACCACGTTGGGCGGGAATGCGATGACAGGCGTCCCATCACTCCCGCCGCCGAGGATCGTTGTCCCGTTCCCGGAATCAAACAGAGCCACATAGACCTTGGTGCCGTCGGGGCTGACGCCCATCGCGCGGGGCGTATTCCCTTCGATGGTGATCACCGTCGGGGCCGAGGCGAGATTCGCGAGATCGAACACGTACACCTGATTGGCGGTCCCGCAGGAGACGAACGCTTTCCCGCCCGCGAAAGCGACATCGCCCGGCTCGTCCGCCACCTTCAGGGTTGTCGTGATCGTCCCGCTCACCAAGTCAACGACGCTGACGGTGTCGGACAGTTGGTTGACCACCCACGCCTGCGTCGCGGATCGTGCCCGAACGCTCACAGGGTCAAGGCCCACGGGAATGGTCCTGGCGTACACGGGACTGCCGCTTGAGAGGTCGAACACCTCGAGAGAAGCGTCGGCGGTGTTGACCATCAGCAGCGTTTGCCCGCCGGGCATCAGCTCGATGGGGTGCACGTGGGGCGTCTCCCAGTTCGTGAACGGCACCGCGCCGCGCGACCCAAATCCGCCGTCGTCGCCAAGAACATCGGCAAGAACACCGGGCAGAACACCGGCCGGGGCACCCGAGCGCACTTCATCCGGCCCACCCGGTGCAAACCCCAGGGTTCCCAAGGCCATCACCGAACCGGCCGCCGCGAAAAGCCGGCACGCCATCACACGCTTGGATTGCATCGATTTGAACTCCGTGAAACGAACAACGAGCCAAGAACAGATCCGACGCACCGTCGATGGTTCAGAATACCGGATGGCTCGGCGCACGAGGCGAAAAACATCCGTGAAATCTGGCAGGCAGCCATCATTCCGATCCGGAACGTCCTCATTTTGGGAGAAGGCACTGGAACCAACAAAAAAAACGACGGGCCCGAATCGTGAGATCCGAACCCGCCGGTGGTGTAGAACAAAGGATGCAGACCGCTGATGGCGGATCAACGCGGCATGGACAGAACGATGACAACACCGCGTACACCGAGCGCACGCGCCCCGCTGATTCCCTGCATGGCAATATGCCACACGTTTCCCGGTTTGCCCACCCGTCACAGTCAGGAATCTTGTTTCAGACCGCAATTCCCGCGCGAAACGCACACCCAACTCCTAGAATCCGTCGTTACTCGGACCCTGCGCGATGCTTGCCGCTCCAAACCGCACAACCGCACCCCCTTTTTCGGAGTTACCGATGCCTGACGCGACCTTCCCCACCCAGTACGCGACGATCAAGCCCTCCACGGACGTCCGGGCCGCCCTTGGCAAGGACGCGGACGCCCTCTTGGGATATGAGTCCAAGACCATCAGCAAGAGCCAGCTCTACCTCCCTGGCCCCGACTTTGTCGATCGGGTGATGAGTCAGTCAGACCGTACACCTACCGTACTGCGCAACTACCAGTCGATCCTCAACACCGGGCGTCTCGCGGGGACCGGGTACGTGTCGATCCTGCCGGTGGACCAAGGGATCGAGCATTCGGCCGGGGCCTCGTTCGCTCCGAATCCGGCGTACTTCGACCCTGAGCAGATCGTCAAGCTGGCCATCGAGGGCGGGTGCAACGCTGTCGCGTCGACCATGGGCGTGCTGGCCTCGGTCAGCCGCAAGTACGCTCACAAGATCCCGTTCCTCGTCAAGTTCAACCACAACGAGATGCTGACGTACCCCAACGTCTTCAAGCAGTCGTACTTCGGCTCCATCCGTCAGTGTGCCGAGATGGGCGCGATGGCGGTCGGGGCCACGATCTACTTCGGGAACGATTCGTGCCGCGACGAGATCGCGTACGTGTCGGACATGTTCGAGGAAGCCCACCAGTACGGGATGGTCACGGTCCTCTGGTGCTACACCCGCAACGCGAACTTCAAGGTGAAGGGTGCCGATGGCAAGTCCACCGACTATCACGCCGCCGCCGACCTCACGGGCCAGGCCAACCACATGGGCGCGACGATCAAAGCCGACATTATCAAGCAGAAGCTCCCCACCAACAACGGCGGGTACGCCGCCCTCAACACCGGCGGCTCGTCCTACGGCAAGTGGGACAAGCGGGTGTACACCGACCTCGCCGGCAGCGACGAGACCGGCCACGGCGGGCACCCGATCGACCTCTGCCGGTATCAGATCCTCAACAACTACATGGGCCGCGTGCCGCTGATCAATTCAGGCGGCGAGAGCAAGGGCGCGACGGACCTGGGCGAGGCGGTGCACACCGCGGTGATCAACAAGCGTGCGGGCGGCATGGGCCTGATCTCGGGTCGCAAAGCGTTCCAGAAGCCGATGCCCGAAGGCGTGAAGCTTCTGCACGCGGTGCAGGACGTCTACCTCGACAAGTCGATCACGATCGCCTGAGCCAATCCGGGCCGACCGACCGAAGCTTTCAAAGAGCCCCGCGCGTTCGCGGGGCTCTTTTGCTTTGCGCTTTTTGGTACGATCTCGCCATGCCAAGCACTTCTCAACAACTGCGCGTTCTTGTCGGCAAGGATTCGGCCAGCGGCAGCCTCGTCCCGATCAAACCGCGGATCACCGCTCACGCCGAGTGCATCGCCTGGATCGACGAGTCCAAGGAACTGCGACGAGAGCCGCTGACGGTCGAGATCTCCGTTCCACGAGACCAGTACGGGAAGGTCTGCCGGACGCTCGGGTTCTTCCAGACCGCGGAAGTCACCGGCCAGCTCACTCGTCGTGGAGGCGAGCACGTCTTCAAAGCGACCGACGTCAAGCCGCGCTCATCGAACGCAGCGTTTAAACGCGTGCTCGAGGAAATCCGCCCTCTGCCTGTGCTGGAAGATGAGACGCTCGGCAAACTGAAGTTTGATTCGCTTCTCAACATGTACACCAAGCGCGTCCGCTTCGGGGGAGAACCCATCCCGCTCGAGATCGAGGCGTACTCGCGGGACGAAGCGGCCGCGAACCTCGCCACCGCGAAGGTCGTTCTCAAGGACGCGGCGAAATGGGCCGCGTGGGTGAAGAAGTTCATTGCGACGAGGCTCCTCAAGGAGACCAACGCGACGTGGCGAGAAGACATGAAGCCGCTGACGGCGGCGCAGCTCGCCAAGCAGGTCTCGCTCCGGAGCGTCGCCGTGTGCGAGAAACACATCGAGCTGTGTCTCAACGCCAAGCGGGACCTCTACGGGGGACATCTTGTGAAGCTTCGCGTGTCCGACCGGATGAAGCTGCTCGACACGGACTTCATCGGGTAACGTGCGCGCGATCCGCTTGGCCTCACCCCCCCGCCTTGAACGACACCACGGGATTGAGCGTGCGCGTCACGCGAACAAGGTCTCGCTGGGCTTCCATCACCTCGCGGAGGTCGCGGTAGACGGCGGGGGCTTCGTCGCGAAGGGAGCGGGACTTGGTCGTGTCGAACGCGACGCCCGCCATCTGCTGGTGGAGGTCATTGGCAGTGACGAGGGACTTGGCTTCGGAGCGGGAGAAGACGCGGCCTGCGCCGTGGGAGCTTGACGCCATCGAGAGGGGCTCGCCGCGGCCTTCGACATGGACGCTCATCGTGCCGGCGGAGCCGGGGATGAGGCCGATGAAGCCGGTTTGGGCTGGGGCTGCTCCCTTGCGATGGACGATGAGCGGCTGACCGTCGTGCATCTCTTCGCGTACAAAGTTGTGCGGCGCGTCGAGGACGCCCGCCCAGTCGGTGCGACCGCCGAGCACGCGGGAGACGGCTTTGGCAGCGGCGGCGAGCAGCAGCACGCGGTTGGCCCGTGCGTAGGCGACGCACCACGCCTGATCGCGGAGGTAGGCCTCGCCCGCTGAGGTCGCGGTGGAGAGGCTTACGAGCGAAGAACGCACGCCTTCGCGCTGGGCTTCGCGGGTGTAGTGACGAGCGACCGCCTGCCCCATGAAGCGGGACCCGCTATGGACCATGATCCAGAGCGTGCCCGCTTCATCGTGCTGAACCTCGACGAAGTGGTTGCCACGGCCGAGGCTTCCGAGTTGCGTCCGCCCTTCGCCCTCGGCCAATCGGCGGAGCGATGGCTCAGCGAGGTCGGCTGGGTCGGGCGCGACGAACCGAGGCGGCGCAGCGTCCTGTCCGCGGCGGCGGATCACGATATCGATCGACTTGTTCAATTCGTGCAGGATCGCAGCCCGCTCCGCTGTGCCGGGCGTGCCGACGTCCGGCAGCGCGACGGTGGACATGCCACAGCCGATGTCGCCGCCGATGGCTTGCGGATAGACGACGCCCGCCGTGCCGAGCACGCACCCGACGCAGACGTCGGCGGAGGGATGGACATCGGGCATGACGGCCATGCGTTCCAGAGCGGGCAGGCTCTGGAGCTTGGTGAGCGTCTGGGCTGCTTTGAAATCGAGGGTATCGACGAGCCACATGTGCACGCGCGGGTCGGCGCGGAGGGCGTGCTCGAGGGACGAGGGCGTGCCGATGCGGCGACGCTTGGCTTCGCGGCGTTCGCGACGGGGGAGCTGCGGATCGTTCAACGGGTCCGCGTCAGGATTCCAGGAGATCTTCTTCATGATTCGTTTCCTTCATCAATCGCGTCGCTTGCTGCAAAGCGGGCTGGGAGATCGACCCGCATCAGCGTGAGCGTGGGGACGCGTTTGCGGGCGAGGGCCCGCGCGAGGCTTGCCCGCACCGTCGGCGTCACGGTGGCAAGCCACCGCGAGAGTGCTTCAGGGTCGCGGACTGGGGCTGAGGCGGCGACCCGCACGCGGAGGTGCGAGCCCGCCCCGATGACTTCGACATGGACGACGCCCAGGCCGCACGCGATGGCGGGGCCCATCGAGCACAGGTCGCGCTCGATGAGGCGTGCAGCCACTTTGGCGAGCTGGGCGTCACGGAAATTGCTTCGCTCGCGGGCTTCAAGGCGTGCTTGGGCACGCTCGCGGAGTTCGTCGAGCTTGGGATCGAGGCCGTCATCTTCTTCGAGACGGGCGCAGTGATCGCGCCCGTCGCTGTTGCGTCGTTTGGACATGGCATCCTCCGACTCAGCGCCAGGAGCGAATCACCCGCGAACGCGACGAGCGCGGAACGGGGGCGAAGACGCATCACGGGCGGTGAGCGAGTGGCTTCTTGTGTGTGGTTCGTGTGGGGCAGGAATGAACCCGCCGAGATCAGCCGCCCGTTAGCGGGAAGCGGTCTTGGCGGAGTTCAGGGTCGACGTGATTCGTACGGACATGTGTGAACTCCTTTCCGACGCGCAGAGCGTCGGGAAGATACTACCTGTGAATCTTGGTGGAATCAAGGGAAAATGCGTGAAATCGCGTGAAAATGCGATGAGACCCTTGATCACCATTCCTTCGGAGTTTGATCGAGAACCTCCCGCAACGGCAACTCGACCTCGCCCGCCCAGTAGCGCGTTGTCCCAAAGTTCCACTTCGCGGTCGCTTCATCGCCGCGCACACGAACTCGGAGTCTGCTGATGACATCCCAGTTCCACTCGCACGTCACGGGGTCGATCGCTACGAGCATCAGTTCGTCCGTGGGCGAGTCGCCGACCTGCTCCCATCCCCATTGCTCGTACTTTCGCGTGAGGAAGACCCGATCACCGTCGAGAATCTCGATCACGACAGCGACATCAGGATCCGGTGCCCAATTCGTGTTCGGGACGTACTTCGCTCGGTAGAGCGCCTCGAAGAGAGACTGGCTGTCCAACCCCACGCGGAAGGAAGGGTACGACGGGTCTCCCAGCCGAACCCGCACCGCATCGGCGATCGTCTTGTCGATCGCGGGAGTGGAAACTGGCGTCATCACCTGCGAGCCCGGCGGAACGACATCGATGACGATCGAGTGCGTGACTGTCCGGCTCGCTCCGCCCCGTCCTGAAAGCGTCATCTCGAAAGCGAACGTATGTGGACCGACCTCCATCGGGGGCAATGTGATCCGGTTGCGAATCGATCCCTCATCGGCGTTCCAATCAGGTTCACGGAGAGAACTGGTGTGACTCCATGTCACCGGCCAACTGTCGATCGAACACCGGAGGCGCAGGCCTCGACCATCGGTCGAGCGGAGGTCCACCTGTCGAGGGCCCGCGATCGAGTAGAACTTTCCCTCCGGGACCAGACGCACCGGCATGGTCTCGCCCGCGGGCCAAGTCCCCCTGACCTGAAGCCAGCCAATGATCTCGGAGTCCGGAATCGACGCGATCTCACGCCTCGCAACGATCGCTTCCTGCCATCCCCACATGCTTCTCGATCGCAGCCAGACTGCTTGGGCAAGTTCGTGACCACGCTCAGCCCGATCGACCGGCGCGATGAACACCAAGACCGTCGTCGGAATCCACCGCGTCCACCTTTCGCCGCGCGGGCGCATGCGAGACGTTGCGAGGCCGACGTACGCCGCAGCGAAGAGCAGGAGCACGCCGACGCCCAAAGCTCGACGAAAGCGCTTGGGCCGAAAGAGGCCCGCCTCGCTCCGCGCGGTCGTGCCGCACTCTGGACATTTGAGCCCGACGACCGCCGCCATGTCGTACCAGCAGCGGCCGCAGCGACGGCGGCCGCGCGAGGGCTGACGTCTCCACGCCAGCGCGATCGTGACCAGCCCGGCGAGCGCGAGGGCTGCCGTGGCCGAGATCCATATGAGGGTGAGCACCTTTGGGGTCACTTAGGTGAGCATACCCGCAGCTCTCTGTGCCGCTGCAAACGCTTTCAGCCCATGATTCTCCTGAGGATCCCCTGATTTCGTCCGGCAGCCGGGCTTTCGCCTCGCGAGCCCTTGACACGCCCCAGGGTTTCGGGTACGCTGATTTCGTTCAAGGTGCCCCGGCGACGAGAGCTTCTTTTGCCGACTCGCGACGGGGCTGAAAAGGGAAGTGTGGTACGGGCCTCGTGGAAACACGGGGTCCAAACCCACCGCGGACGCGCCGCCGTATTGGGTGCTGATGCAATTCCACGGGAGACCTGCTGGCGAAAGTCAGCCGATCTTCCAGCCACTGACGCTTTGCCGAAGGGTGAGGTGTCGGGAAGGCGGAATCGCGGAGCCCAGAGCCGGAAGACCTGCCCTGAACGTCGCCGAAGTGAACTTCGGCGGCGTGCCTGTGCCCTCGCGGGCCCGCGACCACTGACGGTCACGGGCAAGGGGCTAGCGGGATTCAGTCGCCGGTTCCCCTCGGCGATTTCCCACTTTTCCTCGCGAGTGCCCTCGGCGTCCAATCCGGACGGGGCTTGTCCTGCGCGAAACAGGACAGGGATCAGCGGCTTCTTCGGGCCGCGAGGATGGTCGGATGCGTTTTGTGGCTCTGCGTTGTGCGGTTTTCTTGTGCGGTTCCATCGGCGGCCTGTCGGCCTCAGCCATGGGAGCGGACCCGTGGGCGGATCGGGTCGTCCAGTACGTTCCCGGCGACGGCGTCGGCGGCGGGTATGACGATCCTTCACGCGCGCTCGGCTCCCCCACGCGTGTCAATTTCTTCGGCGACACGGTCACGCCGTTCAACACGCCGTACTGGGAGACGGACCTCGTCACCGTCGGCCGGGGCGGGTCGCTCACGGTGGCTTTCGACGAGGCGGTCACCGACGACGCGGCCAACCCGTTCGGCGTCGACCTGCTCGTCTTCGGCAACCAGTTTTACGTCACCGATGGTCAGGGACGCGTCAGCGGACTCTTTAGCGAGGGCGGCACGATCGCGCTCTCCGCGGATGGCGTCCAGTGGACCACGCTGACAGGGCTGGGCGCTGAGAGCGGCTACGCGACCAATGGCTACGTCGACACGATCGATCTTGAATTCGGCGGCGACGTCGGCACGATCCCGACGGATTTCACCAAGCCGGTCGATCCAATCTTTGACCCATTCGGCCTCACGCGTGCGCAGGTGGTCGCGTGGTACAACGGATCCGGCGGCGGCCTGGGGATTGACATCGGGGCATGGGGACTGAGTTCGATCAGTTTCGTCAGGATCACCAACGCGGCCAACGCGTCGGGCACACCCGACATTGACGGGTTCGCGGATGTGGCTGCGGTGCCCTCGCCGGGTACGACGGCGTTGCTTTTGGTTGGTCTTGGCTTGAAAGTTCGCGCAAGGAGTCGTCGGCGTTGAACAAATGCCGTGAACAGGTTGAGAAGAGCGAGAAGCCCCCCGGCGTGGGGGTGAGGAGATCGGCTGCCCGTGCGGATTCGCCCCGCTGGTGGAAGAGAGATTGCCGATCAGTGTGCCGAGCCGTTAGGTCACCACTCCTCGCCCCCACGTCGGTGGCGGCGGTCTTCGCGGGCCTCGTGCTCGCGGGGGCTGCCGCGCAGGCCCAGACCGCCGCGTGGACTCGTTCGGTCTGGACTCATCTCGCGTCGGATGCAACGCGGTCGTCGACGGCGGCTGGCGGCACGCTCAGCCTCTCTTCGCCGAGCTGGGTCGTCAGCCGTGACCTTTCGAACAAGCCCATCGCGTTTGTCGGCCAGTCTTCGCCGGTCGTCACGCGAGACCTCGTCCTCGCCACGGGTACGGTGGATTTCGGAGATATCGCCTACCTGTTCGCGATCGATCGACGCGGCGGCAAGCTCGAATGGCAGGCGGAGATCGACGAGCCGCGTGACTCTGGGTTCTCAACCCCGGCGATCGACGAACGTGGGAGCACGGTCATCGTCGCGACGGGCGAGACGGTGCGTGCGTTTGATCTTCGCTCGGGTGCGCCGCTTTGGTGTCTTGTTCTGCCCGAGCAACTCACCAACTGTTCGCCGGTGGTGACTCAGGACCTCTGGGGCGTCAATCGTGTATTCGTCACCGATTCTGACGCATTCGGCACCTCGGGAAAGCTCTACTGCATCAACATCTCCCCACGGAGCGGAGCGCTCAATCCGTACGATCCCGGCGATCTCGTGTGGTGCGTCGGGATCGGCGGGACCTCGGGAAACACGCCCGCTTACGCGAACGGGCGCGTGTATGTCGCCGGTGTCGGCGACTATTACGCTTGGCCCCCCGTCCCCGCCCCGGTTCTCTGCTTCGACGCCCGTGCCACGTGCACGCCGATGCCTCTCTGGGCATTTACCAACACGACGGACCCGGAAGCAAGGTTTTTCGGAGGAGTCACGGTCGCGAACGGGTTCGTCTACGCGGCGACCTACGACTTTGTTTCGGCACCGTCCGGGTTCAACAACTCGAACCTCGTCAAACTCAACGCGACGACCGGCGCTCTCGTCTGGTCTCACCCGAGCAACCGTACCGCAACGATGCCGGTTGTGCTCCCGCCCAAGCCGGGGCGTCCGTTCCCGAGGGTTCTCCTTTCGGCCGGGCTGAACTTCACCGGGGCTGTTCCGGCGCTTCAGCTTTTCGAAGACCGCGGGAACACGGCGGAGCTCGTGTGGGATTCGCCGTTGGCGACCTGGATAGATCTCGATGGTGACGGGCGCATCGATCCGGGTGAGTTTCTTTCAATCGGAGGCTGGACCGTTCAGCCCGCTGTGACCAACTCGCTCGGTGCTCTAACCGCGTTCGTCGGCACGCTTCCGCCTGGAGGCAATGGGGTGACCTTTCCCGCCTGCGTGAAACTCTCCGCGATCAACCTAGACATGCTCCCGGCTTCCACCGGATTCATCAGGGCGGAGTTCAGCGGGGCTGGAAGCTCGCCCGCTCTGGCGAATTCAAACGTCTACACGATCGGAGCGACCGGCCTCTTCGCGTTCGGGCCTTCGCCCTTTCAATATGACGTCGATCAGGATGGCCTTGTCACGATCGAGGACCTGATTTCGTGGGAGCAAGGCGAAGGCTGCCGCGATGTGAATCTCGACGGCAAGGCGACAGCGTCGGACAGAGACGCGCTCATCACCGAACTACGCCAAGTGGAGTATTGACGAGTTGATCCGCCCGCGTAACCCATCCCGATCCATTGGCCCCGCTCGAGCCTTCTCGCTGGTTGAACTCTTGGTCGTGATCGCGGTGGTCACGCTCCTTCTGGGACTTCTCGTGCCCGCGCTCGCGCGAGCCCGCGACTCGGCTCGACTCGTCCTCTGCCAATCGAACCTGCACCAGCTCGGACTCGCGTGGACCATGTATGCGGGTGACGCTCATGACAGAGTCATGCCTCTGGCGTACACCTCGCCGGAGGATACGAACGGCGGCCCCGCGATCTACTGGTTCGGTGATGAGGGAGGCGTCGACCGCCCGGTCGACCACTCCGCGGGCTTCCTCGCTCGATACATGGGCTCCACGCTCGGGCAGAGATCCGTCTTTGAATGCCCGTCGCAAGCATGGGGCACCTACTCGCCGCAGGGCGCGACACGTGAGCCCACGACGACGTATGGCTACAACGGTTACTACCTCTCGCCCAGTCGGACCCCGGGGTGGTCGTTCTCGATCGGGCATCGCCCGTGGCGTCGGATCTTCGAGATCGCCCGTCCCGCGGAGTTGATGGTCTTCGCCGACACGATGCTCCCCGGGAGCAACGCGCCGGGCTCAAGCCCGCGCAGCACCTGCCTCCTCGACCCGCCGCTTTTGTACAACGGCAACTCTTCCTGGACGCGCAACAGCGCACCGACCACCTCGTTCCGCCACTCCGCACCTCGGGGCAAGCCCGGCGTGTGCGCATCGTTCAGAGCCGACGGAAGCGGGCAGACCAATCGCGGGCTGATCGAGAACATGGCCCGGAACTGGCCGACGATCGGATCCCTGCAGGCCGAGCCAGGCTGGCCCTACATCCCGGACTGGGAGCAGTGGTGATGCGTCCACGGGATACCCAAAGGGGTGGGACAAGGGGCGGGGCATGGCGGTAACACGGTGCGTGTGCCGAGAAGTTGAGTTCTCCGTGGTCGCTCGCGCGGCCCGTTCGTTGCGAGACGCGGGCAGCCCGGTCACGATGAATGCGCTCATCGAGCTGACCACAGCGGGCACCGGCTGCGGCACCTGCCGGCCGTATCTGGCACGCGTCGCTCTCACCGGCGCCCACATGCTCCCCGTGATGAGCCAAGCCGAGTCGGCCGCTTGGATCGAGAGGCTTGACGAAAGCGCCAAGGTAGAGCTCCCGCTCTGAAGCCGATCGCAACCGCTGGCAAGTTCGGCCTACGCTGCGCCATGGTGATCCCGCTGATCCTTGCTGCCGCCATGTTGAACCAATCATCTCAACCGCCGATCATCCGCCTCGACCTTGCAGCGGACGAAACACGCCGAGTGATCGTGGACCGCGAAAAAGGGCAATACCTCGGGCACGTCTCGACGGTCCTTCATGAGGATGGCAAGACGATCCTCGCGATCTATCCCAAGGGACATGGCGGCGGAGCGATCGTCCTCAAGCGCAGCACCGACGGGGGCAAGACCTGGAGCGATCGGCTTCCCACGCCAGATTCATGGACGACCAGCAAGGAGTGTCCGTCCATCCACCGGGCCGTCGATGCCGCCGGCGTCAAGCGACTCGTCGCCTGGACAGGGCTCTTCCCCGCACGGACGTCCGTCAGCGAGGATGATGGCGCGACTTGGACCGAGTTTGAGTCCGTCACGCCCAAGGGGGAGACCCCGTGGGGCGGGATCGTGGTGATGAGCGCGATGGAACGGACCGGCCCCGCGGGTGAGTACACCGCATGGTTCCACGATGACGGACGGTTCTACAGAGAGAACGGGAAAGTCACCCCGACCTTCACACTTTTCCAGACGCGCTCAACCGACGGCGCGCTGACGTGGAACCCGCCCGAGCCGATCTATGCGAGCGACCAGGTTTCGCTCTGCGAGCCGGGCGTGATCCGCTCGCCGGATGGGAAGCAGCTCGCGATGCTGCTCCGCGAGGAGTCTCGGCGAAAGCGCTCGCACGTGATGTTCAGCGACGACGAGGGCCGAACGTGGGGCACGCCGCGTGAATTGCCGCTCTCGTTGACAGGCGACAAGCACACGCTGAAGTACGCCAAGGACGGCCGGCTGCTGGTTTCGTTCCGAGATCACACCGTCAAAGGGAGCATCACGGGCGACGCCGAGGCCACGAGCGTCAAGGGCGCGAGCCCGACCGAGGGAGACTGGATGCTGTGGATCGGCAGGTACGAGGATCTCGTCAAGGGCGCCGACGGCGAGATGATCGTGCGCCTCATGGACAACACCAAAGCATGGGACTGCGCCTATCCGGGCCTCGAGGTTCTCCCCGACAGCACGATCGTCGCGACGACCTATGGCCACTGGGACAAAGGCGAGCCTGCGTTTATCGTCTGCGTGCGGGTCACACCCGCTGAACTGGATGCGCTCGCGGCCAAGTCGCGATGAGCACGTGATGCCGGTTCGCGGTCACGACGGCGAGGTCAGGTCCGACTGACCGAGCCTCTCCGAAAGGCTGCTCATGGTTCGCGCCGCTTCGACAGTGTATCTGCCGACGCGTGTGCGGCGCAAGGCCGTCAGGTAGCCGCCCACACCGAGCGCACGCCCGAGGTCGCGGGCGAGCGAGCGGATGTAGACACCTTTGCCGCTCGTCACATGGATCGTCAGGAGCGGAGCCTCGTACGTGACGATCCGGATGGCCTCGATGCGCACCGAGCGGGCCCCGAGCAACGCCGAGGACGAGTCGATCTTCCCGCGACGGGCGAGGTCGTAGGCCCGAACGCCCCCGATATGGACCGCTGAGAACGCCGGTGGGCATTGCTGGATGTCCCCGACAAAGCCCGGGAGCACGGTCTCGATTGCAGCTCGCGTGGGAGCGACAAACCCGGCGATGGGCGTGATGGGACCCTCGGCGTCGTCCGTCGCGCTCACGGCGGACAGATCGACCGTCGCCTCGTACTCCTTCTCGCCCACCATGATCTGGTCGCAGAGTTTCGTGGCTTGACCAACCAGCACGACCAGCACTCCCGTTGCGAGAGGGTCCAGAGTCCCCCCGTGACCGACCTTGAGGCGTTTGGGGGCCCCGCCCTGCTTGAACAGCCATCGAACCCGCGAGCAGACCTGCATGGAGGTCGGCCCGACGTGCTTGTCGATCACAAGGATGCCGCTGGGTGTCGCGACGGGAGGATGTTGGGCTTCTGGCACCGAAGATTGTTGACCCTCCGAAGTCGCCGGGCAGCGGGTCTGCCCGGCCCATCCGGCCCGAGGTGTACCATCGCGGGCATGCCCTCCACCCCCCCAACAACTCCCCCCACTCCCCCCACTACTCCCACTACTCCCACTACTCCCACGAACGACCCCGCCACGTCGCCGCTTCTGTTGATCCCCACACCCCGCTCCGTCGAGCGTGGCTCGGGGTCATTCCCCGCCACGGAAGAGATCAAGGTCGGCAAACTCGCCCGCGCGAAGAACCCCGAGCACTACAAACTCTCGATCAGCAAGGACGGCATCAGCATCAAGGCCGCCTCGCCCGTCGCTGAGCGGGCCGCCCGCGCCACGCTCGCCCAACTCGCACGTCAATTCGGGCGCAACCTCCCGGCGGTCGAGATTCAGGACTGGCCCGCATTCACGACGCGGGGCGTGATGCTCGATGTCTCGCGCTGCCGCGTTCCGCGCATGGACGAGTTCACCCGCATCGTGGAGACGCTCGCGGGCCTCAAGATCAACCACCTTCAGCTCTACACCGAGCACACCTTCGCCTACGAAGGCGCGGAGGATGTCTGGACGGGTTGGAGTCCCATGACGCCCGAAGAGATCCGCAGGCTCGACGCGCTCTGCCGCTCGCACGGCATCGAGCTGGCCGCGAACCAGAACTGCTTCGGGCATCTGCACCAGTGGATGAAGTCCCCCAAGTACAAGGATCTGGCCGAGACCCACGGCGACTGGATGTTCGACCTCTGGCCCCGCTCGGGCGCGTTCAGCGTGTGCCCGGTCGACCCGGCGAGCGAGAAGTTCATCGAGGGGCTGCTGAAGCAACTGACGCCTTGCTTTGAATCGCCCTTCGTCAACATCGGGTGCGACGAGACATTCGACATCGGGTGGGGCCGGAGCAAAGCCGCCGTCGCCGAGCACGGCCGTGCCCGCGTCTACCTCGACTTTGTCGCCAAAATCTCGAAGATCGTCAAAAAGCTCGGCAAGCAGCCGATGTTCTGGGCCGACATCGCCCTTTCGCACCCGGAGCACATGAAGGACATCCCGAAGAACCTTGTCGCGCTGGCGTGGGGTTACGAGCCGGACGCGCCGTTCGAAAAGTGGTGCACCGAGCTCAAGGCCGCGGGGCGCGAGACGTGGCTCTGCCCCGGAACTTCGTCATGGCGGTCGATCACGGGGCGCACAAGCGAGCGTCACGGCAACCTCGCCGCCTGCGCCGCCGCCGGCGTGAAGCACGAGATCGCCGGGTTTCTAATGACCGATTGGGGCGACACGGGGCACTGGCAGCAGTGGCCGATCGCGCTCCACGCCCTCGCCCACGGGGCCCACGCCGCTTGGACCGGTGACGCGACCACGTTCGATGCGCGCGCCTCGGCGGTCCACGCGCTCCGGGCACCGGTCGAGGCTGCCGCCCTCGGCCCCTGGCTCGAACGGCTCGGGGACGCGGACCACGCTCTCCGGCAGGTCAGCCTCCCGCTCTCGCGAACACCCAAGCCCGGCGAACCCCCCGTGCTCCGCAACCAGTCCGCCCTGATGAGCGACCTGTTCAAGACCGTCGACGAACAACGCAAAATCGGCACCGAGTGGCAGTGGTACAACGCCCACGAGACCATCCAGAAACTCACCGAGGAGTTCGAGCGCGAACTCATGGAGCACCTCCCGCCGTTGATCGCCGACGAGATCGTGCACACCCTCGACCTCGCCGGATTCGCCGCCGCCCGAGGCTGGTGCCGGCGGATGAAGCCCGAAGACCGCCCCATCAGCCGCGCCGAGCTGCTCGAATGGCTCGAAGACCTCGTGCGCGAACACCGCCGACTCTGGCAGGCCCGATCCCGATCGGGCGGCCTCCAGCAATCGTGCGTTTTCTTCGACCAAGTGCGACAGAAGACGCTCGCGTGACCCCCACCCCACGAATCGCTCGAAGACTCGCTCATCGTGGGCGTGTATAGACCAACTCCACATCGTTCCCTAGCGCCCGCACGCGGAGCAGATCGAGCCTGCGCCCCGACGCGAGCGTTGGCGCGACGCGACCCGCAGCAGCGGACTTCGCCAGTTCGTCCCCGAGCATGAGCGGCGCGACATACACCACTGCCTCGTCGATCAGGTCGTGATCAAGAAACGACCCGAGTATCGCCGGACCCGCCTCGACCATCACCGTAGACACACCGTGCCGCTCAACGAGGGCCCGCAGCATCGCTTCGAGGTCGATCCCAGCGCCCGACGACCGCACACCCAGCACATCCACTCCCGCCGCGGCGAGGTGCTCGCGTTTGGCTGCGGTGATGGCCGCGGTGGCGAGTTCCGTCGCGCACACAATCGTCGTCGGACACGCCGAGGCTGAGCGAACAATCGAGAAATTCACGGGGATATCAAGGTCCGTGTCGCACACAACGCGCCGGGCCACCCGCCGCACCCGGGGCACGTGCCTCGCGGTCAGCATCGGGTCGTCCGCGAGCACCGTGCCGATCCCGGTCACGATCGCGTCCACCCGCGAACGTAGCCGATGCACGCGAGAACGTGCCAACTCCCCACTGATCCACTTGCTCTCGCCCGTTCGCGTTGCCACGCGCCCGTCCACCGTCTGGGCCCACTTGGCGATCACCCAAGGCAAACCCGTCCGCACGCGCTTGAGAAACGGCGCCGTCACCGCCCGTGCCCCTCGGCTCGACGCGAACTCGACCGTCAACCCCGCGCGCCGGAGCAATTCCGCGCCGCCCGCCGCGACCGGGTTCGGGTCCGCGCACCCGATCACCACGCGTTTGATCCCCGCCTCCACGATCGCGTCAACGCAAGGCGGCTGTTTGCCATGATGCACGCAAGGCTCAAGCGTCACGTACATCGTCATGCCGCGCAGGTCCGCCGTGCCGTTCGCTCGGGCCGACGCCATCGCCTCACGCTCGGCATGGGCCCCGCCAAAGACCCGATGGTGACCGACGCCCACGACCTCATGCCCCGTCGGCCCTTGGCGGGCAATCACCGCGCCGACCATCGGGTTGGGCTCGACATCTCCGAACCCGCGCCACGCGTGCCGGGCCGCCAGATCAAGCATGCGAGTTGCGACCGGGTCGTGCATCAGCCAAGTGTACGACCCAGCCAGCCCCCTCCAAAGCGATCAGGCGATTCGCACCAAGGCACGCCGCTCTTCCGCCGTCAGCACACTCCCCGCGTCCTTCAGCCATCGCTTCGCGTCCTGCCAGTACCCCGCCGTAGGCCTGAGCCCCTCGATCCGCTCGCCCCAGTACCGATTGAACCGGATCATCGCCATCTCCCGAACGTACTTCGCGGTCATCGACGCCAAGGCGATCGGCAGATGGACTTTTTCTGACTCGACCTGGAAGACAACCCCGACCTGCCTCCCCCCGATTCCCACGACGTACCGGCTCCGTTCGTCGGTCTCCTCGACGACCCGCACGTCCGAAACGCCAACGCCGGCAAAGTCAGCGACGAGGTCTGCGTACTGCACGCGCCCTCCGAGACGATCACACACGAACCGCACCCCATCGTCGGGCCACGATGCCGCGAGGTTCATGGCGGTCTGAAAGTGCCCTTTGACCCCCGCGATGGTCGTGGCACCCTTCCCACCGCCGGCGCGAACCAGCGAGTTGAACTCGTTCTCACCGATCACGCGACACGCCATCGCCACAACGGAAACGCCCGCACGGATCAAGTCTTCTCGCAGCGGGTTGGCCGCGATGGCGATCTGCTCGGCTGTCCACGCCAGCGGGCTCGGAAGCTCGGGGCCTCCGTACCACCGTGCAGACGGCCATTCGCTCCCCAGCGCTTCAACCAGACCGGCGTCCCCAGCCGGCCTGTGCCCGCCCACAGCGAGCCAAGAGAGCACGCCGCGTTCCAGATGCGTCAGCGGATGCCGCCTCATTCCGGAATTGGGCAACTTGAGCTCTTTGGAATCCGCCACCACAATCCGATCCCCCGCTCCCTTGACCGACCGAGAGACCGAACGAGGCAGCATGTCCCAGAGATCCGGCGCGGGCGCACCCTCCACCCACCCCTCGATCCTGAGAATCGAAAGTCCTACAGACAAGGGGCCGAGCAAGGGCCCGTACCCCGCCTCGTCAACGCCTGCGATGAAGAGTCCCAAGGAGCTTCCCTGGAGCGAATCGGGGTGCGGGCTCAAGCCCGGCACCCCCGCTCAGCAACCGCAGAAAGGTGCCAGTGAACTACTTGGCTTCGCGAGCCCCGCCACCCTTGGGCGGAGGAGCGCTGGGATCAACCGGAGCCGCGGGCGTGGGAGTCGGCGTCGCGCCGCCTCCGGAAAAGAGCCCGAAGTTCCACGCGATGGCCACACCCGCAAGGACAAGCAGGACGACGGCCAGAATAAGCTTCTTCTTTTCCGATTCAGAACTCGCCATAAAGGGCTCCTAGCTGGGTCCACAAAAATGGACCGAATGACCCCTCCCACCGCCCACACCTTGGGACGCCCAAGAGGCCCGAGCATACCAGATGCCGATCCAGGTCGCGACCATCCTTACACAATCCGAATACCGAGCCAGAGCGCATGAAAAAGCCGCCCATCGGCGGCTCTTGCCCGTCATCAATGCGGCCGAGAGGACTTGAACCTCCAAGGTATTGCTACCACTAGAACCTGAATCTAGCGCGTCTGCCAATTTCGCCACGGCCGCGGCGTGGCCAACCTTAGTCGACGTCACCCTCTTGGACAACCCCACCCGTCCCTTCCCCGACCTCCCGCACCAGACGCCAGCAGCGGTGAATCCTCTGATTGCGATACTCGGAAGGCACGGTCCGTCGGCTGATCTCCCGACCCGAGAACCCCGCCGCCACCACCGCCGCCTCGTCCAGCTTGAACCGTCGGTTGTTGTTGCTGAAATACACCACGCCGCCGGGTGACATCAAACCGGCGATCAATCGGAGCATCTCGACATAGTCCCGCTGCACATCAAAGACGTCGTCCGTTCGCTTGCTGTTGCTGAACGTCGGCGGATCCACCACCACCAGGTCGTAAGCCCCCGCTCCTCCAGGACCCGGTTTCTGCCGCCGCAGCCAATCCATGACGTCCGCCCGCACGAGTCGATGCCCCGCGATCGGTGGCGCAGCCTCAGTACGACCATCCTCGCCCCACCATTCCAGATTGTTCAGTTCCAGATTCCGCCCCGCCCAGTCCAGGTACGTGTTCGACAGGTCGACGCTCGTTGTCGCCACAGCCCCGCCGCTCGCCGCGTACACCGTAAACGAACCCGTATAGCAGAAGAGGTTCAACATTCGGCGTCCGGCGGATTCCTCACGAACCATCGCGCGCGTCAGCCGGTGGTCGAGAAACAGCCCCGTATCGACGTAGTCCGAGAGGTTCACCTCGAAGTTGAGTCCGTTCTCGTGAACGACGAACGTCTTCTTCTCGTCCGCCACCCGCTCGTGCTGCGTCAGCCCGCGCTGGCGGTGCTTGTTCTTGACGAACACGCGCCTGCGATCAACGCCGAGCACGTCCCCAGCCCGCACCGCGACCGTGTCGAGCCAGTCCGCCTGCTGGGCCGGCGTCCTGCTGTGCTCACGCTCGTACTCCGAGATATGCACCGCGTCCTCGTAGCAATCGATGATCACCGGCACGTCCGGCATGTCCCGCTCGTACACGCGATAACAGGTGATGCCACGTGCCGGATACTTGCGCAGGTGCCTCGCGTTGTTCGCCAGGCACGCCGCAAATTCATCGATCTCCTTCACATCGCGAGCCCGAAGCCCGCCAAACCCCGTCGCTCCGGTGCTCTCCTCACGGGCCCCACGCGCCGTCGCGGGACGCGTTTCATTCTCGACCGTGTCGACGCCAACCTCAGCCGCGTCATTCTCCGCCACAACCTCTTCCACGACCTCCGGCACGACAGCCTCGACTTCGCGATCCCGGGGCGGCCGAGGGCCGAGAAACTGGTAGTACGTGCACTCGATCTGCGCGTTGTACAACTTCCGGCGCCGCGTCGCGGGCTGACCCACCAAGACCTCAAAGTCGTCCCACGACGTGATGACATGCGTCGACCACGTTGGAAGCCGTCGGAGCACGTGGGGGAACCCGCGGTAGAGATCCTCGATCTCGCGCCCGCGCCCGATCCGCTCGCCGTAAGGCGGGTTGGTGATGATGCACCCGTACTCGACCTTGCTCGCCAGATCCCGGAAATCCCGCATCTGGAACTGCACAACGTCCGCGACTCCCGCCCGTTTGGCGTGATGCCGTGCAAGAGACAAGGCCTCTTCGCTCGTGTCAAACCCGTGGATCGGGTACGCGAGCTTCCCCGTCGCGAGGTCCTTGGCCTCTTCGTCCGCCGCGTCCCACACCGCGTCGGGCACGATCCCCCACTCCACCGCGTCAAATGTCCGATAGAGCCCCGGCGCGATGTTCCGACCGATAAGCGCCGCCTCGATCGGGATCGTCCCCGACCCGCAGAACGGATCGATCAAGGGTCTATTGGGCCTCCACACCGACAACAGCACCAGACCCGCCGCCAGAGTCTCCTTGAGCTGCGCATCGCCGATCAACTGCCGATACCCGCGTTTGTGGAGGCCGTCCCCGGACGTGTCCAGGGTCAGCGTGGCCACATCGCCCAGCATCGAAACCTCGATCGAGACCGTGTGCGCATCCTCCGGCAGCGTCTCAACCCCGTGGGCCGACCGAAGGCGTTCGACGATCGCCTTCTTGGTGATCTTCTGGCACGCCGGCACGCTTGACAGCTGACTTTTGACGCTCCGCCCGTTCACCGGGAATGCCGCGTCTTTGCTGATCCACTCTTCCCAAGGCAGCGCCCGCACACCGTCGAACAACTGTCCAAAGTCGGTCGCGGGAAAAGTCCCCAAACGGATCAACACGCGGTCCGCAGCCCGCAGCCACATGTTGGCCCGACAGATCGCCGAGAGGTCCCCTCTGAACAAAACCCGACCTGTCGAGATCACTGTGGGGGCGTATCCGAGGTTTTCCAGTTCGCGCACAACGACAGCCTCAAGTCCGAAGGCGGTCGCGGCGATGAGATCAAACTGGTGATCGAGCTCGGCCATAGAGGGCGGATGCTAGGGGAACCCGGGGGCCGCCACCGCGAGACGGGCAACCAAGACCCGGGTACACTGCCGATTCGCTTCCCCCCTACGACGGAGTTCCCGTGATGTCTGACCGGTACCAGACCATTCTTCTCTTCGGAGCACCCGGCGCGGGCAAGGGGACGCAGGGCAAGATCCTCGCCCAGATCCCAGGGTTCTTCCACATGTCCACGGGAGAGATGTTCCGCAACATCGACATCACCTCCGAGGTCGGCAAGATCTTCCATCAGTACATGTCCCGCGGCGAACTGGTCCCCGACGACATCGTGATCAAACTCTGGTCCCAGACCATCCACGCCTACACCATCCTTCGTCTGTACAAACCCGAGCAGGACCTCCTGATCTTGGACGGGCTCCCTCGCAACGTGGCGCAGGCCAAGCTCATGCACAAGCACATCAACGTGCTCAAAATCGTCCATCTCAAGTGTGAGAACAAGGACGACATGATTCAACGTCTGGCCAAACGGGCCATGCGCGAGAACCGCCCCGACGACGCCAAGATCGACGTGATCCGCCGGCGTTGGGACGTCTACGAGCGTGACACGTTCCCCGTGCTCGATTATTTCCCCAAGGAGATCGTCGTGGATGTCCCGTGCATCGGGTCTCCGTCGATGATCCTCGCCAAGATTCTCGAAGCGGTCGCGCCGATCCAGGACCTGCACTTCAAGAACCCGCTGAGCAACTGACCGGGCAACCAAGGCGCGAAGCATGGCCAGAGCAAAGCACCCGAGCGTTGTCGTGATCGGCGGTCCCAACGGAGCGGGGAAGACGACAATCTCTCATGCGGTGATCGCCTCGCTCGGCATCCCGATGCCGTTCGTGAACGCCGATGTCATCGCGCAAGGGCTCGCCGGAACAAACCCGGACCAGGCCGCGATCGCCGCTGGTCGGCTCATGCTCACCCGCCTTGACGAGCTCGCCACCGCTCGTGTGAGTTTCGCGTTTGAGTCGACCCTCGCCAGCCGCTCGTTCGCCCCGTGGCTTGGAACTCTCGCGGCCTCGGGTTACCGAGTCCACCTCATCTACTCCTGGCTTTCGTCGCCAGAAATCTCCATCGCCCGGATCAAGGTAAGGGTCCGCAACGGAGGACATTTCGTCCCTGACGAGGTGGTCCGCCGCCGGTTCGCCCGATCGACGCACAACCTCATCCACCTTTACACACCCCTCGCCCATCGGTGGAGGGTCTACGATAACTCGTCCACCGACGGCCCCAGACTCGTGGCAAGAAAGACCGAGAAGGGAAGGCCTCGAATCCTTGTCAAGCCCACCTGGGCGCGGATCTTGGAAATCGCCAATGAAGACACAGCCAATCTCGAATGACCGCGACCCCGAAGGCGCGTCGATGGACCGTGCGGTCAAATCGGCGGTCCTCTTCGCTGTCGCAGAGAACAAGGCCCGTGAGGCAGTCCGGAAGCGGTTCGAGAAGAAGAAGCCCGCCACAACACGCCGAAAGTCCGCATAACCAAGGGGCAGCCAACATGCGTTCTTCATTGCCTCCCCTTCGGCGTGCCAGAGCATTCACGCTCATCGAGCTTCTCGTCGTCATCGCGATCATCGCGCTGCTCGTCGGTTTGCTTCTCCCCGCGCTCGGCAAAGCCCGCCTCATGGGCAAGTCCACAGCCTGCCTCGGACGCCTCCAGCAGATCGGCGTCGCGATCACGCTCTACCAATCCGACTTCGACAACCGACTCCCCCAAGCCAAGGGGCCCCTCCCCAAAGGGGGCGAAGCGGTTATCGGGGCTCTCTTCGGCGGCAAGAAAGGCCAGGTCCCCTTCTACGGGATCAACGACCTCGGGGCGGAGCGCAGACCTCTCAACAAGTACCTCCTCGACCGCACGGTCGTCCCCGATGCGGACCCCGGCGTCGTCGAACTGCCCGAGTGGAGATCGCCCCTCGACACCGGCGCCGAAAGCACCGGGCTGCCGATCCCGGGGCTTGACCGTACCGACTCCTTCTACGACTTCATCGGCGCGTCGTACACCCTCAACGACCACGGCCTGGACAGCGAAGAGAACGCAACGCTCGTTCCCTTGGGCGGCGGACGCATGCCGTTTCTCTCCCGCCCCAGCAAGACGTGGATGATCGCCACGCACCCGATCTACAACTACCAGCAGGACGGCGACCGCGGCTCGCGCTGGACCGACAAGAACAAGGTCGAGGCCAACATGCTCTTCTGCGACTTCCACGCCCGGATGCGCGTGTACGTGCCCCCGGGAGTCGTCAACACCACCGACGACTACACGTTCCTTCCTTGAACCAACGCGGTGCGCGCTCAGGGACCCGTGCGCTCGGCGTCCGGAAAGTCTCGGTACAGGGCCGACTTGAAATCCTTCACCGCCGAGTAGACCGGGCGGTGCAGTCGCTCGACCTCGCCGTCGCGGGTCGCGACCAGGCTGAACGCGGTGTCCAACTGGGCCAGGTCGTTGGTCCAGACTTCGCAGTGAAATTCGCCGATCACATCGGGCCCGAATCCGAACTTCCGCCGCGTGAGACGCCATCCCTCGATCTTTGCCTGGCTCTTGAGGTGCCCGAGGTAGGCATCCACCGCTCGGGCAAACTCAATGTCCTTGTGCGAGTCGATCAGATTGAACCACATGTGATAGTGCTGCATGCCGCATCTCTCGTGATTTCAGCCACTACTTCTTGACCCCGATCGCCCCGAGCACCTCTTCATCGATCCCGAGATACTCGTTCATGTGCTGGTCGTACGTCGCGGCGTGGTCCTCGCGTGACAGATCGAGCCTCATCTCATTGATGACCTTGGTGCCCTGCTTGATCCAGTCAAGCCATGTCTCTGCAGAGATGTTCTCGTAGATCCAGGCCCCCACCGCCCCACGCATCGGCGGCTTGGGAAGCTTGGTGCCGACCTTTCCGGTCCGCTTGCACATGAACGTCCCGCCGTTCGCACCCGCTTCGGGCCTTTTCTCTTCGATCACCGGCACCGGAGCCCCGATCGACACCAGCAGGTCGCCCATGGCCTTCTTGGGCATGAAGTCGCCCTTGGCCGCTGCGGTCTTGTACCCCTCGGTCAGGACCATCTTGGCGCGCTCGGTCTCGCCGGCCTCCACGAGCGACTTGCCTGCGAGCTGGTACGCCTTGCTCATCGCGGGGTTGATCGTGTAACACTTCTCGTAAG
Organism: Phycisphaera mikurensis NBRC 102666; assembly: GCA_943369765.1. GTDB lineage: Bacteria > Planctomycetota > Phycisphaerae > Phycisphaerales > UBA1924 > UBA2396. The sequence continues at coordinate 86,352 of CALROI020000009.1, read as the reverse complement.
CTCGGGCCGCGTCGGTGTGCCGCGCCGCTTGCGCGTACGCCCCTCCGAGGCTGAACCACGCCATGTCGTTGTCGGGGTCCGCCCCGGGCTGCACCATGTTTTCAAACTGAGCGATCCGGGCGTTGATGTCCATGGCCGATCGTAGGGAGCGAACGCGTGGACCGGACCAACCCGAAACTGATTCGGGAGCCAAGGACGAGCGGGCGGGCAAACGGCTCCGATCGACCCTCGCTCCCGCGAACAGCACCAGACACGAGCCACCGGCGGCTTCAGAACGCTTGCGGGGGCGATGGAGAGGAACCGAGGAACGACCGACTCCCGCCTGAAGGCATGCCCGGCGTGTGTGGCTGGAAAGTGGCCCCGCCCGGATTCGAACCGGGAACCAAGCAATTATGAGTCGCCTGCTCTGACCGTTGAGCTACGGGGCCGCAGGAGAACTTTAGCGGCCCCGCACGCCTGCGGCCCTGGTCTCGTCGATCAATGCCTGCGTTCGCTTACGCCAGGCCTTCTCCGCCTCGGCGTCACCCCGGGCTTTGCAGCAGTCGATCATCACGCGGCCGCCGGCGATACGGACCGACACGCCATCGAGACCGGCCTTCTCCGCGCGTTCGATCAGGTCAAGCACGATCGGCTCTGCGGCGGTGAATTGCCCGGTGCCCGCGAGTCCTCGGGCTTCGAGCATGCGCGTCCGCATCGAGACGGGGTTGTCCTTGCCCAGGGCCTCCTCGGCGGCCTTGGCGAGCGGGGCCGCGATGGCGAGCGACTCAGCGGGCGCCTTTTTCTTGGTCAGAAGCATCCACGCGACGTTGTACCCGGAGTTGAGCGTGTTGACATGGCTCGGGCCGAGGTTTTTCTCCATCCAGGCGTAGGCCTCGCGTTGCAGCGGCTCGGCCTGCGCGACGTCGCCCAACTCGGCGTAGACCGACCCAAGATCGTTGACCGTGCCCATCGTGTCGAGATAGTCGCGCCCGCGCAGCCGCTCGCGGATTTCCAACGCCGCCTTCATGTGCGTGATCGCGTCCTCGCGTCGGCCGGTGGCTTTGGCGAGCGTGCCGAGCATCGCGTGGCCGCTCGCAACTTTCAGTTCTTCGACCGGGACGGCACGAAGGCGCGAGGCCAATGACTCTTTCATCATTTGCTCCGAGCCCGCCACGTCGCCCTGGTCAAGAAGGGACTGCCCAAGCACGTCCTTGATCGATATCGTGATGACATGATCCTCGCCCAGAACTCGCAAGGACCGCTGCAAGAGCGGTTTGGCTATCGCAATCGCCTCGCTCCCACGCTCGGAATAACTCAGCATCTCGGAGAGCCCGAACTCCGCCTCGATGGTGTCGGGATGGTCTAGGCCGAGTTCCTTGGTACGAAACTCGACCGCACGGCGGAAGTGTGTCTCGGCACGCTTGAATTCGCCCATCGTGCCCAGCACGCGGGCCATCGAGTATCTGATCGCGGCGTCGGCGAGCGGGTCCACGTCTGTCTCGGCCGACGATTCGGACATCCGGTCCGACGCCCGCGTCACCGCGTCAAACATCGAGATGCGCCGGCCACCCTCGTCGGCCTGGGCCGCCAACAGCGACTTGGCCATGAACAGGTTGACGCCCTGGGCGATTCGGGCGGACCGCTCGGCTTCCTTCCGCTTCGCGATCGCCTGGGCCTCGGCGAGTTTGGTGAGGCGAGCGGACTCCTCGGCTTGGACTTGCTTCGCGACCGCGTCGGCCTCGGCGAGTTTGGTGAGACGGGCGAACTCCTCGGCTTGGACTTGCTTGGCGACCGCGTCGGCCTCGGCGCGAACCGCTCGGTCGCGCTCGACGCCGAGCCTCACGACATGCTGCTGCACCATGACCCCGAAGACCACCAACGCGGCGGCAACGATGGTGGCGACCACGGTGTGGCGCGTGTACCACATCCAGACGCGTCCCGCGATGGTCTCGCGTCCCGCCATGGTGGGACGGCGGCGGAGCCAATTGGCGAGGTCCTCGGCCAGCGCAAGGGCTGACCCATACCGATCCTCGACCTTGGCCGCCATCGCGCGGTCGCAAATTCGCACCAGCGTGAGCGGGAGAAAGCCTCTGCTCTGCTTCATCTCCCGTTCGAGCCCGCCGAGCTGTCCGCGGCGGAGTTGTTCGAGCACATCAGCCCTCGCTTCGGCGCTGTGCTTACCCGTGGGTTTGACGGGCAACTCACCCGTGAGAAGGTAGCGGAGGGTTGCGCCGAGCGAGTAGACGTCTGAAGCGGGGGTGGCCCGCTCGCCGCGGGCCTGCTCGGGCGACATAAAGGCCGGCGTGCCCGTCACACGCCCGACGTTCATGGAGGCGCCCGCACCAGCCGCCACGCCGCTGGCCGTGCTTGTCGCGACCGGTGCCCCTCCCGGCAAGACCGTCAGCGCGGAAAGCCCGAAATCCGCGAGCATCGGTCGTCCGCTCGGCGTGACGATGATGTTGGCGGGCTTGATGTCGCGATGCACGACCCCACGCGCGTGCGCCGACGCGACGCCCCGGGCGATCGCCTCGATCATCTCCGCTGCCCACCGCGGCCCGCGCCTTCCCCCGCCAGCCTTCCCGAGGATCGACTGTTCGAGAGACACCCCCACCGCGACCCGATGGGGGTCGCTCGAAGTCGGTGCTGCATCGCCCACGAGTTGGGCATCAATGAACGCTCGGCCATCAGGCAAACGGCCCGCGGCGTGGATCTTGACGACATTGGGATGATCAAGCCCAGCGGCCGCTTGAGCTTCGGACATGACCCGGCGCACGCCCGCCGCTTCGCTGACCCCGACCGATCCCAGGACCCCCCCGGCATGCAGGAGTTTGAGTGCGACGTACCGCCCCAGCTCGCCGTCCCAGGCGCGCCACACCGCCCCGAAGGCCCCCGAGCCCAGTCTCTCCACCAGCCGATACTTGCCGACCGCCAACCCGGCCTGCTGGTCGCTCTGCGAGTTCTCGCCCGAGGCCATCACCTCGCAGAGTGCCGCCACCGCCCGGGCTTCACCCGCAGCCGCCGGGAGGGCGGCCGCAACCCGCTCCGAGGCGGCTCGAAGCCCGGCGAGGTCCAGACGGGCAAACTCCTGCATCATGACCGCCCGGCAGGCCTCAAGGCTCTCCAGGATCGCGGGCCATTCGCTGGCGTACGTCTCAAGACGGGCGTCAACACCTCTGGACGTGCGCATTTCCGCGTCCGCCGCGATCACATCCGCCTCCCCCGCCGCCGCTTCGGGCCCCTTGCCCTCGCGCCAGACAGCCAGCAATCGGGCGGCGGAGGGCGTCTCCCGTTGCCACACCCGGCGCACAAAGTCGATCGCCTCGACGCCCGAGTCCACGCCGAAGACCCCTGAAAGCCGACGGTTCGGGTTTGATGCGGAGTGTGCGCCGCCCGAAGTGTCGGGCCTGGGTGAAGTAGAGGGGTTCTCGGGCGGCGTTGGACTCATGGTGGGGCTCCCCTTCAGAGTTTAAGTGATTTTCGAGATTGCTTGTGACAGATTCGGGTATGCTAATTCCATGCCAGGCCCGGACCTCCAAGCCCTTGTGGCCGACGCGGCTGCCGCTGATCCGGTCGCCCGGGACCGCGCCTTCACCGAGTTTCTCCGTCTCATCAGCATTTTCGTCCGGGTTCGGATGGGCAATCGTCTGCGCGACCATCGCGAGTCGGCCGATGTCTGCCAGAGCATCGCCAAGAGCTTCGTGGACGACGCTTCTCGCGGGCTCCTCAAGTTCGACTCTCCCGCCGCCCTCAACGCGTACCTGCAGCAGGTCGTTCGGTCCAAACTCGCCGAACTTCACCGACACGACACCGCGGACAAGCGCGGCGGGCCCGACGCCGGACCGGAACAGAGCCCGGACTTCGCCGAAGCGGGCGACCCGACCGCCAGCGTCGACGCGCTCTCCGAGGAGGCTTTTGAGCGCGTCAGGGCCGGTCTGACGCCCGACGAGATGGAACTGGTCCTTCTGCGTCGCCGCGGCGTGGCGTGGTCGACCATCTCGGACACCCTTCGCACGCCCGAAGCTCTCCTTCGCCAACGGTGGAGCAGGTTGCAGCGCCGGCTGATCGAGCTGCTCTCCGAATCACGCTGATCACGGAGCTCACCGCATGCGCGGATCAATCCAGCGATACGCCACGTCCACCGCGAGATTAAAGACCACCAGCATCGTCGAGAAAACCAGCACCGTTCCGATGATGAGGAACAAATCCTTGTTCAGCACACTGTTGACGAAGTGCTCACCCAGACCAGGGATCCTGAAGACGCGTTCGACGACAAACGATCCCGTCATCGCGTACGCCGTCGCGGGCCCCAGATAGCTCACCACGGGGAGCAGCGCGTTCCGCAGCGCATGCCGAAGGACGACGGTCGATTCAGGCAGTCCCTTCGCCCGGGCGGTGCGCACGTAATCAGCCCTCATCTGCTCGATCAGTTCCAGGCGCGTCAGCCTCGCGATGTACGCCGCAAACGGAAGGCTCAGCGTAAACGCGGGAAGAACGAGCTGCGCGAGCGTGCCCCAGCCGCCCACGGGTAGCCACGCGAGCCACACGCCGAACACCGTCACGAGCACGGTGCCGGTGATGAACCCCGGGAGGCTGACCCCGATGAGCGCGAGGCCGAGCGTGGCGGTGTCGGCCCAAGACCCGGGCCTGAGGGCCCCCACCACGCCCGCGCCCACCCCGATCACCACGGCGATCAGCATCGCCGACGCGCCAAGCGTCATCGACACGGGAAGCGAATCGCCGATGATCTCGCTCACGCGCCGATCCTCGTACTGGAGCGACGGTCCAAGGTCAAAGATCGGGCGGGAGACCTGGGGGCGATCGCCCGTAACGCGCTCTCGCACCCACTTTGCGCCGCTCGCGCTCTCGAGATACGACCAGTAGAACGTCCACCCGCTCTCGAGGTTGTACTGCCGACGCATCGCCTCCTGCACCGCCGCGGGCGGTCGACGGCCCTCAGGGCGATCGAGCGGATCGCCCGGCACCGCCCACGCCAGCGCGAGCGTCAGCGAGTAGATCGCGAAGAGCACCAGCGGCAGCGTCGCCAATCGCCGGAGGATGAGACCGATCATGGCATCCCCCTGACCGACGCTTGCTTGCGGTCAAGCCGATCCAGAAGGAACAGGTGCTGTGACTGCCTCGGATGGGTAGAGAGCCCGACGAGCACTTTCGGATCAAACAGATAAAACTGCGTGTAGTGGAAGAGCGGGATCACCGCGGCGTCCGTCACGACCACGAGCTCCTCGGCATCGGCAAGTATCGCCATTCGCCGCGCGATATCTCGCTCTTCCGCTGCACTCTCCACAAGCCCATCGTAACGTGGGGATGTGTAGTTCCGATCGTTGTTGTTGTTGCCCGAGAGGTTGATATCGAGGAACGTCGTCGGGTCCGCGTAGTCACCGAACCAGCTCGATCGAGCGATCATGTACTGCTTGGACTTGAGTCTCGCGCTCGCTACCCGGCTCTCGACCTGAACGAGCTCGACCCTCACGCCGAGGTGCCGTTCCCAGCCGCGCTTCAACGCCGCTGCGATCAGATCATGCCCGCCGTCGCGAGAGAACATGAACTCAATGGGCGGAAGCCCGCCCCCGTTCGCGTACCCCGCCGCGAACAGTTCCGCCCGGGCGGCTACAGGATCAAACCCGAGCCCCGCCGGCGGCGTGTATCCCGCGAGCGAGCCCGGAGGGATCAGCGACCCCGCGATGGGCTCCCCGGATCTCCGAAGATTCTCCACCACTTCACGCTTCTCCGCTGTCATCGCAAGCGCCCGACGCACGCGTGCGTCCGCCAGCGGATTCGGCCTCCCGTTGGGGAGCGTCGGCGAACAGTTGAAACTCAGAAAGTACGTCCCAAAGCTCGGCATCCCGTGGATCCGATTTCGCGCGTCCGGCGGCATCGCACGCTCGACCTCCATCCGCCCAAGACCGCGCGCTCCCAACTCCGCTCGCTCCGCCGCGTGCGCGACGTCAAACGCTGCTTTCTCGGCGATCATCTCCGGGCGATACGGCACCAGGACGTCCGTCGTCCAATCCACCGCTCCCGTGCGAAACGCGGTCACCATCGCGTTGGGGTCCGCGATGTTCACAATCGAAAGCGTGGGCAGCTTCGGTAACAAAGGATCATGGTAATACGGGTTCCGCTCAAGCCTCATATCCCGCTGGAAGCGCCACAGGGTCAATCGGTACGGCCCGTTCCCCACCAGCACCCCGGGCCTGGTCCAGCCGGAGCCCCACGACAATCGCCCGGTCGCCGGGTCGAGAGATTCATACGCACCGACCGTCCGCTCATGCACCGGCATGAACGGGACAAACGCCACGAGATCGAGAAAGTACGGCAGCGGCGATTCCAGCTCGATCCTGATCGTCCTCGCATCGGGCGTGACGATCCCGACCTCTCCGGCGAACGAGGCGAGACCCGAATCCAGCAGGCTTCTCGCGCCCGCGGCGCGATCAGATCTCGACCGGTCCTGCTCAAACGCGTCTAGGTCCTTGCGCCGCCGATCCGACCACGCCCGGGCACCCCGGATCACATGGAACATATCGGCATAGTCCGCCGCGGTGTCGGGCAGGATCGCTCGCCGCCACGCGTAGACGAAGTCCGACGCCAGCACGGGGTCCCCGTTGGACCACTTCGCGTCCGCCCTGATCCGGAAGGTGTACACGAGCCCATCGTCCGACACGACCGGCATCGCCTCGGCCGCGGCGGGCTCGAGTCGTTGATCCGCGGAAAGCACATCGGTCCGCAGCAACCCCTCGTAGACCCCTCGTGCAACCCGGATGTCCTGATTCCAACTGATCTGCGAGGGGTCAAGCGTGTGAACCGGGTCCCGCTCCACGATGGTCAGATCCGCCTTGGGCAACGGGCGATCCGACCACACAGAAAGCGTGATCATCGCCACCAACATCGCGAGCGGCACAAGAAAGCGAGCCATCAGGCCCAGCGTAGCCGATCTCTGTCCTCAGAGCTTCCCGAGTTCGGCTATTTCAGTTTGAACCGGTCGGCGGAGATCTCGAACGGGGCCTTTGCCAGCACGTCGCGAACCAACCAGTCCTTCATTTGCACGACCACGTTCGCGTCGCCCGAGCGGTCCGCGAGATCGAAGGCCGGCACGAGGCGAGCCGCCGGCGGAGCCATGCCCGCCGACTTGATCGCGGACAACACCGTGTTCTCCCCGGTGGCGAGAATCGTCTTGAAGGGCTCACGGTCCTTGCGCTTCTTCGCCGCAACGTCCGCGGCGTCATCCCGGGCAAGCTGTGGAATACTCGGCGTATTGATCTGCCTGACAACCCAAGCGGCGAGCTCCCCTCCGAGCGCCGCCGCTTCCTTTCGGGCGTCCTTGTCAAACTGAGCGCCCTTCGCGCCGCCCAGCATCTCCGTGAACTGTGCCGCGGCACGCTGGCCGGCTTCAATGATCATCAGGTCTTCCGGCCCCGCCGCGCCGACGCGCTTGCCGAGTCCTTTGCAGACCTCGGTGGCAGCGCTCCTCCCGACACTCTCGTGCTTCGGGCGATCGATCTGAGCCGCTGAAAGAAGCGACCGCGAGGCCGCGTCAACGATCAGAGTCTCTTCCTTGTCCTTGTTCATGGCCCGAGCGACGCCCGCCACCATCTGCTCGAGTTTCGCGACCGTGACGGCCACCGGCCTGGTCGCGGGCATCGCCTGCTCGAACGCACGCCCCGCAGCGAAGACCGCCGCGTACCGCACGGCCGATCGGCTGTCCTTGAGACCCTCTTCCACGAGGCCGAGGGTCCCGTTCTCGGAAACCTCACCCGCGAGCCTCAAAGCGTTGATCGCCACCGTCTCGTTCTTGCTGGTGCAAAGTTCCCCGAGCTTCGCGTCCAGAAGAATCCGGCTGTACTCAAGCCTGAAGGGGACCGAGACCGCCTGCTCCAGAACCGGATTCACCAAGGCGTTCTTGGCCTTGCGGACTCTTTCGGGATCGTCGCCGCCCAGGTCCTTGATGTGGAGCGCCACGTGATCTTCGATGGCCTTCTTCTCCGCGGGCCCGATGTTCTGCGCGCCGATGATCGCGCCGCCCAGCGGCTGCGCGTACGCGGAAACGGTCAACGAACCGGCGGCTACCACCATCGCCACGGCCCAAACACTGCTCCTGAGCACTCGAATATTCAACGCCGTGTCCCTTCTTTCAGAGCCCCGCATCGCCGGAACTCAAGCCTGACCGCAATTCCTGTACCGAACAAAGACCATTCTTCGCCGCGAGAGCACGCGACGAAGGGTGAAACCTAACAACGCCCACGCCTCCGGTCAACTCCCCACCGGATCCGTATCCCACAATACTCTCAGTAGACTTCCATGAACACCCGCCGCGTCGGGCGAACCTGCTTGTGAATCATCCGCCTTTCCCAACCTCCGACACTCGCCATCGACTCCGAATCCACGCCGAGATACTGCTCTCGAACGTCCGCCCGCAGGCCCGTCGCCATGGCCTGGAAAATCCCAAGCTCCATCCCGGCGATCCCGCAGATGTACACCAGCGTGCGTTCGATCGAGAGCATCGCACGCACTTCTTCATCCTCCGCCAACCGATCCTGAACGTACATCGTCCGTCTTCCCTTGGCGGCCTCCTGGGACTCCCGGCTCAGTGCCGTCAGATACCGGAACCGCCCGCCTCCGACCTCCGCCGCCATCGCTCTCAGTTCCGCGTCGTAGAGCAACTCCGAGGCGTACGGCACGCCCATCACCAGGGTCACGCGGCTCGTGCTCGCCGGGCGATGTGGGTGCCGGTACAGGTCGTGGAGCATCCCGCGGAAGGGCGCAATCCCCGTTCCCGTGGCGATAAAGACATAGTCGTGCGCGTTGGGATCGGTCGGTAGCACGAATCGCTTCCCGCTCGGGCCCGACACATTCACGGAGTCCCCGGGCTTGAGGCTGCAAAGGTAATTGCTCGCCACGCCCAGATGGAGCTCGCCGGTTTCGTGATGCTCGTCGATCAGGCGTTTGACGGTGGTGGCGAGAACCCCGCCCTTCCCGTCCTCGCCGAACGTCGGGGAAGCGATCGAATAGAGCCTGACCTTGTGCGGCTTTCCCTTGGCATCGACGCCGGGCGGGATCACACCGAACGACTGTCCGGAGACGAACTTCCCCGCGATCAGCGTGCGCGAAACGTCGATCGCGACATGTCGTACAAACCCCGCCGCCTTCTTGCTCGCGGTGCATCGCTCATTGGAGACCACGACGCCCACCGCGGGAGCGGCGGGCGTGTGCAGGTGCATCGAAACCTCGGGGAGGTCAGGGATGCCAGGGATGGTGATCGTGTCGGACATCAGCACTCACACAGAAATTCGGTTTCAGCCGCCGCCCCCACCGCCGCCCTTTCCTCCTCCGCCCGCGTCTTCACCCTTGGGAGTGCCCAAACCACCCATCAGCTTTGACATCAGGGCTTTCTGAACCTCTTGAACACTCCCGTACGTGTCGGCGTCAACCTCGTCCGCCAGTTCGCCGATCGCCTTCGTCAGCTTCTCGCCCATCATGCCCATCCCCGCGAGCATCTCGGGCTTGCCGAGCGCTTCGGAGAGGTCCCACTTCCACGACCCGTCGACCTTCTTCAGCACGACGGGAGCAGCGTCCTCCGCCATCAACTTCGCGGAGTCACCGGTCACTTCGATCTTCGCGGATTCAAGTTCGGAAGCGGACGGCATCTTCGGCACCCCGCCGGCCACCGGATTCTCGCCCATGGACTCGGTGAGCTTCACGTCGAACTTGGCCTTGCAGGCCTTGTCCAGTTTGCCGAAGGCCGACATCAACCCCGCCATCGGCGAGATCTGCTCGGGAGTCGCGCCTTCGATGTGGAGCTTCGAGGCCAGCGCCGCACCATCGCCGGATTCCGCGGCCTTGCTCAAGTCCGCGAGAAAGCCGCGGATCTCAGCCTCGGGACCGTCCGCGGCCTCCTTGGGAGTGCCGCCCGACTCAACCCCGTCCGCTGGCGCGGCATCTGTCGCCGGGGCTGCTTCGGCGTCATCGGGCTCCAGACCGCCGATCTTGGTGAGGTACTTGATGACCTCGAGTTGCGCGGCCTGATCCGCATCGCCCTTGACCTTGAGTCCCTTGTAACCTGTCCGCGCGCCCTCGAGCGCCTCTTTCGCGCTCTCTTTGGACGATTTCCCCAGTTCCAACGCGGCCTTGGCAGCCTCGGCGAAGGAAGCCTGCCCCGCGAGAGCGGGCTTGAGCTCCGCGAGTTCGTTCATCAGCGCCGCGTATTCGTTCGCCTCCACCGAGCGAACGACGAGCACTTCACCCAGACGATGCTTGGCGACGGCGCCGAACATCGCGTTGCTCTGCTGGCTCCCATCCCCGCGTGCCGCCGCGGCCGACGCCGCCGCCTTGCTGCAGATCGCGACGACTTCCTCCAACGAGGGCCCGAGGTTCTTCTCGCGTTCTTCCGCGATCTGTTTCGTGATCGCCTCGATCGCCGCCCCGGATTCGGCCGCTTTGGCTCGCGACTGAGACTCGACAACCTTGGCTTCGGTTCCGCGATTGACGACCCGGGCACGCTCGGCCTCGACCGACAGAATGCCGATCTCCAGCTCCTGCAGACGCTGGTTCAACCCCAACTTCTTCGGCTCCAGCAAGGTCGCGTCCGCCTCGATCTTGGCGAGCTCCAGCCTCAACTCGTCGCACTGCCGCTTCGCGTCCAGCGCACGTGCGAGAACCGACTGCGCGTCCGACGCCTTGAGTCGGCGCGATTCTTCCCTCAGCTTCACCGAGTCCTGCTCGAACTTGGCCGCCTGGCTCGCCTTGTCTTTCGCGCTCGCCATCATCGCGTCCTGGCTGCTGCGGACCACCTCAAGCTTCGCCTCGGCCTGCTGCCGCTCGCCCTTCGCGGCGGCCAACTGAGCGTCCAATTCCGCGAGCCTCGGGGCGGCGTCGTACTTGGCCGCGTCGGCGATCGCGTTCAGGGAGCTCCACTGCGACATCATGCTCCGCAGCTCGCTTCGCAGACCCGAAAGCGTGCTCAGGCTCGCCTGGGCGGCTTGCGTCGGCAATCCCGAAGATCCCAGTTGCGAGGCCGACGTCAGAATCCCGACGGCGGACGACAGCGGATTCGAGGCGTCGAGCTTCACCGACGCCAGCTCGCCCAGCGCCTTCTTGAATGCCGGGTCCTGCCAATCGCTCGCAACCGCCGCTTCCGCTCCGCCCGCAACGACGTTGATGGAATGGCTTGCCTTCTTGACCGCCTGCAATGCAGCCGGGTCCTCGCGGCACCCGCCAGGAAGAGCGGCTCCCGCGAGCGCCACCATCGCGCACACCACTGTGGTCATCCCGCGGGCCGACTGTTTCACTTGTCCAACGATCATGCGTCACGCTCCGAGCCCGCAAGGGGCAATCCTACCAAATTCCAAACCGATACGGGCTGTCAAGGGGTGCCATCGTATCAGAAGTTGTCCCGCTTGTCCCGCCCAACGCCCCGCGATCGATGCCTTCTGCGGACGCCCTAGCGCCCCGGATCCGGCTTCTTGGGTTCCGATCCGATCCCCTTGGCCCCGGCCGGCACCGGAGGGTCGTACTTGATGGGGTATTCCCTCCCCTGCGGCACGTACATGGACTTGATCCACTCCACCGTCTCTTGGAACCGCCTCTCTTCCGCCGAGGCGAAGACGGGACGGAACTTTTCAGCTCGACCGACCGGGTCGACGCGAGGGTGCGCCATCTTCGAAGCCTCCGGACGCAGCGCGAGCTGGAGGAGCGGCGATTCGGCCGGCTTCTCGTAGTTGATCAGCGGCGTCCCGTCCGCGAGCTTGAACTTGTGCAGGATCATCAGGTTCGTGAAGACGGTCGCCTCCGCGTTGGTTTTCGCGTTCAGAAGCCAGAGCCGCCCGGCCTCCTCGCCGCCGTGGCATCGCGATGTCGCGCATGAATTCAGCACCCAGCCGCGCCAGACGTCCTCGCGAAACACCTTGATCGGCTTGGGATCTTCGAGCACCCGCGCCATCCCGTAAAGCTCGCGGGCCTTCAGCTCGAAGGCTGTCCGCAGAATCTGCCCCGAGCGCTGGCGATACATCGCCTCCCGGCCCTCTTCGGTCGAGGGGATCTGCGGCCGGTCCGCGTACTTTCGGATCATCTCGTTGATCATCTCGCGAGGGATGACCATTTTCGGCGGGTTATCCAGATCGACCTGGAAAACACGCATCAGGTTGATGTCGTCCGCAAGCAAGGTCGGGAAGGACGGCTTCCCGGAGCCGCTCGCACCCGGCGTGCCCACGGGAACCTCGCCGCGCCGGAGCCGAGCTTCCGCAGACGCCTGATCCACCACAAGCTGCTGTTCGACCTGCGTCTTCAGACGCTTTGCTTCGACGCTCTCGGGGTGCTTCTTGACGATCGGCTCAAGCTCTTTCAGAGCCAGGTCGTACTGCTTTCTCGCGAGCAACCACTGACACAGCAGGACGAGGCGATCAACGTCGTCGTTCCCGATCGCCTCCCGAAGAAGCCTGTACCGCTCCGCAACCGACTGCAGAATCTCCACTCGCTCGATCAAGGACTCCGCAACCGGCGACTTGACGCCTTCGATCCGAAGCACCGTTTCTTTTTCGTCTCTCGAGTGCAAGAAACCCGCCAACCGGCGACCATCCTTGAGATAAACCACCGCCTCGATCAACTCCCCGCCGTCCACGGGTTGCACGATCTGGGGGGCGGGCGTTCCGACATCGGGGTTCGTGTCTTTGGGGCCTGGCTTGGCCGGGGGCTCCTCAGGCTTGCTTTCCTCGGCGGGCTTCGCCGCTGCGGGAACGGCAGGAGGCTCGGCTGCCTCAGGCACAGGTTCGGCCTTCGCAGGCTCGGGCTTGGGCTCGACAGCCGGAGCGGGTGCCGGAGGCGGCGTCGTCGGCGCAGGTTGCGACTCTTGCGCGAAGACGCGCCCCGCCACCACAACCACGCCACAAACCAAGACCGCCAGGCCACGTCGATTCATCAGCGTGCTCACTCGTCAGACCCCGCCGCCACCGAGCTCTCGGGCTCGCCGGACCAGCATAGGCGATCCGAAGCCGAACGGTCTTTGTCAGGGCCTTTGCCCAAACCGTCCACGGTCGCCCCCGGGTCAGCGTCTCCGATTCGCACCGATCGCGCTCTCGGTTCGCTGTCCGCGTTCGAATTCAGCTCACTTGGTGGATTCCCGGGACGCAGCTCGCAACACCGTCAACGAGAACACCTTCGGCTCAGGCCGCGACCCCGAACTTGGCGAGCGTCTCCCGGATCCGACGCGTCAGCATCTCCGGCGAAAAAGGCTTGACCACGTAGTTGCTCACTCCGGACCGGATCGCCTCCAGCACCCGGTCCTTGGCCTTCTCGTTGGTCACCATGATCACGGGCGTCGTGCGGTTGGTCTTCCGGAAAGCCCTGACGAACTCCAGGCCGTCCATCTGGGGGACGTTCAAGTCCATGAGGATCAGATCCGGCTTGATGGTGCCCACGCGCTCCCAGGCGTCCTTCCCATCGCAAGCCTCGACGACATCCGTGAGCCCCATCTGAGCCAGAACTGTCTTCTGGATCTCTCGCATCGTCTTGGATTCGTCCACCAGCATGACTTTCATGGGTTCTCGCTTCGCTCGCCCGGATCGACCATTTCCCGCAGGAAGGACCAGCTCCCAGCCGCGCGGGCTGCCACCTTCTTCTATCGACTCGTGCGATACCGACCATGCGACGAGGATCGGGGTATGGGGACGAAAAAACCGCCCGACCTTCGCGGCCGGGCGGTTCTCGGACGAATTCTCTGGCATACTCACTTCGTCGGTTCGGGTTTCTTCGCCTTTGGCGCCTCGCTCAGCCCGGGGACGAACTCGGCCCCGTGGGGAATCTCCGCCGTCGAGCGAGACAGAACGTCGCTGAACGCCTCGACACGCCCGCCCAGAATCTGCGAGAGGAACGCCTCGGTCACAGCCTGGAACGCCATGTTGTTCTCGGGGCGTTTGAACCCGTGACCCTCATCGGGGAACACGACGTACGTCACGGGAATCTTCTTCGCCGCCATCGCGGCGACGATCTGGTCCGCCTCCGTCCGCTTCACGCGCGGGTCGTTGGCACCCTGCCCGATCAGCAGCGGCTTCTTGATCCTGTCGATGAAGTTCAGGGGGCTCCTGCTCTCCAGGAACTTCTTGCCCTCGTCGGTCGTGTAGTCACCGACTCGCTCCTGGAACATCGCACGCATCGGCGCCCAATCCGGCGGGATTGAGTTCAAAAGCGTGTTGATGTTCGAAGGCCCGACGATGTCCACGCCGCACGCGAAGACGTCCGGCGTGAACGTCAGCCCGACGAGCGTGGCGTACCCGCCGTAACTCCCGCCCATGATCGCGACCTTATCCTTCGCCGCGATCTTCTCACCCACAGCCCAGTTCACCGCGTCGATCAGGTCGTCGTGCATCTTCCCGGCCCACTCGCGATTCCCCGCGTTCACGAAGTTCTTCCCGAACCCTGTGCTCCCGCGGAAGTTCACCTGCAGGACCGCGTACCCGCGATTGGCGAGCCACTGCCCGTACCCGCTGAACCCGTAGGAATCGCGCGCCCACGGACCGCCGTGAACGAACAACACCATCGGAAGCGCTCCCGCGTCCGGGCGGGCGTTCTTGTCATCGTCCAGCCAACTCGGCAGCGTGAGGTAACTGACCAGATTCAGCCCGTCGCGGCTCTTGATGACCACGGGGTTCACTTTCGACAACGCCAGTTTCTCGAGTGCTGGACGGTTGCTGAACAGGAATGTCGCCTTCCCGCCACCCGTGGTCGCGCGGGCGTACTTGTAGACATACGCGGGCCCGTCGGACTGGGTGAAGACCACGAGCCAGGTCTTGTCGTCCAGCGTGCGATCGACGATGTTCACTTCGCCATCGCGGACCGTCTTGAGGTACGCCAGGTCGGGCTCGATGCTCTTGTCGAGGACCTTCCACTCGGTCCGCTCGTAATTGAACGCGACCGCCTGGATGGTCTTCTCGGTGGGGTGCGTGATGACCCCGCCGACGTCGCATCGCGCATCCTCTGCCACCAGCGTCTTCTTCCCGGTCGCGAGATCCACGGCGAAGAGCGCGCCCGTGTCACGACCGCGGCTGTCGTTCATATACGCGATCTTCCCCGTTTTGTCGAAGCCGCCCAGCCCCGTCGTGAGGGCGTCCGCCGATGGGATCGTCTCGAAGGGCTCGAACGTGCCCGCCTCGGTCTTTTTCAGATACTCCATCGACCCGTTCGCCGTGAAGCGGTTGACGAACCGAACTTTGAAATCGTCGTCGGTGGTCACGCCCGCCCATTCATTGTTCTCAAAGACCAGGGTGGACGCGCCGGTCACAACGTCGATCTTGAACAGATCGTGGAACTGCGGGTCCCGCGTATTGAGTTCGACCAGAATCTCGCCCGGGAACCTCTCGGAGATCCCCTCGATCCGCGCGGACGTGTACAAAGGCCGCCCGCTCGGGAGGATGATCGGTTTGCCGTCGGGACCCTTGATCGGATCGCCCGTCGTGAGCGGCTTGCTCTCCCCCGTCGTCACGTCCACCGCGTACACGCGGAAGTTCTCATTCCCGCCCGTGTCCTGCGTGTAGATGATGTGCTTACCGGTGTACGCCCAGAAGTATGTCGTGATCCCGCGGGTCTTGTCGGCGGTGACCGCCTTGGCTTTCGTCAGGTCGTCCGCCGGCGCGACAAACACATTGAGCACGCCGTTGACCGCAGAGCAGTACGAAATGTACTTCCCGTCAGGGCTGATCTGGGGTGCTGCACGCTCCGGGTTCCCGAAAAGAACCTCGCGCGGGAGCAGCGGAGCCTCTGGTCCAGAGCGTGGACCAGACGCCGCGAGAGAGCCCGACACCAGACCAGCGGACAAGGCGAGCATCGCCGCCATCGACACCATGCGTTTCATCAGAAGATTCTCCGAAAGTGAGCACGAAAGTGGGCGGACCCGGCGCGGGTCCACGAGGCTGATTGTAAGCCGTTCTACCGACGCCAGCCTCGGCGGATGCGGCCGAACTACCGGATAAACACCGCCCAATGGAGCACCAGAATCGGCAGCAGAACCATCAACGCTCGACCGAGGTATCCGAAGAAACTCGGCATTCGCACCCCCGAAGACTCCGCGATCGCCTTGACCATGAAGTTGGGCCCGTTCCCGATGTACGTCATCGCCCCGAAGAACACCGCCGCCGTCGAGATCGCGTGGAGCGTCGCCGTCCCGCTCGCCGTTCTCAGGAACTCCGCCAGCGACTTCGCGTTGATCTCCTGGCCGACCGCGATCTGGAGAAAGTTCAGGTACGTCGGAGCGTTATCCAGCACCGCCGACAACCCGCCTGTCCCGATGTAAAACGCGGTCGGAGACTTGAGCCCCAGGCTCGCCCCGTGCGTCGCAAGATACGCCAGCGCGGGTGCCATCGTCGCAAAGATACCCGCGAAGAGCAGCCCAACTTCCTTGATCGGCTCGAACGTGAACCCGTTGGCCGCCCGGTTCTCCTCGCTCGAGATCCTGTACGTCACGAGCGCGACGATGATCTGGAACGTCGCCCCCACCGGGTACCCCGCCGCCGCGGTCGGCTTGAGCATCGGGTCGATGAACACGCCTAGGACCAGCAAGACCATCCCGACGATCCCCGCGGTTCCCCGGATGCGCAGCCCGAACGGCTCGTTCTGCGAACCGCTGGGGGCAGGATGCACCCCGTGTTGAACGTGCTTGCGCCCAATCCACGTGTCGTACGCGAAGAACGCGCCGAGCAGACACCCCACCACAAGAATCCAGTCCTGCCAGAGATGCTCAACCGTCCAGAAAAACGGGACCCCCTTGAGGTATCCGAGATACAGGGGCGGGTCACCGATCGGCGTGAGGGACCCGCCGCAGTTGCTGACGATGAAGATGAAGAACACCACGTGCATCGGCGTCAGCCGCCCGGTGTTCATCCGCATGAACGGCCTCACCAGCAGCACGCTCGCCCCCGTCGTCCCCACCAGGTTCGCCATCGCCGCCCCGCCCGCCAACAGCACCACGTTGGTCAGTGGCCTGCCCCGCCCTTTGACGTCGACGACGATCCCGCCCGACGCGAGATACAACCCGCCGACCAACGCGATGAACGAGTAAAACTCGATCCCCGAGTGCAGCATCGTGTATGTGCCGAAAGACGCGTTGCCCTTGAACCCCGGCGTGCCGAACGCAGCGACAAAGTACGCCGTCACCGCAGCTCCCAGGAACAGCGCGACATCCGGATAGTGCCGGTGCCACCACTTTGGCGCGACAAACGGCATCATCGCGATGCTCAGCAGCAACGCCGCGAATGGACCCACAAGCCAGAGCGGAATCTCGGGCGCCGTAGCGCCCGCCGGATACACCCCCGGCAAGGCTTGGCTCACCAGAAACCCGACGCCCGCGCCAACAAGTGTACTGAGCGCCCAACACTTCGGGCCGTGAAAACCGGGACTGTGCGTGCCACTCAACGCGATGCTCCTGCTTGTGAGAAACTCCAAGCCCGGATGAAATCAGACCGGCTTTGCCGGTGCTCCGACCTTGACCACCACCTCGCCGCTCTCTCGCTTGGCCCGCAGCGCGTCCCACTCCCGCAGCATCTGCGTCCCCAGCACCTTGTAATCCTCCGCCCCGGGCGCGAGCGGCGCATAGTCGAAGATCGTCTGCCCGAAGCTCGGGCACTCCGCCAACTTGATGTTCCGCCGGATCGGAGGCCTCATCACGCGGGCGAACTTCCAGGGCGTGTCTATCGTCCGTCCGTCCTCGAAGAACTTCTCCATGTCCGAGACGACCTCGCGCACGTGCGTCGACGCCGGGTCGTGCATGCAAAGAACCACGCCCGACACAACCAGCCTGGGGTTAGAAGCCTTCGTCACCAGACGGACGGTCTCAAGGAGCTTTCCCACACCCTGGAGCGCGAGAAAGTGGGCCTGCATCGGGATCAACACCTCGCGTGCCGCCGTCAGCCCGTTGAGGGTGAGCAGCCCGAGCGAGGGGGGACAATCGATCAGGATGAACTCGTACCGACCGTCGAGCGCGGCGAACGCCTTCTCAAGCCGCTGAAGGCGATCGGGTTCCGCACCAAGCTCGATCTCCGCCGCAGCCAGATCCGTCACCGCGGGGAGCAACGAAAGGTTCGGCTTGACCTCGATGATCGCCGAAGCGGGATCGTCCGCCGGGTTCAACAGCACGTCGTACACCGAGCGCGTCAGCGAGCCCGGATCGGAACCCAGGTGGAGCGTGGCGTGCCCTTGCGGGTCAAGATCGACCACCAGCGTCGGGCGTCCCGCCAGCGCGAACGACGCGGCCAGATTGACCGTCGTGGTCGTCTTGCCGACGCCGCCTTTTTGGTTCATCAACGCAATGGTCCGGACAGGCTTGCCACTCATGGGGCCAGTATAGAGCCCCGCCGAAGGCCTCATCCCCTAGGCCCTATCCGACCGCGGGAGAATTGCTCGAAGAGGCCGAAACCGGCGAGGCAGGGGGCTTTGAAGCGGCCGCCACCGTCGGCACGGCCGCGCCTTCACCCTCGAGCGCCTGCTCCTCAATCTGCTTCTTCCGGGCCACCTTGATCGCGATCACGCCGACATAACTCAGGCAGATGATGATCATCACGTAAACGACGCGGACCCTCCAAAGCGTCATCGCCACGCCGAGCGTCGCGAACGCGGCACCGATGCCGTACAAAGCGAACGCCGCCCCCTTCACACCCAACGCCCGCTTGAACATGTGGTGCAGGTGGTCGCTGTCGGCGTCGGATATCTTCTTCCCCGCCATCTTCCGCCGGATGATCGCCAATGTCGTGTCGATCAGCGGGATCGCGTAGATCACGAGCCCCGCGAGCACCAGATGCGTCTTGCCCGTATCGCCGAGCGTCAGGATGATGACAATGGTGCAGAACCCGAGCAGCAGCGACCCGCAGTCGCCGAGAAAGATCGTCGCCGGGTTGAAGTTGTGCGGCAAGAACCCCAGGCACGCCCCGAGCACCGCCATGCACATCACCACACGCTGGGTGTCGCGCGGGCCTTCGTTCTGCATCGCCAGCGTGAGCGCGATCACCAGCAGACCAGCGGTGGCGATCCCAGTCAGGCCCGAGAGCAAGCCGTCGAGCCCGTCGATCAGGTTCGACGCGTTGCACGCCCCGATGACGAAGAACGCGATGATCGCCGTCCCTGCCCAGTAGATCAGATCGATGTGAATATGGTTGATCGAGCCGATGGCGAGCGGCAGAGGAATGTTGAAGGCGACAGTCTCCACGCCTCCGACCACTTCGGGCGCGATCCCGAGCAGCTTGGCGATCGGGATGATCGCGCCCGCTCCGACCTTGACACCGACATCCGTCGCGGCGAGCGCGGCCGCCGCGAACAATTGACCGCCTATCTTCACTCGGGGAGTCGTTCCCACCACGTCATCGATCAGCCCCACCACCATGATCACCGTCATCCCCGCGAGGATCGACAGCGGCAGCGGCGGCTGCTCAACGTTGAGATCGCTGCTCGCTCCCACGGTTCCCGTCAATTCCGGGGCGTAGTGCGCGAAATAGCTCCAGAGAATCCCGGCCACCATCCCGAGGAAGACGCCGACGCCCCCCAGGTACGCGATGGGCATCTTGTGGATCTTCCGCGCTTCGTTCGGGCGGTCCACGATCCCGTTCTTGATCGCCAGACGCCGCATCACCGGCGTCATGACAAGGGTTACCAAGAACGCGATCAGAAGCACCCAAACGTGCGAATGGAACACGTCAAGGCGTGTGACCTCGGTCGGCACTTCCGCCAACGTCAGCAAAGGCGTGACGGGCCATCCGAGATTGTTTATCCACGCCGTCAACGCGATCCTCCCGAAGTGTCCCCAACACCCGCGCTCGCCGCCTGGAGCCCGTCCGAATCGGAACGGATCGAAGCCGCCACGTCCCTGATCGTGTCCTCAAATGCTCTCTTGGGTTCCCAACCGATCGCCGCCTTGATCCGCGAAAGGTCGGGTCTGCGATCCTTGAGATCCTCGAAGCCGGGAGCGTAGGCCTCGCTGTAAGGCACATGCCGCACGCCCGATCCCGATCCAACAACCTTCACGACCGCCTGCGCCAGTTCCGCGATGCTCATCGCGCGATCTGAACCGAGATTGAACACGCGTCCGTAACACGCCGGCGTCGCAAGCAATCTCGGCATCGCCTCCACGATATCGCGAACGTCACAGAAGCAACGGGTCTGCTTCCCATCCCCGTAGATCTCGAGGGTCTTGCCGTCCATCGCCGCCCGCACAAAGCGAGGCACCACCATGCCGAATTCACCCACCTGCCCCGGCCCGACCGTGTTGAAAAGCCTCACGATCACCCCGGGCAGCCCGTGCTGCTTCGCGTGCGCCATCGCGAGATATTCATCGATCGCTTTGCTGCACCCGTAGCACCACCGTGCGATCGTGGTGGCACCGTAGACGACGTCGTCGTCCTCGCTGAACGGGTTCTTCGATCCTTTCCCGTACACCTCGGAGCTCGAGACGACAAGAGTCCGCGCGGGGCCGCCCGTCGGGGAGCAAGTCAGCGCGAACCGGAGGAGGTCGATGGTCCTGACTACGTTGGTCTCAATCGCAAGGATCGGATTGTCCATGACAAGCTTGACACCGACCGCCGCCGCAAGGTGGTAGATCTCGTCAAATCGCTCGGCACGTCCGATGCCCGACAGGACCGCGGAAAGGTCACCCTCATGAAACCGGAGTCGCTCGTGCTGCTCGGGGAGATTCCGACGCCGCCCGGTCGACAGATTGTCGATCACGGTGACATCGTCGCCGCGCGCGAGGAGAAGCCTCGTCAGGTGCGACCCGATGAACCCCGATCCGCCGGTCACGAGCACGCGGCGAAGCGTGCCGTCCCCGGCCACTCTGTCCGAAAGTGTGGGCATGCGCTCCCGGCCTGATCAGGCCTTGACCTCCGGCTCGGACTGGTACTCGTGGGACGCCTTGATGTTGCCCTTGAGGTAGCCGCCCGCCGCGGACTTGACCCCGTTGACGATCACACCGAAGAACTCGCCCCGGGCTTCCGAAAGCTCGTTCTTCACGCGGGCGATCATCCCGCGCTTCTCGGCGAACGTCCTGGCGACAAGGATCGAAGCGTCCGTCCTGTTGGCGATCGAGGCCGCATCGCCCGAGACCACCGCCGGCGCCACATCGATGAACACGCAATCGTACTTCGTCCGCGCGAGGCTGAGCACTTCGCCCAGCTTGTCCGACGCCAGAGACTCGTACACCCGCTTCGACGACGGGCCTGTCGAGAGCACCTTCATCGTCGGGATGTCCTTGAGCGACTGAGCCGCGGCGTCCAGGGTGACGTCGCCGGCCAGCACGTCCCCGAGCCCGGGCCCCTCGGAGATGCCGAACACGCGATGCATCGCGGGCCTGCGGAAATTGGCGTCGATGAGAAGGACGTTCTTGCCCGACGCCGCGCAGGCGATCGCAAGATTCGCGGCAACACTCGTCGATCCGGAGGAGGGCATGCACCCCGCCACCAGCACGGTCTTGTGACCCGCGACTTCCATCTTCTTGAGGAGCGACGAACGGATCTGGCGGAAATTCTCCGCCAGAACACCCCGAGGCCTGTCCCGGAACGCCGTCTCGACGACGCCCGGACCCGCCGGATCCTCGCTCGCGTCGGCGACCCAGCCCAGCAGCCTGGTCCTGGGAATAAGCCCGATGTCGCCGGGGCCCTTGATCCGCTGATCGAGAACCTCACGCAACACCACCACGCCGCCCGTCAGCCCGAGCAGCAGCAGCCCGCCCGCGGGAATCATGAAAATCAGCTTCGGGAAGAACGGCTCCTTGGGAACGCGGATGTCGCGTTGACGCGCGACGATTCGTGCCGCGGTCGGCTGAGCGATCATCACGTTCAGATCCCGCAACTTCTCGGTGGCGCTCTGCACGCCCTGCTGTTGGAATCCGATCTTGGCACGCATCTCGTCCAGCGTTGTCAGCACGCCCGCCAGCTCGGTCTGCCTTGTCCGAAGATCCGCCGCTTCGCTCGCCGACAGCAGAATCTGCTGCTTGAGCGATTCTTCGAGATTCTTCATCTCGTTGAGCTCGGATTCAAACTCCTGCGCCCAGAGTTCTTCCTGCTTGGCGACAAGCTGGGCACGGGCAGCCTGGAGTCTGGACTCGAGCGCGCGAATCTGCTTGTGGGTGGGCTGGAGACCGGCCAGCTGCAGACCTTCCTTCGAGGTCGTGAGCGCGGTGATGTCCTGCTGCAAGCTCGTGATGAAGGGGTCACGCGAGACACGGGCCTTGATTTCTTCCGGAATCTGAGGGATGCCGCTCTCGTGGTTTTTCTGGGTCTCTCGGATCTTGATCCGCGTCTCGATGTCCTTCTGCTGCCCGGTGAGCTCGGTGAGTTTGCGGTTCACAAGCTCGAGCCGGATGTTGGCCTCGGTCAGACGCTGGTCGACCGAGTCAACCTTCTTGTCGCGGATCAGGTTCGCCTGCGCCGCCTGCAGGAGCAGCACCTCGCGTTTGGCGTCGTCGATCGTCTTGTTCAGGGCGTCCGTCCGCTCCTTGAACTGCTGATCACTCACCCGCCGCACCCGGTCCATGTACTCGTTCATCACAAGACGGACGATCTCCGCAGCCTCTTCGGGCTTACGCCACGTGAACGTCAGCTCGATCAGTCGCGTCTGGGGCAGCACCTTCGCCCGCACATCGTCCTCAAAGTAGCTGAACATCTTGGTCGTGTCGTACTGCCCGTCACTCTTTTTGAACCGATTGGCCCACCCGGGAGCGATGTCCCGGAGCTTTTGGCTGTCCACGACCGCTTGGACGAGCTCTTCCGAGGTCATGATCCGCACCTGCGTCTGCATGAAGGTGCTCACCTCTTCGTTGCTCACTGTACCGCCACCGCCGGTCAGCACCCAGGGGCTGGTCTCGGGAGGGAAACACTCGAACAGCGCACGCGGGCGGAACATCGGATAGGTCCACAGAAAGGCGAAGTGAGAGACCCCGCCAATCGCGAGCCCCGCGATCAGCGACCCCGCCAGAAGCCACTTGTTGCGCAGGATCAGCTTCACAGGATCGACACCCATGCCCGAGGCGGCGGGTGCCGGCGCGGGCTGCGGTTGCGTGCGGATCGCCTGTGTCATGGTCGTGGGTACCGTCGTCATAAATCCATCCTTCCGTGGGCCCGCGCCCGGTCTCGAGCCCCGCTAGGGGCCCGTGCCTCTCCACTCCCGAACTTACTTCGCCTTTTCAAGCTTCGCTTTGAGTTCCGCCAGCTGTTGTGTCTGGCCCGTCGCTTCGGCGGCCTTGAGATTGTCGTTGATAATCTTGTCGGCCTCGGCGGCGATCTCCTTGGCCTTGGTCAGATCCCCGCTGGCCAAGAAGTATTCCGAGATGTGCATCAGAACGGTCGCCCGAACAGGCGTGTTGCCAGCCTCAGCCAGCGCGGCCTGCAATGGCAGCATCGCCTTTTCCAGCATCCCCGCTCGCACGTACACCAGACCGAGCGTGTCGTAGACATCCGACGAAGAACGGCCCATGTTCAGCATGGCCTGCATCGCACGCTCCGCGATCGGAACCGCCTGCTTGGGATCCTCGCCGCACTTGATCATCATGTAGGCCAGATTGTTCAGAGCGAACGCGTCGTTGGGGAACCTCTCCACCGTCAGACGCATCACCCGCAGGCCGTTCTCGCAGTCATTCGCCTGGTAGTACCGGGCCTGCAGCGCAAGGGACGCCTGCCTCAGCAGAATCTCGTTCGGCGTCGTCTTGAGCATCTCTTCGAGCATCGCCGTGGCTTCCACACGCGTCTCTTCCTTCTCCATCAGCGTGCCGGCCTTGAAGTACGTCGTCCACCCGGGGATCAACTTCTCCTTGTCAACCGTGTCCAGAATCAGCGTCACGTCCTCCTGTTTCGAGAGCATCCGCTTGATGTCCCCGAACCACGCCATGATCATCCCGGGTTGGTCGGGGCGGATCTTGCGGATCGACGACACGATGTCCTTGATCCCTTCCTCGACCTTTTTCCGCATGATCAGCTGCTTTGCACGCGCCATAAGCAGCGCGGGCTCGTTGTCCTGCATGTCCTTCACCGCCGCGAGCACCCGATCCACTTCGATCAGATCCGGCGGCACGTTGGAGTGCAGCAAATCCAGGTACCGGGTCACGACCGCGAGTTGCTTGCTGATCTCAAAGGCCCGCTTGTAGTACCCCAGTGCCCGCTCGTTCTTCCCGGCCTCGCGGAACAGATCGCCGGAGTTGAGCATGAGCCCGATGTCGTCGGGGCGGTTCTCGATCACCGCCTCGATCACGTTGGCCGCTTCGCCGTCCTTCTTCTGCCCCAGAAGATCCCGGACCAACTGCACACGCAGCTCATCGATCCCGGGGTTGAACTTCACCGCGTCACGCATCTGCGCCACGGCGTCGTCGAACCGGCCATCCTGAACGTGCATCCGCGCGAGGTCGCGACGGGCCTGCCAGAACGCCGGACGGATCTCAATCGCCTTCAGAAAATCACGACGGACATCGTCGCGGAGTTCCTTGAACTTCATGTTCATCACCGCTCTCCGGTAGTACACGAACGGCTCGCCCGGGAACTTGGAGACCGCTCGCTCCACCATCTCGGAAGCCTGCTTCTCGTCACCGGTCAGCCTGACTGCTTCCGCCTGCTGGAGCATCAACTGAGGATCGTTCGCCACCATGTCGCCCATCCCCGCCAGCGCTTTCATCGCGCCGGGGCCGTCGGCCATCCGAAGCTGCACATCAATCAGTTTCCGCGCGTAGAGCTTCTCCGCAGTGTCCGCGCCCGACTCGACGATCCTCATGAACATCGTCTTCGCATCCGCGATCGCGTTCTGGCTGGCGTAGAACTCCCCGAGCGCCCGATCGGCGTCGAGTGTTTTCGGCGACTGGTACTTGGCGGCTTCCTTGTACGCACCTTCCGCCTCGTTGGCCTGCCCGAGCCGCTCCATGAACTTGCCCTTGCCCAGGAACATCTCCGGGGTCAGCTTCGAAGGCTCGACCGAAGCCAGATAGTCATCGAAGACCTTCTTGGCACCGGTCATGTCGCCTTGCTCGCTGTACCACTGTGCCTCAAGCCCGACAACGTCGTCCTTCCCGCCCGTTTCCTTGATCTGCTTGATCATCTCCATCGCGCCCGCGAACTCTCGCTTCTCGACCAGCAGGCTCGCCACCGACATCTGACTGGGACGATGCGCGGGCCTCAGCTCCAGCTCGCGGCGCCGCTGCGACAATGCGATATCCTTCGATCCAAAGCGGGCTTCCAGCTGCAGCCACAAATCCTGAATCTGCGCGTCCGCCGTGTGAACCTGCTGCTTGGTCCGAAGCTCACTCAGCGCCTCGCGCCCTCGATCAGACTGAACCAGCAAAAGGGCGAGCGCCACGAGCGAGTCTCGATCGTTGGGCTTCTTGACCATCGCCTCGCGAAGAACGTCGATCGCCTCGGGGATCCGACGCTGGCGGACGTACATCTGCGCCAACATCCGTCCCGCGTTGGGGCTGAACTCCGGCTTGTTCCGGTCGGCCTCAAGAATGCGGATCGCATCCGCCAGTTTCCCTTGGGCGTCCAGGAGCCGTGCGCGGAATGTCGATCCTTTGAGAAGGTCCAGATCGCGTCGGGCAGCCTCTTCCGCGTGCCTCTCCGCTGCCACGAGGTCCTTCTTCTCAAGAGCATCCATGAACTGGATCTCGATCACCGCCGCGTTGGTCGGGTCCATTCCGACCGCCTGCTTGATCGCTGCATCGGCCCGCTCCGTCAGCTTGTTCGCACGCAGGATCTGAGCCTTGGCGATCAGCTTCTCGATCTCCGGCGCCACGACCGTGTCGACGCCGGCGAGTTGCTGTTCGATGGGGTCCGAGATCGTCAGAACGATCTTCATCTGCTTGAGACGAGCGTCCGACGGGTCTTTCACCAGACCGCTCTCGATCATCGCCAGCGCCTCATCCCGCTTCCCGCGCTGCTCAAGCCGGTACGCGAGAGGCGGAATCAGTCGGATGTCTTTCGTGTCGTCGTACCCCTTTGTCAACGCTGCGAATGCGTCGTTGACCTTTCCCTGATTCTCCAACGCTTCAGCATCCACCAGAATCTTGGAGACCGCATCGAGCTTCTCCGAGAGGATGCCCGTCGACGCCTTTGCACGCTCGACCATCGCGTCGATCTCGGCGGTCGAAGACGGCAACAGCTTCGAGGCAAACTGCAGAAACGGGATCGCCTCGCTCTGTCGGCGCTGCTTGAGCAGAACCTCTGCCAACCTCAGGTTCGCGCGTCCGTTCATCGGGTCCCGACGCACCAACTCGCGAAGGGCCGACTCGGCCACGCCATCCTGGTTGAGCTTGACCATGCACTCGGCGTACATCCAAAGCCCCTGCGGATCGGCCGACCCGGTCTTTCGGTTGTAATCCGACAGCTTCTTGCTCGCCTGCCCGTAATCTTCCTTCGCCACATCGAGATGCGCGTCGATGAAGAGCACCTCCGCCGAGTCACTCTCCGCCGATTCGGCCAGCTTGTCCCGATACTCCTTGGACTTCTCGATCAACGCCTTCTTCGCCGCCGGGTCCTTTTCTCTCTCCCACAGACGGATCGAGTACAGCGCACGGAGGTAATGGCCCCGCGTCCGATGACCAAACTGCATCACGCCGTCAAAGCCGACGGGCTTCTGAGGAAGCTCGACCAGCTTCTGAAGCACGGCGAGAGCTTCGACTTCTTTCTGACGCTCGCCCAGCAGGCTCGCCATCGACAGCAGCACGCGGGAATCACCGGGACGCGAGATCGCGAGTTGCTCGTACAACGCCATCGACCGCGACGCACCGCGACCCATGCCGAACCGCAGCTCCAGCGCCGACAGCCGCTCGACCGCGACCAGATCGAGCTTGGCGGGGTCCGCGCGGCCCAACGCCGCCGCGATCGCGTCGAGACGAACGTTGGCGCTGTCCGCCGCCACCAACGCCATCGCGTCTCGCGTGTCCTCTGGAGACTGCCTGATCTTCACTTCCTGATCCGTGACGAACGCCATCAGATCCCAGAGGAGACCATGAGTATCGTCGGGGTATGCCTTCACGAAGTCGGTCAGGAGCTGCCGCGCGATCTTCCGCGACTCCGTAGCGCTGTCGATGTCCTGCTTGTTCGCCTGCATGTAAGCCCACCGATCGTGCCAGCGGGCCAGACCGGTGACCGCCTCGCCGTCGGACGGGTCCGCGGCAATCGCCTTCTCGAGATCCGTTCGGGCGCGAAGAATCTCGGCCTCGGTCAGGTTGCCCGACGCTTCCATGCTCCGAAGCAACGCCATCCCGCTGTACTTCCGAAGCACATCGTGCGGCCCGGGCTTGGACGCATCGAAGAACTCAAGCGCAGAGTCAACCGAGGAGACCATCTCCGAGTTTCCGGCGGTGTCCGACGAGCGGTCCTTGATCTCACGGTGCGCCATCTCGAGCGCTGACTTGTGAGCCGCGATGTCGGTACGGAGGGCACGCCTCGCGAGCGCGACGTTCGCTGCAAAGTAGTCCGAGTACTTGGTCCGGAACGCGTTCTCGGAATCGGGAGTCAGCTTCTCCATCGCCGCGATCCACTTGCGGATGTACTCGGGGTTGGATTGCTCCTTGTTGACAGCCTTGGACAGCAGCCGCTCCGCCTTGGCATAGTCCCCCGCCTCAAAGGCCTTGGTTCCCAGCGCTTCCAGACGCGTCGCGTTGTTCGCGACAAAGAAGTAGGCGACACCGCCTCCTCCCATCGCCACCGCGACCAAAGCCCCGACCAGGATTACGACAAACTTCGTATTGACACGCGACGCCGCCATCGCCTACTCCTTGTTCGCGCCTCAACCGGCGCGCTGGTTCCCGCTCTCGACTTTGCCTGACCCGGTCTCCGGGGCCTTGGGGTACTCGCCCCGTTCGACTTTCAACCAGTCGGGCACACAACGCATCAGTTCGGGAAGAAGCTCGTTGAGCAGCTCCGCCGAACTCGACGCCAACTCCTCTTCGCTCGTCACATCGACGCTCGATACCTGGACTTTCATGTAGTACGCGTACTTCGCCGACTTGTCGAACGCCATGCGTCGTACATCAAACGCGGTCGTCGCGATCTGACCGTTGGCGACGAAGAAGTACCCGGCGTACAGCTTGGTCCCGTCGGGCGCGATGAACCGCGTGATCTGCATGCGCGTGTCGGCGATGCCCTTGGGCAGATTGACCGGCTGCCCCGGCACGTCGCTCTTGGCTCCCGTCCGCATCCTCAGATACCCCCGGCTCATCGCGTCGGGATCTCGCGGGTCCGGCACCCATCTGGTCCGATCAAGCTGGAGCGCGATCGTCCGCGGGTCTGTGTCGATCTGCCACCCCGCGCCCACCATGCACCGCTCGGGCACGTGCGGAACGGTGTCGATCGAGCCGGTGTAGTACGCCACGTGCAGTTGCAGCACCTTCTGGGGTGCCCGCGGGTCACTCGTGATCTTTGAGTACCGTCTGGTCAGGTAGTTCTTGGTTCCAAGAGTCTCCTCGACTTCGCTGTTCTCACGAAGGTCGGGGCCGATCGCCCTCCACGAATCCAACATCTGGGGACCGATCGCCATCAGGGCACGACCGTCCTCGGGGTAGATCTTCAGTTTGATCGTCACGAACCCGCCGAAGACGATCGCGGCATTCACAGCGGCCGCGCTGACAGCAAGAGTCAGCAGCGAAACCCACGCCCCGGGCTGCCGGAGCAGACCCCATCCTTCGTGATCTGTGAGAACAACAGGACCTTTGCCGACGGGCTCCGGCTTCGCGACCTCGCCGGGAATCCAGATCTTGTCGAGAGACCAGACCGCGCCCATGAAAAGTCCCAGGGCCGGAACCAGAAGCAGCGTGCCCACAAAGATGTGCGCATCGCCCGAAGCGAGTTTGGGATCGATCAGAGAGAGCAGGCCCAACGTCGCGATCCGGACGAGGTTCATCACAACCGCAACCGGCACCGCCAACAGCATCACCGCGGTCCGCTGCCACCAGAGATGGCACGACAGGAGCGCCACAGAGCCGGCCAGCGCGACAAACGCGACAACCATCCGCATCCCCGAGCACGCCTCGGCGATCCCGAGCGGGATCGAGGTCCCGTCATTCTTGACGATCTCGATGTTGTTCCCGGTCAGCGAAACGGTGAACCCGAAAATCGGAGACAGCACCACAAGGAAGTAGTACCCGCCCCACGCGGAGATGTTCTGAAGCTTGAACGTGACCATGATCATGATCTGCTCGGAGATCGTGACCCCGAAAATCAGGAACGCGATGGGCAGGAAAAGGATCCGCATCATCGCCGGACCGAACGCGAACAAGGCAAGCCCGAACACCGCCAGCACGAGCGACGCGCCCTGACTCATGTGGTTCGGAAACCCCACGACAAAGAAGAAGTACGACGCCAGTCCGACCACGAACGCCAGCAGCCCGGGCCAGAAGGTCGAAACGGGTGTCCTGATCACTTCGTTCCATCGCCGCATGATCAGATAGCCGACGATCAGGGGCACGATGTATGCGTGCCCCCAGTCCTGAATAAACTCCGAGGAATAGCGGTTTTGGGTGACGAACCACCGCCAGCAAAACGCGACAAATCCGATCAAAGCCAGCGAAAGCACCACGATGCGCGGCGCAGTCAGAACCGCTCCGCCCGCCGTGGGATGCGCCTTTGGAGAGGAGTTGTTCGCTGCCATCGTCGTCAATCGTGATCCCGTTTTCGCTGTCACCTGTGAGGCCGACCGCAAGACGCGCGATTTTTGCGCGTCTTCAGTCGGTACCTCCTACGTTCGCCGCGGCCCACCGGGTTCGTCACCCGAGTAGCGCAAGCCTCATTCATCGTCCGGACCAAACGATTCCATCGGTCCGGGACGACCCTTGGTCACAGAACACGACCCCTCCAAGGCCGCCAACACCCCAGGACACCTCCGCCCGACCCCATAACTCCGTGCTATGCCCCGCCCCACACCAAGCAACCCCCACCCCCCGATGATCGCCGCAGTAAATAAACCTTCCCTCTGGCGATCAGAAAGGGAAGGGGGAGCGGGCGCGAGTCTTGTATTCGGGAGGCAGACCGAACACATCCGCGCCGAAGTTTCGATCCAAAAGGAACCCGAATCCGTAACTGGCCCGGAAGGCGTTACGAAGAACCGCCAACGGCTGGGCCCAGAAGCTCGAGCCGATGTTGATCTGGTCATCGGGCTTCACATAGATGTCGGGCTGGGTGCCCTCGTAGATCGCTCGAAGATTGAAACTGACGATGGCCTGACGGCCTTCGCCGAGGGCACGCGTCAGTTCGGCACGTTCCGGCCACGCGAGGGCGTCCAATCCACCCGCCGCGTCGATCGCTCGCCGGATCGTCATGCGCCCGTCGGGCGGGATGTTGAATGAGCCCGCTCGACGGATGTTTCCCCCGACGTAGAAGACACCCTGAACCGCCTCGGGGATCCGAACGACATCGCCCGGACGGATGATGATGTTGTACGTGCTGTCGCCCGCTTCAAGGCGATCACGCGGAATCTTGATCACTCTCTGGGTGACGATCTCGCTGGTTTTGCGGCCCTCGCCGGGAAGGCTCATTCCGGCATCGGACCCGCCCGCCGACTTCGGCGCCGGAGCCCACTTTCCATCGACAAACACCCACGGAGCCTGAGTGCCCGACTGAGCTTTGGGCTTGGGTTGACCCTTCGTCGATGCGGAAGGAGCCGGATCCGCGAGGTCGATCACGGGCTCGCGTCCTGACGCCGGCTGCTGCTGCCCGGAACCGCGGATCAACGCCGGGCTCGGGACATCTCCCGACTTCTTTTCTCCGCTGATGGACTCAATCTCTTTGAGAATGTCGTTGCCGCCGTTGTTCGGATCCGCGGCGGGGGTCAACGGTGCACCGTCCGTCTCGCCGGGAACGATCACGTCCGAGGGCGGCGCGCCCGAGGGCTCGTCGAGGGCCGCGTCCAGCGGAACGACGCGGATCACATAGATGTACTTTGCGGGCGCGTCGATCCGCCCCGCGTTTGTCAGGGCGGAAAGCAGGCGATAGTCCGGACCGGGAACGATGTACGTGCCGGGGCGGTCGGCACCGCCGACGATGCTGAACGTCTGCTGGCGCGTCTCGGTGATATCCAGCTCGATGAGAGGTTCGGCCGTCAGAACCTTCGCTCGCTCAAAGATCGCGGACTTGATCTGAGGCACGTTGCGCCCGTTCACGTAGAAACGGCCGAGCTGCGGGATATCGATGAGGCCTCGGATATCGACGGTTCGCTCGTACGTCACGAACTCGCCTTGCGAGATGATGTCGTAGATCCGGATCTGAAGCCGATCCCCAGGGCCGATCCTGTAATCGGCCGGGTTCGGAAGAAGATCCTCGGAAACCACCTTGCTGAACTCGATCAGGTCTTGCGGACGATCCTCGATCGAACTGATGTACGTCAGCACCGGCACATCCGCCGGCGTGATCTCCCATCGACCGACGATCGTGGGATCAAGGTAGGAATCCAGCGACGTGCACCCACCGAGCAGGCACGCAAGGCCGGCCGAGATGGTGAGCGTTGTCGTGGCTCGAACGTCATGTGCTCGGACAAAGTGGGGCACTTCGATCTCCTTGACCACTCGGGTCGACGAGGGTCTTGGGGGGCATGGGGGAGGGTCGTCCTGACCCCCCGCTTATCGGTCTTCACTATCCTAGCAAACCAGAACCCCCTCCCGCTCGGCCCCCGACCGGGTATTTCGGGACACTGTTCGCATCGGCCCCCGGTTACGACCAGTTTCGGGTCCGGGTTCGCCCGAGATCAACCTCCGGCCTCCCCCTACCCTCCGCCATGGACTCTTCCGGGGCCACTTCCCCCTCCCCCATCCCCAACTCGCACCCGTCCGGTGCCCACCCGGACGCGATCGCACGCACACTTTCCCGGCACCCCAAACCGCTGGGGGGAGACCCCCTCCGCACAATGCCCGCTCCGAAAGTCAGCCTCTCGTCCATGGTCCTGAACAATCAGGAAGGGCAGCAGCACCTTTCGCTCAAGAAAAAACCCGATTGGCTTCGCGCCAGGGTCCCGGGAGGCGAGGGGTATCTCCGCCTCAAGGGGATCATGGATCAGTACAAGCTCCACACCGTCTGTGAGGAGGCTTCGTGCCCCAACATGGGCGAGTGTTGGTCGCGGGGCGTCGCCACCATCATGATCCTCGGGGACACTTGCACACGATCCTGCGGGTTCTGCAACGTCAAGAGCGGCAGACCCCCCACCCTCGACAAGGACGAGCCTCGTCGCGTGGCTGAATCCCTCCGCCTGATGTACGAGCACGCGAAACTCAAGCACATCGTCATCACCAGCGTCAACCGCGACGAACTCAAAGACGGCGGGGCGGGCATCTGGGCAGAAACCATCATCCGCAGCAAGGAAGCTTGTCCCGGCATGTCGATCGAGGTCCTCATCCCCGATTTCATGGGCGACTGGGCAGCCCTTCAGATGGTGATCGACGCGGCTCCGCACATCATCAACCACAACCTCGAAACCGTCCGCCGCATGTACCCGGCCGTCCGCCCGTCGGCGAAGTTCGACCGGTCGCTCGAACTTCTCCGCCGCGTGAAGGAACAAGGCGGCGTCGCCAAGACCGGCATCATGGTCGGGATCGGCGAACGCGACGAGGAAGTGCTGGAACTGCTGGACGAGGTGCTGGCGGGATCGCGAGCGGCCACTGGCGAGGCCTGCGACATCCTGACGATCGGCCAGTACCTCCAGCCGACGCGGAACCACCTGCCGATTGACCGCTGGGTCACGCCGGACCAGTTCGCTGTCTACAAGACCGAGGCTTTGGCCCGCGGGTTCAAGGTCGTGGAAAGCGGCCCCCTCGTCCGCAGCAGTTACCACGCCGACCACCAGGCGGACGTGCTGACGGATATCGTGGGCATTCGAAAGTCTACCGACGATCAGTCACGCCAAGGGTGAGTCCGCGAATCCTCGGGTTCTTTGCACGTCACGAATACCACCCGAGCCTTCTTCGAAGCGACACAGACTCGGCGTTCGAACTTCCCAGTGCGTCCTCGTTCGGCCAGCGACGACGCCGGCGCGTCATCAACCCGCCGAAACACACCGCCACGAGCGATCCCGGCGCGGTGACGTTTACCCAGAACGACGCCCCGTCGAGCGTCACGTCGGAGGTCGAGGTCGGCCGCGTCGCGCTGGACGACGAGTAGTACGACACGACGTTGCGAGACAGTTGGTCCATGCTCAGGACCGTCTGGTAGATATCCTGCGAGCCCAGCAGGATATCGAACGCGAAAGCCATGCTGCCGATGCCGTCGTGGGGGAGGATGCTGAACGAGGGCCCGCCGCTGAAGGGATCGCGCTGGAAGAACGTCATGCCCGCAGCACTGTTCGAGTTGTCTGGGCCGACGCTGCGTCGATGCGGAAGCCGTTCACCGTCGTGTAGATCGCATTGATCGCAGACCGGGATTTGAAAGGCCCGACACGCTCCGTGTCGGGCCTCGCGCCGAAGGTCGCGATGACAGGCGTCCCGCTCGTCGCGGTTAGGCGAAGCGTCGCACCACCCAAACCGTAGAAGTTGTCCCCGCTCATAAAGATCGCGCCTTGAACGACGGTGCCGCCGTTTGCGGTGACATCGCTCGACCACGTCGCCCCGCCGTCGGCGCTGAACATGACCGAGAGCGTGAGGTTCTGCGCGTGAGCCTGCGAAGCAAGCAGAGCGGCGATGCCGAGCGAGGAGATTCGAAGCGTCGTGGGAGTTTCCTACTTGCACCATCGGCGACGAGCAGCGATAAGAGCAACGGGAACGGCGAGGCGCATCACGGCAAGCCTCATCAGTGCAGAACCAAACACCAGCGCTCAAGACGAGAGCGACCTCTGCGCCGCCCGTCGACGACGATGCGCCGCGAGCATTCCCAAGACGAACAAAGCGGGGGAAGCAGGTGTGGGAATCACGCCAATGAACACCGTTCCGCCGCTGAGCGCGGCTGCCGCTTGGGTCGGCCTTGTGGCATTCGAACTGGAATAGTACGTGGCGACGCCGCGCGACAATTCGTCCAACGAGAAAATGAGCGACCGGTCACTTCCGCCCGCACCCGTAAAGAGATCGAACCGAAAGACCAGAGCGGGGTTGGCCGTGCTGAACGTGGCGCCACCCGAGGACGGGTCGCGTTGAAAGAACGTCATCCCCGCCGAAGTGTTGGTGTTGTCGGGGTCGGAGGCCGCGTCGATCCGAAATCCTCCCCCGGTGTTGTAGATCGCGTTCGTGGCCGAGCCGAAGTTGAAGGGACCCACGCGTCCCGTGTCTGTTCCGGCAGCAAACTGGGCAACGTCTCCCTGTGCCCCCGTCGCGTTGAGGCGGAGCGTCGCCCCGCCCAGGCCATACACGCCTCCCGTGCCACTCATGAAAATACCAACCTGAACGACGGTGCCGCGATTGGCGCTCACGCCCGAGTGCCATGTCGCCCCGCCGTCAACACTGCTCATGACGGCGATGTTCAGTGTCTGTGCGCGGGCCCCTGCCGCGAGAGCGATGGCACAGATGACGCTCGCGGTAGACATGTTCACGCGTGAGCTCCACGAGCGACGAGGATGGGACGAGATGGACGGTCAACGACACGGATCTTCGCGAAAGCACGCGAGCGGCCTTCTATCAAAAAAGACAACCGCCCGCCAGCGTGAGGCTGACGGGCGGTTGGTTTCTTGGCAGTCATCCTGATCAGCGGTGAGGCCGACCTGGCATTTGACTCTGGTCCGCCAATCTTTTCAACCCTTGCGGGTCAGAAAGACTTAGCGGGTGCGGCGGCGGGTCGCCACCAGACCACCGAGGCCGACGAGGGCCAGCGTGGCGGGGGTCGGGACGACGCGGATCGTGCCACCGTTGAGAGCGGCCGCGGCCGTGGTCGGACGCGTGGCGGAGGACGACGAGTAGTACGTCGCGACGCCGCGGGAGAGCTGGTCGAGGGCGACCGAGATGCTGTGGTCCGCACCGACGGCAGTCTGAATGTCGAAGCGGAAGCAGAGGGCGGGGTTGGCCGTGGTGAAGTTCGCACCACCCGAGGACGGGTCACGCTGGAAGAAGGTCATGCCAGCGCCCGTGCTGGTGTTGGCCGCGTCAGCAGAGGCGTCGATGCGGAACGCACCGGCGGTCGCGAAGATCGCGTTCGTGGCCGCACCGAAGTTGAAGGGACCAACGCGGCCCGTGTCGGTGCCAGCTGCGAAGGCAGCGGACTCGCCGGCGATGAGGCCGGTACCGTTCATACGCATCGTGCCGCCGCCGAGGCCGTACACGTTGTCGCCGGACATGAAGATCGCGCCCTGGACAACCGAGCCAGCGTTCGCGACGACGTCGCTGGACCAGGTGGCCCCGCCGTCGACCGAGAACTTGACGGAGAGAGCGAGGTTCTGCGCGTTCGCAGCAGCCGCCACACCCGCCACACCGATAAGACTGATGATCACATTCTTCATAACGATCTCCTCACACTTCTGTTGATGACCCGAAACCTTTGGGACATGAAACGAACGACTCGTTCCTGACCTCTCACAACATGCCTCAGGTTCTGGAAAATGCCACCCCGAAGAACAAAAGATGCTGAGATTTTCGGTTTTTCCGTTTATGACGGCTCGTTTCGATCGGTGTATGAACGGGTTTCGATTGGATTTTCAGCCGCCACGGCAGGTCAAATGTCCTAGATTCACGACCGATAACCATGTATTCGCCTCCACGGGCAGAATCCGTCCAAACCGAAGAAACGCGCAAGTTCCGCGCAAAATCGCAAACGGAGGGCGTTGAACGCCCTCCGTTTGATGAAGACTTCTGAGACTGGTGAAAACCCCTGTCAGGTGCGGTCTGGCCCGTCGGAAAGAGGGCCGGAATAGGTGCGCCACCGCGTCGGCGGAGGCGAGTAAATGTGCAATGTGACGGCGTCGGTTCCCGGCGGCTCCATGTTCGCGACCTGGTGGATGTCGTTGTCCTCCGCGGAGCAGACGTAGCCGCACTCCATTCGGGTGGCTTGGACAGGGCACGCCAGACCGCTTGGCGTCGAACGGAAGCGGATCTCGGTGGGGGTTCCCAACACGACACGGAAGGCACAGGATGAGCCGAGATGGTCGTGGATCGGGGTGCAGTGCCCGGAGCGCCAGCAGAGCGCGAGGAGCTCAAAATGAGGCGATTCCGCGATGTGGTTCCTCTTGTACGAGCAGGTGCCGAAGCACAAGGCCGGCTCGAGGTCCGCCGCGGTGACGTCGAGCTTCGAGAGCAAATCCGCCAGCACGGCGAGATCGGCCCGTCCCGTGAGGGAGTCCAGATAAGCGATGAGCGGGGCGAGTTTGGGGAAACGAGCCGTGGCGGTCGCGGCGTCGCACCCAGGTTTAGCTGGGGTGGGCGACGCCTCCCGGGATGTCGATTCTGCTGTCGCCATTGTTGGTCCTGCTCGATGATATCAGCAGGCGTGTGCGCCCACAAGAAGAGAATCCCGGTCAGGCAGTCTGTTCCGGGTGCTTGGGCCGTTCGATCATCGATGCGGCCGCCGTCGCTCCGATGGGAACCCCAAAGAGTCCCCCCGCGACCCAATCCAAAGGCAGGACTCGTCCGAGGGCGAAAAGCTGGTTGGGAAGTTCGGAGCCGATCGCCCTTGTTTGGGGCGTAATCGATCCCGATGCGGTCAGTTTGAGGTACAGAAACGTCGCGAAAGCGACTATCGGGAGCGCGACAGCGGCGGGGATGAGGCTAGCGGGCCGGTTCGGACTCTTCGAAGCGGCGACGGAGGCGCACCCCGCGGCGAGACCGCCGAGAAAGGCTGCGAAAATCGACTGCCCTTTTGTGGTGTTGATGGCCACCAACCACCCCACGACGCCTGCGGCGACGGCGGCGGCGGCCAGTGAAGCGAGAAACTGGCTCGGGACGAATGCTTCTCGAATGCCAGCAAGCCCCGGGGCAGGGAGCGTGGTGCCGTGCGGGACCCCCTGCTCATCCGGGGCGACGGGGGAAATGGCTTCAATGAGCAGTACGGGGAGCAGCACGAGCGGCAGGAGGAGAGCGGATTCCAGCAGCAGCGGCGTCAGTGCGGCTGCGCTGTCAGCGTCGCCGAGGAGTTGTCGGACGTTGGCGGTGGCGAGCGAAGCCCCCATGAGGGCGAATCCGACCATGCAAACGCCCCGACCACGGGTGACAAGGCGACCGGAGAAGAGGCCGACGTGGGTGACAATCCCGAAGATGGCGACCAGAAAGAGAGCCCCTTTGACGGGCTCGGACGAGGAAAGGGGTGTGGTCGCGGAATCACCGTCGGCGGCACGAAGGGTGTTGAGGAGGTATGCCGCAAAGGGGCCCGCAAGGGCGAACGCGACGAAGGTGTCGAGAAACTTGACTAGACCTTTGGGCATGAAGGCATGGTATCGCTTCGCAGGGTGCCGCGTCTGCAGATTTCGCGCGGCTATTGAAGGACGAACCAGTAGAGGCGGTAGTTTCCGCGTTCGTACACCGCGTCGATGCCGCGGAAAGGGAGATCGTCGGCGCCACGTCCTGGCACCAGCAGGCGATAGGTTTTGTCCCCGATGGGACGGAGAAAGAAGCCTGGTGTGAACTCGCCCATGGGCATGAGGTTGAACAGCCTGATCACGTCGGCTTTTTGGGCCTTGATGGAGGCGAATGCCGCGGCGGGCGTCATTCCCTCGACGGCCATGTCGGTTTTGGCTTTGGTTGAGAGGAGATCGGTGATAAAGACGGACTCCCAGTCCTCGTCCATGCATTTATCGAGATTGGCGATGAGCTGGCGGACGCTGGTCGAGCGGGCTGTCCTGGAACCGTCTGGGTTC
This sequence comes from Phycisphaera mikurensis NBRC 102666, assembly GCA_943369765.1. Classification (GTDB taxonomy): domain Bacteria; phylum Planctomycetota; class Phycisphaerae; order Phycisphaerales; family UBA1924; genus UBA2396. The sequence continues at coordinate 48,678 of CALROI020000009.1, read as the reverse complement.
TCGGTGATGGTGGATCCATCCGCGACCACCGGGAGGAGCATTCCGGGGTCCTGGACGACGCGTTCCTGCTGGCTGACTGCGTTGGGAAGGCCCATGAGGGGGCCGTCGTTGCGGACGATGCGCTCTTCGATGCAACCGGCGAGGGGAAGCAGCATCGCGAACATCAGAATGACAAGACGGTGCCGCATGTGGTTAGGTTCGCACGGGAGTGAGGTCCGGTTCTGAGCGAGCCTTGCGCCAACCGTCGTGAACGGCGAATTCGGGCTTCTGGCCTGGTTGATCGAGCCTGAGGTGGCACCCGCGGGATTCATCGCGCCAGAGGGCCGAGCGTGCCATGACGGAGCCGACGAGGAGCATGTTCTGGACCTCCCAGCCGTCGGGATCGTCAAAGATTTTGTCGAGGGTGTAGCGGGCCCAGAAGTCGAGCATGAGGGCGACATCGCGGAGGCGGGGGGCGGTGCGTTCGAGCCCGACGTTCTTCCACATCGCGGAGCGGAGGCTTGAGCGCACGTCGGCGAGGTCGAGCTCGCCCTGGTCGGAGGGACGGATGTCCGAGACGATGGGGACGGGGGCTTGGATGCCTGTGGCCCAGCCGGGCTTTGGGGCGACGGCTGCCGCGACCGAATGGCCCTTCATTTCGGCGCAGACGCGGCCGGCGATCTCGCCCATGACGAGACCCTCGAGGAGCGAGTTGCTGGCGAGACGATTGGCTCCGTGAAGACCGCACGCTGCTGTTTCACCCACGGAATACAGACCGGGAGCGTCGGTGCGACCTGCGAGGTCGGTGCGCACGCCGCCGACCATGTAATGAGCGGCGGGGTGGACGGGGATGAGGTGCTTGGATGGGTCGAGGTCGAAGCGTTTGAGCGTTGCGGCGATGCTCGGGAAGCGTGCGGCGAAGTTGGGGATGTGGCGGCAGTCGAGGTGGACCGGCGCGCCGCCTTGCTTGGCAATCTGGCGCACGATGGCCGACGCCACGATGTCTCGCGGAGCGAGGTCGCCCATCGGGTGGGCGTCCTTCATGAATCGCAGGCCCGCAGCGTCGACGAGGAACGCGCCCTCACCGCGAACGGCTTCAGAGATGAGCGAGCGGCTTGCACCGGGGAGGTAGAGGCAGGTCGGGTGGAATTGGACAAAGGCCATGTCGGCAAGGGTTGCTCCGGCGCGGTAGGCCAGGGCGAGTCCGTCGGCAGTGGCCTGCGGGGGGTTGGTGGTTTCGCGGTAGACGACGCCCGCGCCGCCGCTGGCGAGGATGGTGGCTTTGGCCCATATCATCTGGAGGCCGTGCTTGGGATGGTGCGTGATGGCACCCATCACGGGCGCGCCCGGCTCACGACTGGGCGTGATGAGGTCGAGGGCGAAGCAGGTCTCGAAGACGCGGAGATTGTCGGTGGCGCGGGCTTTGGCGAGAACGGCGCGTTGTATCTCGCGGCCGGTCGCGTCGCCGTGGGCGTGGAGGATGCGGTGGGCGGAATGCCCGCCTTCGAGGCCCATGGCGAGGGTGCCAGCCGCGTCGGTGTCGAATTTGGTGCCCCAGGCGATCATCTCTTCGAGACGGACGCGGGCGGAAGCGCAGATGAGTTCGACAGCGTCGCGATCGCAAAGGCCTGCACCGGCGACGAGGGTGTCGTTGACGTGTGCCGCAACGGAATCGTCACCCTTGGTAGCCTCGATCACGCCCGCGACGCCGCCCTGGGCCCAGGCGGTGTTGGTGTTCTTGAGGTCGGCTTTGGCGAGGAGGATGCAGTCGCCGTGAACGGCGGCGGCGATGGCGGCGCGGCACCCGGCGACGCCGCCCCCGATGACGAGCGTGTCGGTGAAGATCTGCGGGAGCAGCGTGGAACGGAACGGGATGAGGTAACGGCGAGCGTCGAAGACGGGGTCCATCGGGAGGAGGGTAGAGGGGTTCGGTGAGGTGGGTGCCACGCCCTAGAGCGAGAACATCCGATGCATGGCGATGGAGGTGGCGACGACGAGGTTGAGGGAATCGACGCCTTGACGCATGGGGATGCGGAGGGAAGAGTCGGCGGCGGCGAGGAGGGCGGGGGAGAGTCCCGGGCCTTCGGCGCCGACGAGCAGAGCGAGTTTGACGCCGGCGGGAGGAACGAATGCGGCGAGATCGATGGAGCCTGGGGCGGGGGTGAGGGCGGCGAAGTGGTAGCCGAGGCTGCGGAGTTGGAGCACTGCGCCCGGCCAGTGGGTGGGGTGGTCGACGGTGGCGAAGGGGATGTTGAGGACGTGGCCCATCGAGGCGCGGATGGCTTTGCGGTAGAGGGGGTCGGCGCACCCGGGGCTGAGGATAACGCCGGTGCCGGGCGGGGCGAGGGCGGAGATGCTGCGAAAGAGGCCGCCGAGGTTATCGACGTTGGAGACTTCTTCGACGATGAGAAGGGTTGAGCAGGTGTCCGCGAGTTCAGTGAGCGTGCGTGGCGTACCGCGGAGGCCTTGGGCGATGACGCCGCGATGGAACGCGAAGCCGATGATGGTGTCGACGACGGGTTTGGTGGCGCGGAACACCGGCGTGTGGGCTGGGAGCGATTGGATGAGATCGGCGAGGGCGTCGACCTTGCCGGGCGTGGCGATGATGGACTCGATGGCAAAGCGTGACGCTGCGACTTGGCGGAGCACGATCTCGCCCTCTGCAACGAATCGCCCCTCAGCCGCGGGGCGGCCCGGGGCGTCTTTGAGGTCGCGGTACGGGGCGAGTCTGGGGTCGGCGGGGTCGGAGAGATCGATGATCGGCACGCGAGATCATTGACGGGTGCGGCATTGGGCGCACGAGGGGGGAAAGTCTCCCTGAGTTGGCCTCGGGAAGAGACCGGAACCGGTGTTCGGCATCCAAGCGGGCGTTTGATACGAACCGTAGGGGGAGGTGGAACGTATCGATGGTGGTCGATATACTTCCGAGGCTGGTTGGTGATCGGGCTTGGTGGCCCGGAGAAAGATCGAGGCGTGTGATGCGGATCCTGGTGGCGATCCCGGTGTTCAACGAAGAGAAGTACGCGCGGCGCGTGCTCTCGAGCGTGCTGAGGTACGCGGCGGATGTACTGGTCATCGACGATGGGTCGAAGGACAGGACTTCCGAGATCGTGCGCGAGTTCCCGGTGCGGGTGATCCGGCACGAGGTGAACTCGGGGTACGGGCGGTCGCTGATCGACGCGTTCGCGTTCGCGGCACGCGAGGGGTACGACTGGGTGCTGACGATGGACTGCGACGAGCAGCACGAGCCGGCGGCGATCCCGATGTTCGTGTCGGAGATCATGCGGGCGGAGCGCGGCATCGATCTGATCAGCGGCTCGAGGTACCTGGTGCCGACGCCGATGGACGATCTGCCGCCTGCGGATCGGCGGAAGATCAATCAGACTGTGACCAAAGAGATCAACCGGACTCTTGGCATGTCGCTGACGGACAGTTTCTGCGGGTTCAAGGCGCACCGGGTGTCGGCGGTGGACCGGATGACGCTGACGGAGACTGGGTACGCGTTCCCGATGCAGTTCTGGGTTCAGGCGGCGGTGCTGGGGCTTGGCGTTCGCGAAGTGCCGGTCAAGCGGATCTACAACGACCCGAATCGAACGTTCGGGGGGAATCTCGACGACGCCGAGCTGCGACTGGCGCACTATCGCGCGGTGATGAACGCGGAGATCGAGCGTTCGGGCGTGAACCTGACGTTGGGTGGGGCGTCGGGTGGGGCGTCCGGGTGTGACGAGTCGAACTACTGTTGCCTGTGACGAACGCGACGACGAGGCACGGTGCTTCTCTTGATACCTGGGCACCCAGGGTCACGATGTCGCCCGAGCCGGGTCTTTGGGCGGGGCTCGCGAGGAAGCACGAACAGCCCGCTGAGGCGGCGCGGTTTCGCGAACAACTTGGATTGACCGGTGCGACTGGTTCGGGTGCTTTGTCTGACGCCTTGGTGATGTCGGGTCATCAGGCGGAGGTCTGGCACGCGGGGATCCTGACCAAGATGCTCGCGCTCAAGGGCGTGGCCGGGGCGGCTGGGGCGCGATCGGCGTGGGTTGTGGTCGATCAGGACGCCAACGAGCCGGGAATCATTCGATATCCGACGGGGATGGGCGGGAGTCTTGTGGCCGCGGAATGGCGCATTTCCGCGTCGGACGCCCGGACAACCGATGTGCCTGTCGCGGCTCGCGGGGCGTTTACAGCGAAGCAATTGGAGCCTCGTTGGGGCGAGAAGCCAGCGGCGACGGGGACGGTGGCCTGCGGGCTTGGCGCGATCCGCGATGCGATGCTCAACGCGGTGAGAGCGGGCGATCTTGCGGGCCAGGTGATCGCGGCGACGCGGGACCTGCTGGGGCCGACGCGAGACGCGGACGTGTGGATGCGTGCGACGGCCATCTCGCGAACGGACCTCTTCGCGGAACTCGTCGAGCGGATGAAGTCGGACCCGTCGTCGTGCATTTCGGCGTACAACGCGGCTGCGGCTCGGCACGCGGGTGCGGGGATCGCCCCGCTGAACGCGGCTCGCGGCGAACTCCCTCTTTGGCGTATCAGGCCGGACGCGGCACGCGGGCGTGTCAACGCGGCGAACATCGCGGGGATACCCGTGCACGAACTCGCGCCGCGGGCGCTCATGATGACGGGGCTGTTGCGGTACGCGGGGTGCGATCTTTTCATCCACGGCTTGGGCGGCGGGAAGTATGACGTGATCGCGGAGGAGTGGCTCGCGTCGTGGGTGTCGTGGCGGCTTGCGCCTGCGGTCGTGGCGACTGGGACGCTGCTCGCGAAACTCTCGGATTCGCCGCCGCCGAGCCCTGAGGCGCTGGCCCGGGCCCGCTGGTCGCTCCATCACGCCCGGCACACGCCGGCGACTCTGGGCGATTCGTGGTCGCAGAAGCGCAAAGAGGAATTGCTCGATGAGATTCGTGGGGTCGGCGCACGCGGCGGGGATTCGTACGCCGCGTTCACCGCGTTGCAGGCCCTGCTCTCCCGCGTCCGCGTCGAGCATCAGGACGTGCTGACGGAGCTTTCCCGCGAGGTCGGGTCGCTCGAAGCCCGTGTGAATGAGTCCAAGGTCGCGCTCGATCGGACGTGGGCGTTTCCGCTTCATGAAGCGGCGACGCTCGATGCGCTCGCGGCGGATGTCGCTCGTGCTTTTGCCGGGGGGCGCTGAATGCGTCGTCGTGCGTTCGTGGTGGCGTGTGCGGGCGTGCTCGCGTTCCTCGCGGGCTGCGACCGCAAGGGTGCGCCATCGCCGAGCGGGCCTCGGATCGCGGTGTTGAGCCCGGCCCTGGCGGCGACGCTTGACGACCTGGGCGTCGGTCCCGCGATTGTCGGGCGGCACGCGTGGGACCTCGCGCTCGACCCGTCGGTGCCCGTTGTCGGCGACGGCCTAGGCGACGTTGATTATGAGCGGCTCGTGGGCGTGAACCCCACGCTCGTGATCGGGCAGTTCGGCGCGGGGGGCATCCCCGCGCGGCTGATCGAGATGGCGTCGACGCGCGGGTGGACACTCCACGACTACAACCCGCTCTCGCTGGGCGATGTCGTCACGGTGGCCCGCTCACTGGCGGCGGACGCGGAGGGTGCGGGATGCGTCGGGGTGCGCGAGAGGCTTGCGGGGGTTGAGTCCGCGTTGTCGGCGTCGCTCCGCCCGAGGCCTGGCGCGGCGAAGGCGGGGCGGATCTTGCTGCTCGCGGACGTGTCACCGATGGCGGCGCTGGGGCCGGGGTCGGTGCATCACGACATCCTGGTCTCGCTGGGCGCGACGCCGGCGATTGTGTCGGGGGCGGCGTACATCACCCTTGACGCGGAGGACCTGCGGCTCCTCGCGCCGGATGCGGTGATGCTGGTCGTGCCGAGGGCGCGAGGGGCTGCGCCGGCGGCCGCGGCCGAGCTGCCCGGGCTGAAAGGCGTGCGAACGGCGGTCATCGACGACCCATTGACGCATCTGCCAGCGACGACGATCCGCGCGACTGTGGAGGCCATGGGCGAGGCGATTGAGGGTTGGTCGCGATAAACACCTGGTTCTCGAGTTCGGGGAGCCTATCGAGCGGGCGTCGCGTCGATGACGCGGCGGTCCGAGGAAGGGCGACCGAGGTCCTCGAACCAGACCGAATAGTCTTGGGTGATGAATGAAGCGCGTGTGTTGCCGGGACGGAAGGTGACGAGCCCGGCGTGCCCGTCGGCGAAGAGCGTGACGCTCTGATTGAACGTCCCGTGATTCGTGATGACTTGGGAGTTGGGGTTCGTGTTGTACAACACAATCGAGGCCAACTCATCCGAGAAATGGACGAAGCGGGCCGGATCGACGCCCTGCTCGACAGCGAGGCGGCGGGTGCCTTCGACAAACCTCGTGACAAGCGATCCGGGCACTTGGTCGTACCATTGCATGTTGTTGAAGTAGGAAGTACCGACATCATCGTAACTGCTGATCGGAGGGTTGTTGCGGTTGGGCCAAAGCCGTTGCCACCCGTTGACATCGGCGGGGTCTCGGAAGACCCGGGCCTGCGCGCTCCGCCTAGCCGGGTCGTTGGCGGGGAGCCTTTCAGGTGGCGTCGGCGCGACGAACGTAAAATCAGGGTACAGGTACGGATTGAGAGGGCGATCAGCAGCCTCGACATCGAACGTGCCTCTGTAGGCATTGAACCAGTACGAGTCGCAGTTCTTACCTCCGAACTGCCAATTGCACCAGCCGTCGACGCGAGTGTTGTTGGCTGGCGGTCGCCGCCGAATGGTCGTCAGTTCAAGCGGCAAGAACCCATTGTTATCAGCCCGATACTGCCCCACCGCTGCCCCGATCGCGCGCAGGTTGGCGAGTGATTCGGAGAGGCGCTCGCCACGGCCCGTCGGCTCGGCGAGCACGAGCGAAACGCCCACGCACCCGAGCACCACACACCCCGCCAGCACGGTGATGACATCCGTTCTTGACCAGCCACGCGACATAGGAACCTCCACGTCGAGGGTGAACACGCCTGACAACACTACGCAGGACTCACGCCGAGGTTGCACTGAATTCGGGGGGCTTTGTGGTTCGGTGCGCTCGGGTCGGATTGCCACATTCCGGGCAGGGGACGCCCGGGGACAGGCCCGCCGTGTCGTAGCCACACCGTGGGCAGACACCCGCCCGGGCGGCACGTCGGCGGGCGCGACGGGCCCAAAGCCAGAGGCCAGCGGACGCGGCGAGGCAGAGCAGAGCGGGCTGGGGCATAGCGATGGAGACGCTGTGGAGCGAGACGCCGAACCCGTTGAGGCGTTTGTATGAATGGAACACGGTGGTGACGCCGAAGGGTTCCTTGGTCGGGACCAGCAACGGACCGGCGGGCGGGCTCAAGCGGTCAAGGGACCAGCCGCTGCTTGGAACAGAGCCGCCGCCATAGGACTGAACGGACGTGACGGTAACGACGCCCGCGCGGAGTTGGAACCACCAGCCGGGGACACCGGTGCGGGCTTGCACGTCGAACCATCGGGAGGCGAGAGCCACGGCGAAGAGGACGAGCGACGTGCCGAGCATCGCGCGACTGAGAAAGGATCGGCGTCTTCCGGCGGCCATGGCGCATCGTAGTCGCCAGCCTCCTCTCAACCCTCGCTCGCAAGCAAGCGGCACCGTCGCTTTCCGCCGCGCGAGAAGCCAAGCGTGAACGCTCGCCACTCCGACGAACTGAACTTTTTGGTCCAAGGCGGGCGAGAAAACGGGCTTGGAAGTACCTCAAGGAGGCGTTTGGATGCGGACGGCAACCGAACAGCGTTGGCCGCTGGGAGGGTGCGTCCTATCATCGCCTTCGGCGGGATAAGCCCGCGATTTGACGCCTCAACCACCTCCCACCTTCCCCTTTTGGACAAGGAATCTCCCAATGACCATCCGCATCGGCATCAACGGGTTTGGACGCATCGGTCGGCTCTTCTACCGCATCGCGGCAGAGGACCCCAACCTCGAGATCGTCGCGGTCAACGACCTGGTCCCGGCGGACAACCTCGCGTACCTCCTCAAGCACGACACGATGCACCGGCAGTTCGCCCTGGGCGGCAAGCCCGTCGTGATGTCGGCGACCGAGACCAGTTTCACGGTCAACGGCAAGACGACCAAGACGATGGCTGAACGCGACCCGGCGAAACTGCCCTGGAAGGATCTGGGCGTCCATTACGTCCTCGAATCCACGGGGCTGTTCAGCGAATTCGAGAAGGCCAACCTGCACGTGACCGCGGGGGCCAAGCGGACGATCATCTCCGCCCCGACCAAGAGCGATGCTTCGCAGGTGCCGACGCTTGTCATGGGCGTCAACCACGAGGCGTTTGACGCGAGCAAGCACACGGTGGTCAGCAACGCGTCGTGCACGACCAACTGCCTCGCCCCGGTCGCGAAGGTGATCAACGACAACTTCGGGCTTGAGGAAGGCCTGATGACGACGGTCCACGCGGTCACCGCGACGCAGCCGACGCAGGACGGCCCGAGCAAGAAGGATTGGCGTGGCGGGCGCAACGCGTATCAGAACATCATCCCCGCCAGCACCGGGGCGGCCAAAGCGGTCGCGCTGGCGATCCCCGCTCTCAAGGGCAAGCTCACGGGCATGTCGTTCCGCGTGCCCACCGCGGACGTGTCGTGCGTCGACCTGACGTTCCGCACAGCCAAGGACACGAGCTTGGCTGAGATCAACGCGGCGATCAAGACGGCGAGCGAGGGATCGATGAAGGGGATCCTGGGCTACACCGACGAGGAGGTCGTGAGCAGCGACTTCATCGGCGACCGCCGCAGCAGCATCTACGACTCGGGCGCGTGCATCGAGCTCAACAAGCGGTTCTTCAAGGTCGTGAGCTGGTACGACAACGAGGCTGGGTACGCGACGCGCTGCGTCGACCTGATCCGGTACATCGCGGCGAAGGACGGCGTGAAGTAACGGGATGACGGAACAAAGTCCCGGACTTTGAGAATAGACTTGAAATGGAAGCCCACGGGTTCGAACCCGTGGGCTTCTTTCTTGGATTGTTCGAAGTCTCGCCTTCTATGCCGCTCACGTCAAACGGACGCTCAAGGCCCGCGTCTGATGCGCGATCTGACGAGGCCATCTTGATGCGCTGGATCGATGCTGTTATGCTGGTGCAACTGCAGGAGGTTCCGTATGCGTCGTGGTTCCGCCGTCTTTGCGTTGTCCGCATTCGCCTGTCTTGCGAGCTCGCTTTCGGGGTTTCCCGCGTCGGCGCCCTTGTTTGCGGCGAGCGAGCCCGAGCCGCTGTCGGCGAAAGAGCTTCGCGAGGACGCCTCGCTTGTGGTGATCGCGACCGTCACGGAGGTCTGGACGTCCAAGACCGGGCGTGACACCAACGGCAAGGCGGAACTGCGGATTCATAAAGTAGAGCAGACACCCAAGGACAAGCGGGCACCGACCGCCGACCAGAAGAAGGCCCGAGAGAAGGCCAAGCAGCAAAGGCTTGAGAAAGACAAGCTCAAAGTTCGCTCCGAGGAAGAGGAGAAGCAGAGGGAAGCCGACAAGCAAAAGGCGGCTGAGAAAGAGAGGCTCGAGAAGTCCCTCGAGCAGGCCCGTCAGACCGAGCAGGACAAGTTAAAGACCGGCGACACCATCAGCGTGACATGGACCATCCGCGAGCCACGGCCGGGCGATGAAGGCGGCTTCGGCCACAGCGCGGAATTCGTCCAGCCCGGTCAGACGGTGCTTGTTCATGTCGACGCCAAGAACGAGCTGATCGAGCCGAACGGGATCTCCCTCGCGGAGCCGGTTTTCGCGACGGCCGACGTGCTGAAGGGTCGTGACCTGAGCGTCCTTCGGAACGCGGCCGCGAAAGCGACCGCCATCGGGGCGCATGTCGAGGCCTCCACGGTCTGGCGTCGCATTGTGGAGTTGCACGACACGCCGGACACGCCCGAGCATCGCTTCGCTCTTGCCACGAGCCTGATCGAGAGCCGGCTCTTTGTCGAGGCCGCTCAGACGCTCATGCCCGTCGCGCTCGCGACCGATCTCAAGACCCAGGCGGGCAAGGACCGCAACCGGGCCCGCCGGATCGCTCTCAATTGCCTGTGGGCGTGCGGCGACAGCCGCGAGTACGTCCGCGGGCGCGTGAGCATCGCCAAAGCGGAGGGCACCGCGACGGAGTGGAAAGCGGCTCTCAAAGCCGCGCAGGAACTCAAGCAGGCCGACCTCGTCAAGACCTGCGAAGAGGCTCTCAAAGCCCTTGAAAGCAAGGCTGGCGACAAGTAGGTCGGCACGCACCGACAACCGACCACACGAGGCAGCTCACTCTTCCGCGTTCGTCGACACCTTCTGCACGTCGTCGAGTTCTTCCAGTTCCTCGATCAGGTCCGCAAGGCTTTCGGCGTGCTGCTCGGGCACCGCGACGCGGTCGGCGGGGATCATCTCGATCGCGGCTGCTTCGATCGTCAGTTTCGCCGCTTCGATCGCATCTTTGACCTTCAGAAACCTGGGAATCTCCGCCAGCACGATCCAGGGCCCGCCTTCGTCGTCGTCCGGCTCGGGTGGCGCGGGTTCCTGCACGTCGTCCGCACCCGCCTCGACCGCGAGAACGAAGAGTTTCTCGCCATCAACGCCCGCGGGGCTCACGACGATCCGGCCCTTCTGGGCGAAGAGATAGCCCACGCACCCGGAGGTGCCCAGGTTGCCCCCGGCCTTTGCGAAAGCGTTGCGAACGTCGCCCGCGGTCCGGGCCTTGTTGTCCGTGAGGGCGTCGACGACCACCGCAATGCCACCCGGGGCGTATCCCTCGTAGCGGATGGTCTCGAACTGGCTCTGGTCGTCGCCGCCCGCGCCTTTCTTGATGGCGCGTTCGATGACGTCGCGGGGCATGTTGGCGTAGCGGGCCTCGTCGATGGCGTAGCGGAGCGAGAGGTTAAACGCCGGATCGGCCCCGCCGTGCCGGGCGGCGACCATCATCGCCTTGGCGACCTTGGTCCACACCTTGCCGCGCCGTTTGTCAACGACCGCTTTGCGGTGCTTGATCTTGCTCCATTTATTGTGGCCTGCCAACGGATCAATCTCCCTGTATTGCCTGACTCAAGGCTTGAGCGGTTCCCACCGTGGCGCGACGGCCGGCTCCTTGCCGTTCTTGGCCGCTTGGCGCTTTGCAGAGGCGGATTCAAGAGTCTTCTTGAGCAGTTTCCCGTACCCGTCCTCGGCGAGGTTGTCGGCTCGTGCGCGGCTCAGTGTGGTCGCCTTGCTCTCGGCCTGCTGCCAGCACGCCAACGCCTTGTCCTTGTCGCCGCTCGCCCACAGGGCATCCCCGAGGTGATCGATGATGAAAGGGTCCAGCGAGAGATCCTGCTCGCGCTGCTGCAACTCGACCGCGCGGCGGAGAAGCGACAAGGCCCCCGCTCCGGCGATCGCGCCCTTGTTCGCGTCGTCCTCGAATCGGCCCTGCAGGTACCGGAGCCAGCCAAGAGAATCGACGATGTTGTAACTCGTCGGATTGGACTGGTACGCCTTCTCGAGGAGGCCCTCGATCTTCGTGCGCCGCTCCTGCGTGCTCACGGGCTGGTGCTCGAGAAGCATGTACCCGAAGTCATTGAGCGCGATCGCGTGGTCGGGATCGAGTTCGAGCGAGACCTCGTAGAGACTTGCCGCCTGCTCGTAACGCTCGTGGTTCGACGCGATCCCAGCGATGCGGTACGCGAGCATGCCGGGCTGCTTTGGCGGAGCTGGCGCGGGCTCCGCGTCGAGCGACATGGAGTCCAGAATCCGCTCGGCCCGCGAGCCCTTCGTCACCAGCGGGAGGATGCGACGCAGATCCGTCCCATCGCCGAACTGACCGATCGAGACACACAGAACCCGCAGCATGTCGTCGTCAGGCTCAGAGCCCTTCGCCGATTTGGCGGCACAGACCGCCTCCGCGAGCACGAGGATCGCGGCGGGTTTCTTGGACGCGAGGAGTTTCTGGATCAGCCGGCCCATGGCGAGCCGCTCTTTGTCATCGTCGCCCTGAGTGAAGGCAAGGAATTCCTCGCCGATCCGGGCGAGATCGGGCGGCTGCGTGAGCGTGAGGAGGACGATACCGGACTCACGTACCGCGGGCCCGGGCTCGATGCCGAGCGCGGCGAGCTTCGCCATCGCCGAAGCCGCTCCCGTCGGTTTGCCGGCGATCACAGCGTCCATGTCCGCATCGATCAGCGAAGCAACGACCGCCGACAGCCCCTTCTTCTGATCCGGCGTCAACGGCACGCCGTCGGGGAGCGACGCGAGCACGCTATCGACCTCCGCGGCACGCCCCGCTGTGACGAGCGTGTCGGCAAGGACAATGGCCGAATCGATCGTGCGCGGCGTTGGCGTGAGGCGGGCGATCGTCAGTTCGCGTGCCTCGGCGGGCTTGGCCAACGGGTCGGCCGTGAGGAGCTCGACGAGTCTGCGATGCCTTTCGATCGGAGCGATCGCGATCCGCGCGTTCAGCATGCCGATGGCCTCCTCGGTGCGGCCACGGGCCGAGACGACCTGCGCGAGGGCCGCGAGTGTCTCCGTGGATTCAGGGGCCGAGTCGAGTCTGGCTCGCAGCCACGCTTCCCCGCGTTCGAGCGAGACCACTCCGCCGCGGGTCCATACGAGCGCGAGAGCGTCGAGCAGACCGGGGCCCGAAGCGTCCTCCTCGGCCAGGCCCATCAGCGACTGCTCCGCCGCGGCGAACTGGCCGCGCTGCACCAGTTCCATCGCGGTCGCCCAGCGCAGCACGCGACTGGACGACACCTTCTCTCGAAGCCTCTGCACGAGCGACGACAGCTGCCTCTGGTCGGCCTTCTCGCCGCGCGAGTAAAGACGCAGCAGCACCTCGGCGGCACGCTCGTCCTGAGGGTCTTCTTCGGCCACGGCAGCCAAGATCTTCTCGCCTAGGCTCAAATCGCCGCTCCGGAGCGCGAACCCGGCCACGAGCAGGCGATCGTCGGCCGAAGCGGAGTCAACGAGAGGCCGGACAACTTCCATCGCTTCGCTGTACCTTTGGAGTGCGCTGAGAGCTCGGGCCCGGGCGAACCGTGTCGATTCGATCGGCAACGCTTCCAGCGCGGCGAGCGCGGCTTTCGCACTGTCGTAGTCGCCCGCAAGCCCCGCGAGGTCCGCCCGGGCTGCGAGCATCGCCGCGAGCATGCCGGGGAAGCGTTCGGGCTTGAGCATGGAGAGACCCTCCGCGGGCTTCCCGAGCGCGAGTTTGAGATACGCGGCCAGGAGCGTCGCGGCCGGCTCACCGCGGGCGAGCGAGTTCGCCGCTGCCACGACGCCCTTTCCTTCGGCGAGCAGAAGCGCGGCGTAGACATCCGCGGACTCAGGGCGCTTCTCGACGAGCATCGCGATGGCACGATCACGCTCAGAGAGCTGATCCGCAGCGAAGCTCCCGAGCAAATCCGAAGCCGCCTTTCGGTCCGAGGGGTTCGCGGAAAGGTGGTCGATCAACGAGGTCCGCCGGAGAGCGATGGGCAGCGCGGCCGCTCTCGCCCGGGCGAGCCTGCTCGTGGCGCTGGCGTTGGTCGCACGGTCGCCGAGCGTTTGGACGATCGCGGCGGACAAAGCCGGGCCCACGTCGGTCTTGTCCGCGAGGTAGCGCACGACGCCCAGCTCACGGTCCTCAAATCCGCCGCCGGCGCGCAGTTTGTCGACCAGAGCGATCGCCGCCTGCGCCGGACGCCCCGATCGCACAGCCGCGTACACGCGTCGCACCGCGAGGGCGCCCGCGTCCGAAGAAGACTCCTTGGCGGCGGCTTCATAGCACGAAGAGGCCTCCTCGACCCGCCCCAATCGCATCGCAAGGTCGCCCGCGCGCTGCCACAACTCGCCGCGTCGCCTGAGCGTCTCGGCGATCTCGGGATTCGACCGCGCGCTCTCGGGACTCAATGCCTTTGACCCAAGTCCTCGCGCGAGCAATTCGCCCGCCGCTCCGGTGTATCCGGCGCGGTCCATCGCCTCGGCCAGATTCAGGTCGTTCACGGCGGACTCGGCCGAACCACCGGGCATCATCCCGGCGGCACCGGCAAGAAGCCACAAAGCCTCGTCCGAACGCAGCCCTCGCGTGGCTTCGCGTCCCAGAAACGACCACGCCCCCGCGTCACGAAGGCCGCGCCGAACCGCCTGCTGCATCGCCGATTGCGACGCGGCACGACGGCCCAAGGAATTCTGACACTCCGCGATCTCACGCCACACCGCCGCACTGGCGGGATCAACCTTCGAAGCCTCCTGCAGGGCGGCGAGGGCTTCGGCATTCTTCCCGTCCGCTCGAAGCATCCTTCCGGTCGAGTACAGCTTCGCCGCTTCAGCTTCCGCTTCCGGATCGGGTTCCGCCGCCTTGATCGCCGCAAACGAAGGCGGCGGGCCCTTGGTCGCGATCGCGGAGAGCACGGTCGCGAGGCTCATCCCTCCGGGCGATGTCGCGGATCGCTCGTTCTCGGCAAGCTCCCCCACCGCTTTCGCATCAATCCCGGGCGGGGGAGGAAGCCGTCGGGTCGCTGCGTCGGGCGTGGTCATCTCTCGCTCGGCCCGGGCCCGCAACTCCGCCACCGGGTCCGCCACGGACACGTACGCCGGGGCCGGGAGGACCGCGCCGAGCTGCCCAGCGTTGACGGTGAGAAAGAGCATGAGTGTCGGATGTGGCATCGCGGTCCTCGTAGGGCGTCGAAAATCGATCTCGCGTCAATCGTACCGCCGCCGCTCCAACTCGGGCCGAAGGACCCGGCTACCGCGGCTTGGGCTTGGACGACCGATCGGGAACGCGTTTGGCAGCTTTCTTGACCGGCCGCTTCCGGGGCTTTTCGCAGACCGCCAGCTCCTTGGTCGCTACGGGCTCGGTCGCCGTGGAACGGTCGAACTTGGGCGGTTCGCCGTGCTCGTCGGACCAGCTCTGCAGCGCGGCGACCACGACGGCGGTGTCGGTCGCACGGAACTGTCGCTCAAGCCACGAGGACGCCGACGCCGGATCGGCGTGGTCCTGGGGCAGGGCCTTGTGCGCCATCAAGAGATCGATCAATCGCCAGTCCACCGGTGCCGCATGACCGCCGATGGACACCACGACGAGTCGGGCCGAAACGAAGGTGGGCATCCCGTCGAGCGATTCAAGAAAGGCGCGGGCCTCTCGCTTGGGCGCGTCGATCAACGAGACAAGCGAGAGCGTGTGCTCACGCCTGTACAGGTCCTGCAACGTCGCCTTGAGGCGCACGCACCGTTCGCCCGCGAGCGGGTACCGCTCGCCGATCACGCGTGCTGTCTCGTGCGGGAGGGCGATCCGAAGTTCGTTGGCGTCGACAAAGGCATCCTGGATCCGGCGAACCGCGGTCTTGGCCTGCGTCTGCGTCGCCTCCCAGAGCATGAACGAATGCACGAGATGGTCGAGCATTTCGCGGGCCCTGGCGAGCCTGAGTTCATCGCTCGACTCCGCCACAGGCGAAGAAGCGTGATCGCCCGAATCGAGCTTGACCTTGAGCTTGCGAAGCAGCGATTGAAAGTTCTTGGCTGCGTCCTGGGTGCTCACTCACGCCCCGCTTCCCCGGCCTCCGGCCGATCCTGCGGCGCAGCCCCGTCCGCCGGAGCGCTCCCCCAACCGGCGGGCTTCTGCCCGTGCTTGGCGTGTTCCAACGCCTCGATGACGCCCATCTGCTTCTTGAGGCTCGAGTCCAGCTCAAAGTTGAACTTCGGCAGTTTCCGGTTCTTGACCTTGTTCCCCACCTCGCGCCGGATGTACGCACCCGCCGCCTTGATCCCGTGGAACGTCAGCGTCTGACGGTCCGCCGGGAGTACCGAGACGCGGATCGACGCGTACTCGAGATCGGGAGAGATCTCTAGAGCGGTCACCGTGATCAGGCCCGAGACCCGCGGGTCGTTGAGCCCGCGGCTGATGACTTCCTGGATCGCCTCGCGCAACACGGACGCCAACTGTTCCTGACGACGACTCATCGCAACGCCTCCCCTTCGCCGGAGCCGGTCACTTCCGCCGCCCGAGCCAGCATCTCCGCCGCCAGCGACCCGATCATCGCGTCATCAATCTCGCCATCCTCGTCGGTCGGGTCCGGCGAGTGCCCGTGAATCATCCTCCGCGAGGTGAGCCCGAGCTCGGCGTCCCCGAGAGCCCTGAGCTTCGCGGTGATCGAATCCAGAACACGCCCCAAGTGCCCGCCCTCGTTGCCCACCGCGGCCAGGCCCATAACCGCGACGTTGAGCATGTCCTGCGAGGCCACCTCGGCCACGCTGACCTGGAACTCACGGTGCAGCCGATCGCGCACGGACGAAATCACGCGGCGTTTGTCCTTGAGGGACTCCGCGCCGCTGATGTGAAGCTCGAACTGGAGAATGCCGACGACCATGGTTGTGCAAGCATGAAGACACCCGTGCACGTCCCCGGCCGACTGTCGGTGCCCGCGCTCCGAGGTGGGTGGGGATGGGTGCCCGTGGGGCGTCTTACTTCTTCTTCTCCTTGGGCTTCTCCGGCGCGACGACTCCGCCGGCGAGCGTTCGCTTGAACTCGACCTGCTTGTAGCACTCGATCACGTCGCCGACCTTGATGTCGTCATAACCCACGACCTTCATGCCGCACTCCATGCCCATGCGAACGTCCTTGGCGTCTTCCTTGAACCGCTTGAGCTGCTCCAGGACACGCTCGTTCTGCACCACGACACCCCCGCGGGTGACGCGGATGAACGCGTTGCGCTCGATGGACCCGTCGGTGACGTAACACCCGGCGATCGTGCCGACCTTCGAGATGCTGAAGACCTGCCGAACCTCGGCGTGCCCCAGGATCTCCTGACGCAGCTCGGGGGCGAGCATGCCCTCGGCCGCCGCCTTCAGGTCGTCGGTGATGTTGTAGATCACGTCGTAGGTCCGGATCTCAACGCCCTTCTGCTCGGCCAGCGTGCGGGCCTCGCCCAGCGCGATGACGTTGAACCCGATGATGATCGCCTTGGACGCGTCGGCCAACTGAACGTCCGAACGGTTGATCCCGCCGATCGCCGAGTGAAGCACGCGGACCTTGACCTCGGCGGTCCCGATCTTCTCGCACTCCTTCGTGAGCACGTCCACCGTGCCCTGCTCGGCCGCCTTGAGGACGATCTTGATCTCCTTGACCTGCACCTCGTTGTCCTGCATCTGCGTGAACAGGCTGTCGAGGGTGAGCTTCGGCTTGGCCAGTTCGGCCTCGCGCTCGCGGTGACGACGATGGTCCGCCGCCTCCTCGGCCTTCTTCAAGGACGAGACCACATAGAACTTGTCGCCGGCGTCGGGGACCATGTCGATGCCCGAGATCTGCACCGGGCTGGGCGGCAACGCCTCGCGGACTTTCGCCCCTCGGTCGTCGTGGATATCGCGGACACGTCCGAAACCGCGACCGGCCACGACAAAGTCGCCAACCTTGAGCTTGCCCTGCTGGATCATCAGGCTCGCCACCGCGCCGCGGCCTTCCTCGGTCCGCGCCTCGATCACCACGCCGCTCGCGGTGCCGTCAAAGTCGGCCCGAAGGTTCTTGAGCTGCGCCTGATAGTCCAGGAGTTCCAGCAGTTCTTTGACGCCCTGGCCGGTCGTCGCGCTGGTGCGGATGATGTCCGTATCGCCACCCCACTCCGTCGGCTGCAGCCCGGCGTCCGCCAACTGGCGGAGCGTCTTCTGAACCTGCCCCTCCGTCGCGTCCGGACGATCGATCTTGTTGAGAGCGACCACCAGCGGCACGCCCGCCGCCTTGGCGTGCGCGATCGACTCGATCGTCTGAGGCATCACGCCCTCGGGGGCCGACACCACCAGCACGATCACGTCCGTCATGTTCGCGCCGCGCGAACGCATCGAGGTGAACGCCTCGTGACCCGGCGTATCCAGGAACACGATCTCCTTCTTCTCGCCCGCCACTTCGACGGGCACCTTGAACGCGCTGGTCCGCTGCGTGATGCCGCCGGCCTCGCCCGCCGCAACGTTCGCGTTGCGGATCCTGTCCAGCAGCGACGTCTTGCCATGGTCGACGTGCCCGAGGATCGTGACCACCGGTCCGCGCGGACGCTCGTCCACCGCGGCACGCTTGATCAGATCCTCGTCGAGCACTTCCTCGGCGGTCTTGGCCTCGACCACCTCGAGCTCGATGTCAAAGTCCATCATGATCTCGATGGCCTTCTGCGGGTCCATCCCCGAGTTGATCGTCGCCATCACGCCCTGCAGGAACAGCCGCTTGACGATCTCGGCGCCCTTGACGCCCGTCACCTCGGACAACTCCTTGATCGTGAAAGGCTGGGCGATCTTGAACCGGTCCTCTATAGGACCAACCTCGCCGACACCGGCCCCCTGGCCCTTCATCTGCTGCTTGTGCTTCTTGACGAACCCGCCCGCGCGGAGCAATCGCGCTTCGCGTTCGATGATGTCCTGTTCGGAGAAAACCTGACCGCCGACCCAGTTGTCGGGCGTGGTGGTCGCACGACGACGCTCGGGCACACCCGCGCCCGTCGAACGCCGCATGCCTGGCCCGCCCGCCGGAGGGCCACCCGGCCCGGCGAAACCGCCCTTGCGGCGTGGGCTGCGACCGCGATCATCATCCGTCGCCGCTTCGCCCGGACGCGCCGGCCCACGCGGGGCTGAGCCCGCACCGGGGCCCGAGGGCGCACCAGGGGTGTATCGGCGAGGACGCGGAGCTTCGAGTCTGTCCGGCTCTTCGACGCGCACGACCTTGGGCCCGGCGAGCTTTGCCGGCGTCTTCGTGACCGACGCGAGCTGCGGACCGGCGGGGGAGATCACCGTCGGCTTGCGCGGAACATTCATGGTGATCGTCGGAGCCGGCGCGATGACCGTCGTCCGAGGATGGTGATGCGTCGGCCCATGCCCGGGCCCATGACCAGGTCCATGACCGGCACCGGGAACGCGCGCCGGAGCGTGCGGGGATGTTGGCCCGCCACTTGGTCCCTCTGTCGACGGCGACGGGGACGCGGGCGGAAGATCCGACTTCACGGATTCGGCGTGCTTCTCTGCTTCGACCGGCGCAGCCGTGCTCCGGGGCGTCGAAGGCACCTGAGGCGCGACGACCGCCGCTGCCGCGAGCTTCTCTTCGTGCTTGGGAGGTTCGGACGCTGCTTCCGCGGGAGCGTGCGGGCGTGCGGGCTCCGCAGCCGGGACCACGACCGTCACCGGCATGGGCGCGGTCGTCCGCGCCGGCGGAGTCGACTCGATCGACGACGGCCGCGAAACGACGCTCGTGCCGGGCTTGATCACCACAGGAGTTGCGCGGGCGTGCTCATCCGCCGGAGGGGGAGGAGGTTCAGCCGCCGGTGCCTTGGCGGGCTTGGCCGGCTTGGGGGTGACGGGTTCGGCCACCGCCACGCCGCCACCGGCGGAGGGGAACCACTCGCGGATCGATTCCACAAGCCCCGGAGAGACCGTGGCCATGTGGTTTTTCACCTTGTCCGCGGCGACGCCTTCCTCAACGCACTTGGCGATGATCACCTTGGACTCGATCCCCAGTTCCTTCGCCAACTCAAAGATCCGCTTGGCCAAACGCGTTCTCCAGCAAGTCCCCCACCACCCAAAGATCCAGCAATTTCCCGATCACCGACCAACATTCACAACCCCCACCACCCGAACCAATCCCCGCACCGGCCCGATCAACCCTGACCCAGGATGTCCGCCGCACGGGCGTCGTCCGCCGCCGTCGGCACCACCGTCGAACCCCCACTCGAACCCACTCCCAACCCGCCCCCGAGGATTGCAGCCGCCGCCGCCTCGCCGGACTCGGCCGAGCCGCCATCCAGCAAGGCACGCCGGGCCGCGTCCTGCGCCTGCGAGTGCTCCCGCGCCTTGGCTTCCTTCTCGATCTGCTGCTGGGCCGCCACGACCTTGGCCCGGGCCGACGAGATCTCCACCACGTTCGCCGCGTGCTCCGGGGTGATCCCGATCTCCCCGGCGATCACCTCGGCACCCACCTCCTCGATGTCGAACACGCTGACCATGCCCAGGGCAGCCAGCTTGTCCACCATCTCGTCGGTGATCCCTTCGATCCCCTTGAGCGTCTCGGACATCGCCTCAAGACCCTTGTTGAACTCCACCGGCGTCAGGATGTCGATATCCCAACCCGTCAGCCTGGCGGCGAGCCGCACGTTCTGCCCTCGCTTGCCGATCGCCAGCGACAACTGGTCGTCACGCACCACCACCGTCGCACGCCCGAGCTCAAAGCAGAGCGAGATCTCTGCGACCTCCGCCGGCTTGAGCGAGTTCTGAATCAGAATCTGGCTCGACTCGTTCCATCGAACGATGTCGATCTTCTCGCCGTTGAGCTCGTCGACGATGTTCTTGATACGGCTGCCACGCACGCCCACGCACGCACCCACCGCGTCCACCTTGCTGTCCACCGACGCCACCGCCATTTTGGTCCGGTACCCGGCCTCGCGGGCCATCGCCTTGACCTCGATCACGTGCTCGGCCACCTCGGGCACCTCGACCTCGAAAAGCCTCTTGATGAAGTCCGGGTTCGCACGGCTCAGCACGATCTTGACCTGGCTCCCCGCGTCGCGGACATCCAGCACGAGGCACCGCACGCGGTCGCCCGCCGTGAATGTCTCGCCGGGAATCTGCTCGCTCTTGGGCATGAACGCCTCGGCACGATCGATCGTCACGACGAGCGAACCGCCCTCGTAACGCTGGGCTGTCCCAGTCACGATGTCGCCCACGCGCTTGCCGAACTCTTCGAGCATCGACGCCCGCTCGTCGTCGCGGAAGCCCTGGATCATCACCTGCTTGAACGTCTGAGCCGCGATGCGTCCGAGGTCGCCCGGCTTGAGCGTGAGGGGTTCGCCGTGGCGGAAGACATCGATCGAGCCCGCGACCGGGTCGATCTTCGCGGAGAACTCGTCCACGTCGAGCGTGTTGAAAAACTTGCGCAAGGCGGAGACCATCGCGCGTTCAAGGTCGCGAACAAGCACCGCTTTGTCGATATTCCGCTCGCGGGCGATGGCGTCCAAAATCCTGTTCATTTCCACTGCGTTCATACCTGGCTCCTGATTCCCGATTCAAATTGTCAAGATTTCCAACCCGACCGAACTCTTTCGTTGACCCCCCGGCATCGCCGGGAGTGAATGTCCAAAAACACACGAAGCCCCGAGCACACGCTCAAGGCCCCGAAGGTCGTCGCACCAAGCCGCCGATCTCCGGCAGTCGACACGAACGGGAGGGAATCGGACCACTCACGCCATTCGCACTCCTCGTGAGAGCGAATCCGTAGTGCAGCCCGCACCAGCACCGCGCTGGTGAAGCCTAACGAGCATGACATCCTGCCAGCATCATCAAGCGTCCTCATCCTTCAGAGTGCAACGCCCCTCCCCCGCCATTCGAGGGCTTATCCGGGAACGTCCGCATCCGCACGAATTCCAACCAACGATAGCGACCGTTCGAAGGGAGGACAAGTCACCCTCACAAAGACCCCACGTCGTCCCCCTCTCGATCACCGGCGAAATCCCGCCCCATTCTCTTTCCTCGCAAGGAGTTGAGGCATTCGAATGTCTGAATATGCTCCGTCGCGATCTCCACCGAAAGGAACATCCGTGAATCCGACTGTGCGCAGCCCTTGGTCCCCCCTTTTCTGGAACGAATGGCTTCTCGGCAAACTGAGCCGCGTCACCACCTCAAACAGGTTTATCGCCCAGATCGACGGGCTGCGCTTCTTTGCCATTTTCACGGTCATCCTGCTCCACCTGCACTCGGCCACCCACAAGATCATCGATCCGGGAACGCAGCTCAGCTCCGGCGAGAGTCACCCCGAGCCGACCTCCGGCGCTGAGTCGTTTCCCCTCCTCGTGACCTGGTGGGGCGGTGTCGGGGTCGATTTCTTCTTCGCAATCTCAGGATTCATCCTCGCGTTCCCGTTCGCGCTCCACTACCTCACGGGCTCAAAGCCTGTCAAGCTGAAGGACTACTTCATACGCAGAGTCACAAGGCTCGAGCCGCCTTACGTCCTCTCGCTTGTGCTCCTCTTTGCCGCGCAGATCGCGACCCACAAGCTCACGACCGCCGATTGGCCTCACCTCCTCGCCAGCATCTTCTACGTCCACAACTTTGTCTACGGGACCAACAGCACCGTCAACGGCGTGGCCTGGTCCCTCGAGGTCGAGGTGCAGTTCTACATCCTCGCCCCCCTCCTCGCCCGCGTGTTTCTCATTCAAAGCGTCGGCGTACGACGCGGGACCATGATCGCGACGATCGCTGCGTTCAGCTACCTCAAGGCCGCGCACGACCCCTGGCTGCAGCAGTATCACCTGGACCTCTCCCTCGTCAGTTCTCTGCACCGATTCCTGATCGGGTTCCTGATGGCCGACATTTTCATCACCACCTGGAAGCAGGCCCCGCAGCGTGGCTCGTGGCTCTGGGATGGTCTCGGACTGATCGGCATGTGCATGGTCCTCCCGGGCGGAGCCAAGCCCGACGACCCCATCACGAGTCAGCTGGCTCCGTGGGCGCCTTTCGTGGGTGCCGACCGGATCGCGATCATGACCCTCTCGTGCCTCGGCATCGCTCTGATGTTCGGTGCCGCGTTCCGCGGGCGTGCGTTCGCGGCGTTCTTCAGCAACCGCTGGATCGCGACCATCGGGGGGATGTGCTACACCATCTACCTCTTCCACTACCCCATCGCGCTGTTTGTGATGACCTTCACCAAAAAGCTCGCCCACTTCGATTCCTTCGGGCTCACCTACGTCGCGCAGACGCTCATCATCTTCCCGATCATCCTCGTCTGCTGCTCCGTCTTCTTCGTGCTCGTCGAACGCCCTTGCATGTACAAGGACTGGCCGCAGCGGCTCTGGGCGTTCCTGTTCAAGCGCGGAGCCACGGGTGCCTGAGCCCGACAGGGGCGCGGAGTCACCGAAAACCCGTTAGACCCTGTCCAGCCCGCCCACAGCCCTCGCGATGCGGATCGCCCGCGACTGCTTGTACTGCCCCACTTCAGCAAGGAACTTGGTCTCGCCCTCCACCGATACCACCGCGGGGCTCGCCGCCGACCTCTCCGTCGAGATGATGTCCCCGGGCACCATCACCAACAGGTCGTGGAGGGTGATGGTCGTCTCGGCCAGCACCACCGCGAGCTCGACGCCCGCCCGGCTCAAGTTGCGCGAGATCTGCCGCTCGATCTCCGGCTGACGCTGATTCCGCGAGGCTGAGAACCAGCTCTGATTGCTCAATTCCTCCATCAGAGGCTCGATCACGTTGTACGGGATGCACATGTTCATCGTGCCCGCGCGGCTGTTCATCCGCAACTCAAGCCCGATCACGATCACCACCTCGTTCGGCGGCACGATCTGCACCAGTTGCGGGTTGCTCTCCGTCGCCGTGATCGCAAACTCCAGCTTCCGCACGCTCGACCACGCTTCGGACAACGCCGCCAGCCCGCGGCTGGTCACGTTTCCGATCAATCGGCTCTCGATCCCGGTCATCGGCCGCTGGGGAATGAACAGGTCCTTCGTGCTCCCGCCGAGCAACCGATCGATGATCGGGTAAATGATCAACGGGCTGATTTCGAGACAGATCTGCCCCTCAAGACCAGGCGATTCGATCAGGTTGAAGCTCGTCGGGTTCGGCAGCCCGGAGATGAACTCCGAGTACGTCATCTGCTCGCAGGTCGCGACCTTGACCTCCACGATCGTGCGCAAAAAACCGGACAACGCCGCTCCAAAGTTCCGCGCAAAGCTCTCGTGCACCGTCTGCAACGCCCGCATCTGGTCTTTGCTGACGCGCTCGGGCCGCTTGAAGTCGTAGTTCTTGACCTCGAGGTCCCCCATCACCCCGGCGCCGCCCCGCCGCGCAAAGATATCGGAACCCTTCGGCTCCTCGGGCGCAGCCGGCTGCTCGGGCGCGGGGTCCGCCGCTGCGGCGAGCAGCATGTCGACTTCAGATTGATCCAGCACGTCCGCCATGCAGAGTCCCCTAGCCCCGAAAATCCCGGGGTGTCACCCGGATCCATCGGCATGTCAGACCCCAAGACCACAACTCGGGCACCCTTACACAAACCGATCCCTATCATTGGTCCCGCACCAACGACCGATACCTCGCCGACAAATCGCCCCGGGCGCGAACCTGACCACCTTTCCCGCATCTAAGCAAGGCACCCATGACACCTACTTGGCTCTCTCCTCGATCCGTCCTGTCCCTTGTTCTGGCCATGCTCTTGGCTTGGGGCACCCCGCAAGTCGCCGCCCAACCCGAGAGCAAGGTCAACGTCACCGCCGCTCTCGTCGCGGACAAAGTCGCTCCCGGAGGTAAAGCCCTCGTCACCGTCACATTCGCGATCGAAGAAACCTGGCACATCTACCCGCAAGATTGGTCCGCACTCGGCGGCGAATCCGGCACCGGGATCCTCTCCACCGCGGGTGTGACCTTCGCGGACAAATCCGGCCTCTCCGCCCGAGCGGCACAGTGGCCCAAGCCCATCGTCAAAATGGTCGGCACCGGCAAGGCCGCCGAACGCTCCGCGTTTCTCGAAGGTAACGCTGTCGTCTACATCCCCGTCGTGATCGATGCCGACGCCGCGCCGGGCCCGCGCGAGATCAAGGTCAGTTGGTCCTCCCAGGCCTGCACCGACAAGGGCGTTTGCCTTTTCGAGGAACCCGGCGATGCGACCCTGACCCTCACCATCGCCGCCGATGCGCCCCAGGCTCCCGCGTCGTGGCCTGCGGGGTTCGACGCGAACGGCTTTGACGCCTTGCCCGCAGGCACCACCCCGCTGAGCAGCGTGATCGATCTGGGCCTCTTCAAGATCGACGCCGCCGGTGCTTTCGGCCTCGTCCTGCTCATGTCGGTCTGCGCCCTTGCAGGCTTCATCCTCAACCTCATGCCCTGCGTGCTCCCCGTGATCCCCATCAAGATCGCCGGATTTCAACGAGCCGCCGAACACCAGGGCGGCGGGCGCGGCCGGGCGTTCCTTCTAGGCCTCATGACCGCACTGGGTATCGTCGCCTTCTGGTTCGTCATCGCGATGCTCATTTCGGTCGTCAAGGTCGTGGACAGCGTCAACTTCCTCTTCGGACACCCGCTCTTCCAGCTCGGGGCCGCTGCGGTCATCGGCATCATGGCGGTCGGGCTGATGGGCGCCTTCACCATCCAGCTTCCTCAAGCGCTCTATTCGATCAACGTCGGCCACGACACGCTCAAAGGCTCGTTCCTCTTCGGCGTCATGACCGCGGTCCTCGGCACCCCTTGCTTCGGCCCGTTCATCGGCGCGGCCCTCTCTTGGGCCACGCAGCAGGACAACGCCCTCATCCCCCTCATGGCGATGACGTTCGTCGGGATCGGGATGGCCCTGCCTTATGTCGTGCTGGCGGCGTTCCCAGCCCTCACGAAAAAGCTCCCCAAAGCAGGCCCCGGCAGCGACCTCATCAAGCAGGTCATGGGCCTCATGATGATCGCGGTCGCGGTCTTCTTCCTCGGCAACGGCATCCTCGCCCTCGTCGCCGAAGCCCCGTTCATGAAAGCCATGATCCACTGGTGGGTCATGACGTTCCTCATCGTCTTCGCCTGCCTCTGGCTTCTCTTCAAGGGCATCCCCAACGCCCGCTCCGCCTTCGGCAAGGGGCTCATCTTCATCACCGCGCTCGTCGTGGGCGGTGGCATGCTCGCGTGGACCCTGCGACTGCACAGCGTCGAGAAACGCATCCACGAGGCCAACGCATCGTGGATCGCCTATTCCCCCGAGGCTGAGAAGGCCGCCCTGGCCGCCGGCAAGACCGTCGTGATCGACTTCACGGCGGAATGGTGCCTCAACTGCAAGTTCCTCAAAGCAGGCCCGCTGAGCGAACAGGGCGTAATCGATGCGCTCAAGGACCCCAACGTCGTCGCGATGATCGCCGACCTCACCAGTCGCACGGCACCGGGATGGAAACGCTTGAAGGAGATCAAGGAAGTCGGCATCCCCGTGGTCTCCTACCAAGGCCCCGGTGCGCAGGAGCCGCTGAAGTCGTATTTCCCGAGTTCCGAAGCGGAAATCGTGGGACTGATTGACAAAGCCAGCGACCGGGCTTTGCGGAAAACGCGAGGTGCGTTCCGCGACGCGCTTCCCTGGTCTCCGGACGCGGAACAGGCCGCGAAATCGGAAGGGCGAACCGTCGTGACTGTGTTCATCGCGTCCTGGGACATAAACGCGGCTTGGCCTTTTGAAGCTGCAAAGAGCCCCGAGATGTCGAAGGCTCTGGCCGACCCGGCGGTCCGACTATACATCGCCGATCTGACAAGCCGCACGTCACCGGCGTGGAACAAGATGAGAGCCTTTGGCCAAGTCGGCATTCCCTTGATTTCCATCGAGCACGCCGACGATCCAAAGCCCAGGTTTCTCTACAACTCCATCTCGGGCCTGGAGGTCGACAAGGCCTTTGCCAAACTGCCGAAAGGCCCATGATCATGTCTCTCCCGGACGGATGCCGCAGCGTGGGAGGTCTGGAGGGGGCACGGGGGGTTGACTTACGCCCGGTGTCCGTCTAGATTCATGGCCCCAATCCGAACCGCCGATGACCATATCAGCGGCTTGTTTTCGGGTTCTGTCCGGTTCTTTGAAATCCTGCGGGTGTAGCTCAGTGGTAGAGCGTCACGTTGCCAACGTGAATGTCGTCGGTTCAAGTCCGTCCACCCGCTTTCAGTTTCCAGCCGCGTGCGGCATTCCGCCTTTGAAGCAGGCCGGCCTTTCGGGTTTCAACTCCGAGGTCGGCCTGTGGTCGTTTTGAAGCACGGGTCGCCGGAGAAATCTCGGTACACTCGCCGCATGCCATACGTGCTTCTCCACCGGCTTTCGGTGCGTGCCCCTTGGGTCGCGGCCGTGCTGATCGCGTGCGCGGGCTGTCGCGGCCCGGGGACGGCCGACAATTCGCCCCCGATGCTGGCGGAAGCCTTGCCGCACATTCGCGAAGCGAGCGTGTCGTACGTCGGCTGGGCTCGCGTTTCGGACGCCGCCAACTGGTCGCCCACGCTTTGCGGTTCGCCCAGGGTGGGCATCATGCGGACCGAGGTGCCCGACGCCAGCCCGCACGGCGACAAGCTCTATTTCCTGTACGCGAAGGAGCCGCGGGCCTACCCACACTACGACTCCTACGCGGCGATCATGCTCGAAAGGCCGGAGAGTGATCCGGAATTCCGCGAGCCCTCCGACCAGCCCGTCGGGCAGGTCATCGTCAAGCAGGCGTTTCGCCCCGAACGTCTGAGCGAAGAGGAATTCAAGGCAGTCTACGATGCGAACCAATCGACGCCCCATGTGCTGCAGAGTTACGCACGCGATCGCAAGGGCTATGCCCGAACCGGCCGGATTGCGGGCTTGTTCATGATGCTCAAACTAGACCCCACCACCCCAGGGACCGACCAAGGCTGGGTTTACGCCACCGTCGAGTCGAGCGGCGACATCTCCGCCGCGGGCCGGATCGCCTCGTGCATGCAGTGTCATCAGTCGGCGGAAAACGACCGCCTGTTCGGGCCCCAGTGGACCCGGGGATTGCAACGCGCCAAACCGCCCGCCCGTTGAACAATCAGCGGCCGTCACCGACGCCCGGGCCAGATCAGCCATAGAACCAGGACCACCAGCCCCAGCGCGAGGACTAGAAACAAGGCACGAAAGCGAGGCTTGGTGAACGCGGGGCGCGTTCTCGGCGGCGGAAGCGAGAACTTCACACTCGCGCCGCATTCGGGACAGGTCACCGTGCCGCCGTGAAGCCACAGGCCGCGAAGGGCATGCCCGCACGCGGTGCACGTCGCGGCGTTCAGCGTGGGGCGTCGGGATGACGGAGTGTCAGCGATGCCGAATTGTTGACCGGCAGCCCGGCGTTAGCAGCCGCTCTCGTACAACGCCACGAACGCGTCGTAATCGAAGAAATCAACAAACCCGTCGGCGTTGAAGTCCGCTGATTGGCCCGGCGGGCACGCGCCGGTCTCGTAGCACTGGACATAGTCGTCGTAGTCGAAGAAATCGACGAACCCGTCGTTGTTGAAGTCCGCGGCGCACCCGACGTACTCCAGCGAGATGTCGTCGACATACGCCGCACCAGCCGCCATCGCGGGCTGGAGGAAGATCGCCACCACGCGGGCCGAGACCGCGCCGGGGGGCGCGACGCCCTCAACGATCCGCTCGGCGTACACGTTCCGCGCGGAGGCCGCGTCGATCGCTCGCGTCGAGGCGAACGAAATCAGTTCGTCCGCGGCGTTCCGCCACTCGATATTGATCGCGGCGTAGTTCTCGCCCGCCAGAGCGTCGTCGGCCCGGTGCTTCCACCATGACCTCACGCGCCACTTCTGCCCTTCAGCCACCGGCGCAGAACCCTGCCAGATTCCCGACGTGTTGAACCCGCCGGTGAAGTTCCCGAACATCTTGGCCCCGCGATTGGTCAGCGGCGTGCGGCCGTCGTCGCTGTCAGCGAGCGAATTGCCCCACTTGTTCCAACCGAAAAGAGGCACGCCGACGCCCGGGCCCGGGTCCTCGAAACTCTCGTTGTCGAGGTAGCGTTCCCAGACGCGGACATAGTCCATCTCCATCCGTTGCGGAAAGACCGTCGAGGCGTTGGGATAGCCCGGCCAGAACCCGCCGACCGCGACGTTCATGATCAGGTACATCGGCATGCGGGGGATGCCGTTGCGGTGCGTCGCGCGGAGCACACCGTCGACGAAGAACTCGATCCGGTCGGGCCACCACTGGCAGGCAAAATCGTGGAAGCCAGCGGAGAAATCAGGGCCGACGAAATTGCTCCCCTGACTCAGCAACGCCTGCGCTGTCCCGTAATGGTTGGTGAAATAGACCTTGTTGGGCTCGTGCCCGAGGAGTTCCATCACGTCGATCTCAGGCGGCCACTGGTTCTCGGGCAGCAGCCAGAGCGCGGGCCACATCCCCTGCGTGCGAGGGAGCCTGGCCCGCCACTCGAACTTGCCGTACTGCTGGTTGAACCGCCCTCCACCGCTCTCCACGCGCCCGGAGGTGTAGAGGCGACCGCCGAAGGGCTGATTGGTCGCGGTGATGATCATCTTCCCGCCCGACTGCGTCACCGCGCTGGGCCTGTAGTACTGCCGCTCGTCGTTGTAAGGCCAGGCTTGGTTGATCAGCCGCCATTTGGCGCCGTCGACGGTGTTGGCGGTGAACTCGTCCGAAAATGTCGGACGCCACGGGCCCGGCTCGGGCTGCGCCATCGCGGCCGTTCCACACGAAAGCGCTAGAGCAATTGCAGCGGCGAATCTCACTTCACTTTCTCCGTCTTGAGCGGTCCGGGTTCGAGAACGGCAGCGGGCTTGATGATCTCTTCGCCAACCGACGCTTTGAGGTTTCGCCCGTTGCTCGCGATCACCTCGCGGTACCACTTGCCCGAGTCCTTGACCGTTCGCTTGCCCGTGGCAAAGTCCACATGGACGAGCCCGAAGCGCTCGCGGTACCCCTCGGCCCACTCGAAATTGTCCAGGATCGACCAGTGGAAGTACCCGCGGATGTCCGTCCCGGCCGCTGACGCCTTCGCCAACTCCAGCAGGTAGTTCCGCGTGAAATCGATCCGCTGAGGGTCGTGAACCTCGCCGTCGGAATGGACCCAGTCAGCGTTGGCCATCCCGTTCTCGGTGACCACGATCGGCATCTTGTACCGCTCGTAGAGGAACCGAGGCCCCCACTGGAGCGACTTGGGCGCAATGTTCCAGCGGAAGGTCGTCAGCGGATTGCCGTCGGCCCAGGGCACCGCCACAGGGTTGCCGTCGGTGCCGGCCTTGACGGGTTCGCCGGAATAGATGTTAACTCCGTAGAAGTCCAGCGGCTGACAGATCGTCGCCATCTCCGACGCCGTGAACTTCGGAGCGTCCGCGCCGAAGAGTTTGAGTCCGTCCTCGGGATAGTGGCCCAGGATGGCCGGGTCAGCCCACCAGGTGTTGCTCCAGGTGTCCTTGGCCGTGACCGACAGCGTCGACCGCCGCGCCGCTTCGATGTCCGCGGGCGAGTCCGTCGCCGGGAACTCGACGCGGTTGACGATCGCCCAGCCGACCGTCGGCTTCTTGACCGCCGACGCGCGGATCGCTTGCACGCCCAAGCCGTGGGCGATGAGGGTGTTGTGCCCAGCCTGCAGCCACTGCGCGGTGGGAAGCTTCATCCCAGGGGCGTGCGTGCCATCGCGATATCCAAGCCCGATGTAGACCTGGGGCTCGTTGATCGTCATCCAGTGCCGAACTCGGTCGCTCAGGCGGCGCGTGACAACCTCAGCGTACTCCGCGAACCATTTGGCCGAGTCGGGGTTGAGCCAACCGCCCTCGAGCTGCAAGGCCTGCGGGAAGTCCCAGTGGAAGAGGGTGAGCCATGGCTCGATCTTGGCGGCAAGCAGCTCGTCGACGAGACGGTCGTAGAACGCCAACCCCGCCCCGTTCACAGCACCCTTGCCAGCGGGCATGATCCGCGACCACGAGGTCGAGAACCGGTACGCGTGAAGCCCCATCCGCTTCATGATCGCCACGTCCTCCGCCAGCCGGTGGTAATGGTCGCACGCCACCGCCCCGGTCTGGTTCCGGTAGACCTTCCCCGGATCGGCGCAGAACGTGTCCCAAACGCTGGGCCCGCGCCCGTGGGCTGTGGCCCCGCCCTCGATCTGATACGCGCTGCTCGCCGCGCCCCAAGTGAATCCTTCACGAAACATCTTCAATCTCCTCGGTGGCCTTTAGCAGGCCCCGTTCTTCCTGAAATCACGCTCCCACCCTAGGACTTCACCGCTCCAGCGGTCAGCCCGCTCACAAACGACCTTTGCAACGCCAGGAACAAGACGAGCACGGGCACGATCGACACGACCGTCCCCGCCATCTGCAAACCGTAGTTCTGGTAGTACGTCCCGCGCAGCTGCGCCACCGCCACCGAAAGCGGGAACTTGCTCTCGCTCTGCAGCACCACCTGAGGCGTGACGAAATTGTTCCACGCCCCCAGGAACGTCAGCATCACGAACGTGCCGATCATCGGCTTGATCAGAGGCATCACGACCTCGAAGAACATCCGCACCTCGCCGCACCCGTCAAGCCGGGCCGCCTCGAGCAACTCCCGAGGCACGCCCGACATCACCGACTGCCGGAAGAGGAACACACCGAACGCCGGCGCCGCCGCAGGGAGGATGACTCCCGTGAACGTGTTCAGCAGCCCCATCTTGAACAACAACTCGTACCCCGGCGCGAGAAGCAGCGGCCCGGGGATCAAGACCGCCCCGATCACCAGCGCGGTCACGAATCGACGACCCGCGAACTCAAACCTTGCCAACGCGTACCCACCCATCGCCGCACCGAGAGTCCCCAGCACCGCCGTCGTGCTCGACAGCAGCACCGAGTTCATCAAAGGCGTCACAAAGTCCAACATCCCAAACAGCGTCTTGTAGTGCTCGAGCGTCAGCAGCGAGAAGTCCGTCCGCCCCACCGCATCCCTCGGCAGAAACAGCGACGTCAGGAACGATTCGTTCGTCTTGAAACTCGACACGACAAGCCACATGAGCGGCAACAGCGTCACCACGCAGGCCACCCACAGGACCACGCCCGCCACATACTTTCCAGGATTGAGGCGAGACTTGCTCACCCGCTCCCCTCCGTCTCGCCACGCGAGAGCACCCGCTCCACCGCGGAGCACGCGATCAGCACGATCCCCAGGATCCACCCGATCGCGCTGGCATACCCAAGATCCCCCGACTCAAACCCGTTGCGGTACAGGTACATGATGAGCGTGAGCCCCGAATCGCTCGGCCTGCCCGCCACGTCCAGAATCAGATACGGCAACTCGAACAACTGCAACGACCCCACCACCGACAGCAGGATCACGAAACTCGACACCGGCCTGATCGCCGGCCACACCACATGCCGGAACCTCGCCCACCGCCCCGCCCCGTCAAGGGTCGCCGCCTCGCGCAGGTCCACCCGCACGCTCTGCAACGCGGCGGAGAAGTAAACCATGTTAAACCCGACGTACATCCAGAGGGAAGCGACGACCATCGCCGGGACCGTGTACTTGGTGAGCCACGGGAAATCCACGTTCCATCGCAACGCCTCGGGAAGGAACGCGGTCACCGCGTGCAGCACACGATTCAGCAAGCCCGACCGCGCCTCCAAGATCAGCCCGAACATCATCGCCGCAAACACCACGCCCACCAGCGACGGCGAGAACAGAATCACGCGGTAGATCGCCTTCCCACGCAGGCCGGGCATCTCGAGCAAGAGCGCCAGCCCCAGCGCGAGCGGCAACTGCACCAGCAGTGACCCGAGGGTGTAAAGCGCGGTGTTCGAGAGAGCCTTGTAGAACAACCGGTCCGACAAGAGCCACTGGTAGTTCGCCAGCCCGACAAACCGCGACTCGCCCGGGCCCCAGGTCTGTTCCGCCGACAGCACGAGCGACCGCACGAGCGGGTACGCCGTGAACACCACGAAAATCAGCAGGAACGGCAAGAGAAACACCCACGGCGTCCACCGCGGCTGCCATTTCGGGGTTTCCATCGTCGCGGCGCTCATCGGCTCACCGCGCTTTCCTTCACGCTCTCCGACAGGAACACGTTGCGTTCGATCTGCCCCTCGACATACCGCTGCGCGATGCCCAGCACCTCGGCCGCACGCAGGCGGACCGCCTCGCGCGTCATCCCTTTGTTGTTCGCGAGATCCTTGGCGAGCGTCTCAAGGGCCGCCTGCGTCCGCTGCATCGCGATGGTGTTGTACGGGTTGCTCGACCGCGCCGGGATCGACGGGGCCTGCTCGATAAACAACCGGCCCGTCGCCTGCCCGCTGAAATACGCCTGAGGCTCGTCGTACACCGGGTCCGCCCAATGCTTGCGCACCGGCGTGATGATGCTCCCGCTCCGCCACATTTCCTTTGCCAGTTCCTTCGAAAGGTAAAGGTGCTTGGCGAACGTCCAGAGACGCTCGAACTCCGCCTCCCCGCCGGTCGCCGCCGCCCCGGCCCGCGGGATGCCCAGCATCGTCCCGCCCCACACGCTCGTCCTGAGCCCGCCCTTGCGCCACGCCGGGATCGGCATCATCTTCATCTTCCCTGACAACGTCGGGATCTCGTTGCGCCAGATGTCGCACATCCAGTCCGGGAACAGACTCGACACCACATACCCGTCGGCCTTCTTCTGATTCCCCGCCAGCGAAAAGTTCGGCGCATCCGCCGCCACAGGATCGGGACCGACGCACCACCACGCGATGGTCGCGAGCACGTCCGCGTTGACCTCGCTCGCGATCACGCACCGGTCCGCATCATCAAAGAACGCCCCGCCCGCCTGCAGGATCAGCACCTCGAGGTGGTCCGCGTTGTTCGGCCACATGTTGATCAGGAACCGGTCCAGCACCCCATCCCCGTCCAGGTCCTTCTGCAACGGCTTGAGCACGCGGATGAAATCATCCCACGTCTCGATCCCCGACATATCGAGACCCGCCGCCTCAACCAAATCCGCCCGATACCCCAGCATCACCGGGTGCACGTCGTGCGGCAGGCCGAAAATCCGTCCACGGCTCGTCCACGGGCCGAAACTCGGCGCGTTGATCTCGTCCAGCAAGCCCTCGCGCTCGAGCCGATCCGTCAGATCGACAAACCCGACCTGCTCGAGCGGTCCCTTGAACGCGTTGCCCGCGATCTTCCGCTCGACCTCGATCAGGTCCGCCGAGGGAGTCCCGGTGTAGAACGAAGACAGCATCCGCCGCTCGAGCGCGTTGTAGCTGAGGAGTTTCATCTCGACACGGTCCATCGAGGTGTCCGTCGCCGCCTTGGCGTTCCAAGACTCCATGATCGGGACGTACATGCGATGGTGAGCGCCCGCGAAGAGCCAGAACGTCCGCCCATTGGAGACCTCAACCCCGCGCACCGCTGCAAACAGACCCGCCGCGACCGCGATCATCGCCATCAGGGCGAGCGTTCGGGAGCCGAGCACAACACCCGCGCGCGCGACGCGCGGTTGCTTGGTTGCTGTCTCAATCTCTCGATCTCGGCGGTCCATTCGTGCTCGCGCTCCATGCGTTCTCGGGCCCACGCCCGATATCAAACCTTCATGAAAGCACCCCGGGAGCTCGCGTTCCCGGGGTGCGGAGTTTCTCGCCCGCAGCCCCTCACAGGCTTTGGGCCAGATTCATTCAGCAGCCCGCCTCGAAGGCGCCGACATAGTCGTCGTAGTCAAAGAAGTCGACAAACCCGTCGCCGTTGAAGTCAGCCGTACGGCCGCCGGCGCAGTTGCCGGTCTCGAAGCAGTTGACGTAATCGTCGTAGTCGAAGAAGTCCAAGAACCCGTCCCCGTTGAAGTCAGCGGCGCAGGCGGGGGTCAGTTCCATGTCGTCCCACCAGGTCGCGCCACCGGCGAACCCGCGCTGGACCTGCAGAATCACGAGTTTGACCGAGACCGTGTCCGGGGGAGCAATCGCGATACCGGTCGTCACGTACTGGCGGTACACGTCATCGCCCGGGGTCGGGACAAAGCTGCTCTGGCCAACGCCACCGATGAGGTTGTTCCCGAACTCGTCGTTGAACTCGATCTGGAGGAACACGTCGTTGCCGACGCTGAGCGAGTCGCTGGCGAACGAGCGGGCCCAGCCGCGGCCAATCCAGGACGAGCCCGGCACGGCCGGAACGCTCTGGAGCCAGCCGCTGAACGCGGGGTCCCCGTCGTAGCCGCCGAACAGCTTCGCGGCGTGATCGCCCGTGCGGGCGTTGAGCCCCGGCGTCGAGCCGCCGTTGCCGAAGTTGATCCAGCCCACAAACGGGCTGCCGAAGCAGTTGGCGGGTGCCGCCTCAAAGCTCGAGTTCGCAAGCACGTTGACGCCGGGATTCGACGAGAGTTCAAGCGAGGCATCGTCCCACCACGCCGCACCACCGATGTAGTTCTCCTGCTCGACGAGGAGCTGGAGGCGAACCGCAACCGTGCCCGCCGGGGCGACCGCGGGGGTCGTCGTCAGCAGAACGGGAAGGGGTTCTCCGGCGCAAGCAGCGTTGCCGCCCGGGGCGGTAGACTCGGACTGCCGGGGCGAAACGTTCTCCTGCGCGGGGTTCAGCACGTCGCCGTTCGCGTCAACGAAGCTCACGTCCACAAAGGCCCGCGTGCCCGTCGGGCTCAGGCGGTCCCAGCACGGGCTGAACACATAGGCCGACCCGGTGTACACCTGACCGGGAGTGGCGGGGCGATCCTGATACGCGCCGCTGTATCCGAGCGGCGCGTTGAACGGCCCGAACATCTTGATCGAGCGCGTACCGGACACCGTGTAGTAATTGATGTTCGACACGTTTCCGAAGCTGTTCCAAGCAGACGCAATCCCGCACTGCTCTTCGAACCCGGGGTTCAAGAGAGCGTTCTGAGCGTTCGCGGAGGCCGCGATCGCCGCCGCTGCAAGGACCATTCCAAAGATCTTCTTCATCACACTTTCTCCTTCAACATACCCTCGTTCCATCGCGCCGCCGGACACCCGGCAAAAGCGATTGAGACCAACCTCTGCCCACCCCTTCCCGCCCGCCATTCAGAACGGCCCGCGCGTCGGGTTGTTCACCCACCCGAACGGCCTCCCGTTCCCCTCGCTCGCACCCTCAGTCCTCAGCCACTCCCGGTTCGTCCACACATAGAAGTGCTTGGCCATCAGATCGCCCGCCTCCGCAGTCTTCTCAAGACCCGCCTGCGGCGGCTTGATCGTCGCGGCTCCGCCGTCAAGGAACGACAGGTTGCCACCCTTGCTGTGCCGCGTCGAGATCTGATCGCCCGAAGCAAAGAGCCCGTCGGGGAAATCCGTGTTAAACAGCCACACGTTCTCCTCAATGAAAAGAACCGGCGACTGAAGAATCTGCAAACGATCGTTCGCGGTATCGTGGGCGATGCCCAGCGGGGGAAGCCCCGAGAAGAACGGCGCCGGGTCCTTCAGGTACGCCATCTTGGTGTCGGTCCCGAGACGCGCACCGGCCATCACGCTCATGAAGGTGAAGTCAAAGTCGATCTCGGTCGTCAGACTGGTGCTGCTCCGGTCGCGACCATCCGAGGACTGTCGCTTGTTCGACGGACACTCGCCCGCCTTGCCCGCCAAGTCCAAGTACTGATACGCGAGCCCAGGTAACGCCCGCCCGGGGTTCGCCGGGTCCGGCACGCGGGCCCACGCGGTGTAGTTCCCCGAAGGACCAATCAAGCGGTTCGGGTCCGGACGATACACGGCCGCCCCGTTCTGGAAATCAAGTTTCGCGATCCACGTCCGGTCCTTGTTGTCCGCCGCGTAGAGCGTCGCCGCCATCGCCAACTGCTTCGAGTTCGAAAGGCACACCGCCTGCCGACCCGCGTCACGCGCCTTGCCAAGAGCGGGCAGCAGCAAGCCGATCAGCAGCGCGATGATCGCGATCACCACCAGCAACTCGATCAACGTGAAACCCGCGCGATTCCAAAACCCTGTCTTTGCGTTCAGCATGAGGACTCCATTTCTCTTTTCTTCGCTGCGGGGAAACGCACCCGCAGCAGCCTGTCGTTCTTACTTCTTCACCGCCACACGAGCACCGTCGGGCAGCACCCGAACCGGCTCCGCCGGGGGACGCCCTGTCGTCTTATTGATCTCAAGGAACGTCGAACGTTCCATCCGCAGGTTCCGCCACTGGGGGTCGGTCGGATTCGCCAACCGCCGCGAAAGCCACCGTGCAGCCTCAAACCCGACCATCTCCGCGTCCTGCACCACCGACGTGTACTGCGGGAAGGTGTGCTTGCGGATATCGCTGTCGTCGAACCCGACGATCGAGAGGTCCCGCGGCACGCTCAGCCCCAGTTCCAGACACCGCCGAAGCGCACCCACGGTGGCCAACGGGTCCGAGAAGTACACCGCCGTCGGCGGCACGGGAAGACTCATGAGCCGAGAGATGTACGCCGCCCCACCCTCCATGTCGCCGCAGATGTCCACCATGATCGAGGGATCTTCCGCGATCCCCGCGTCACTGAGCGCTTCGCGATAACCCGCACGACGCTCATGGTGGTCCGTGTCCGGCACCCGGTGCACACCGAGCGCGATCCGACGGTGCCCAAGGTCGATCAGATGCTGCACCGCACGCCGGCTGTCCGACCGCGAATCACACCACACGAAGTTCACCGCTTCATCCGCAAATCGATCGGCCACAACAACAGCCGGGAATCCCTCGGCCGCGATCGCCTCGGTCATCGACCGCGTTTCCTCAAAGTTCCGCAGAATCACGCCCCGCAACCCCTTGCGGAGAAAGAACTCTGCAAACGTTTCATCCGCTCCTTTGTCCCGACCCACCGACACGATCTGAATGTCCAGTTTGTGCTCGTTGAGCCCGCGAAGCACACCGGCGAGCAGAGAGGCATCAAACCCGCCGTAATCCGCCCGCACCACCTCGCCCGGATAGACCAGCCCCACCGCCGTCGAGACCCGACGACCCGCGTTTCCCGTGGTGTAACCCGCGCGACCAGCCGCCGCGACCACGCGACGCCGTGTCTCGACATCGACGTGCGGGTGGTTGTTCAGCGCGCGTGAAACAGTCGCCACCGACACGCCAACCTGTGCTGCAATCTGACGGACTGATGCCATGAGACCCTCTTCATTCACCGCAACATGCCCGACTCAATCCATGCATGCCGTGAGCCAGTATCGTTCCTGAGACAGTTACGGACTGTTCCAGAATACTGGAAATCACAACCCTGTCAAGCGCTTTCAAGCGCTTTGGTCAAATTCTAATTATTTGTATTTTGTAAGGGTCTCCGGCCTACTCCCACCATTTCTCCTTACAGAATCGTGGCATTCTCTTTCGCCGCCGTCGCATCATGGGGGTCGGCGTCCTTGTCGGCCGCCAAAGAGCAACGATTCCCCTGAATAAGGAACATGCCATGATCCGTTCGTACGCTTTCGCTGCGCTCCTGACAGCCCTGAGCATCGCCGCTCCGACTTTCGCCCAGGTCGCTGTCGGGCCCGTCGTCCACCCCACCACCGGCACCCGCTACTACCGCCTGGCCCCCACCACCTGGGCCAACGCCAACACCCAAGCCGCAAGCCTCGTCGGCACTCTCGTCACCATCCACGACGCCGCCACCAACGAGTGGGTCCGCGCCAACATCGCCGCCGCAGGCGGCAACACCGTGACCTGCTTCATCGGGATCAACGACGTTGCTGCCGAAGGTACCTTCCGTTGGTCCAACGGCGAGAAGCCGGTCTACCTCAATTGGTTGGCAGGCGAGCCCAACAACGCAGGCGGTGGCGAGGACTTTGGAATCATGATCCCCTCCTCGGGCCTCTGGAACGACATCCCCGCCGGGATCAACCGACCCGCGATCGTCGAAGTCACCGGGCCCATCCGCGTCCCCGCCGAATACGCGACCATCCAGGCCGCCGTCGACGCCGCTGTCGATGGGCAGACCATCCTCGTCGCCCGGGGTCAACACACCGGGAACGTGAACTACGGAGCCAAGAAACTCGTGATCCGGTCTGAGGGCGGTCCCTCGAGCACGACGATCCGCGTTCTCCCTGGCAGCATCGGGATCAACATGACGGGCGGGCAAGGTCCAGAGACCGTTTTCGAGGGCTTTACTGTCGTCCCAAGCTCGGGCACGGCGGACGCCCTCGTGATCGCCTATGACGGCCAGGTCATCCGCAATTGCCGCTTGAACAATCCAAACGCAGCCGGAGTTCACCTACGCGGTACCTCCTTCATCTCAGACTCTCTCGTGGTGGGATGCGCGCCCGGTGTCGTCGTCTCGTCAAACGGCACCCGCACCAACGCAACCGTCCAGAACTGCACACTCGTCGGAAACAACCAGTGCCTGATCTCGATCGACAACGTGCCCGGGATCTCCGTGACGGTGTCTCTCATCAACTCCGTGACCGCGGGCAACACTTCACCCTTTGGCGCCGGCGGCACCGCAAACATCTTCTTCTTCTCCAACGTCGTCGCCGAGGGAGACGTCGGCCCCAACAACCTCAACGCCGACCCTCTCTTCGTGAACGCCCCCGGCTCCAACGGCATCTACGAGCTCACCGACGACTACTTCCTCCAGCCCACCTCCCCCTGCATCGATGCCGCCAACAACGCACGCCGCAAACCCCTCTCTTCCCTCTCCATCCCCACGGATCTGAGAGGAGGCCCGCGCTTTGTCGATGACGCCGCCACCTTCGACACCGGCGTGGGCCCCGGGCCCGTGGCCGACTGCGGTGCGTACGAATACACCGCCCCCGCACCGCTCTGCCCCGTCGACTTCAACGCCGACGGCTTCCTCGACTTCTTCGATTACGACGCCTTCGTCGAAGCGTTCGAGTTCGGTTGCGCCTCCTGATCTCGCCCCTGCCCAAGCCCTCAGCAACTTCCCAGCGGGCCGCCGATGTACCGGCGGCCCGCTGCTTTTTTGACGCGTTTCACAGTCAATCGTGGCACCTCATCGCTCGCCCGTCGCATGATGCGTGCCGGGCACGACACACAAACCCCCGGCCAAAGGAGACCACCATGAAACGCACGCTCACCGTCCTCACCGTCCTCGCCCTCGCCGGAACCGCCGCCGCCCAGGCCCCCGTCGGCCCCATCGCCCACCCCACCACCGGCACGCGGTACTACCGCACCGCCGCCACCACCTGGGCCGACGCCCACGCCCAAGCCGCAAACCTCGGCGGCACCCTTGCCACCATCCACGACGCCGCCATGAACGCGTGGATCAACACCAACCTCGCCTCGGCGGGCGGCAACACGCAGGACTGCTTCATCGGGATCAACGACGTCGCTACCGAAGGCACTTTCCTCTGGTCCAACGGCGAGAAGCCCGTCTACACCAACTGGCGTGCAGGCGAGCCCAATAATGCCAGCGGGATTGAGGATTTCGGGACCATCCGCCCCTCCTCGGGGCAGTGGAACGACATCCCGCTGGGCTTCAACCGCCCCGCGATCATCGAAGTGACCGGACCCATCCGCGTCCCCCTTGAGTACGCCACCATCCAGGCCGCCATCAATGTTGCCGTCGATGGACAGACCATCCTCGTCTCCCCGGGCCAGTACACCGGCACGATCGACTACGGCACCAAGAAACTCTCCATCCGCTCCGAGTCCGGCCCCGAGATCACCACCCTCCGCATGCCCGCCATGGCCGTCGGGATCACAATGGCGGGCGGGCAAGGACCCGAAACCACGCTCGAAGGGTTCACCATCATCCCCGACGCAGGCACCAACGCCGGCATGGTCGTCGCCTTCAACGGTCAGGTGATCCGTAACTGCCGAATCAGCAACCCCGGGAGCATCGGCGTCGTGCTCCGCGGCACCGCCGTCCTCTCCGACTCTCTCATCGTCAACACGCTCGCCGCTGTCGTGTGCAGTTCAGGCGGGAGCAGCACCAACGCGACCATCCAGAACTGCACACTCGCAGGGAACAATCAGGCTGTATTCACCTCCAACGGCGGGCTCAACGTCCCCGTGACCGTCTCGCTCATCAACTCCGCGACCGCTGGCAACGTTGCCCCCTTCGCTGCCGATGCCAGCTCCAACATCTTCTTCTTCTCCAACGTCGTCGCCGAAGGACCCGTCGGCCCCAACAACCTCAACGCCGACCCTCGCTTCGTGAGCGCCCCCGGCTCCAACGGCGTCTACGACCTCACCGACGACTACCGCCTTCAGCCCACCTCCCCCTGCATCGACGCCGCCAACAACGCTCGCCGCAAGCCCCTCTCTTCCCTCTCCATCCCCACGGATCTGACAGGAAGCCCGCGCTTTGTCGATGACACCGCCA
Source organism: Phycisphaera mikurensis NBRC 102666 (assembly GCA_943369765.1). Taxonomy (GTDB): domain Bacteria; phylum Planctomycetota; class Phycisphaerae; order Phycisphaerales; family UBA1924; genus UBA2396. The sequence continues at coordinate 8,126 of CALROI020000009.1, read as the reverse complement.
CCATCGACACCGGTGCCGGCCCCGGTCCCATGGCCGACTGCGGTGCGTTCGAGTTCATCCCCTCTTCGCCTCTCTGCCCCGTCGACTTCAACGCCGACGGCTTCCTCGACTTCTTCGACTACGACGCCTTCGTCGAAGCCTTCGAGTTCGGCTGCTAACGCCCACGCCTCTTGAAAGACCAGCCTCGGGTGCCCGCGCCAACGCTCGGGCACTCGCTTTCCGCCCGCAGCATCACCACCCGCACCACCATTCAACGGAGATCCACCATGTCACGCTGCCTCGCTGTCCTGACCGCTCTTGCCCTCGCCACCGCCGCGCAGGCACAGGTCGTCGTCGGCCCCACCATCAACCCCAACAACGGCAAACGCTACTACCGCCTCACCCCCACCACCTGGGCCGACGCCAACGCCCGCGCCGCAGCCCTCGGCGGCTCGCTCGCGACGATTCACGAGAGCACCACCAACGAGTGGATCCGGGTCAACATCGCCACCTTCGGCGGCAACACAACCGAGTGCTTCATCGGCCTCAACGACGTCGCCACCGAAGGTGCTTACTCGTGGACCAGCGGCGACCCCACGGTCTGGTTCAACTGGTCCGCCGGCGAGCCCAACAACGGTGGCGGCCTCGAGGACCTCTCAGCCATGATCCCCTCGACCGGCCGCTGGAACGATCGGGGCGACTGGGCTGTCCTCCCCGCCATCGTCGAGGTCGATGGCGATATCCGCGTCCCCGCCGAGTACCCGACCATCCAAACGGCCCTCAACGCCGCACTCAACGGTCAGACCATCGTTGTCGCCCCCGGCACCTACGTCGGCACGCTCAACTTCGGCACCAAACGCGTCGTGCTCCGCTCCGAAGGCGGCCCGCGCGTCACTTCCATCGTCACCACAAACCCCTCCGACGGCCTCACGCTCGCCGGCGGCCAGGGCCCCGAGACCGTTATCGAAGGCTTCACCATCCGCCCGCAGACGACCGCGACGCGCACGGTCGTCCTCCGCGACTCATCGGTCCTCCGCAACTGCATCATCACCGGCGCGGACCAGGTCGGCGTGCTCCTCGGCGGCTCCGCCCTCGTCTCGGACTGCCTCATCACCGGCATCCGCCCCGGCCTTGGCATCTACGCCGTCTCCTACTCCGGAAACCGCGTCAACCCGACCATCCAGAACTGCACCATCGTCGGCAACCTCAAAGGAATCGAAGCCACCGACGGCCAGTCACCCTTCCCCACCATCGTCAACGTCGTCAACTGCATCATCTACGACAACAACAGCCAGCTCACGCTCGGCCCCGAATCTCAGTTCCGCGTCACCCACTCCAACATCCAGGGCGGCTACCCCGGCGTCGGCAACATCAACCAGCCGCCCCGATTCGTCAACGCACCAGGCGCCGACTTCATCTACGGCGTCACCGACGACTTCAGGCTCGCCGCGGACTCCCCGTGCATCGACGCTGGCAACGCCGCCTCGCGCAGCCCGCTCAGCTCGATCGTCGAGCTGACCGACCTCGACGGCAACACCCGCGTGATTGACGCCCCCGCCTCCAACGGCACCGGCCAAGTCATCGACCTGGGCGCCCTCGAACACATCGCACCCGTCTACACCCCACCCGCCTGCTCGGTCGATTTCAACGTCGACGGCTTCGTCGACTTCTTCGACTACGACGCGTTCGTCGAAGCCTTCGAGTTCGGCTGCTAAGCCCCCGTCCCCCGCACCCAGCATCCCATAACCCCTCAGGCCGCCGGAAACCCCGGCGGCCTGCCTGCTTTTGCCCTCAATCGTGACACCCACCCCTGTCATCCGTCGCATGCCGGGCGTCGCCCCTCGGCCATCGAGGGGCCATTTCCAGGAGACCCTCTCATGATTCGTACCCTCGCACTCGCCGTCCTCTCCCTCACCCCCACCGCCCCCACCGCCCTCGCCGACTGCGGGCCGTTTTTCTTTCCCCCCCTCCCATTCGCCCCGAGCCCTCTCCTCCCCACCGACCTCAAAGCCGTCGACCTCGACCACGACGGCGTCGAGGAGATCATCACCGGCTCCTCCGGCACACCCGCCGGCACCGGCATCACCGTGATCCGCCGCAACGCCGCCCAAATCTACACCTCGATCCAATTCCTCCAGCTCCCCGCACCCCAGACCCTCGTCAGGTTCATCCTTGAGGACGCCGATGGGGACGGGAACCTGGACCTCCTCGTCATCGAGTACGCCGCCGGATCCGTCCGCGTCTACCGCGGCGTCGGCAACGGAACGTTCCTGACCGCCTCCGCCGCGTACTCCGTCGGCCGCACCCCTACCAGCCTCGCCCTCAGCGACCTCAACGGCGACCAACGACCCGACCTCGTCGTCACCAATACCAACGACGACACCATCTCGGTGCTGATGGGCGCAGCCGGCGGCGGGTTCTTCCCCCGAACGACCTACCCCGCCGGGAACGGTCCGAACCTCGTCACCCTCATCGACGTGGACCACGACGGCCGCGACGATGTCCTCACCACCGTCAGCCTCCCCGCGGGCGTCAGTTTCTGCAAGGGCAACGGCAACGGGTCCTTCCAGACGCCCCGCTTCTCCGCAGCCGCGAACAGCAACGGCCTCACCGGCCGCGTCGTTCAGGACATCAACTCCGACGGCGTTCCCGACATCATCGCCACCAACAACACATCAGGATTCCTCGTCTTCATCGGCAATCCCCTGGGCGCCTTCACGTGCACCGTTGTCCCAGGCCCCGCCGACCTCTCCACCAACGCCCTCACCGTCGCAGACTTCGACATGGACGGCTCCCCGGACGTCACCGCCGTCGCCAGCGAAACCGGGTTCAACCTGCGCGCCCTCGTCTACCTCAACCGAGGAGCACCCGCCTTCGCCGCACCCTTGGACTTCGGCGGTGCCGGCGTCGCTGGCGGCAATACCGTCGCCACCCTCATGGACCGCAACCGCGACGGGCTCCCCGACGTCCTCTGGGCCGACCGGTCCGGCCAGCTCTGCATCATGGAAACCTCCGGCGGCGGGCCTGTCCAGATCCTCGAACGCCCCGCCAACCAGATCCTCGCCCCCGGCGCCACCGCCGAATTCGCAACCACCGCTGTCGGCGTCAATCTCGACTACCGCTGGTACAAGAACGGAAGCCCCCTGCTCAACTCCGCTCGCATCTCGGGCGCCGACTCTCGACTCCTCCGCATCCAGAACGTCGAGCCCGCCGACTCCGCCGTCTACGAGTGCCGAATCGCCACCGGCTGCGACACCAAGCCCGTCAGCGCGTTCCTCGCCGTGCAAGCCCCCGCCAACCCCTGCCCCGTCGATTTCAATAGCGACGGCTTCGTCGACTTCTTCGACTACCTCGACTTCGTCCAGAGTTTCGAAGCCGGCTGCTGAGAACGCGAGCAAGCGGCACACCACACCGCCACGCGAGTGTTCACCGACCGCGGCTCCGCAGCACCGGGATCAGCACCACCGCCAGCAACGCCACGATCGCGCCGAATCCGAACGCCGCCGCATGGCCGTACCGATCCCACAGCACGCCCATCGTGACACTCGCGATCAGCGTCACGATCCCGTTGAACATGTGAAAGATCCCCATCGCCGCGCCGCGGCGTGCGGGCGGCGCATGGTCGGACACCACGGCCTTGGTCACGCCGTCGGTCAACGCCGTCGAGAACCCGTACAGCGCAAGCAGCGGCCACACGCCCGCGGCACCCGTGAACGCGAACCCCACGTACACCCCCGCGTAGATCGTCCACCCCGCCCCGAGCACCCACCACCGTCCGATCCGATCGCTCAGCACGCCCGCGGGCTGCGCGAACACCGCCTGCGTCAGCATGAACACCGCGTACGCGAGCGCGACCGCCCACGGCGCAAGCCCGAGTTCAACAGCCCGCAGCATCAGGAACGCGTCGCTGCTGTTGGCCAGCGAGAACACGAGCATGATCGCGACGGTCCGCCAGTACACACCCGGCAGCCCGAAAGGACCACTCGTGGCCCCGCCCGCACCCCCCGCGCAAACCTCCATCTCGGCCCGCGCCGGCGCCGCCGGCGCGACCGGGCTCTCTCGGATCAGAAAGGTGAGCCCCCACGCGATCACACCGAGCCCCGCCGCGACGCCGAAGATCATGCGGAACGCCGGCGCATGCTGCGACAGATCCCCGCTGGCCACATCTTCCGCGGCCTGGCTTGCGACCGGAGCCGGCGAGCCGATGAGCCACCAGAGCAGCGCCGCCGCGACCAGCACGCCGACCACCGATCCCGCCGAGTCCATCGCGCGGTGGAACCCGAACGCGCGCCCACGCTGGTCGACCGAGATCGCGTCGATGATGAGCGCGTCGCGTGTGCCGGACCGCAGCCCCTTGCCGATCCGATCCACCGTCCGCCCCGCCACCACCATCGGCCACGCAAACGCGACCGCGAGCAGCCCCTTCCCGACAATCGGAAGCCCGTACCCCCACCGCACCCACGGCACACGCCGCCGCGCCCCGTTGTTCACACGGTCGCTCCGCCACCCCGCCCACGCCGTCATCATCGCGATCACCGCCGCCGCCACGCCATCGACCCACCCGAGCGACGTCGCCGAGCCGCCCAGCGCACCGACGAGAAACAGCGGGATCACCGGGTTGACCATCTCCCCCGACACATCCTGAAAGAACGAGATCCACCCAAGAAGGATCAACGAACGCGGGAGCTTCGCCGCGTGAGGCGGTTTGGTGTCGGGCGTGGGCAGGTCTGATGGCAAGCGATGATTCTACGCGTTCGTGCTCGCTCTCGGGTTCACGGATTCATCCGCCAAATCGTCAAGTTCAGAGCCGCTGCGAACGTGACCCAGGCCAGGTACGGCATCAGCATCGCCCCCGCCAGCCGGTTCACACGCCAGAAGAGCACGACCGTGGTCGCCAGCGACAACCACAGCAGCACGATGTCGAGAAACGCCCATCCCGGGAGGTGGGCACCAAAGAACAGCGGCGTCCACAGCGCGTTGAAGAGCCATTGCACGCAGAAGACGCCCAGCGCCCGCCCTTGCACCTTCCACACGCCCCGCTTCCAGACCAGCCACGCCGCGACGGACATCATCGCGTACAGCAACGTCCAGACCGGGCCGAACAGCCACGAGGGCGGGTTCCACGATGGTTTCTGGAGCCCCGCGAACCACCCATCCACGGAGACAAAGGCCGCCGATCCCGTCGCTGCGAAGCAGAACACCAGCCACCCGACCAGCCCGACGGCCTGCCAACCATGGGAACGCGTCGAAGACGGAGTGGTGTTCATGGGCTTGCTCGAGTGACGGCGGTGCGGCGACGGCGTTCGACATTCGGGGTCGATGGGCTCGTGCTCCGGCATCAGGGTCAGTCTAGCCAAGACGGGCGGCGACGATTGCAGGCGCAGCGATCGCTGGCACGGGGAGTTGTTCCTGATTGGTGCCAACCGCCATTGGGGTCAGTCAAGCCGGGGCGGTCGAGCACACGGGGCCGGACTCGAAGCCTCTGAACCCGCAGGGTGCGTCACGCAATCATGCCCGACGCCGCCGACGTAGGACCAGTGCCATCGAGAAGGCCGCCAACGCGGAGGGTGCCGGGACGATCGAGACCTCAAGGGCGCTGTGGAGATCGCGCTGCACCGTGGACTTGTCGATCATGGCGGTGTCGCCCGCGGCGAATGTCGTGGCGGTGAGCGTGTTGAAGATCTCGACGCGTAGCGACTCGCCGCTGGACCACCCGGTGATATTCACCCCGCCGAGGGCGACCCAGATCCCGCTCGAGTAAGTCACGTTCAGGTTCGTCGTGAAGACCGCGAGCGTGGTGAGGTTGGTGACGGTGAGGACCGGCGTGGAAAGAACCTGCCCGCCCGCGGTGGTGCTGTAGACCCCGTTCTCCGCGATGTTGATCGCGGTGAACGTGTAGCCCATACCGGGCGCATCCACGAGGTCAAACACGATCCTGTCGGTGATCGACGAGGACCCGACGCCGCTGCTGCTCGCGGAGAACTGGAACGGCCTGAACGTCAGCGTCACGACGCCGGAGCTGTAGTCGGGGCTTCCCATATACCCGTTGTCCGACCCGCCGCCGCTCCCCCAGTAGGCACCCGCGCTGAAACCCGGATTGGACCAAGGCACAAAGGCCGCGGCGTGGCCGGCCAGGAGCGCGGAACACGACACCACGGCGATTCGACATGCGATCTTCATGACAGACTCCCTCGCGAAAGCGGACCCGTGCGGGCTCCCGAGATCACTCGCAGCCCCTCCCACCCCACCATCCCACCCCCCTCTGTCCCCAGTCCTTTCGTAGGAGCTCATTCCGGGGTTGCAAATACATCAAGACGCGAGCAAGACGCCCCACGCATCCCCGCACTCGATCCAGATCGAACGCTCGGTGGAATCAAAGCCCGGGAGTGAGCCCAACGGTGGGCGGAGTGGGGGTGTGGGGTCGTGGGGGTGTGGGGGTGTGGGGGTGTGGGGGCGAAGTCAGCCGCTTTGGATGACTTCGATGGTGGCACGCGCGTCGTGCCAAGAGCATCGAATTCCAAGCGACTCCGATGCCACGGGTTGCGGTCAATTCCGGAGATCGGTGCCAGCCGCCACCCGCCGTGGACACATCGCCGTTCTCCTCAATGCCGCATAGCATGGCTCACCGCCTTGGACACCCAAAGTTCCGTTCTCACCACGATGAGACCACCGGAGAATCACCGATGAGCCGCGCCCACACCGCCCACACCGCCCACTCGCCACTCCGAAGCGAGGTGCTTCCATGAGCACGGTTCGAATTGCTCTCGCGAATATCCGCATCCCCGCGACACCGGAGGAATCCGTGCTTCTGGCAATGTCGACTGTTGCCGAAGCGGGCCGACAAGGTGCGCTCGTGGTCTGCTTTCCGGAGTGCTTCATTCCAGGATATCGGTGGCCCGGCAAGCCCGCGCCGTCGCCGGATCGCGCGTTTCTCGAGCGAGCGTTGTCCGAGGTGACGAGAGCGGCCAAGGCCGCCGGCATCACGGTGATCCTGGGCACGGAGCGCATCACGGATCGCGGGCTGCAGATCGCCGCGTGTGTGATCAATCCCGACGGCACGATCGCGGGCTGGCAGGAAAAGGTGCAGATGGATCCGTCCGAAGACAGCGTCTATCCCGCTTTCGGCACGGAACGCCGGGTCTTTACCGCCGGCCCTCTGACCTTCGGGGTGGTGATCTGCCACGAAGGGTGGAGATATCCGGAGACCGTGCGGTGGGCTGCACGCCGAGGAGCGCAGGTCGTGTTTCACCCGCACGCGCACGTTGCCGAGCCCGGCAGCTATCGCCCGGTCACATTCGCCGATCCCGCCAACACGTTCCATGAAAAGGCGGTGCTGTGCCGTGCCGCGGAGAACACATGCTACTTCGCGTCGGTGAACTGCGCGAGCGAAGGCTCTGGAACAACTTCGGCGGTCGCGCGACCGGACGGAACGCTGCAGTGCTTCCAACCCTACGGCAAAGCGGGCTTGCTCGTGGCCGATCTGGACCTTTCTGCAGCGACCGGATTGCTTGCCTCGCGGTGCCGAACCTCCGCGATGTAGGGCAGTTTGGCCTCGATCTTGAGGCGGGTGGCACCACTGATCTTCGAACCACCTCGGGCCCTTGAACGACGTGTCCCGCGCCAGTATACCGCGAGCCGTGGGTGCCACCGTCCCTCCGCTTCGGAGGGTGGTGAATGGTCGCACGGCTGCTGAGAAAGTGCCTTTCAATTGTGACGGGGAGCTAAGACTTCGTTCACAGCCGCCTCGACGGATTCTTCGGTAATGCGGTCGATGCGGCAACGCTCCGGGTGGTCGTTCGCCAACTCGGTTTCGGGGAGGGTTGGGTCGGCGAGGAGGATTTTTTCGGGGCCGGTGGGGCGGGTGCGGATGGTCGTCCAGCGGTGGTCCGTGGGGCCGAACATCGTGACGAGGGGGACGCCCAGCGCGGCGGCGAGGTGACGCGGGCCGGTGTCGTTGGTCACCATGAGCGAAGAGCGGCGCACGACGGATTTGAGCGAGCCGATGGTGATGCCGAGGGTTGCGAGCGAGACGCACGCGGGGCCGAGCCCGGAGGTCGCGGCGATCTGCTCGGTGAGGTCGCGTTCGCCGGGGGAGCCGTTGACGACGACGCGGAGGCTGTGCGTGCGGTGGAGAAACGCAGCCAGGC